>CAVXLI010000030.1:0-151559 GCA_963762595.1 uncultured delta proteobacterium
ATCGGCACCGCGGATGCGGGTGAACCCTTCGGCCCGCCGTGGGAATGGTCGAGCGGTTCATCGGAGGTACCGCGGAAGGCGGCATGCCCTGTCCGGGCGCGGTCACGGCGCTGCCCAGAAACGAAACAGCCATCAACAGCGCGACCGCGCGGCGCCATTTTTTGTAGAGGTATCTGAACATCGTGTCAATCGCTGGCTAAACGTCAGTTTTTCGTTTGCGCCGGCTCCTGAGGAGCCGCTTCCTGGCGGGCGTGCGCGTGTACGCACAATCCACCGTAAAATTACCTTTCAGCCGATCCGGACCGCCCTGCCCCGGCGTCATCGTCAACTGGCGGATGTCTAAAATAGCACCCTGAATTTGCAAAGCATAGAGAAAATGAACGAGCGCATCGAGCGTGCTTTCCCACGTGCAGTTGATCGCCACCTCGTACAGGTCGCCGACGCTCTTTTCCTTCTCCGGTTCGCGCCGCAGGAGGATCAGCCCGTGCTGTTGCGCCGTGCGCTCGAGCGTCATCAGGAGCTCGGCCGTGACATCCTTGCCCTGCGGATGCTGGGGAAGCTGTTTGCGCAGCACGTCGAGCCGCTGAGCAATACGATGAGTCGAAGCGATGGCCAGGCTGGTCAACAGGAAGAACCCGGTCAATGAGCCTGCCGATGGGCGGCCTGCTCGCCCCACTCGTGGATGCTGCCGCAGACCGGCGGCGGCATGTCCATGCGAACGACGGGCGCGGGCAGCGTCTCCGCCAACCTGATCCCGTCGTACCCGATGACCATAGACCTGATGGTGCCGGGGACCTCGACGCAACGGCGGGCCTGGTCGTCTCGATGCTGCTCGCCATGCTCGGCGCCGGCGACCTCACGCCTCTTGCGAAAGTAGTGTGCCAAGAAAAGTGGTGTGCCAATGGCATAGAGCACGCATAGCGTCTCCATGCCTTGCCAGCTGTGTGCCCGGCCAATTACAATCATATTGAATGCATTCGCCCAAATTTTAAGGAGATTCCCGTGTCGCAAGTGGCTACGAAGATTGCCGTACAAAGTGCTCGATTGTTCGCCCGCCGAGTTCAATCGCCTGGCCGATTGGGGCCGCAAGGAGATCGAGCTGGCCGAGAACGAAATGCCCGGCCTGATGGCCCTGCGCGAGAAGTACGGCCGCACGCAAGCCGCTCACCGGGGCCCGCATCGCCGGCTGCCTGCACATGACGATCCAGACGGCCGTGCTGATCGAGACGCTCGCCGAGCTGGGCGCCGAGGTCACCTGGAGCAGCTGCAACATCTTCTCGACCCAGGACCACGCCGCCGCCGCCATCGCCGCAAGCCGGCGTCCCGGTCTACGCCTGGAAGGGCGAGACCGACGAGGAGTTCGACTGGTGCATCGAGCAGACGCTGTTCTTCCCCGACGGCCAGCCGCTGAACCTGATCCTCGACGACGGCGGCGACCTGACCGCCATGGTCCACGACAAGTTCCCCGACCTGCTGCTCCGGCATCCGCGGCCTGTCGGAGGAGACGACCACCGGCGTCCACCGCCTCTACCAGATGCACGAGCGCGGCGAGCTGAAGGTGCCGGCGATCAACGTCAACGACTCGGTCACCAAGAGCAAGTTCGACAACCTCTACGGCTGCCGCGAGTCGCTGGCCGACGGCATCAAGCGGGCGACCGACGTCATGATCGCCGGCAAGGTGGTCGTGATCTGCGGCTACGGCGACGTCGGCAAGGGCTGTGCCCACTCGATGCGGAGCCTCGGCGCCCGGGTGCTCGTCACCGAGATCGACCCGATCAGCGCCCTGCAGGCGGCGATGGAAGGCTACGAAGTCACCACGATGGAAGACGCCGCCCCGCAGGGCAACATCTTCGTCACCGCCACCGGCTGCCGCGACATCATCCCCGGCAAGCACATGACGCAGATGCCGAACGACGCGATCGTCTGCAACATCGGCCACTTCGATCTGGAGATCGACGTGGCCTGGCTCGAAGCAGTCGCCGGGCGTCAAGAAGGTCGAACATCAAGCCGCTGGTCGATCGCTACACGTTCCCCGACGGCCACTCGATCATCCTGCTGGCCGAAGGCCGGCTGGTGAACCTCGGCTGCGCGACGGGCCATCCGTCGTTCGTCATGTCGCAACTCGTTCACCAACCAGGTGCTCGCCCAGATCGCCCTGTGGACCGAGACCGGACAAGTATCCGCTCGGCGTCCACGTGCTGCCCAAGAAGCTCGACGAGGAAGTCGCCCGGCTGCACCTCGGCCAAGCTCGGCGTGAAGCTGACGAAGCTGACGCCGAAGCAGGCCGAGTACCTCGGCATCCCGGTCGACGGGCCGTTCAAGCCGGAGTACTACCGGTACTAAGCGCGGATCGCAGCGGTTGAGGGTTTGACAACTCCACGGGCTCCGGGATACAATCTCGGAGCCTGTTTCTTGATTGCTCGATCGCGATCTGGCGATCCGCTTCGACTCCTCGACCCTGACCTGTCTCGACTCTCCCATGCCCGAAATCCAAGCCTTCCGCGGCATCCGTTACGACCTGGGCCACGTCGGCTCGCTGAGCGACGTGATCGCGCCGCCCTACGACGTGATCGGCCCCGAGCTGCAGGACCAGCTCTACAAGCAAGCATCCCGGCCAACGTCGTCCGCCTGATCCTCAACCGCGACGAGCCGGGCGACGACGAGCAGCAACAACCGCTACACCCGGGCCGCCCGGTTCCTGCAAGAACTGGCAGCGCGAGGGCGTGCTGTTCACCGAGGCCGACCCGGCCATCTACGTCTACCACCAGGATGTTCACCGACGGCGGCACGACGTACACCCGCCGCGGCTTCATGGCCCGCCTGCGGCTCGCGCGGTTCGGCGAGGGCAAGATCTATCCCGCACGAGGAGACGCACGGCCGGCGCCGAAGGCCGACCGCCTCATGCTGCTGGACCGCGCTGCAAGGCGAACCTCAGCCAGATCTTCGGCCTGTATCCCGACCCGACGAACGAGGCCCAGAACCTGCTCGAAGCGGCCGATCGCCGGCGTGACGCCGCTCGAGGCGACCGACCACCTGGGCGTCGTCCACCGCCTCTGGCCGGTGACCGACGTGGCGGCGATCACGGCCGTCGTCGGCCGCGATGGGCCCGAAGCCGATCTTCATCGCCGACGGCCACCACCGCTACGAGACGGCCTGCAACTACCGCGACCAGCTCGTCACGACAGCGGGCTCGCTCGTCGCCCGACCACCCGGCCAACTTCGTGCTGATGATGTGCGTCGCGATGAACGACCCCGGCCTGATCGTGCTGGCCACGCACCGGCTGTTCCGCGGCCTGCCGCCGATGACGGCCGACGAACTGCCGCGAACGGCTCGGCGACTGCTTCGACGCTCGAGCCGGCCGGCAAAGGGCCCGACCGGGCGCCGCTCGCTCTGGGAAGACATCGAGACCGACGGCGACCAAGGCACGCTCGGCCTCTACACGGCGCAAGGACGACCAGTGGACGATCGCCCGGCTCACCGACGCCGGCCGCGGCCGCATGGCCGAGGTCGCCACCGACCACTCGCGCCGACTGGCAGGGCCTGGGCGTGAGCATCCTGCACCGGCTGATCGATCGGACACGCTGCTCGGCCGCCGAACGAACCTGCCCACGCCCGAAGTACGTCCACCTCATCGAGGAAGTGGTCCGCGGCCTCAAGCGAGGCGACGCCGCCGGCCGCGACGCCACGGGCCAGCAGGCACCGGCGGCCGCTTCCGCTGGCCGCCCTGGTCATGCCGGCCACGGTCGACCACATCCGCACCATCACCAGCCACGGCGAACGGATGCCGGCCAAGAGCACGTACTTCTATCCGAAGCTGCTCAGCGGCCTGGTGATCAATCCGCTGGAGTAGTCAGTGAGTCCGAGCGGTCAGTCGACGAGGTCGAGGCCGAGCATCTGTGCAACTGACCTTCGACCAGACACTTCAGCCCTCCGCCGTTTCACGTGAAACGACTTCGCGGGTTGGCGCCGACTGGCGTCGATCCGCGATTCTGTGTGTTCCACGTGAAACGCACAAGCTGCGGTCAGGCTGCCGATTGTTTCACGTGGAACGGACTTGCCGCCCGGCCTGCCCACCACGGCAGCAGCCAGCGGCACGCAGCCATCCGCCAATCCACAGCGTCGCCGCCTGGTAGACGAGCCAGCCAGCAGTACCGGCAGGATCAGCTCGAACGGGATTCCCGACAGCCGAATGAGCGGTCAGCAGCAGGCTCAGCCAGACGGTCAACCACAGCAGGTGCCGAATGCCGAAATCGAAAGCGTGCGAGTCAACGCCGTCCGTCAATTCGTCTTGCCGTTCGACGGAGTCTCAGTCGGCCGATATCGCGCGACTGCGTTGAACCATGCTTGCTCGACCGATCCACGCGCCGTCCGCCACTGCGCCCCGCCGATCTGCCCAAGCACGGTCGTCAAGCCGGGGCCCAGCAAAGCCATCAGCGATTCCAAGTAGCGTCGCCTCAGTCAAACTGTGGGCGCGATTCGATAGCAAAGGCAAGACGGCAACAAAGCCGACGAGTCCGCCAGCGAATCGCACCGAGCCAAACGATGCTCGTCCGCAAGCTGCAGCGACCACACGAAGAGATGAAACGACCGGCACGACGAGAACAGCTGAGAACCAACGCGGCCCAAAGTCGATGCCGACGAGCCGCGGCTGCGAATCAGCGCCTCGAAAACGATCAGCTGCAACACGCACTCGCGACGCAAGCTCCGCGATGACGGAACACTTCCGACGATCAGGCCGATACACGAACCATGCAGAACACGATCGGATACGCCGCCCGGCAATGCAGATGCCAACCGCGATGATTGCAGCCAATCGTACGAGGCCGTCGAATAGCGGCTCCGCGATGCAGTCGACATCGACTGTGCTGTCGACGGAGCGTTCGAGCGAATTGCGTCATCCGTCGGCGGTTGGACACGGATTCATACCGGTGACTGCGCATCTGAATGCCGTCGAACTGACAGCGGAGCTGGATGCGATAGCGCACCCATTGTACGCATGCTGACCTGCTAGCGGATCGAATGCAGCGGACACTGTTTGCTGTCGCCGCGTGCCGCGGCAATCCGCGACGATCAAGCAAACTGTGTCCTCGCCGACCGATTCGATACGATCGTCGCCGTCCGTTAGCCGATGAAAGTCGGCGGCAGTTCGCGTCCGATGGCGCTGTGATAGCGCGCCGCGAATGCGCGCAATTGCTGGCGGCCGGGCAAGGATGCCTGCGGCCAACCGCAGTCGCCGCATGGCGACGGCGAGCTATCGCACGACTGCCAGTGCCCACAATCAGGGAGGATTGGGCCGTGTCGAGAGAGCGACGTTTGGGACGTGGTTTGGAAGCCCTGTTGGGTCGCGCCTGGGATGAGCCGGAAGCCGGCCGCCGCGACGCCCGACAGCGGCCGCCGTCGAACGCCGCCCGTCGACGACCGCATGTCGCGCGACGAGAACGGCCAGGTCTGGCTCAATTGCGACGCGATCGAGCGCAATCCGTACCAGCCGCGGCAGACGTTCGACGAAGCCGAGATCGCCGATCTGGCCGACAGCATCCGCACGCACGGCATTCTGCAGCCGCTGGTCGTCCGCCGCGTCGGGCGACGGCTTCGAACTGATCGCCGGCGAGCGCCGGCTTCGCGCCGCCCAGGCCGCCGACTGGCGGCAAGTGCCGGTGCAGATTCGCGACGTCGACGATCGCCAGATGGCCGAGCTGGCCATCGTCGAAAACGTCCAACGCAAGGACCTCAACGCGATCGAAAAGGCCGAGTCGTTCCAGCGCTACATCGATCAGTATCAATGCACGCAGGAAGAGCTGGCCGTCGCGCGTGCACGTCGACCGCTCGACCGTGGCCAATCTGCATTCGCCTGCTGGAGCTGCCGGCCGACGTGAAGCAGATGGTGCAAGAAGGCGACATCTCGCAGGGCCATGCCCGCGCGCTGTTGCCGCTCGGGCGACGAGCAGGAGCAGATCGAATTCGCCGCAGCGGATCAAGAAGGAAGGCCTCTCGGTCCGCGCGACCGAGCAGGCCGTGCAGGATCGCATCCACTCGCTCGACGGCGACCAACTGCGGATCGTCGATGCCGACGGCAATTCGCGCCCGGTCGCAACGCCCGCGCAACGAGCAAATCGCCTCGCTCGAACAAGAGCTCCGCACGGCGCTCGGCACGAAGGTGGATCTCAGCCAGACCGCCAAAGGCCGCGGCAAGATCACGATCCACTTCAAGAACCACGAAGAGTTCGAGCGCCTGCGGCAAATGCTGACAGCGAACTACGTCCCACAGCAGCAGGTTGGCGTCGCGGCCGCGAGATTGCTAGCAGCCACCTACTCCGCTAGCACCGCCTCCAACGGCTTGCCCTCCACATCGGGCATCGCCAGACCGAGGAGCCGGGCGATTGTCGGCGCAATGCTCGTGTTTTCGATCGTGCCCGACTCCCGCCGGCTTGATGCCGTAGCCCCAGGCCACAAACGTCGCGTGCAATTCGGGCAACTCGGCGTCGTGCCCGTGGCTTCCCTTGCGTTCTGGTTTGTGGACGAATGGCAACTCGCCGGCCGCCGTATCGCCAAAGTTCCAGCCCATTTTGGCAAAGAGGACGAGGTCAGGCGAGTGAGGACTCGCTGTGGCTGTGCCAGACCATAGCGGGCCAAATCTTCGCGCCCACGATTTTTGCCACACCCTCCACATCGGCAAACGCCTTTTTGACTCGCTCGATCGTTCCTTGCCGATCGACTTCGTCCATCACATAAACCAGCGCCGGACCCACCTTGCACAACAACCTGCACGGCTCCGCCCGTGATTCGGTCCCCTGCCGTTTCCACAAGCCCTGCTTTCTTTAGCACCACGTTGGGCAAGACTTGGTGATCAATGGGCGAAAAGCCGTGATCGGATACCACGAACAGGGTGGCCTTGCCGGGATACTCTTTCTTGAGCACGTTCAAAATGTCCCGGACCTGATCGTCCGCCGTCTTGATGGCCGCATAGGCTTCCGGCGATTGCGGCCCCGTTGCGTGCTCGGTGTGATCGATATTCACCAGATGGAGCAGGGCCAGATTGGGATGGTGCTTCTCCAGAATCAGGTTGAATACCTTGGTCCAGGTCGCGTCATCGGGGTCTTCTTTGCTGCCCGCCGCTCCGTCGTCGCGCCTGGCCGAGTAATTTTCAATCCGGCCTGCTGGCATTCCTCGAAGAGCTCCGGCGTCGTGTATTTTCGCACCAGGCTATCTTGATTTTACTTCTGGAGTGGTCCAATCCAACGCCGCCGCATTCCGTGTCGCCGGCCAATAGACGGCTGCGGTTTTGAGGCCTTCGGTCTTGGCCAAATCGTAGATGGTCGGAACCTTCACAATTTCAGACTTGTCATTGCTATCATCGTTTATTACGCTGTTTCGCAGGCGGGCATACCTTTTCCCATAAGCATCCTGATAACAGGGTTGTTGATGGCGGGGTTGGGTATCTTGGTTAAGAAAGTCATTATCGACCACGTCAAGGGCGATTTATATGTGGGTGTGGCACCATATGGCTTATCTTTTTCTTCGAAGGGGCGGCCAGTATGGTCTTTGGCATGCAGGATAAGGGCTTGGCCAGGGTTCTTCCGGGGGTAGTCAACCTGGGTTCTTTCAGTGTGAGCTACCAAAAGATCGCCGTGGTTTCCTTTACTTTGGTGATCATGCTTATCCTGTATGTCATGCTGAATTTTACCAAGATAGGATTGGCCATCAGGGCTACGGCCCAGCAACCCGATGCCGCCAGTCTATGCGGCGTCAGTGTGGAACGACTTTCATTAACGGTTATGGGTATCGGCTGCGGGCTGGCGGCCATGGCCGGAGGTATCATCGCCCCCCTCTACACGATTAATCCTTTTATCGGCGGCATTCCCATGATCATGTCTTTGCTGGCCATTGTCATCGGCGGCCTCGGCAGCCTCACCGGGGCTATCGTCGGAGGTCTCATCCTGGGTTTTCTTAATAGCGTTGTGGCCTACCATTTGTCCTACTTTTCCGAGGTGGTGCTCTTCGTGCTGGTCATCATTATCCTGCTGGTCAGGCCTCAGGGCTTGTTTGGAGCTTCCTTAAAATGATGACTTATATTGATTATAAGAATGTTGTACCCAAGGCCGTTATCGGATTGCTGGTTCTGATGATTCTATTGGTCCCGGTGATCACGACCAATGAGGCCACTCTGTCCATGCTCATTTTAAGCGGTATTTGGGCTGTGGCTGTTATGGGATTCACCCTGGTGCTTCGAACCGGGCAATTCAGCTTGGGACAGGCGGCTTTCATGGCCATTGGCGGCTACACCTCGGCCATATTGACCGCTCAAATGGGTTGGTCCTTCTGGCCGGCCTTTTTGCTGGCCGGTTTGGTTTCGGGGTTCGTCGCCTTATTGGTAGGCATGGTGGTCCTGCGGGTGGGCGGTATTTATTTTTCCATCATCACCTTGGCTCTCTGTGAGGTCATCCGCATTATCGCCCAACAATGGGAATCCGTTACCCGCGGGACCCGGGGACTGATCACTTCGCCGCCGAACCCCATTTCCCTGGGTTTTTTTGAAATAAATTTTTTTAGCCAGTACGGTGCCTTATTTTTATTTAACGGTTGGGCTGGTGGCTGTCACCGCTTTGATTTTCTGGCGAATCGGTGAGAGCCGGCTGGGGCGTTCTTTCGCCGGGGTAGCCCTCAATCCGGTACTGGCCGAGCATCAGGGTATGTATCTGATGAAATACCGGGTCATTGCCTTTACCGTGGCCGGGGTGTTCACCGGTCTGGCCGGGTCCCTTTATGCCCACTCCCTGACGGTCATTACGCCCACCATGCTGGGATTGTGGCAGTCCATACAAATCATGATTATGAGTATCGTGGGCGGGATCGGCTCTCTGGTCGGGGGGCCGATTATCGGCTCTGTTTTGCTTTATATCTTCGGCAGCTATCTGACCCGCCTGGAAATATATGGCATTCAGCAATTGTTATTCGGCGCGGTGGTTGTGCTGGTTCTGCTTTTCCTGCCCAAAGGGACCGGGCTGGTCGATCTCTGGGGAAGATTCTGGACCAAGGTAGTCTGGAGGGAGAAGGAGTTTGAATTGATGAACCGGAGGAATGATGAATACAGACGTGAAGCGTGAAGCGTTAAGCGTGAAGCGAAAAAGTCACTTTTATCCCTTGAATTCTTACGTCTTACTTCATGTCTGCCTTATGAGGTTTTAAGATGTCTTTTTTGGAATTAAAAAAGGTAACCAAAACCTTCGGCAAATTGGCCGCCCTCGAGGATATCGACCTGAAGGTGGAAAAAGGGGAGATACTGGGCATTGTCGGACCTAACGGTTCCGGAAAAACCACCTTGATCAATGTCATCAGCGGTTATTATCGTCCTACCAGGGGAGAGATATATTTCAACGGCAAAAAGATTTCCGGGCTGCGTCCCGATCGGATTGCTTCCCAGGGCATCATCCGGACTTTTCAGTCCAATGTGCTCTATGAAGGGACCACGGTGATTGAAAGCATGCTGATCAGTTCTTATCAGCAATACAAGACCAACCACTGGCATTCTTTTTTCAACACCCGGGCCTGGAAGGATGAAAATGAAGAAGTTGTGGGCCGGGTGATCGAGTTGATAAAACTTCTTGATCTGTTGAACGATACTTTTTGCCGGCGGAAGGGCTCTCTCACGGGTATCAAAGGTTGCTCGGCATTGCCATGGCCATGATCGCCAATCCCAGCGTGCTTCTTCTCGATGAGCCGACCACCGGTATGAATCACGAAGAGGCCATGTTCGTGGTGGATAAGATCAAGATGCTCAGGGAACAGGGCGTCACCGTTATTTTGATCGAGCACAACATGAAGGTGTTGCTGGATGTGGCCGACCGGGTGGTCGTTCTCAACTTCGGCACCAAGATCGCCGAGGGAAAACCGGAGGAAGTGATGAACAAGCAGGAAGTCATCGAGGCCTATCTGGGAACGGAGATGGTTTAACTATGCTGGAACTGAAAAACCTCTGGGTTAGATACGGCAAAAAGGCGGCGGTCCGAAGGTTATCCTTATCGGTGAATAAAGGGGACTTTGTCACCATCCTGGGGGCCAACGGCGCGGGCAAGTCAACGACCTTGAATGCCATCAGCGGAATCGTCAAGGTGAAAAAAGGGCAGGGTGAAATTTCTTTCAAGGGGGAAAAAATAAACGGCTTGAAACCCGGAAAAATTGCTTCCCGGGGCATCATCCAGATCCCGGAAGGCCGAAAACTTTTTCCGCTCCTGACAGTCAGGGAAAATCTACAGATGGGGGCCTATTTGCGAAAAGACCGAAAAGGGGTGCAGCAATCGATGGATAAAGCCTTGACCCTTTTCCCGGACCTTAAGGACAAGCTCAATGCCGAAAGCCGGGAGCTGAGCGGCGGCCAGCAGCAGATGGTCGCCATCGCGCGCGGATTGATGGCCGAGCCGGAAGTGCTCATGCTGGACGAACCTTCGCTGGGGCTCAGTCCCTTACTACGCCAAATGCTGGCTGAAAAAATCAAGGAGATCCATCGCGAAGGAGTGACCCTGGTCCTGGTGGAACAAAATGCCCGTCTCGGGCTGATGCTCGCCTCTTACGGTTATGTTCTGGAAAACGGCGAACTGGCTTTGCAGGGCAAGACTTCCGATCTGCTTAACGACGAAAACGTCAAAAAAGCGTATCTGGGGGTTTAGAAGCGCAATTCAGAAATTCAGTATTACCTTGACATACAAGACCGGATTTCTTATACTTATTTCATAAGGGAGTAATGTCTCGTCAAATATCAAAAATAATGGCATAGCAGGCGAGTGACAATTATCGGTGGTGTGAATTGGCCAGGGGAGAACTATGGTACCTGGCTGTCGTTGTGAAAAAAGGATTATAGTAACGTTAACAACGCAGGAGGCAAATCATGGCCATGGTGAAAGAAAAACGCAAGTTCAATTTTGTCATATTGGCGGTGTTGATTGTTGTCATTATCATTTACGCATTGTTTTATTTCAAAGTGTTCTAAAGAGCGCTGAATCAATAGGGCGGGAAAACTAAGGAAACTATTCTTTCGAGCGTGTCTAAGGTTAAATTTTACGTTTTCGTGCCGCACCTTCCCTCCGGACTATGGTGGTCGAGACTTTGGCGGCCGATAGTGCTGATGTGTCGGATTTTGGTTGTTTAGATGTGTCATTGGACGGCAAGGCTTCCGACCTGCTTAACAGCGAAGATAAGAGAAACGCTAAAACTTTTTTTCCGCTTTGATATTCCCCTGACGAATTTCGCTAATAAAATCTTTTTCATCAAAAATTTTATTTTCAAAAATGGTTACGCATGAACCTACCTTGAAAATTTTATGAGCGTCACTGCCACCGGTTCCCGGTATGCCGAGCTTACTCATCGCCTTACGGACTTTACTTACAGCCAAATCGGTATGATCGGGATGACAAAGCTCGATGGCGTCAATCGGCAATTTGTAAATGCGATCACCGGCACCATAATAATGGGATTTTCCCCCGCGGGATAATTTGTAGGGATGCGCCGCGATGAGAATACCTCCCTCTTTATGAACAATTTCGCTAAGTTCATGCGCCGAATAACGACCGGTTAGACTTCGTTTTACGCCGAACACTAAAAAATCCCCTTCCATTTCTTTCTTGCTGCTTTCCGTATATATCTCCTGCCCATTGATCAAAACTTTACAGTGAAGATCGGCCAACTTTCTAAGTTTATCGAATTCTTCATCAGGCCAGCGCATGCCATGTTCGGTAATGGCTATACCATCAAGACGCATTTCAACTGCCTGATGAATCAGATCTTCAGGGCCGATGAAAGAACAATCGGAATATCTGTGTGTATGGATATGGATATCAAAAACAAACATAAATACACTATCTCATCCACTCCGGTGCAACACCGGTTATTAATTGATAATTTAATTATACACCATTTCCTCAAACAAATTGCGATATTTTCAAAACTAAACAGTCGGAAATTTAAAGCCGGTTTTTTGAGTTATATTCATTTATTTTCGCAGATGCCGACGGACTACTTGATATACGCGGATGATTATTGTATGAATTTATCATCAGCGCAATCAGCATCAGATAAGGGAGCTTGCATTACATGAAAACAACTAAAGACAAAGAAGATACAGAAAAAGGAAAAACCACCCCGCCCGCGAGTAAAGAAACCGATAACAATCCCCTACGCTCTGACCTTACCGAGGTGATCAAAAGACATTCTTTCGGCCTTGATGTAAATCGCCCCGACGCAGTGACCAGAAGAAAGCAAAAAAATCAGCGCACGGCCCGCGCCAACGTGGAGGATCTTTGCGATAACGGCAGTTTCATCGAATACGGAGCTCTGACAATCGCCGCGCAGCGCGGCCGCCGTTCAATAGATGATCTCATCAGCAAAACCCCCGGCGACGGCCTGATCGCGGGCATCGGCACGGTCAACGGCTCGCTATTTTCTGATGACAAAGCCCGCTGCATGGTCATGGCTTACGATTATACCGTTCTGGCCGGCACTCAGGGTTTTTTCAATCATAAAAAGATGGATCGCATGCTGAATCTCGCGCATGAACAGCGCCTGCCGCTGGTTTTGTTCGCAGAAGGCGGCGGCGGAAGACCGGGCGATGTTGACGCCGGAGGCGTTATGGTAGCAGGTCTGGATTTGTCCACCTTCGGCTCTTTTGCCAGGCTCAGCGGCAAGGTGCCGGTAGTTGGTGTCGTATCGGGGCCCTGTTTCGCGGGGAATGCGGCTCTCTTGGGCTGCTGCGATGTTATTATCGCCACCGGCAATTCCAATATCGGTATGGGCGGCCCGGTGATGATTGAAGGCGGCGGCCTCGGTGTTTTCAAACCGGAAGAGGTCGGCCCAATTGATGTGCAGACACAAAACGGCGTTGTCGATATTGAAGTGGCTGATGATGTGGAAATGGTGGCTGTCACCAAAAAATATCTTTCTTATTTTCAGGGAACAATTTCCAAATGGGAAGCCGCTGATCAACTGCGCCTGCGCCGTTTGATTCCGGAAAACAGGCGGCGCGCTTATGACGTGCACTTAGTCATTAGGACGCTGGCCGATACGGATTCCTTTCTGGAGCTGAGACCCAAGTTCGGCCCGAGTATGGTTACCGGCTTTCTCCGAATCGAAGGCAGGCCTTTCGGCGTCATCGCCAACAACTGTATGCACATGGCCGGAGCCATTGAAGCGGAAGGCGCGGACAAAGTGGCGCGGCTGATGCAGATTTGCAGCGCGCATGGTTTGCCGATCCTGTCTTTGTGCGATACTCCGGGCTTCATGGTCGGACCGGAAATCGAAAAGCGCGCGCAGGTGCGCCATGTCTGCCGCATGTTTGTCATCGGCGCGCATTTAACCGTGCCTTACTTTACAATTGTTTTACGCCGGGGCTATGGCCTCGGAGCGATGGCCATGGCCAAAGGCGGCTTTCATGAATCTTTTTTTACAGCCGCCTGGCCGACCGGAGAATTCGGGGGCATGGGTCTGGAAGGCGCGGTTAAGGCCGGTTTTAAAAAAGAGCTTGAGGCGATAAAAGATCCGAAGGAGCGTGAAGCGCTCTACGAGCAACTGGTTGCCCAACTGTATGAAAGAGGCAAAGCCATCAATATGGCCGCCTATCTGGAAATCGACGCGGTAATTGATCCGGCCGATACCCGCAAATGGATTATGCAGGGTTTGAATTCCGTTCCCGCTCAGCGGCCTCACGAGGCAGATCACGCTTATGTCGATCCGTGGTAAAAGCAATTAAAGATTGACTTAATACGTAGATATCAAGTGTAGTGTTAAATCGGTTAAGGGATTGCGCTTCACGAAATACGCATTTATTATTGCTTCTCTCTTCACGTTTCACGCATTACGATTTTTGGATTGCCAATTATTAAGAGTAAAGATGCAACCCCTAAATTGCCGAATTAAATACTTTTAGATATTATGGACCAATATTTTCTTAAAAAATACCGATTTACATAGTTCTTCCTGAACTACACAATATACTGTCTTGGAAAAAGAAAGATTGATCATTATAATTAGTAATAAACACAATTCACGTCCTCCAAAAATTTCGGTGCCATATTTTGTAGTCTATTGCATTGACACAAAAGACCGATGATCTTATAATCCAAATAAGATAGTCACCCTTTTGTTATTTTATGCCCTGTTTTGACCCTTTTTGTAACCAATATATATAATCTCAAGATATGCACTTGAATTGAGGTCCGATCCGTAATATATTATATGTTACATAATAAACATAAAAAGAGGGATTGTCCATGAAAGTCATGAGCGATAGTAAGGAATATGAGGAATATTTTGATGAAATCCAAGGCTATTACCAAGAGCAAGAAAAGAAAGAGAACATCACCCCGATAGGTAAGCGGCTTAAAGAATTACGCAAAATGCAGGATATGACCTTGGAACAGTTTTCCAAAACTTCGGGTATTGATAAAGACAAAGTGAAAGACATAGAGGACCAGCGGATTCTCCCGGATCTGGGTACCATCGTCAAGCTATCCAAAGCCCTCAGGATTGGGACAAGCTTTCTCCTGGGCGAGAAATCGGGATACAGCTATTCGGTTATGAGGAAACAGGAACGACAGAATATACAGCGTTTCTCCACCGGCAGTATGGACAGACCAAACTACCAGTACCAGTCCCTGGCGAGTGGCATCAAGGACAGGCACATGGAAACCTTCTTGGTAACCCTCACTCCCGACACTGGTAACGTTGCGCTCTCGATCCATGATGGCGAGGAGTTTCTGGTGGTCATGGAAGGCGCCATTAGAGTTGTACTGGGGAACAAGGAAGAAACACTAAAAGAAGGCGACAGCATTTATTACCTTGCCACCATACCACACAAGGTTATAAGCGCATCCGTAGAAGACAAGGCAGTCATCATGGCCGTGATCTACACTGGAAATTGATACGTCTTTCATTCAGAAAGCGCGAAGAGTCAGTTCTAATTCCTTGGCATATCGAAGATCTCAAACGGCATTATACGCTTTTGTTAGCTCATATAGGTTGTGGATTCGTAGGTGAAACACCTAACAATATTTTTAAGAAAATACGTATAATCTTTAAAATACTATTTTTTTAAGAAAATATTTGCCCATAAAATCTACAAATCGGGGAAATGCAGGCAGCGCCCCCGGCATACCCTGCATTCGCTGGGGTGCCCTGCCGGGTATAAGGCTAAGAGCATGTACCCTAATAACCTAAAGGTCACGCGAAGTCATCTGCGACCGGAATGACGGTGGTGCCGGTTCATCACGTCTTTATAGGTTTCAATTTTTATTTCTTGACCTATAAACATAACCTTTATATGTAGGAAAACAAAAAACGAACAGGAAGGAACATTATATGCCTATTATGACATGGGCCAAAGACGAAACCGTGGCAATTCTCACCATGACCAATGGCGAGAACAAGCAAAATCTCGCCTTTGCCCAAACCTTAAACGCCATGCTCGACGAAATAATCGCCGACAAATCAGTGACCGCCCTGATTATTACCTCCAATGACGAGAAGAATTTTTCCCAGGGGATAGATGTGGAGTGGATATTGGCAAAATTACAAAAAAAAGAATATCAACCAGTCAATGATTTCATCAGCGGCATGGACAGTGTTTTTAAGAAATTACTCCTTTATCCGGTGCCGGTAATCGCGGCAATTAACGGCCACGCGTACGGCAACGGCTCGATTATGTCCTGCGCCTGTGACTTTCGATTCATGAAGGCAGACCGCGGATTTTTCTGTTTTCCGGAAGTAAATCTCGGCATTCCCTTTCGTCCCGGCATGAACGCTTTTATCAAAAAGGCCGTTCCGATGTATAAGTTATCGGAAATGCAGCTTACCGGAAACCGCTACGGCGCGCCGGAACTGGAAGCGCACCATATTATTCTGAAGTCGTGCGCCAATAAAGAAGAACTCATGGCGGAAGCATTAGCTTTTGCTAAAACGTTTCAGAAGAAGCGCGGAATTTTCGGGGAATTAAAAAAGCGTCTATACCGGGATATTATTGAAATTATGGATGCCCCGGATGCACCAATGTTAAGTGAGAATTCTTCCCTGAATATATCCGATTGATATACGCGGCGGACAAAAAATTAACGATTACAATTTCCATTTACGAGGAAGGAAAGAAATGAAAACAGCAATTACCGAAATGTTCGGCATCAAATATCCCATTGTCTGCGGCGCCATGATGTGGCTTTGCAAACCGAAACTTTGCGCGGCAGTATCCAACGCGGGCGGGATGGGAAATCTGACCGCCGGAAACTATCCAACAGAAGATGAATTCCGTAACGCTATCAGGGAAACCAGGAGGCTTACTAAAAATCCCTTTATGGTCAATGTGACCATCCTGCCTTCGGTGCATATCACCCCGGAACATCACAAAATGTACCTGCGCGTGTGCGCCGAAGAAAAGGTAGCGGGACTGGAAATATCCGGCACGCCGCTGGATAAAGCGGTGGGGAGAGAATTTATAGACATACTAAAAAAGGCGGGGATTAAACTCTTTCACAAAGTGGGTTCGGTGCGCCATGCAGTACACGCGGAGAAGACCGGTTACGACGGCATTTATGCCGCGGGCATCGAAGAAGGAGGCCATCCGCTCGATGACGACGTGACCACAATGCTGCTCACACCGCGTATTGTCGAAGCAGTCAAGATTCCGGTGGTAACCGTTGGCGGTATCGCAGACGGACGCACTATGGCCGCGGCACTTACCTTAGGAGCCCAGGGTGTTATGATGGCGACCCGCTTTGTGGCAACTAAGGAATGTGAAGTGCACGACCATATCAAGCAAGAACTTATTAAACGGCAGGAAAACGAGACCACTCTCATCTGCAAGACTATCGGTCTGCAAGGGAGAGCCATCAAAAACAAAGTTGTTGCTGAAGTTTTATCCCTCGAAGCAAAAGGCTGCGGACTGGAGGAGCTTATCCCGCTCCTCTCCGGCAAAAAGGTAAAAGAGGCCTGGGAGCTGGGCAATGTCGAAGACGCGCCCATGATGATGGGACAATCGGTCGGACTGGTAAAGGATATTCCCACCTGTAAAGAGTTGATCGAACGGATGGTTAAGGAAGCCCGGGAAGATATTAACCGAGTAGCAAATATAATTAGGCAATAAGATATTAGTGTAATTAATATATCATCGCCTGACTCGGAACTTTAAAAGCCGGTTGCGTGGCTTCATGCTTGCATCTCTTCAGCGGCGCCGATTATAATGTTCCTGCTTCTTTCCTCAGCGATTGGATCTGCTGATCTTTCTCCTCCCATAACTGATGCACCCATCTGTGAAAAGTGACACGGAAGTCCTTATCACCAGCATAATCGCCGTGCAGGAGTTGTTTCGGCACTTCCATTTTCTGAAAGCGCACAATTACTCTTCTGACCTTACCGCAGAGAAAATTCCAGAAGGTCGGAATGCCGTCGGGGTAAACTATCGTTATATTCAACAGAGAATGAAACTTTTCACCCAACACATCCAAAGCCAGCGCCATTCCGCCGGCTTTCGGGCGTAAAAGATGTTTGTATGGCGAATTGTGCCTGGTGTGCTTTGCCTTGGAAAAACGAGTACCTTCCAGAAAATTCATCACGCTGGTTGGAGTATGCGCAAACTTCTCGCAAGCCAGGCGCGTTGTTGCGAAATCTTTGCCTTTTTGTTCGGGATGTTTTTTTAAATATTCGACACCGTGGCGGTGCAGAAAAGGAAAATCCAGCGCCCACCAGGCAATGCCCATCACCGGTACCCAGATAAGTTCCTGTTTCAGAAAAAATTTCATCAAAGGAATGCGCCGGTTCAGCAGATGCTGCATCACGAAAATATCTACCCAGGACTGGTGATTGCTGATGACCAGATACCAGCCGTGATAATTCAATCCTTCAAGCCCCTGCACATCCCATTTAGTCTTTTGGGTCAGGCGCATCCATCCGCTGTTGCACGAAATCCAGTTTTCCGCGAGCCACAGCAAAATCCTGTCGAACAGACGGCGCAAAGGCGAAAACGGCAACAGAAATTTCAGAATGGAAAACACAAACACGAACATCGGCCAGAATAGAACATTCAAACCAAAAAGCAGCGATGCAATGATCCCCCGCACCAGGGGAGGCAAAAAATTCAGCATAGCGATTTTTATAACTCCAATACTTATTTTTGATGAGCATGCATTAACATTAGTACTCGATTAGATCAAAGAATTAATATTAATGCCCGGACACACTTTCGAGGAATCTCCACAATCACTACAATTTTCTTCTATCAACCATGGCCCATAGCTAAATTCATCCTCGCTTGTTCATGATTGCCCTGACAGAAATGCAAAATACTGCCAACACGGATGCAGTCATGTCCTTCAGAATCTTCTCAGGGATTCAGAATAAGTTGACCTTCGGCAGCCCCTTCAATCTGTTCACGAGTCCAAAGCATGGGGATATATTTTCCTTTGATCCATAAGTCGGCCAGGTCATCATAGTGAGGGCTCCCCAGCTGACCTGATTGCCCGGGTGGAATAATGACCATGGAACGCGACAAATCGCTCATATCTACGATCTGCCGGAACGTTGGTGCCCAAGCCTTATTTTCGTATGGATCGTCCGGAAGGATGGCCGTCTGGCACGGAGTATCGGTATCGCCGCCGATGGGTAGTGGTCCGCGGTCGAACACACGATCCAGCGGCTTCTGCATCCCCAGAGGGTGCAGGAAACGTACAAGGTGCAGTTTTCCCCATTGCCATTCGCTCGCCTCCGCGCCAAAGCGACTCCGGAGCAATTGGACAGCCTGTTTCAGGCTGCGCGTGATAACCGCTTCCCGTCCTCCCGCCTGTTTGAGCCACCAGGAATCGGGCTGGTCCAGCATGCGCAGCATGACAACTGTATCATGCCCGTAGAATTCGCTCGCTGACATCAGCAGAGGGTGAAAGCCCTGGCCCATCAGTCGGGTCGTCAAGTCTTTCCCCAGGCCTGGCTCCAGCAGATTGCGTACGAGGTGGTGACGTGTGACTTCGTAAACTGATCCGCCGACACTATCCGTCGTCAGCTTGCCATCCCATGCTCGCAAAAGATTTAGTGCGAGTTTAACGTCTGAATCGCCGCCTTCCAGGCCGGAGAGCTTTTCAACGAATTCGCGACCGGGAATGCATGTATAATCAAGATGCAGTTTGGAAAAATCATCGGGGGATAGTTTGTCTTTGCCGTCTAATACTTCAACAATGCGCCGGGCGCGGTAACCATTCATCCACACGCTGCCGAGAAAATAGGGATATACGTCGGGGATGATACGGTGATTGCAGGTTACGATATAGCCTTGCTTAGGATTGAGCGCATGGGGCATCTCTTCGAATGGAACTTCGCCCACCCATTCGTACTCGTCTGTCAATCCGGAGACCGGGATCAACCCATTTCCTTTGGCGCGTATGGGCACACGTCCGGTGACCCAGTAGCCGATGTTGCCGTCCACGTCAGCGTAGGCGATATTGAGTTGAGGCGCTTCGATAAGCCTCATAGCTTCGACAAACTCATTCCAGTTGCCCGCATGATTGAGTTTGAGCCAACCGCCCACAGCAGGACAGGGGCGAAGGGCCATCGAATTGACGGCGAGGCGCTTGGATGAATAGCCGACGACGTCGGAAATGACTGGGCCATGGCGTGTGACGACAACCTCTTCAATATGCGCTTGCTTTTGCCCTTTTACACGAATCGCTTCAGAGATGACCTGGGCCTGCTGCCACTCATCACGGAAACGATACCGGTGGGGATTGCCCGAATCGAATTCCTCGACAAACAGATCATCGCAGTCAGTATATGCCAGGGTTGCACCCCAGGCGATGCGTGCATTATGGCCTACCAGAACCATGGGAAGTCCCGGCAGAGAGACCCCAGTTACCTGGTAGTTACCACTGACCATATGAATCAGATACCATAGCGCTGGCATCCCGAGGGGAAGATGCATGTCGTTGCATAGGTAAGGCTTGCCGGTCGTTGTCCTGCTGCCGGACACGGGCCATGCATTACTTCCCATACCCTGTTGCAGGAAAGGACCGCGCGCTGCGAGCAGAGATCCGTCGGCACTGAGTCGGTTGAACTCGATGCCTGACGGGAGGGTGGCCGGATTTCCCGCGGGATAATGAATTTCCAGCTCTGCGGCACGTTCCGTGCCGACAGCTTCGATCATTTGGGCACGAATGATTTCTCCATACCAGGCGTGGGAAAGCTGCCAGATCATAATGCGTGATAAGGCCATGCTGTCTGTCGGGTTCCAGGGCTCGGGCTTATGGCTAAGTAAGGTAAATTCGACAGGCATACTCCTGGATGGGTGCGACAGGAATGCATTGACGCCATCCGTGTAGGCGAGGATCGCTTCACGGACATCACCGCCGGCATTAGACCAATCGGCCTGGCCTAATCGATAGAAACCGAAGGTGCGTGTGGTTCGGTCAGTGTCCAGCGCAACAGAGCCAAACATTTCGCTTAATCGTCCGGCGGCGGTGCGGCGATTGAGTTCCATCTGCCACAGCCTGTCCTGAGCATGGACGAATCCCTGGGCAAGGAATAGATCATGGAGATTATCAGCGTAGATGTGCGGGATACCCCATTGGTCGCGGATGACCTTGACCGATCCGGAAAGACCGGGAATGGTCAGGTTTCCGTTTGTCTGAGGCAGGCGGCGCTTGCCAAGCCAGGTAAGACCGGTACGCAGGATGGGAGTAATGATATCAAACAATATAGGCATATTTGCCTCCTTTATTATAACAGACAGATTTCAGATAAGCTTTCGGTGTTTTCGTCTTTGATATTTGATAAGAATTTCCTTTTTCGAGGAAGGAGTATAGGTAAATTGCAATTGTCTGTCAATGAAAACTGACCGCAAAATGACGCTGTCAATTATTAGAATCGTCGCCGATTATTCGATTATTTCCATGGCCCACTTCCTTGTCCACGTCGGAATCGAAGTCGGCATTCTTCCAGTCAGGGTCCACAGAGTATTCAACGAGAAATGTCGCGATCATCTGGTCCAGGGGCACGTCGTCGAACTCGCCGCGATAATTCAAGTACTCCATGTGTCTCTTACCTTCGAGATCATAGGGGTGGTAGATGGAGTCGCCGGTGCCGTCGAATTCCAGGGGCCTTATCCTGAACTTCTCGCAAAGCTCGATATTGAAGGCAGGTGTTGCCTTGAGCCATAATCCTTCCAGATAGATGGAGGTATAGCCGTGCCAGAAGAAGACATCCGTCTTCATTATCCGGCGGAGCCTCTCTGTGGTCAGATGGTTCCTCACGTCGGCAAACCCGACACGGGCCGGAATGCCCGCCGCCCTGCAGCAAGCCGCAAGCAGGATGGCCTTGGACACGCACCAGCCGTGACTGTTTCTGAGTGTGGTGCTCGCCTTGAGGCCTTCCACAGTCATATCCAATGAATAGGGGTCATACCGGATCCCGTCGCGAACAGCGTAATACAGGCTTACTGCCTTTTGTTTCTGGCCGGTTGCATTATCCGAGTGCGACCTGGAAAACTCAATTATTTTTATGTTGTCCGAGTCAATAAAACCCGTCGGCATTATATGTTGAGAGCTGGGTGCAGTCATGATGTGGAATCATCTCCTTCCGATTCTTATCTGTCCGGGACATCACTTTGATAAGAGTTTCTTTTTTCGAGGAGGGAGTATATGAAGAAGGATCTTGTCTGTCAATGAAATATAGACCGCAAAACGCGTGGATCAAAAAATATCTCAACAAAGTTATGCTGGATTATGTATACAAGGAGAAATTTAATCCTGAGGCGGCATTTAAACTTATCAATGGCGTAGGTGGCTTAAAGATGCCAGCTCATCCAATTTGATAAGAACTTCTTTTGGGGTGCGAAAACTGAAACAGTCCTTTTCCCTTGTATCAATGTCATTTTAGATGTATATTTTTATATGATCAAACGCCGATCATTATGGATGATTTTCAATCAGACGAAAAGGAGGCATCAATGAGTACGTCCGCAGCAAGGAAGACAGTTCAGAAGATAAAAGAACCCAAAAACCTTTCCGCGCGAATAACCTGGCTAAGAAATTACTATTTCCAGGGGACGGATCGCGCCTGGAATAATGAATTTACCGCCTGGACCACAGGCACCCCCTGGGATGTGCAGTTCGATGAGATGACCTTCTATATTGTGCCCGAGACCTACCCCTTCCTCCAACCTTTCCGCATCTCCATGCAGCAAAACGCAAAAGCCAGTGAAACTCCATCCGGATTTCTGGTCCTGGAGCCTGCCCGAACGCAAGGCCTGGTTTGTCAAAGAGGTGATGGTGAAATACGTTCCCCAGGAGATTCTGCCGGGTGACCTTATTGCGGGCGGCCGTTTCAATCTCCAGACATCCATGTGCTGGAACAAAAAAGAAGCAAAAGAGCGCGACAGGCTCATCTACGGCAAGAAAGGGCGTGCGGGCGCAGATGAAGTGGTTCCACGATCATGGCTACGGCAATTCGGGAGCCACAAGCGGCCACCTCATTCCCGGATACGAACGGGCGCTGAAGATCGGGTGGAAAGGAATTTGTAAAGACCTTGAAGAAAGATACAATGCTCTGTCCCCGAAAGACAAGAAGGGCAAAAAGGGCGCCCAGCTACGGGCCATGATGACAGCCGCCGCAACGATGCCCGGGGAACTGGCAGACAAGTATGCAAACCTGTGTGAAAAGCTCGCCGCAGCGGAGAAAAATGCAATCCGCAGGGACGAGCTTGATGCAGATGGCGAAAAATCTGCACCGTGTCCCCTGGGAACCGGCCCAGACCTTCTGGGAGGCCGTGCAGTCTCTGTGGCTCACGCATATGCTGGTCATGAGCGATGAGAACTACCCGGGACCGGGCGTGTCCTTCGGGAGGATTGATCAGTACCTGCTGCCCTACTGGCAGTACTCACTGAAAAACGGCATGGATCGGGAGTTCGGCAAGGAGATACTGAAATGCTTCTGGATTCACGCCAACACGGTTTACGACGCCATGATCCGCATCGGCAACCAGGGCATCACCTCGGGTTACGGCCAGCTCATTACGCTTTCGGGTGTGGGACCTGGCGGCAGGGACATGACCAATGACCTGACATACGCCATGCTGGAGGTCATCGATGAAATGTCGCCCATCCTGGAGCCCAAGCCCAACGTGCGCCTTCATCGGGGCAGCTCCGGAGGCGCTTTTGGACAAGGTGGTGGACATGATTTCGGTGAGTCAGGGCGCGCCCTTCCTGCTCAACTTCGACGAGCGCTCCATGGCCGGAATGCTGCGCGAGGCCAAGAAGGCGGGCGTCACCCATCTCATCAACGAAAACAATGTGCACGACTACGCACCGGTCGGCTGCCTGGAAAACACCATGCAGGGCAACGACCGTTCCGGCACGGTGGACAATAACCTCAACCTGCTGAAAGCCGTGGAACTTGCCCTGAATAACGGCAAAGACTTCCATGTGTTTGTCGACCCTATCACGGGTAAGAGCGAGAAGATCAAACAGGACGGCCCTAAAACCGGCGATGCTGATGGCATTTACCACCTGGGAGCAGTTCTGGAAGTCCTATGCCGAGCAGACCCGGTTCATCATTAAACGCTGTGCAGAGCTCTACGAACAATCGGAATCCATCAGGGCCCGGTTCTGCCCCACGCCCTACCTTTCCTGTCTGGTCAAGGGTTGCGCGGAAAAGGGGCTCGATATCACTGAAGGCGGTGCTGAACTGAGCTTCACCACGCTGGAGGCGATGGCATTTGCCACCACCGTGGATTCCCTGCTGGCCGTCAAGCATCTGGTTTTCGACAAAAAGGAGTGCACTATGGCCGAACTTATCGATGCACTAAAGGCCAACTGGGAAGGCTATGAAAAGCTTCAGGCCAAAGCCAGATTCAAGGCCCCCAAATACGGCCGGGATGACGACGAGGCGGATGCCATGGCCAAAGCCGTCATGGACCTGTGGTGCGAGGAGACCTGGAAGTATAAAACCATCTCCACAAACCGGCAGTTCCGGCCCGGCATGCTGAGCTGGAACTACTGGGTGGGCGACGGTTTTATTCTGCCGGCAAGTCCCGACGGCAGACCAAAGGGAAGATTCCTTTCCAATGCCATCTGTCCGTCCAACGGGGCTGACATCAACGGTCCCACAGCCAACGTCAACTCCGTGGGCAAGGTCCTGGGCGGCAGGGATACGGAAGGCAGGGGCGATCTTTTAGGGATATTATAATTGTCTGCCCAACGGCGCGAGCCACACCATCACCATCAATCCCTCTCTGCTGAATAACCCGGAACACCGGGATAAGTTCAAAGCCTTTCTTAAAGGATATATGGAAAACGGAGGAAGCGCTCTGCAGATCAACATGCTGGATGCCGACATGCTGCGTGACGCCCAGAAGAGGCCGGAAGACTACCGCTCACTCTTGGTTCGGATCACAGGATACAACGCCTATTTCACAAGTATCGGACGAGAATTGCAGGACGAAGTCATTGCCAGAATCAGCCACGGGTCTCTGTAGGATCGTTCGATGAGCGCAAACGAGAAAAATATTTCAGGAACAATACTTAGAATACAGCGCATGTCCACCGAGGATGGACCGGGCATCAGGAGTACTGTCTTCTTCAAAGGTTGTCCGCTTTCGTGCGTCTGGTGTCATAATCCGGAAAGCATCTCACCCAAAGCGCAGGTGCACTGGGCAAAGACCAGGTGCATCGGCTGCCGGAGTTGTATAGAGGCATGCTCGAAAGGCGCTCTTACGATGGCACAATCCGGCATTGTTATCGACTGGCTGGTGTGCGATTCCTGCGCCGCTTGTGTGCAGGCCTGTCCATCAACAGCCATGGATATCTACGGAGAGAACTGCAAGCCCAATGATCTGGCGCGTGAAGTTATGAAAGACAAGGTGTACTTCCAGAAGTCAGGCGGCGGAGTGACATTATCGGGCGGCGAACCAACTATGCAGCCGCTTTTTACCAAAGAGCTGCTTTCCGCTTTCAAACAGAACGGCCTCCATACTGCCCTGGACACCTGCGGGCAATGTTCATGGGAGACCCTGGAGGCACTCCTGCCATATACGGATCTCGTGCTGTATGACCTCAAGGAAATCGATGCGGACAGACACAAAAAATTCACCGGTGTTTCCAATACCAGAATACTCGAAAACCTTATCAGGCTTGGCCGCTACATGAAGGAGCACGGACTGCCCGGCGAGCTCTGGATACGCACCCCTCTGATACCGGATTACACAGCCACACCGGAGAACATCAAGGGCATCGGCGTCTTTATCAAGGAACACCTGGGAGAAATTGTCAGCAGATGGGAGCTGTGCACCTTCAATAACCTGTGCACTCCATAAATACGAGAGGCTTGGGAATCGATTGGGACTTCCGAAAGACCGGCCTGATTTCTCACGACGAGGCAGAAGCCTGGCGTCTCTGGCACAGGGTTCAGGAGTCGACGCCCGGATCGTCCACTTGAGTGGTCCCATGAAAAATGCCGACTCAACTGAATCTATGGAAGACAAACCACATAAAAGTGTCATCAACGAGCGATGCCTGCGAATGTAGAAGTGAGGGAGGTTACGCATGAAAAAGAAATTAACGCGCTTTGATGAAAATGACCTGAAGCATTTTGAGCCTGAGGCCAAAGTGGGGGTGATCGCTACAGTAAATCCGGAAGGCCTGCCCCATATAACCCTCATCACAGCCCTGCAGGCAAAAACGCCGACCAAGCTCATCTGGGGTCAATTCTCGGAAGGACAAAGCAAACAGAATGTGAAGACCAACCCTAAGACGGGCTTTCTTATCATGACTTTGGATAGAAGCCTCTGGCGGGGAAAGGCGATCTGGACTCAACAAGACCACCCATGGCGAAGACTACGAGATGTTCAACAACAAGCCCATGTTCCGGTACAATGCCTACTTCGGTATTCACACCGTGCACTACATGGATCTTGTGGAGACTTATGGCAGGGAATCTCTGCCCCTGGCACAGATCGCTTGGGATCAATTCTGACGACGGTCTCAAAGTCCGCCGCCAGGCAAAAAAACGCGCCGAGCGCATCCTGAAACCCTGGGCCGAAGGTCTGTTCAACCGTCTCGATAGCCATCAAGTTCCTCTCTTATATCGACAAGGACGGTTTCCCGGTCCTTATACCGCTCATCCAGTGTCAGGCAGCAGACAGCACGAGGCTAGCCTTCTCTCCTCTGGCCTATAAGGACGAATTAAACGCTCTGCGGCAAGGTTCTTCCGTTGCCGTATTCGGCCTCACCACTGGACATGGAGGATGTTCTGGTTCGGGGTGTTTTTACCGGATTTAAAAGACACCGGGGGGTCACATTGGGGTGCGTGGATATTCATTGGGTATATAACCCCATGCCGCCAAAACCCGGACAAATTTACCCTGCACAAGAGCTCAGAGCAGTGGTAAACTTCTAACAGACAAAATTTAAATCGCGCCGGGGCACTGCTGTGTTCAATGATAAGTAATTTTAAATATTAAGCAGTTTTTTCGCGTTCATACCGAGGAGCATTTCAATTTCATTCTGAGTAAATTTTGCGTCATCCGGCGCTTTAGTCGTCAAATCTTTTATTGCTGTTACAAAATCTTTATCCGATAGCACTCTCCATGTATAAGGACCGTCAGTGCCGAATAAAACTCTTTCCGGTCCAAAAGCATCAACTACCTCCCGGATAGTTCGGGCGAATTTCGGATAGTCCATCTTTGCTACATCCTGAGAAACGGAAATATCCGTATACAGGCTGGGCCTCTGCCGGCCAAATGAACAAAGCTGCTGGCGATACCCATAAGCCATATGGGCGGCTATGACATTAACTTCAGGAAAGCTGAGCAATATCTTGTCCAGATAAATCGGGTCGCAATATCTGCTGGATGTGGGAACAATACTGGGACCGGTATGCGTTATCACCGGAATTCCATAATCCGCGATTGCTTCAATCAGCCTTAGCGTTGCCGATTCCTCCGGATTGAATCCGGCACCCGGATGCAGTTTTAATCCTTTTGCGCCCCATTCTTCGACGCATTTCTGAACAAACTTTATAGCACCTCGCCTTCGGGGATCGATATGCACAAAGGGAATAATTTTATCCGGATACTTTTTCGCGGCCTGGAAAATAAATTTATTCTGTTCCTGGATAGAAACCGCCGGCTCTCCCGTCAAGAGACCGGTATCGAACAGAAAAACAACCGTCTTATCAATTCCGGCTTTTTCCATTTGTTCCAGATGCTTTTCTCCGTCAATATCGAAGTACCGGGGAAATACTTTGGCCTGAATATCTTCAAAAGAAAATGACCTGCCCATCCGGGAAGTGATTTGCTGTATAATCCGGGCATAGTTCTTCCAAAAATTCTCGGAAAACCACTCTTTGGCCACAAAGTGCCGGTGAATATCAATAATCATTTTTTTCTCCTTTTTAATTCATAAGCGGAATTTACATTTGCCTTCAGAAAACTTGCTAAGAATTCTCTTTATGGCTTCTTGAGTATATGAAGAAGGCGCTTATGTGTCAAGAAAATGGACTACATGATATTTGTTAGTCTTGGACTCTAGGTAAAAGGGAGAAACTTATTAAATATGGAAATGATTTAATAATAAAAAGGGGCTTTGTTTATTAACTTAATTTCTAAATGATCATTTTGGTAGTCCCACGGGGAGTTGAACCCCGGTTTCCGGCGTGAGAGGCCAGCGTCCTAACCACTAGACGATGGGACCATTTGGCTGAGGAATCAGAATTCGAACCTGGGTGGCAGGGTTCAGAGCCCTGAGTCCTGCCACTAGACGATCCCCCGGCAAAGTTGAGGGCTGAGTATCTATTCAATCAGACTTTAAAAGTCAAGATGAAATTGATGTTCCGCAACTTGATGTGAATTTAATCAGCTTTCTTATTCAAAAATTATTTGTTGCGCTTCAATATAGGCCATCGCATCTTGAATCCTTTTTATCAACGCGATCCTTGCCCAACGTAACCATGACTTCATCAATGCCGGGACTGACGGTTTTTCCGGTCAGCGCGACTCGCAGCGGCTGCGCGATAACTTTGAATTTGATTTCCTGCTTTTGAGCGAAAGCCTTAAGAAATTCTTCAATTCCTTCTTTGCTGAAATTTTGCAAGCGATGGGAATCCCGCGGCAATCTCTTTTAAATAATCGGCAACTGTCGGGCTGCAAGAAATTTTTGCGCGGCTTCTTCTTCATATTGAACTTTTTCGGCAAAATAGAAATCGGCCATATCGGCCAGTTCAACCAGCGTTTTGACGCGCGGCTGTAAATCGGCAATCACTTTTTGTACTAAATGCAGCATCAGCCTTTCCTGCTGCCGGCAGGCCAAAGAGGTTTCATTTCTTCCGAGAGGCGTTCCGGTTTTGCTTCCTTTATATAATGAGCGTTGAGCCAGAGCAGTTTTTCGGGATTGAAAACCGCGGGCGATTTGCCGACCGCATCCAGAGAAAACACATCAATCAATTCTTTAAGCGAAAAAATTTCCTGATCGCCGTGCGCCCAGCCCAGGCGCACCAGATAATTAACGAGCGCTTCCGGCAGGTATCCCATTTCCTTATAGGCCATTACGGAAGTCGCACCGTGGCGTTTACTGAGGCGCGCTTTATCGGCTCCCAGAATCATGGGAACATGGGCGAATTTAGGGACATCAAAACCCAGTGCCTGATAGAGCAAAATCTGGCGCGGCGTGTTGTTGACATGATCATCGCCGCGGATGACATGGGTGATGTTCATCAGCGCGTCATCAACGACCACGGCAAAGTTGTAGGTCGGATAGCCGTCGCTGCGTTCGATTATCAAATCGTCAAGCTCTTCATTATTAAAACTAATGTTTCCTTTAATCAGGTCTTCGACAATTGTCACGCCTGTTTGCGTGCCGCGAAAGCGCACAACACTGCCCGCCGATTTTGTCAAGTTTTTATCGCGGCAAGGTGCCGTCGTATTTGGGCTTTTTACCTGTCGCCAGAGCCTGTTTTCTTTTTGTTTCCAGTTCTTCCGGCGTGCAGGTGCAATAGTAGGCTTTGCCTTCATTGATTAATTTTTGCACCATTTCCCGGTGCAAATCCAACGCGTTGAGCCTGAAAATACGGTCCTTCATCCCAGTTTAAGCCCAGCCAGGTCATGGCATCGAGGATGGCTTTTGTTGATTCGTCGGTCGAACGCTGCTGATCGGTATCTTCGATGCGCAAAACAAATTCACCGCCGTGATGACGGGTGAAAAGCCAGTTAAAAAGAGCAGTTCGCGCCCCGCCGATGTGCAAAAAACCTGTCGGCGAAGGTGCAAAGCGGGTTCTAATTTTTTTCATCGTTGTATTTTCCTTATTTCTTTTAGTTTTATAGGATTGAGAGCTGTCTTTTGTCAAGCTGCAATTCGCCGTAAAAACGTCAAATTATCCTTGACAAGGAAGAATTTTTATAATTTACTTCCGCGCTTAATACGCTTGGCAATATTTTGACAAGGCCAGTATGGTTTCGATGACTAATTCTTTGAAAATTAATGTAGTTATCATTCCTGAGGAAGGGCTGAACGTTGTTCTTTCCGAAGACGGTGCATGGTTTAAAGAATGCTTTAAAGACAGCGAAATGCCTGATTTTTCTCTGGACAAGGTGGATGTAAACTGTCTGATAACAAAAACTTCAAGCACTATTTTTATTAAAGGTAAACTTTCCGCGATTATCGATATTTGTTGCAGCCGTTGTTTGGAAGAAACAAAACTGCCCATTGGCAGTGATTTCGCTTATACATTAATTCCGGCGAAAGCCGAAAACAGAGAAGATTTAGAGCTTAAACCGGAAGAGCTGGAAATAAGTTATTATCAAGGTGATTTTATTGATCTGACGCCTATTATCTGTGAGCAGATAATTTTGCAAATACCGATTAAGGCGCTTTGCAGTGAAGAATGTAAAGGTTTATGTCCGCATTGCGGCACTAATTTGAATACTTCTTCCTGCAATTGCCATTTGGATGTTGTTGATAATCGTATGGCTGTATTAAAAAATTTTAAAATAAAAAATTAATTATAAGAAAAGGATAATTTATGCCAAATCCAGTAAAGAGACATTCCAAAACCAGACGCAATACAAGAAGGGCGAATGATTTTTTGAAACAGCCTTCATTGTCTTTATGCCCGCAATGCAATGAGCCGAAATTGCCTCATCGCGTCTGTCCGACATGCGAAACCTACAGGGGCAGGGAATACAAAAAACCGGAAAAGAATGCCTAATATTAAAAAGAGTTCCAGAACGTAGCGTAGCATGGCGCTTGTTTTTCCAGACAGTGCACGAACATGTCGGTATAGGCAGTTCGTTATTCGTAATTTGCGGTAATAAAAGGATATCAGAATACACATCGTGATAACTCGAGTCTGTAAGAAGCAGTGATTACAATTTATTAGGCGAGTACGCATCACAGGTAAAAGCCAGTACTTGCTTGGTTTATACCGGCGATATAGTGTGGAGGATGTTAATTCCCTGCAAAATGCAGATGTTTCCGCATAGAAAAAAATAAGGAATTATTTTAAAAAACAGATGTAAAAGAAACATTATTTGATTCAATTTTTTATGGCAATAATAGACTGGAGGAGGATTTTGCATGACATTAGAAGAAAAAGTCATTAAACTTGTGATGGAACAACTGGATGTAACCCAGGAGGAGTGCGTTCTGGAAGCTTCTTTTATTGATGATTTAGGCGCGGATTCTCTGGATCTTGTTGAGCTCATCATGGAAATGGAAGAAGTTTTTGGTATAGAAATAGCGGATGAAGAGCTGGAAAAAATTCGCACAATTAAAGACGTTATTGATTTTCTTAAAAAGAAAGGCATTAATTAAGCTTACAGAATCAAGGTATCACTTGATGAAAAGGCGTGTCGTTGTAACAGGCCTCGGGGCATTGACTCCCCTGGGTAATTCCGTTGGGGAATCATGGGAAGGCGCAATTGCGGGAAAATCCGGCATCGGCCCGATTACCAAGTTTGATAGCACTTCTTTTAAAACCAGAATTGCCGGCGAAATAAAAAATTTTGATCCTCTGCAATTTGTGGATAAACAGGAAGTCCGCCGCTACGACGATTTTATTTTATACGCCATGGCCGCTTCCGAAATGGCGATGACTGACGCGAAACTGACAATCAGTCCGGAAATTTCCGAGACGCGCCGGCGTAATAATCGGTTCTGCTATCGGCGGCTTATCAACATTGGAGGAAGAATTAAGAAGCTCGCTCGGCAATCCGGTCCCCGCAAAATTTCTCCATTTGCCGTTCCGGCAATTCTGGCCAATTTAGCATCCGGTCATGTCTCCATTCGCTTTGGAGCCAAAGGCCCCATCAATTGCGCCGTTACCGCTTGCGCCGCGGGAACATCGGCAATAGGCGATGCTTATAAAACCATCGCCTATGGAGATGCCGATGTCATGATTACCGGCGGTGTTGAAGCGGCAGTTACCCCTTTGGCCGTCGGCGGCTTTGGCGCCATGCGCGCGCTATCGGCAAGAAATGATGAACCGCAGAAAGCCAGCCGGCCGTTTGATAAAGACCGCGATGGTTTTGTTATCGGAGAAGGTTGCGGCATAGTTATTTTGGAAGAATTATCATTTGCCCTGAAAAGAGGCGCGCATATTTACGCGGAACTTGTCGGTTACGGATGCACATCCGATGCTTTTCACATGGCTGCCCCGCCGCCCGGACATGAAGGCGCCGCGCGCAGCATGCAGGTTGCGATAAAGGATGCCGGTTTAAATCCGACAGATATTGATTATATCAATGCCCACGGCACATCAACGCCGCTCAATGATTTATATGAAACACAAGCCATCAAAACTCTCTTTGGAGAACACGCCAAAAAGCTCATGGTCAGTTCCACAAAATCCATGACCGGCCACATGCTGGGGGCGACGGGAGGCGTGGAGGCCATTTTTGCCGTTAAAGCCTTACAGGAAGGCATTATTCCGCCGACGATTAATCTGGATAATCCCGATGCGGAATGCGATCTTGATTATGTGCCCAATGTCGCCCGGCACAAAGAAATAAATACGGCCATGTCCAATACTTTTGGTTTTGGCGGTGTCAACGCTGTTTTATTATTTAAAAAATATTCAGCCTGAGAATAATTAAGAGCGAAGGAGGAAGTTGTTTTCATGTCTTTTTTAGAAAAAGTTGATCCGGAAGTAAACCAGGCCATTGAACTGGAAACACGCCGGCAGGCGGGGAAAATTGAACTGATTGCTTCGGAAAATTTTGTCAGCGAAGCGGTTCTGGAAGCGCAGGGTTCTATCATGACCAACAAATACGCCGAAGGTTATCCCGGCAAACGTTATTACGGCGGCTGTGAATTTGTCGATATCGTGGAAAATCTGGCGATTGAACGCTGCAAACAGCTTTTTGGCGCCGATCATGTCAATGTTCAGCCTCATTCCGGCACACAGGCGAATATGGCCGTATATTTCGCGGCTGTTCAGCCGGGCGATACGATTTTGGGAATGAATCTTGTCGCATGGCGGACATCTTGTCTCATGGAAGCCCGGCCAATTTTTCCGGCAAATTTTATAAAATTGTTCCTTACGGCGTCAGCAAAGATACGGAAACAATTGATTTTGACGAAGTGGAAAAATTAGCCAAAGAACATAAACCCAAAATGATTATTGTCGGCGCCAGCGCTTATCCGCGGACGCTTGATTTTCAGAAATTCCGCAAAATTGCCGATGAAGTCGGCGCCGTAATCATGGCGGATATCGCCCATATCGCGGGGCTTGTCGCCACGGGACTGCATCCTTCGCCTGTTCCTGTTTGCGAATATGTAACTACCACAACGCATAAAACCTTGCGCGGACCGCGCGGCGGTTTGATTATGTGCAAAGAAGCTTATGCCAAAACCTTGAACAGCAGGGTTTTCCCCGGCATGCAGGGCGGACCGCTGATGCATGTCATCGCCGCCAAGGCTGTTGCTTTTAAGGAAGCGCTTGCAGCCGGAATTCAAGGAATATCAAAAGCAAATTATTAAAAACGCTCAGGCCATGGCGGATGAATTAAAGAATCAGGGATTCCGTCTTGTTTCCGGCGGAACAGACAATCACCTGATGCTGGTTGATTTAACGGCAAAGGATGTCACCGGTAAAGATGCGCAGGAAGCTCTCGATCGCGCGGCCATTACCGTCAATAAAAACGGCATTCCTTTTGATACGAAAGGACCGCAGGTAACCAGCGGAATCAGAATCGGCACGCCCGCGGTCACCACCAGAGGCATGAAGGAAAACGAGATGCGCCTGATTGCTTCCTATATCGCCGATGTAATTAAAAACATATCAATGAAAAGAAAATTCAGGCCGTGGCTGAAAAGGTAAAAACTCTCTGCGCCCAGTTTCCTCTTTATCAACAGAGGATTTAAGACCTGTAAAACGGCATCTGTCGGAAATTTTCAGCTTCGTGAAAGCGTGATAACTATGGCCGAAAAGAAAGTTTCTTCAGCTAACTTTGCCGGAGAAAATTAATAAAAGGCCCGATTGGGATACTTATTTTCTGGATATTGTCGAACTTGTATCCAAGCGCAGTACCTGTCTGCGCCGGGCTGTGGGAGCAGGATTGGTGCGCGATCGCCGGATTCTGGCCACCGGTTATAACGGCGCTCCTTCCAAACTCAAGCATTGTCTGGATATCGGCTGTCTGCGCGAACAGCTCAATGTGCCTTCCGGTGAACGCCATGAATTATGCCGCGGACTGCACGCGGAACAAAATGCTATTATTCAGGCGGCGTTGCATGGAGTAAGCACCAAAGGATCAACGCTGTATTGCACCAATCATCCCTGTGTTATTTGTGCCAAAATGATAATCAACGCCGGTGTTGTCCGCATCGTTATCCGCGACGGCTACCACGATAAATTGGCCGCAGAGATGCTCAAGGAAGCGGGTATTCAGCGTAAAACAACTCTAACCTTTAGAAAGAGAGTACGGTAACCAAATTCATGAAATGTCCTTTTTGCGGTCATGCGGAAAACAAAGTTATTGATTCGCGGATAAGCAAGGATGGCAAAGCCATTCGCCGCCGCCGGGAATGTCTGGGCTGTGCGAAAAGCGTTTTACCACTTATGAATATGTGGAAGATATTCTGCCCATGGTCGTGAAAAAAGACGGCCGCCGCGAACCGTTTGACCGGCAGAAAATCCGCAACGGCGTGATGAAAGCCTGCGAAAAACGTCCGATCAGCATGGAGTCCATGGAAAAAATTGTCGAAAACGTGGAGCAGGCCTGTCAGGAATTTCAAGGCGAAGAAATTCCTTCGACGGTTATCGGAGAAAAAGTAATGAATGAACTGAAGACGCTCGATGGCGTTGCCTATGTCCGGTTTGCCTCGGTCTACCGGCAATTTCGCGATGTCGGAGAATTCATGTCCGAATTAAAGGATTTGTTGAGCAAGGGTAAAAAATAATTTATGTTTACCGGAATTGTGGAAGGATTGGGCAAAGTAAAACGTCTGACAATGAAAGGCGCTGATGCCGTTTTGGAAATTGAAGCCGCAATCGACTTAACTGATGTTTCCCTTGGCGACAGCATCGCTGTAAACGGCGCTTGTCTTACCGTCACCGCCAAAAATCAAAATATTTTTAACGCTGATGTTTCCGCGGAAACACTGGAGCAGAACAACTCTTAAATTATTGCACACGGGACATAAAGTTAATCTGGAAAAATCATTGCGGGTCGGCGGCTATCTTGGGCGGTCATTTTGTTTTAGGCCATGTTGATGCCACCGGCAGAATTCTTTCCCAAACGCAGAAATCCGGTTCGCTCATTTTGGCTGTGGAAATCGATGATAATCTGTCGCGCTATATCGTGGAAAAAGGTTCGGTAGCCATAGACGGCATCAGTCTTACCGTGAACAAACTTGAAAAAGGCCGGTTTTATGTTAATATAATTCCTCATACGGCGGCATAAGACGACACTAGTGATGAAAAAAGAAGGCGATCTGGTCAATATTGAAACGGATATTCTGGGCAAATATGTGGAAAAATTATTGCATTCTCCGCGGGGAATAGATAAGGACTTTCTTGGCGCAACACGGTTTTTTAAATAAGTAAGGATAAAAACAATGGCAATCAGTACAATTCAGGAAGCAATTGAAGATATTCAAAACGGGAAAATGATTATTCTCGTTGATGACGAAGATCGGGAAAATGAAGGCGATCTTTGCATGGCGGCGCAGTTTGTGTCGCCGGAAACGATCAATTTCATGGCGCGTTACGGCCGTGGGTTGATTTGTCTTGACGCTCAACGAAGAAATGGCGGACAAACTTAATCTCAAGCCAATGGTTCAGGATAATCAAGCGCGTTTCGGAACGGCATTTACCATTTCCATTGAAGCGCGACACGGCGTTACCACCGGAATTTCCGCCGCGGATAGAGCGACAACAATTCAGGCAGCCGTTAATCCCGAGGCCAAACCGGAAGATTTAGTCAGCCCCGGCCATGTGTTTCCGATTCGCGCCCGCAAGGGCGGCGTTCTGGTGCGCACCGGACAGACCGAAGGATCGGTGGATTTATGCCGCCTGGCCGGTTTGACACCGGCCGGTGTAATTTGCGAAATTATGAAAGATGACGGCACGATGGCGCGGATGCCGGATTTGGAAGTTTTTGCCCGCGAACATAATTTAAAAATTGTCACCATTGCCGATCTTATTGATTACCGGATGCAGAATGAATCGCTCATCAGACGAGTGGCGGAAGCAACAATTCCTACCTGTTTCGGCGGAGATTTTAAAATTATCGTTTACGAAAACGATGTTGACGACTGCAGCACATTGCTTTGGTTAAAGGTGAAATTAAAAAAGAAGATGAAGTGCTGGTGCGCGTGCATTCGGAATGTCTTAACCGGCGATATTTTCGCTTCAAAAAGATGTGACTGCGGCGATCAGCTCCATCGCGCAATGAAAATGGTGGAAAAGGAAGGAAAAGGCGTTATCGTTTATATGCGGCAGGAAGGCCGGGGAATCGGTCTGGTTAACAAAATCAAAGCTTACGCCTTGCAGGAAGAAGGCAAAGATACGGTCGAAGCCAATATCGCCCTTGGATTTAAAGCGGATTTAAGGGATTACGGTATCGGAGCGCAGATTCTTGTTGATCTGGGAGTGCACAAAATGCGGTTGATGACCAATAACCCCAAGAAAATAGTCGGACTGGAAGGTTATGGAATCGAGATTACTAAACGAGTCCCCATTGAAATACACCCGAACGAAAACAATATAAAGTATATGAAGACAAAACAAAAAAAGATGGGACATCTTTTAAAAATATAGGAAGTATAGTAAACAATGCTTGATTAAAATTCAAAACATAAGGATGGTAATAAATCATGCCGAAAATAATTGAAGGAAAAATTGTCGCCAAGGGAATGAAGTTTGGCATTGTGGCCAGCCGTTTTAACGATTTTATTTGCGGCAGGTTAATTGAAGGAGCCATCGACGCGTTGATGAGAGCCGGCGCGGAAGAAAAAGATATTGCTATCTATAAAGTTCCCGGTTCTTTTGAATTACCGCTCACGGCGAAAAAATTGGCAAAAAGCGCCCGTTTTGATGCGGTAATTTGTCTGGGCGCCATAATTCGCGGCGCGACTCCGCATTTTGAGTATATCAGCGCCGAAGTATCCAAAGGCATCGCCAGTGTCGGTCTGGAAACGGAAGTTCCGGTGATTTTCGGTGTATTGACGACAGATACGATTGAACAGGCGATTGAACGCGCGGGAACGAAGTCCGGAAACAAAGGCGCCGATGCGGCGATGACGGCAATAGAAATGGTTGATTTATTCAAAAAGATTTAAAAGCCAAACTTTTTTCTACAGGGCAATCGAACGGCTAAGGGGCAATTTAAATCGCAGTTTTTTGAGGTTCGGGATTTTAAATGCGCGGACGTAGAAAGGCACGGGAAATTGCCTTACAGGTTCTTTACAGTCTTAACTTTGTAAATATTGATGTGCAAAAGGCACTCGATCTTTTCTGGGGCAATTTTGTTGCTCCGCAAAGCGGCTAAAGAATTTGCCGCATCTTTAGTGCAAGGCACATGGGAACACAAGGAGGAACTGGATAAGCTTATTGCCGGTTGTTCGGATAACTGGTCGTTGGGACGAATGTCCAAGGTGGATATAAGTATTTTACGTATGGCCGTGTTTGAATTTCTCTACTGTGATGATATTCCGCCGAAAGTTACTTTGAATGAAGCCATTGATCTGGGAAAAATTTTTGGTTCGGAAAATTCCGGATCTTTTATAAACGGCATTTTAGATGCGCTCAATTTAAAATTAAGCAAGAAAAATGCAAATACACCTATCGACAGAACCGCCAGACCTGCCAAAACATAAATGTCTGGCATTGGGTATTTTTTCTGATGAAAAACCACCGCGCGGAATTTGCGGATTTATCGATTGGCGTCTCAACGGTTTGATTTCCAGAGAAATTAAGCAAGGAAAAATCAGGCGGCAAATTCGCGGAAAAAGTTATTATTCCCTTCCCTCAACGCATTGGGACGGAAATTTTAATGCTTTTCGGTTTGGGGAATCGCTCCGCGGCTAATTATGATAAAATTCATAACTGCCGCTTACCAAATCATTAGCGCCATCGATACCATGATGCTGAATAACTTTGCCTTTGACCTGCTGGGAGAAAACCGTATCAGCATTGATACAGCCGGATATTGCGGAAGCCATGGTCACCGGCTTTTTTGATTATCTATCCAAAGATGAAGAAAAACTCGCCAAAATGACTCCCTGCATGGTTACTTCTGCCGCGCAATTAAAAGATGTATCGACAGGCATCAAGAATTTCAAGACCAAAGTCAGAGACCTGGGTACCGTTAAAGTCGTCACTTAAAAAAGTTTTACCCGCTTAGTAATAAAATCTTTGCATCAATTACCAGTCCGCAAGTATAATTATTTTGTCATTACAAACTTTTGTTCGTCTCTGAGGCACGTACCATTTGATAAAATTATAGTCGAGGCCGATAGGCGCAGGTTCGATGCCGCGAAAGCGGTTGCTGATTATAATCAATTCCTCCGGAACATAAAGAAAGGTATAAGGCTGATCCTCGGCCAATATTTCCTGAAAACGGTCGTAGTATTTTTTTCTTTCCTTCTGATTGAATGTGCTGCGTCCTTTTTCCAGCAGTTCATCCACTTCGCGATTCTTGTAAGACATGAAATTCAATTCTTCCGGAGCTGTTTTGCTGGAGTGCCAGACATCATAAGCATCGGGATCCAGGGAAATAGTCCAACCCAAAATAACTGCATCAAAGCGCCGTTTGTTGATAAAATCGTTCACAAATGCCGCCCATTCCAATATTCTGATTTTTACATTGATGCCTACTTCTTTTAACTGTCGCTGAATTATTTCCGCGCATTTTTGGCGCGTCTCATTTCCTTGATTGGTAATTATCTCAAAAACAAAGGGCTGACCGTCTTTTTCTAAAATGCCGTCGCTATTGGCATCGATCCAGCCGGCTTCGCGCAAAAGTTCCCTGGCTTTTTGCGGATTGTATTGATAGGTTTTAACATTGCCGTTATAAGCCCACGTTCCCGGTTTGTAAGGCCCGGTTGCCGGTTTACCCAGCCCCAAGCAGAACTCCGCTGATAATTTCTTCTTTATTAATGGCGTAAGAAATTGCCTGCCTTACTCTTTTATCGGTGAAAAGCGGGTTTTTTAAATTGTAGCCCAGATAGGTGTATTTAAAGCCGAGGTAGCGATACTTGTTAAAATATTTCTTAAATAAATTATTTTCCGTCTGCCGCGTGTATTGCAGCGGCGTCAAGTCCATCATAGCTGATTCCTTGAGCGCGCAGTTCCAGAAACATGGTGGCAGTATCCGGAATGATGCGCGTGATATAACCGTCAATGTAAGGACGCCCTTCAAAATAATCGGGATTGGAAACAAGAACGATCTTTTGGCCGGCAACCCATTCTTTAAACATATAAGGGCCGGTGCCGATGGGCTGGCGCTTCAGGGGGCTTTTCGTTATATCTTTTCCTGCCAGAAGATGCCGGGGCAGGATAGAGCTACCCCAGCTAATCAGCGCCGGGGCAAATGGCTGGTCATAGGTTACACGGAAAGTGTAATTGTCGAGGATTTCCGCTTTTTTAACTTTCAGAAAATCTCCCGCATAAGCCGTCGGCGTTTTCGGATCAATGGTTACCTGATAAGTGTAAAGAACATCGGCGGCTGTAAACGGCTGGCCGTCATGCCATTTAACGCCCTTGCGCAAATGAAAGGTCATAACAAGGCCATCGGCGGAAATTTTCCAGGATTCGGCCAGGTCTCCGACAATATTCATATTTTTGTCATACTTCACCAGACCGTTATAAACCAAACCGGCGACATCGTGCGACGGCTTATCGGAGGCAAGCAGAGGAATTAAATTGCTGGCATCGCCGATATCACCCCTGACCATTATATCGCCATAGGCGGGTGGCTTTACTGATATTTGCTCAAGCTTATCTTCCGCATGCTCTTTGCCGCAAGCCGAAAGCAATATTAAAGTCAGAAATGAAATAATTAAAAAACGAATCGTGTGCATGAATACAAATTAGCTCAGCAGCTTAATCATTGCAATAAAATTTTACAAGTTGTAGGATTATTTATACCATAGTTTAAAAATTAGCGGACTTTTATGTTTAAAAAGAAGAAAATCATATCGCCGGAAACAAACCGGCGTTCCGAATCATTAAGAATGAATGCAGCCGACGGTTGGGATATTCTAGCCGACACTTTAAAAAATTATCAGCATCAATGGCGATGCCAATCAGGCGGCGGCAGTTGCTCTCTATACAATCCTTTCGGCTATTCCGCTTTTTATTCTGACCATTATTGTTGCGGGATATATTTTCAGCTCTTATCCGCACATTCAAGACGACATAATCGACGCCATTAGAGGTTTCCATCCATATTTTTCCGAAAAGCTTTTAGCGCAGTTGGGTCAAATTGAAAGGAAAAGACATTTGCTGGGCTGGGTGGGGCTGCTGGGATTGGTATGGCTTTCCTCCATGATTTTCAATTCCATGGAAATGGCGTTAAACATTATTTTCCGTTCTCAGAAAAAGCGCAATTATTTTGTCTCCAAACTGTTGGCGATCTCCATGATCCCTATGGGATGGATTGTAGGCGCGACTAGTGTAGCCATTAGTTATGTAGCCGTTTTGCTGGTGAAGCAGCCGATAGAAATAACCGGTGGAATTGACATTTCTCTTACTGCCATGTCGGGAGCTTTCTTACGTTATGTCGTTCCTTATGCAATATCGGTAATTTTCTTTTACTTTCGTTTACCGGATAATCCCCACGGCGAAAATTCGTTCTTCCGTTCTCTTTGGCTGGCAGCGCTGTCTTTGCCCTGCTTATGGAAATCGCCAAGCAGTTCTTCACCTGGTACATAGCCAACTATACCCGTTATGGAGTGATTTTCGGTTCTTTGGAAACGATCGTTATTCTGGTGATCTGGGTATTTTATGTGGCCTTGATTTTTTTGTTTTGCGCGGAGCTTATGTCGTCATATCAGCGGCGCGATATTGATTTTGCTGGAAAGAGCAATGGTCAAACCCCGCAAGGCACAAATGAAAGTTGACGAACGACTCTTTAAAAAATTCGGTCACGCTTATAAAAAAGGCAGCATTATCTTTAACGAAGGCGATAGTGGAAACGAAATGTTTTATATCCTCTCCGGACGAGTTTGTTTGGAGAGAGTTTCCTGTCAGGTAAAAAAAGTGTTGGCCGAAATGGAGGCCGGACAATATTTTGGTGAAATGGCCGCACTCATTGATATTCGCCGCAGCGCCACCGCGCGTGCTCTTGAGGATAGCCATCTGGCAGTGATTGACGGCGATACTTTCCGTAATTTGGTCAGAGAAAGCCGGGAAGTCGGTATTGTCATGCTCAAAGAATTTTCCCGCCGCTTAAAAAAATCAAACACGGCTCTCGATGAATTAACCAACCTGTGGACACGCATGGTTATTGTAATTCATTTTATGGATCATGCGCCTGTTAATATTGAAGAGCATTTACCAAGACTCTCCCTGCTCACCCATAAAGAGTCAGCAGAAATCAGGGAATTAATAAATGAACTTGCTCTTCAGGATATATTTATCATCAAGAACGGATTGATGATGGAAGTAGTCAGAGCAAAGATGTGGTCACTGCTTGATTCCGGTGCGCTGAGTAAATGTTTTATCGAAGACGCGGATAAAATTTGATACCGACTTTGGGGAAAATTTATCGTGAGACTGGCGAATCAAACGTTTTATTCATCTCCTTTGGTAAAATTTAATTTAATGCAATTTGACTTTTTATGATATTTATAGTTTAATATTCTATAATTAAAAGGATGGTTTCATCATTGATTACATTTTGTTTTTTAAGATATTAGAAGTCATCTTGCTGAACAGAACTAAAATAGCAACAATCAGTACGATGAATCGGTAAAAAAGATGTAAAAAGCTTAGTAGTTCACTGGTGCATAAATGATAGACGTCAGATCAAAATCACTATTACGTAGATTTTCCATTATATTTGTTGGAGTTGCCTTAATCCCTTTCATTGTTCTTTTTTTTCTTCACTCACTCTATGACGAAAGTCACCGATTTATTCAAATATTGGATACTCATTTCAGCCTGATAATATTCATTATCGGAATAATCTCCGTACTTGGTTTTTTTGGCATGCGAATAATAGTCAAAAAAATTATTTTATTAACAAAGGCTGTGGAAGAATCGGTAATAGATAAAAAAACCATGTTGGAATTGGCGGAAGAAGAGGGAGAGATAGGTGAATTAGCTAAATCATTTTTTTATGCCATGAAGCGCGTTGACGAAAGAGAGCAACAACCTAAAGAAACAAAAAAAATAATATATGACGCTTTGAAAAAGGCGAGTGAGGTTCTTGCTGTAGTAAATAATCATGATAATTTAATTCGCCTGGTATTGGAAACAACCACTGCCGCATTAGGTGCAAAACAAGGTGCATTGTTTTCTGTTTTGGAAACAACTACTGACTCATTAAATGCAAAGCAGGGTACATTGTTTTCTGCTGATGACAACCGCTATACATTGAAAGCATGGGTAGGCAATCATAATGTCACGTCAGAACAAATTATGGATACTGCACAATCCTACCTTGATCAAGTGGCCAGACAAAAGAGGCCCTTTTTAATAACTGCAAAAGAAGAAAGCAAGCAATCAGATAAATTACTTATCCCGCCTTTGGTATTTTCACCTTTAGTTTATAACGAAAAATTATTAGGAGTGCTTTGCTTTTGTGGAAATGGTTATTGGAATAAATTTTCTAATGAGCATATGGTAGTTGTGTTAAATTTAAGTCATCAACTTGCTGTTTCTTTTGAAAATGCAAAAATAAATAAAGATTCAGATCAAACTTGCTTCGAAACGTTGGCAGCTCTGGCTCTGGCAGTGGAGGCAAGGGATCCTTATTCAAGAGGACATTCGAGCCGTGTAGGCAAGGCTGCGCAAAAAATCGGGGAATTGATGGGTTTACCGGCGGAAGATATTAAAACTCTTCGGTATGCTTCTATGTTGCATGATATCGGCAAGATAGCAATTATGCACGATATATTTATCAAGCAAGGTAAGATCAGTGAAGAAGAGAAATATGTCATCAGAAATCATCCCGTCATTGGTGAGAGTATTGTATCGCACTTGCAAACATATAAGCATCTTTTGGATCCTATTAGACATCATCATGAACAGCTGGACGGGAGTGGATATCCCGATGGCCTTAAAAACGGAGAAATATCAAGGATTACAAGTATCCTGAGCATTGCCGATCTATTCGATACCTTTACGCAGAATCGTTCTTATAAATCAGGATTGGATATTAAAGATGCGAAGAAGGAACTGGATAATCTCGTTATAGCAGGAAAAATAGATAAAGATGTAGTCGCCAGCCTTTATCAGATATATTGAAAAGAAAGCGCAGGAAAAATATCGGGGACTTTTGTTAATGCTCATTAATTAGGCAACTTTTTTAGTATAATAAGTAAAGGGGGAAAAAGCCAAAAGAGAGACAGAGGAAACACGAGTAGCAAGTCGAATTCGGGGGACATCATACTTAATTATCCCAGAGTAAAGAACAACATTTCTGTCGATAATCCTCAATATTTTCAAGTATCCAAGAGTGTTTAGTCGTAGGTAAAGTCAAGTATTGTAATTATAACATTGTTGCTTGCCTGTTTATTGATGGCAACAATAATGATGCTAACACCAATATTTTAGTTTGGATTAATCCCGCGACTTGGAACCTCCCGGCTCCCGTAACCTCAAGGTCATCTGCGACCGGAGGGGGCTCCACTTAATAAGCTTTGTTCAGAACAAAAAACGGGGCGTGGTTGGAGGTGAAAAATTCCGGCATGCGCTGGACAATCGGCGCGACTGCCGGATGCTTTTTGAAAGTTTTTTCTAAGAAATTGCGCACAATCGGCCGGTGCCAGCCCAGAGGATGCTGAAAGCTTTTGTAAAGCGATAAATCACCATCGTAAAAATCGCGAGTTTCCAGGCTTTGCGCCTCGATGCTTCCGGAAGGTAAATTAAAAATCGCCAGATTCAAAAAATCGATACAATTATGATGTTGGCAGACGAAATCAAGCGTCTTCACGGCACTGATTTTAGTTTCCGAGCGGTGTCCCGAAAAGGAAATAACAATACGCGGCAATACCCGCTTTCTTAAGCGATTTCAAAACTGCCGAAACCGTCGACAAGTCAATCCCTTTATTCAATTGATCAAGTACGTCCTGATCGCCGGATTCAATCCCCAGCTTAAGCATAACACAGCCGCTCTTTTTTAAGGCAAAACAAAAATCACTCATCCGCCAAGTGTTTTGTGACACGCGTAAATCCATACCACGGAATGCCTGGTGGTTCTTGAGCCAGTGCGGCTAACAGCGCCGGGCATATGGCGTTATCCAAAAGATGGAGTAATGCCGGATTCATCTGCCGGGTAAGCGCCTGCAGTTCTTCTAAAGCTTGAGAAACGGGCAATGGCAGATAAGGGTTCTCTTCTGATTTTTCCGGACAAAAAGCGCAGTTATGCCAGTAACAGCCGCGGGAACTGCTATAAGGAAGGATAGCTCCGGGGGCAAGATATTGATCATTGGGAAAATCCTCATAATCGGGCGGGTAATTTATACGATCGTCGTTGACTTCTAACAGTTGCAGTAATTTTTTTTCTCCGGCGCCGGCGACCATTTCATCCACAAGCCCGCTAAATATTATTACTATGGGCGCCAAGCTTCACCCACGAAGTTGTCAGCGAGCCACCCAAGGATAATTTTCTGTCGCGGATTAAGGCGCTTGATAAAACCGATCATGGCAAAAGTGCAAAGCGCCTGACTCAGGTAATTCAGGGAAAAGCCGATAAACTCCGGTTCTTCTTCCAGCGCGGAAGTCAAACGAGTTTCAAAGTAGGGATAAAAGGGATTATCTTGATATTTTTCTGCGGCGCAAATTAAATCGGAACTTTTCACCGGCGTGAGATTACTGTCATGATAATCGGCAAGCGACATATCAACGCCCCGGGCTTTGCCCGCTGAATTTAAAAGACGGTTAATATCCATAACTACTCGTGAGTAGCGGCTTTTGTTATTATAAGTGGATTTATCTTGCAGTGCGGTTAAGTTACGCCCCAGATTTTTACAGGCACGTTTCGTCCAGCGGTCGGTTGCAATATTATTTTGGACAGCATTCTGTATCAAGTAAAAGATGCCTTCCAGATTGGCATCAATGACCCGGTGGTTAATATTATATGCTTTCAGGCAGGAAGATAATTTGGCAATGCCCGCCGGAGGTTCCGCCGATTTGGCAATTGGCGGATGAATTAAAATAATTTTTGGATTCATCAGATGCAAAATTTTTAAAATATTTTCTTATCTATTTAACGTTTCCTTAGTATTTAATTATTGCTTACACAAGGCCAATTTTCGGCTATCATTTCCAGCTTGACAGGTGACGCTCTTTACGCAATAGTTGCCCGCAATGGTTAAACAGTAAAAAAATTCGCTTCTAAATAATCTTTTGGTACGTTGTGAAAAATAAAATGATCAAACCTCTCGGCACCAGAGGTAAAATAATACTGTTTCTGTGCACAGCGATATTTATCACTCTGCTGACGAGCATATCATTCGCGGCAGAAAAATATCCATCACCACGCGGCGCGGTCAATGATTTTGCCAATGTTATTGATTCGGCAAATGCCGCAAGGATGGAGGCACTGGCGCGCGAAGTATTGCAGAAAACAGGCACGGCTGTTGTCGTGGCAACTGTTGATACTGTCGGCGAGAATGAAGATTACAATCTTTATGCCAACGGCCTTTACAAAGCGTGGGGTATCGGTAAAAAAGGCGAGGATAAGGGTGTTTTAATCTTCCTTACCGTAAAAGAAAGAAAAATCCGCATTGAAACCGGCTACGGCGTGGAAGGAATCTTGCCGGACGGTTTAGTCGGCGAAATACTGGATAAGTATGTTATCCCGCTTCTTAAGGAGGGCAATTACGGCAAAGCTCTTTATAACGCGATGTATGCCTGTTCCGCTTACATTGCCAAAGATGCCAATGTTCAGTTGAGCGGTTCACCCGCGCCATACCGGACCAGAGCCCGAGCAGAGAATAAAGGCATTAACGTATTTGGAATTATTTTTTTCTTAATTGTGGCCGCTCTGCTTTTAGGCACAAGAACAGGCAGATCAATGCTTCCCTGGCTGTTGCTCATATTGTTGAGCGGCGGGCGCGGAGGTGGAGGCGGTTTCAGCGGAGGATTTGGCGGTTTTGGCGGCGGCGGCAGTGGCGGCGGCGGAGCCGGCCGGGGTTTTTAATCACGGGTATGAATCCCAAAGCAAGCTGCGGGGCATTATATCCCTGCTTACACGGGATAATTCGGCTAACAAACTTCGCTTTGCTTTTGAAGTTTGAGTCTCATTACCCTCCGCTTATGGGATAGCCCCAATAGCCTTTGGCTATGGGATCAATTCAGCTAGTAGATATTACTGCACTGCGTTTGTAATATCTGAGTTTCATTAATTCGACCTGCAAGCTTCAGCGGCAGTGACCTTTAGGTTATGCACTATGTTTCTGAAGCTTGGGTCTCATTACAAATTAATTAGGTGTGTAAAATGGCAAAAATACCGGATAAACCACAAGATGTTTTTGTTCCTTTAACTCAAGACTATCTGAAAGTATTCGGCAGAGAACTTGTGTCTCTTATACTTTACGGCAGCGCCGCCGGCGGCTCTTATATCAAAGGCAAGTCGGATATTAATTTGCTTTTGGTTTTGACGCCGGAAGGCATAGATAAATTAGCGGACGCATTTGCTACCATTAAATACTGGAAAAAACGCGGTGTCGCCCTACCGCTGGTTATGACTAAAGCGTTCATTAATGCCTCTTTGGATTGTTACCCGATCGAATTTTTGAATATGAAAAATAGCCATATTTTGATTTATGGTGAAAACATTCTAGAAGAGATAGATGTCAGCCCGGAATGTCTGCGTCTGCAAATAGAAAGGGAACTGAAAGGAAAGCTGATTTTGCTGCGTCAGGGTTATCTGGAAGCACAGGGCAAACCGCGGCAGCTGAAAAATTTAATCAGCCGTTCCTTTACGGCGTTTATTTCAATTTTCAATGCTCTGCTTTATTATAAGCATGACGCCGCGCCGCGGGAAAGGCGCGATACGATCAAAGAGCTGGCTAAAGTTTTTGCAATTGATGCCGAAGCGTTTCTCCAATGTGCGGATATCAAAGAAGGAAAAAATAATTTTTCCGGCGAAGATATCGTCAGGCTTTTTAAAAAGTATATTGCAGGAAGTCGCCAATATGTGCAATATCGTTGATGCTTTATAAAATTAGCTAACATAATTTAGGAGGTTAAAATGGAATCAGGAAAAAGAAATTTAATCATTGTGATAGTGGTAATACTTGTTATTGTTTTCGCCATTTACTCGCTTTTTGCGGGCAACTACAATAAATTTGTCAAAATGGATGTGGCAATAAAAGCCGCCTGGTCGCAGGTGGAAAATCAGTTGCAGCGCCGTTATGATTTGATTCCCAATTTGGTGGAAACAGTCAAAGGTTACGCCAAGCAGGAAAAAAGTGTTTTGGTGGAAGTAACCAATGCCCGCGCGAAAGTCGGCGGAGCGGGAACTATTCCGGATAAAATTGCGGCCAACAATCAGTTGTCCGGCGCTTTGAGCAGACTGTTGTTGGTAGTCGAAAGATATCCGGATTTGAAATCGAACCAGAATTTTATGCGCCTGCAGGATGAACTGGCCGGCACGGAAAATAGAATTGCCGTGGAAAGAATGAGATATAATGAAGCGGTCAAGGCTTATAATGAGGCTATCAGAATCATTCCCCGCAAACATAATTGCCGGTATGTTCAATTTTAAAGAAAATCCATATTTCGAAGCGCCTAAAGAAGCCAAAACTGCTCCCCAGGTAAAATTTTAACCAAAATTAAATAATCCGATAACCTTGAATTTAGCCCTGAGCCTCTTTGCAAAGAAGGCTCAGGGCTATACATCCAGCGCTAAAGTTTTAGTCTATAAGTTATGGGGAGAAGCGACTCAGCAATCCCAAAATCAATATCTTGAATAAATAATCGTGGTAATTATTTGTTGTAGAATGCTGTCTTCCACACACCATTTTCAGCTAAAATCCGGGAAGGTTCATTAGGATTTGGCGGCCTTTTATAAGCATCAATACTGTACTCGGGATCATGCGGTAACTTGAGGCTGTTTTCTGCTAATTGCGGCAGGATGGGATAGATAATCTTTTTTTTGGTCGCGGAGAAACAGTTCGTCAATATCTTTAAAGGCAGATAGCTCTTCTATAGTTTTCAGGGTTGGCGGCATTAAGAGGATTTTCTTTTCGGCTATGCATTTCCAGCGCTTTTTGCGGTGTTACCCAGAGTGATTCCGTAAGTTCTACCGCATCGGCCACAGGTGTTTGGCATGGCGGCAATTTGGCCAGAAAAAAACGGGTGTTAAACCTCATTTTTTCAAATTCCGGCGTAATCCAGTGGGCATAAGGAATCAGAGTGTCGGGGAATAACAAAATCTTTTCTTTTCGGGCAATTTCCGCCAATGTAATTTGCGAGGCATTAAGCTCCCGCCGGTAATCATTGAATCTTTTAAGAATTTTTTCGTCATAAAACGAAACAAAATTTCCGGTAGTTTTGCCGCCTAAAAGAATGCCGGCCTCTTCGAAGGTTTCCCTGATGGCGGCGATAAATAGTCCGCGCGCTTTTTCTATAGGCAAGCTGCTATCCTGCAGTAACCGGCACGGATCAAAGACATCTACAGTTTTGATATAATTTTCGAGTTGCGGGTCGCTGTCGGTTTCTTCCAGTTGCCCGCCGGGAAACACATACGCCCCGGCCATGAAGGACTGCTTTTGATGACGCCGCGCTAAAAATATTTCCCCAGCCGCCGTCTTTTGACGGCCGGATTAAAATCACGGTTGCCGCGTCTTTAAAAACAATTTTATTTGTCTGTTGAATACATAAGGTTTCAACAGAAGCTTATATTCTTCTTTTGCTGTAGTTTCAACCTCTATTGAATATTTTTTTGCTTCGGCAATACGGGAAACATTTTCTTTGGCGACGGCCGTTTCCACAAAAATTGTGATCGGTTCTCCCGGATTTTTATCCATAGCCTGTTTTGTTTTTACAACCGGTATGGGGCAACCAAAACCCCGCGCGTCTATTTCAATCATAATTCCCCTCCTTTTTTAATGAGACCCATGCTTCAGAAACAGAGTGCACTAAAGCTTGCTTTACGGTACTATACCCGTGGTTTTGCTTCTATTATGGAATTTTTCAATACATTAGGAATCGCTTGCACAATCTGGCGGATTTTAGTCGCCGGTGTCGCCTGTGCATATTTTCCGGCTTTGCGATTAGTCTTTAACGCAGTGATTGCGGCGTCGCTGTGGCTTAATCCCGCGTCAATAAGTGCGCCAATCATCCCGCTGATTGTATCTCCTGTTCCGCCGATGGCTTCCAGCGCGGGTATATCCGGTTCGGAAATCGTGCAAAGAATTTTACCTTCCTCAACAACGTGATCAATCGCCCCTTTGACAACCAAAACCTTGGCCGCGCTTTTTTGCCTGTAAGCGGCGGCTATCAATTCCTGTGCCTGGGCAATTTCCGCGCTGAAAAGATGACGGCTTACGTATGCCGGATGAACGGCATCGGCATCGGCCAGAAAGGCCATTTCACAGAGATCCGGTGTAAAGATATCGAAAAAAGGAGCGAGCCCTGCCGCTTTGGCGGCATACATCGAAGAAGCATCGGCAATCATTACGGGCTTTTTTTTGCACTTCGCCGCGGCCTCACATACTTTCTTCATCAAACCCATTACGGGAAGAATGTAATGCAGCAAAAGAACGTCCGGCGATATGGTCGAAAGATTTTTAATTAGATAATCATAAAGAAGACGGCTGCCCTTGCCGTTGCCATTATCGCCGACAAGTATTACTTGCGGCGGCTTATTTTTAAGATATACCGCCGTAACGCAGGCCGCACTTGTGAGCGCGGCTGTCCCTTGAGTACAGGGAATCTCTGTATCCTGGATAAGTAAATTTTCTCCCTCGAATCTCGCTTCTCCGCAGGTTAACGGAAAGTCTGCCCAGGGGATTGTTCCGCAAATTAAAAGCATCTTAGTTCCTTCCCCTGCTGAAGATTTCCAGAGCTTCTGCAAACGCCCGATCCAGCATCAACGCGCAAAGAGTATACCCGTTATCTTTCGGCCGGGAGACTTCCGTCAGTTTCTTATCCAGCATGCTGATATGCAGAAAAGGAATATCCGGACAGCCGCCGCCGGAAATATTCAATATCACGCCCGTCTTTTTATCAAAAGTCAGTTTCATATTTCCGGCTTTGACCATGCAGGCGTCTCCGAAATCCTTTATCTTGACCACATCGAGCAATTCGCCCGCGCCTTTCAGCGGCAATATTTCCACAAAGATTGCTTCTTTTTGGCGAAGCAATCTTTCTATGCCGGCCTTTTCTACAAGATTGATCTCGAGGGCCAGATCACATCCTTTGCGCAACTCCGGCGGTGGAGCAACCAGCTTGATTTCATACTCCCCTGCTTTGAGAATTTTTTCCGCGGCAATTGCCTCTTCAATATTATGGAAGAGAATAAGGCCGCCCCCTTCAAAACGGGGACGTTTCTTGATTCCCAATATCACTGTTTTCTAAATCCTTTCCTAATAAAAACTCTCAAGACCGGTTTCAGAATCGAACTGAACAGCAAACATTGCATTGTTTGCCCGACGGGTTTGAAGCCCGCGGCCGGCACCAACCGACTCAACCGGTCAGCGTTGTTAACTTAAAAACACCTATTTTGCCCTCTCCATCATCGAAAAACCGATAATCAGGCAAAAAACTAATCCGACAATAACAGCAATCGGTCCAAACGCAGCTGGCGACCTTTAGGAGAGCTGGCCAAAAAAAAGTTATGAGCAAAAGCCGCGCCCGCCGTCAATCCCAAAAAAGTAATCCCCGCATCCGTGTCGCCTTCTGAGGCTAAAACCATCTGACGCAAAGGACAGCCGCCGAGAAGAGTTGCGGAAAATCCAACGAGGGTTAGCGATAGAAAATTCCAAAGATGGTCGTTGTGAGCAATAGGTTGATTTTCAAATCCCCAATGATAAAAACCGGAGGCGAAATTTCCGGTAAGATAATTAGTAACGAGCGCTCCAACGAAAAAAGCGATAATACCGCTCGCCAAGTAAAAGTCACGCACCAGGAATATATCACGCCAACCGCCCGCGAAACACATTCTGGTTTTTTGCGCGATAAATCCGATGACCACGCCGGCCAAAAGCGATACCAGCATCAGGGCATGTTGAGAAGCCGGCCCTTTCAGGCTGAAAAAAATGAAAGGCGGCTGTAAAATAACAAAAAGAAGAAGGGCAACGGCGACAGCCGGTAAAATAAGAGCGGCTATCTGTGATACTTTTCCCGTGCGTCCCAAATTAAATCCTTTCTTCAAGAATTTGATGCCGACAATTATTCCCGCAATAAGGCCAGCAAGCCCGGTTATCGCGTTAGGATCCCCTCCGGCAAGTCTGAGTGGTGCTCTCACTGTGCAGCCGAGAAAAACCAACGCTCCGATCATCATAAACGCGCCTAAAAAAAATCTGATCAGCGGAGAAGAACCGCCGCGCGGCTTAAATTCCCTGAAAATAAGAGCGGAAAATAAAGCTCCTAAAACAAGGCCGATAATTTCCGGCCGGATATATTGAACGACATCAGCCCTGTGCAAACCAAGCGCTCCGACAATATCCCGCAGAAAGCAGGCCGAACAAAATCCCATGTTGGGCGGGTTTCCCCATGTTGTCAAAAGTGATGCCAGTATGCCGAAAATCAAACCTCCGCAAAATAATCCGATGTTCTTGGTGTCCAAAATCTATTGGCCATTGTTCCTCCGGGAAAGATATTTTTTAAGACGCTGGTTACTTAGTGCATATTTTAGGAATAAGTCAAATTCCAAAAAGTTATAATTACTCTTTGTAGATGAAGAAAATTTATGGTATGCAAAAAATATGAGCACGAGGCACTTCAAAAGCATTACGCTGCAGCAAATGGAAGCCGTTATCTCTCTTGTCGAAGAAGGGAGTTTCAGCCGTGCCGCCAAAAGAATGTTTCTGACCCAGCCGGCGTTGACTAAGAACATCAAAAACGCGGAAGATTATCTCGGTGTACGGCTGGTTAATCGCAGCAATCTCGGAACTTCGTTAACGCCGGAAGGAAAAATCCTCTACAATTACGCACAAAGAATGGTTAAGCTCCGGGATGAAGCAAGGGAAAAAATTCTCACTTTGCGCGAAAATGTCGGCGGAAATATTTACATCAGCGCCAGCACTATTCCAGCCACATATATTCTTCCCCATGTCTTGAGTTCGTTTGCCAAAATACATCCCGATATACGAGTTTATATTAAAACGGCGGACAGCGAAGAAGCCATGAATATGGTTCTGGAAAATGAGGCGGAAATAGGCTGTATCGGGAAAAAGCCGTCAAACAAGAAACTTACGGCCGAACCTCTTTGGAAGGATCGTCTTATTTTGGCAATTCCCAGACATCACCGCTGGCGCAAAAAGAAATCGGTTATCTTGTCCGAATTATTGAAAGAGCCTTTTGTCGTCAGGGAAAAAGGCTCGGCAACGCGGGAATTGTTCGAATCATGCTTGAAGGAATCAAAATCGATAAGTCTTTCTCAATTCAATATTTGCAGCGAGTTGGGAAGCTCGGAGGCAATAAAGGAAGCGATCATTGCCGGGCTGGGCGTTTCCGTAATTTCCATTCATGCAGTCGAGCGGGAATTATCCCAAGGCTTGCTTCTGGAGATTCCGCTTCAAGGATGCTAAAATGGAAAGAAACTTTTATTTAATTTATAAACGGCAATTCGATTTCCGGCCAGCGCATAAAATATTCATCGATTTTCTGAAAAAAGATAGTTCTGGCAAACAGTGAGATCCAGATTACTGAAAAATAGCGTATGGGGCAATAGATAGTTTAAGGAACTTGTAGGATATTTATTTGGTGCCGGAGGTCGGAATCGAACCGACATGTCCTTGCGAACGGGGGATTTTGAGTCCCCTGCGTCTACCAGTTTCACCACTCCGGCACGGGCAGCGATTATATAGACGGTCGGCAAGAAAGTCAAGCTAAAATCTGTTGACAAGCAATTAATGCCCGTGTTAAGGGGGCTGGCACAATTCATCAGTATTTTATTGGGGCTGTAGCTCAGCTGGGAGAGCGCTTGAATGGCATTCAAGAGGCCAGCGGTTCGATCCCGCTCAGCTCCACCAATAATTAAAGGGAAGAGTTTTTATCAGCTCTTCCCTTTTTTTGTGAAACTCCAATTCCGAAAGCGAAGCGTATCGGAATTGGCAAGTTGAATCAATGAGACTCAAATTTCAAAAACTAAGTGTGTTGAAATTTGTAAGTCGAATTGATCCCGCCATAGGCGGGGTTTCATAGAGACCCGTGATTATAAATCTTTTGCTTCCTTTTTAATGTTAATTCTTTTTTCTTTAATCATGGCCACTTTGTTGCCCTCCAGCCATGTCTGCATAGCTTCTTCCCTGTTTGATGGAAGTCAACTATCTTTTTATAGGAGTCTTTTTTTGATTCAAAATCTTTCATATCCAGTTTGCTCACATTCTTTAAGTTTCAATATGACATAGGCATTATTGATGAAAAGAGGCTTTTCCGCATACGGTTTCCGGACAGAAAGCTGATAAAGAATTTCGGCCGCGTCCTGATTAAATCCCAACTTGGGAATAGTATTGCCCGGCATGAAGAATCCTGTTTCATTAATTTTCAAGCCTTTTTCTCCGGCGATTTTATCGAAAGATTCTCCCGATTTTAACCGATCTAAAATTGCTTGCGCTTCTCTTCCGGCAAGCATATTCGTTTCGTTTTCAATAAAATGTGTTTTAACTTCGTTTTCTATATCTTTTAGTTTCGGCAAATAAGCAGGTTTTTTATCTACAACTTTCAAAAGATAATAACCGTTTTCGGCAGCAAGAATTTTACTGATTTCGTTTTTCTGCAAATCCAGAAGTATCAGCGGCAAAATCTTTCATGGAGGCAAATTCTTTCGGCGGCTTATTTATCGGAAAAAAATCCACATTATGAACTTTTAAATTATTTTTATTGCCGTAGACATCAAAATTATCTTCTTGATAAATAACGTCATGAGCCTTTTTGGCTTCTATGTAAGCGTTTTGCATTCCTCTTGTTTTCTTGAATTCTTTGATGATGGTATTCTTCACATCGGCCAGTGATAATTGTTTGCCGTCCTTTTTTCTGTACTTATCTTTGTTGCGGTTGTAATAGTCACGAATATCGGAATCGCTGATACTGCCGGATGAAAACGAATCGCCGGAAAAATATAGATATTTAATTTTTATCTGTTCGGGACGGCGGAATAAATTGCTGTTGTTGCTTAAATAATTTTCCAGTTCGGCTGGCTGTCGGAGTAATTTTCTTTTTTACATTCTTGCCGGAAATTTGCACAAAATTAACGTTAATTTTTTGATTTTGCAAAACATAAATGTCGTAAATTTCCTTATCGGAAATTTTAATTCCTTCACGAACAATCGATTCAATTTTATTGGCCATCAGATCAACTTTTTGGAGAGCTTCGAAATCTTCGGCGGACAATCTATTATAGCGCAGTATTTGCTGATATTTACGTTCATCAAATACGCCGTTTGTTTGCAATGCCGGCATAGACATGATCATATTTCTTAATTCCTCGTCGGAAACTTGAATTTTTAAATCTGCGGCTTTAGCAATGATAACATGTCGGTTAATCAGGCTATTATATGCCCTTTGTTTGAGATCCAATTTCTTGAGCATTTCCGGAGAAAGATTTGCGCCATAACGCATTCTGACCATATCCAGTAATTTTTCGTATTCGTTGCGAAATTCAGCTTCGCTGATTGTTCTTCCGTCAATTATGGCAATTGCATGCGCTGAATCGTCTGCCTCTGTTGGAACCGAAGTAAAGGACAAAGACGAATAATGATGATGGCAGTATTACGGCAATCATGAACCAGCCGCGCGCGTGTTTGCGAAAAAATTTCAGCATAAATTCACCTCGAAAGGATAATTAATTTTGCCCAATAGCAACTAAAACTCTGGCTTTTCTATTACAGTCATTTGCAAAATGCAAATATAATTTAAAAAGGCGTTGATTAGGATAAGGAAATACGGTATAGAAAAAATTCCCGCGGGGAAGTAAATTATATCAATTCATGTAAAAAAGACAGGAGGATAAATGCTTTTCGATTATATTTTGGGAAAATTTTCCAACGATCTGGCGATAGATCTTGGTACTGCCAATACATTGGTTTTTGTCAAAGGTAAAGGAATTGTTTTAAATGAACCTTCTGTTGTAGCCGTGCATCAAGACGCAAGAGGAATGAAAAAGGTGCTTGCGGTAGGCAATGAAGCTAAAAACATGCTGGGACGAACTCCGGGCAATATTGTAGCTATCAGGCCGATGCGCGACGGCGTCATTGCCGATTTCGATGTAACTGAAGCGATGCTGAAGCATTTTATTTTATCTGTCCATAACCGCAAGTCTTTGGTGCGTCCGCGGATTATTGTTGCGGTGCCGTCGGGAATAACTCAGGTGGAAAGGCGTGCCGTGCGCGAAACAGTGGAATCAGCCGGCGCCAGAGAAATTTATCTGATTGAAGAACCGATGGCCGCGGCTATCGGCGCCGGTTTGCCTATTGCCGAGCCGACAAGTTCGATGGTGGTTGATATTGGCGGCGGGACGACGGAAGTCGCCGTTATTTCTCTTGCCGGTATTGTCTATTCAAAATCGGTAAAAGTTGCCGGCGATAAGATTGATGAGGCAATTGTTCAGTATATGAAGCGCAAATACAACTTACTTATCGGAGAAAGAACGGCGGAAATTATCAAAATCGATATTGGCTGCGCCTATCCTCTTGATGAAATTAAAATCGGTCGATGTAAGAGGCAGGGATTTAATTTCGGGAATTCCCAAAATCATCGAAAGCAATTCGGAAGAAATCAGGGAAGCCATTAATGAACCGCTCACTCTTATTGTTGATGCAATTAAAGACGCTTTGGAAAATTCCCCACCGGAACTTGCCGGTGATATTGTTGACCGCGGCATTGTTCTTACGGGCGGCGGAGCTCTTCTGCAAAATATTGACGTTCTCATCAGAGAAGAAACCGGCTTGCCCATAACAATTACCGATGATCCTCTGTCCGCTGTGGCCAGAGGCGCAGGCATGGCTCTGGATCAACTCGATGTGCTCAAAGAGATTGCTATTCAAGTATAAAAGTATCTGGTGATAAAATGGGCACTGCACATCTTCGTATCCAGTAATCAGTGTTCGAAGCGGTTTTATGATTATTTTCCTATTTAGGTAAAAAATGTTTTTTTTAAGAAATTATAAAACTGTTATTTTTGTTACTGTTCTTCTTATCATAGCCCTGGTTATGTTATCCTATCGATGTTAAGTATGATACAGGCGGATGGGAGTTTTTCAGAAAAATCGTGTTAGAAGCAGTCGCGCCTGTGCAAAAAGTTTTGAGCATTTCCGTCAAAAGTGTAAGTGATGCCTGGCTGCGCTATATTTTTCTTGTCGGTCTTGAAGAAGAAAATAAAAATTTAAAAAAAAAAATTAACGAACTCAAAGCGGATCTTATTTTATATCAAGAAGGTTATCTGGAAGCGCAGAGACTAAGTAAACTTCTTGCTCTTAAAAATGACTATAATTATCGTTTCATTTCCGCCCGGGTTATCGGCAGAGAGCAGGCCGCCCTTTCCAAAACGATATTGATTAACAAAGGTACGGCTCATGGCCTGAAAATCGGCATGCCGGTTATTGCGCCTCCGGGATTGATCGGCCGCCTGATTGATGTTTCCTGGCATGTTTCCAAAGTGCTGCTGCTTATTGATGAAAACAGTAACATTGACGCTATTGTGCAGCGAACACGAACGCAGGGAATTATTAGCGGTGCAGGCTCCCGCGGGATGCATATTAAAATATATTTCTAAAAATCAGGATGTTAAAGAAGGTGATTCTATTGTTTCTTCCGGCATGGGAGGTGTATTTCCCAAAGGTTTGTTAATTGGCAAGGTCAGTCATGTTGACAAACAAGATGCCGGTCTTTTTTTGAAAATTAATGTTGCTCCCTTTGTTGATTTTTCCAAATTGGAGGAAGTTTTAATTTTAGCTTCCGAGGAAACGGAAAGTAAATAACAATGCTTTATTATTTATCACTGCCATTTTTATCAATATTACTGGTAGTAGCTGCAAACAACTATCACCGATATAATTTTTTCCGGCCGTCTGGTGATTGAAATATCTCTAATTGCTGTTATTTACGCCGGATTTCGTCTTGATTTAATCAGAGGATCAATCTTCGCATTTATTCTTGGATTTGTATTTGATTGTGTCGCCGGTTCGGTAATCGGATTATTTACTTTTATTTATGTAGTCATTTTTCTGTGTTCATTTCTTGCTTCTTTCCGGCTGGCTACCGAAAAAATGTATTTTATTGCCTTGTTTAGTTTCATTTGTGCTTTTCTGAAGGAAATTTTGGTGATTTTATTTTATTATATAGTTTTTTAAATTTGATATATTGGCAAATATTCCTTTTATTTTTTTACCGCAGGCTTTGGTTGTCGGCCTCATTGCTCCCGTATTTTTTTATCTGATGCATCGAGTAGAGGTATTTCTCTATGGAAAACCGCTTAAACTTGCTGAACGGACCGGAAACAGTCGAATTTCGGCAGAAATTTAAAATCGTTTTCGCTTTATTATTGATCATCTTCTCCGTTTTGTTGATCAGGCTGTGGTATTTGCAAGTTATCAAGGGAGGAGAATTGAAGCAAAGATCGGAAAATAATTCTGTTCGTTTCCGCAAAATTAAGCCTTTGCGCGGTCTGATTATGGATCGAAACGGACATAGTACTGGTGGATAATCTTCCTTCTTTTGATGTGGTTTATATGCCCAGCAAGAGTAAAGATCAATGAACAGTTAATCGAAAAACTCAAACAACTCTATCAAAAAGAAATCTCTGAATTTGCCTTATGACCAGCTCTCTTCTGAAAATACGCGAAACCATATTTGCCGATTAAATTGGAAAAGAATGTAAGCATGGAAAAAGTAGCTCTCGTGGAAACCAATGCCCTGAATTTGCCGGGCATCTATATTGATGTTTCACCTGTTCGTTTGTATCTGGATGGAGAAATATTGGCGCCGGTTATCGGTTACACCGGAGAAATCAGCAAAGAGGAATTGGAAAAGGGTGATGAGAAATACGCTTACGGTGATGTTTCAGGAAAGCATGGGCTGGAAAAGGTTATTTGACGACATATATTCGCGGCCGCCACGGCGCGGAACTGGTTGAGGTAAACGTTTACGACAAAGAAATAAAAAATCTAGGCCGAATCGATCCTGTTTCCGGTTATAATGTGGTGTTGACCATTGATGCTGATTTGCAAAAGGCGGCATGGCAGGCAATTGAAGGTAAAGCGGGATCGGCAGTTGTTATGGATCCGCGCGATGGCTCGATATTGGCCATGGTTAGTTCTCCTTCTTTTGATCCTAATTTATTTAACGAAGGAATTTCCAGTGATCAGTGGAACCAATTGCAGAATAATCCTTTTGCTCCTTTATCCAACAAAGCGATTTCCGGGCAATATCCGCCGGGTTCAACTTATAAACTGATTGTTGCCGCGGCCGCTTTGGAAGAAGGAATTATTACTCCTGATACTAAAATATTTTGCAACGGTTCTTTTAGTCTGGGTAACAGAACTTATCGCTGTTGGAAGAAAGGCGGTCACGGTCATGTTAATCTCCATCAGGCGATTGTCGGATCATGCGACGTCTATTTTTATACTGTCGGGAAAATGTTGGGAGTGGACAAGATAGCTAAATACGCGAAACGTTTTGGCTTAGGAGAAGCTAGCGGCATTGATTTGCCCAATGAGAAAAAAGGATTGGTGCCCACCAAGGAATGGAAATTAAAAAGAAGAAAGAAGCCTGGCAGCTGGGCGAAACTATATCAATATCCATCGGACAGGGATATAATTTGGTCACCCCTCTGCAGTTGGCTAACGCTTACGGCGCTTTTGCCAACGGCGGCACTCTGTGGCGTCCTTATCTAGATAAAACGAATCGAATCGACGACGGGAAGATTTATAAAGAATTTTTCCCGGTAAAAAAGGGAGAATCTGAATTTAAGTACAAAAACTATGGAGATTTTAAATGATGCTTTGATGGGGAGTGGTTAATGAGCCGGGAGGCACCGGTCAGAACGCGAAGATTATCAGATGTTGATGTTTGCGGCAAAACGGGAACTCACAGGTTATGGGATTGCCTGAAAATGAAAAAGCGCGCCGCAGAAAAATACTAGGTGCTTTTCAAAAAGACCATGCTTTGTTTGTTTGTTACGCGCCATCGAAAAATCCGGAAATAGCTATCGCGGTGATTCTGGAAAATGCCGGCGACGGCGGTGCGGTTGCCGCTCCGATCGCCCGTAAGATATTGAATGCTTATTTTGAAGGAAAGAAAAAAGACAAAACAACCACAGGATATGGCGCAAAGCCTGACGGCAAATAAAGTAAATCCGTGATTATTTAAATGTTTGATGTTTATAATATTTAGGAAAGCCGATGATTTTTTTTAAATTTGATCGCCGCATTTTTCAGAATTTTGACTGGACGCTTCTGGCGCTCGTGCTTATCTGTTTGCGCCATCGGTATTTTAAATATTTATTCCACGGGCTTTAGCGCCAGCGAAAGGACAAACTCCTTTTTATCTGAAGCAAATTCAGTGGATTGCCTGGGATTAATTTTTATGATGATTATTTTTTTCATCGATTACCGCGTGATTATTCAGAGGCGCTTATATAATTTATGGTATTTCCGTCGCGCTTTTAGTCCTGGTTTTTATTTTTGGTTCTTCATCACATGGCTCGCAAAGATGGCTCGCCTGGCGGTTTCTTCGCTTTCAGCCTTCGGAATTAATGAAGCTGACGATAATAATTACCTTGGCCCGTTATTTTGATGATCATAAATCCAATGAACCTTACAAATTAAAAGAGCTTTTTGTTCCTTTTCTAATAGTTATCGTTCCTTTTTTGCTGATTTTAAAACAGCCGGATTTAGGCACGGCTTTAATCTTAATTATTATTTTCGTTTCCATTGTTTTTTTTATCGGAGTGAATTGGAAATCTTTTATCATTGCTTTAGCCAGCGGATTAGATATTTATTCCTATCGGCTGGTATTTTTTAAAAGATTATCAAAAGGAAAGATTAATTACATTTCTTAATCCGGAAAACGATCCTTTAGGCGCCGGTTATCATATCATTCAATCCATGATTGCCGTCGGTTCCGGAGAAATTTTCGGCAAGGGTTTTTTAAGCGGTTCACAAACACAATTGAAATTTTTACCTGAACAGCAAACTGATTTTGTATTTTCCGTTTTTGCCGAGGAATGGGGTTTTATCGGCGGGATGGTTTTGATTATCATGTTTATGTCACTTATCTTTTGGGGATTAAAAATTGCCTTGCAAGCCAGAGATTTATTAGGCACAATTATAGCGTTCGGAATAACAGCTCTTATTTCGTGGGAAGTTTTTATCAATATAGGAATGGTTTTGGGAATATTGCCGGTTGTCGGCATTCCGCTTCCTTTTTTGAGTTATGGTGGTTCAGCAATGCTTTCTTTAATGGCGGCGATAGGATTGTTAATGAATGTAAGTGCGCGAAGATTTATTTTGCAGCGCTAGCAATAAAGTATATGAGACTATCGAAAGCTGATGACCGAAAGATATGTAAATTGATTTTAACGTAATGCAGATTCAATTAATGATAAGAAACTATAAGGGGGATATTGTGTGGGAAAAAAAGAAAGAGAGTCGAAGAAATTAAAGCTTTTTAGGCAAGGGAGCGGAGTTTATCGGCAAGCTTATTTTTAACGGATCTGTTCGCATCGATGGCAATTTTCAAGGAGAAATTTTTGGACAGGGATCATTGGTTGTTGGAGAAGGCGCGCTGGTTAAAGCTAACATTGCGGTTAAAAGTGTTTACATAAGCGGTGACGTACAGGGCAATATTGAAGTAAAAGAAAAAATTAATATCCATTCCACGGGCAAATTTTTGGGCGATGTACACACACCGGTGTTTATCATGGAAGAAGGCGCTTTTTTTGACGGCAGATCTCATATGGCCGAAGCCGTGGAAAAGAAAAATAATGATCATCAAGGCAGATTGAATCAGGCATCAAAATTATTACAAACTCGATATCTATAAAAGTGTCATTAATTTCAAACTGCTTTAATCTTTTTTATCTTATTATTATTGTGATAGAATATCACTGTAAAAAAATTAGACTGCTGGTCAGAAAATAGCTTGACAAGCAAATAAGGTTATGATTAGTAACCCACAAGTTTTGAGTATCAAGGAGTAAGGTTTCCTCTGCTTTATACATTAAACATATTCAAAACATCCATTGAAGAGTAATAAAAACTTTATACATTTGAGGTTATGCATATTGATGAAAGCTGCCGGGTGAGCAAGAAGAATTGTTCAACACTCGGCTTTTTTAAAAGTGCAAAAGATACACAGAGGTAAACAATGGTTACATGTCATTCCTGATTATACGCTTTTGATCCAAATGGTTATTTTCCTGGCTTTAATTTTTATCCTTAATATTCTTCTTTACAAACCAATTCTATCCATCATTGACCGTCGCAAAAAACAACTCGAAGAGTCGGAAAACGAAATTAAGCTCTTTAATGAATCAGTGGAAAAAAGAGTTGCTGAATATGAGGAAAAATTAAAACAGGCCAAAATCAAAGCTTCCGAATTAAAAAAAGAAATAATTCAGAGAAGGCGACGAATCAGGCTAAAAACATTGTTGATGTTGTGCGCAATGAAATACCGTAATGACGCAGGAATTTCAGCAAAAAATGGATAAGGAAATTCAGACGGCCAGGCAAATTTTGGATAACCATTCCCAAAAGTTATCTTTGGAAATTGCCCAGAAAAGTACTGGGAAGGAGCGTTCAATGAAAAAAACATCTTTCGGTCAAATCATCATTATCACTTTCGTTATTCTTGTTCTTATTATCGTTTAGCTGCATTCACTGCTTATGCTTCCGGCGGTGAAGGCGGCCACGAGAGCAAATAAATGGATTGATTTGGCCAGGAAGACATTTAATTTTATTGTACTGATTGGTTTGCTTTACTGGCTTTTAGCGGCCAAGATAAAAGATTTTTTTGTCGGACGTCGCAAAGATATTAAAGAAATCTCTGGAAAATGCGGCAAAGCAAAAAGCCGAAGCCGAGAAAAAATATCGGGAATATTCGGAAAAAATCGATAAAGCTTCTCTGGAAATTGACGGCATTTTTGAAATGATTAAAGCCCAGGGAATTGCCGAAAAACAAAAAATTATTGAAGATGCCGAAAAAAGTCGCCGAGAAAATGAAAGAAGATGCTCAAGCGCGTATTGAGCAGGAATTGAAGAAAGCTTCTGACCAGCTGACGCATGAGGCTGTTGCAGCTTTCGGTGAAAATGGCGGAAGAAATTCTTAAACAGAAACATTACAGCAGAAGGATCATGAATCCATGGTTAAGGAATATATGGATAAGGTGGTGACCAAAAATTGATCAGCAATATTTCCAAACGTTACGCTCGCGCATTTTTTGAAATTGCGAATGAAGAAAAAAAATAGAGCAATATTATAATGAACTCAATCAATTTTCTTCAATTATTTCCCAAAACAAAGCTTTGAGAGATTTTTTAGCTAATCCTATTTTTGAGCAGGAAAGCAAAAAAGAGTGTTGTGGAAAATATAATTGCCAAGCTTGAAATTCTCCAGCATGACAGTCAATTTTTTAAAGTTGCTGGTAGATAAAAAAAGGATAGATATTCTTACCGGATATTGAAACTTGTTATCGCCAGTTAATGGATGAAGCATTAAAAAAAGTGAGGGTCAATGTAAAAACCGCATTTCCTCTTTCCGATGAAATGCAAGATCTATCATCAGCTCGAATCTGGAAAAAATAACCGGCAGGAAAGTGGAAATAACTGTGGAAGATAGATCCCAGTCTTTTGGGTGGTATAGTTATTGGTGTTGGTGATACACTTTACGATGGCAGCATCAAAAACCAGTTGAACAATATGAGGAATCTCTTAGGGGAGGCAAGATAAGGCATGGAAACAATTAAAGCGGAAGAAATTAGTCAAATTATTTCTGAGCAAATTAAAAGCTATGAGAAAAAGCTGGATATAAGCGAAACCGGAACTGTCTTGTCCGTCGGTGACGGTATCGCCAGAGTTTACGGTGTGCAAAATGCGATGGCCATGGAGCTTCTGGAATTTCCCGGCGGTATTTTAGGCATGGTTCTCAATCTGGAAGCGGATAATGTCGGTGTTGCCGTTCTGGGTGAAGTTACGCACATTAAAGAAGGTGACATCGTCAAAAGAACCGGTAAAATCGCGCAGGTGCCGGTCGGCGAAGGACTGCTCGGACGTGTTATTGACGCGACCGGCACACCGCTCGACGGCAAAGGCCCGATTGAAACCAACGAATTTCGCCGTATTGAAATGGTTGCTCCCGGCGTTATTCAACGCCAACCGGTTAATCAACCGATGTACACAGGCCTCAAGGCTATTGACGCCATGACGCCGATTGGCCGCGGCCAGCGCGAACTTATTATCGGTGACCGCCAGATCGGTAAAACAGCAATTTGTGTTGATGCAATCATCCGGCAGAAAGATACCGGTGTTAAATGTATCTATGTCGCTATCGGTCAGAAGAAATCTACAGTGGCTCAGGTTGTGGAAAAATTGAAACAACATGATGCCATGTCTTATACCTGCGTTGTTGCCGGTTGCGCGCGCGACCCGGCAACACTGCAGTATATTGCCGCTTATGCCGGTTGCAGTATCGGTGAATATTTCCGTGATCAAAGGTCAGGATGCTTTGATTATTTATGATGATTTGTCCAAACAGGCTGTGGCTTACCGGCAGATTTCACTGTTGCTTACGCCGTCCTCCCGGACGTGAAGCTTTTCCCGGCGATATTTTCTATAACCATTCCCGTCTGCTGGAACGCGCTGCGCGTGTCAGTCAAGGAACTGGGCGGCGGATCCTTGACTGCTCTGCCTGTTATTGAAACTCAGGCCGGCGACGTTTCCGCATATATTCCGACAAACGTTATTTCCATTACAGACGGTCAGGTTTATCTGGAACCGAGTTTGTTCTTCTCCGGTATTCGTCCGGCAATCAACGTCGGTTTGTCGGTTTCCCGCGTCGGTGGCGCCGCGCAGGTCAAGGCGATGAAACAGGTTGCCGGAACTTTGAAACTTGATCTGGCCCAATATCGTGAATTGGCGGCATTTGCCCAGTTCGGCAGTCCGATCTGGATAAAGTCAACGCAGGCGCAATTGGATCGTGGTGTGCGTTTGGTGGAATTACTCAAACAGCCGCAATTTAAGCCGATGTCTCTGGCGCAGGAAGTTGTAGTACTTTTTGCCGGAACGAGAGGGTTTATTGATAAATATGATGTGGAAAAAGTCCGTGTCTATGAGCAGCAGCTTTTGAGTTTTGTGGAAAGCAAGTATTCTGATATCATGAAGGAAATCGAAGAAAAGAAAATTATTTCTCCGGAATTGGAAAAGAAAATGAAGGAAATTTTGACGGATTTTGATTCCGTTTTTGTTGCGGAATAAATTTATTCAATAAACAGGATTTAATAGTCGAATTCGCAAAACTGCACATTTACAAGCCTCAAATAATCAGTTGAGGAGAATTATTTAGTGGCCTCGCTTAAAGACATAAAAAGAAAAGTAGGCGCCGTTCAAAAAACGAAGCAAATTACGCGCGCTATGAACATGGTCGCCGCGTCGAAGTTTAAAGTCGTCGCAATTAAGGATGGAAAATTTCCGTCCTTACGCCGGCAAATTCATGGATGTGCTCAACAGTCTCTGGCTCTGCGTGTGGAAAGCATGTCCCATCCGCTTTTGGCTGTGCGCGATCCCAAAAGAATCAGAGTAATTTGCATGACTTCCGATCGCGGTCTTTGCGGCGGGTTTAATACAAACCTGATCAAAGCGACGGAAAGATTTTTAAAAGATAAAGACAAAGAAGGGAAAGATATTTCCTTGATCAATGTCGGACGCAAAGGACAGAGATTTTTTCCGAAAAAAAGCAAACATTATTGGACAAAGGGTTGATGTTTTAAGCAAGTTCGATATGACCTTGGCGGTTTCCATTTCCAATGAAGTAATTACGCCTTTTATCAAAGAAGAGTATGACGAGCTTTATTTAATTTATAATCAATTTGTCAATGTTTCCGTGCAGAGGCCGACAGTGGTCAGATTATTTCCCTTGCCTTCCATTGGACAGGACGTTGACATTGATCCCGATAAACGTCTGGATTATCTCTATGAACCATCGGAAGAAGCGTTACTGCAAAAGCTTTTACCGATGTATGTTCATGTTCTGGTTTATCGTGCTCTTTTGGAAACATCAGCAGGTGAAAACGGCGCGCGAATGGCGGCAATGGACAATGCCACCAGCAATTGCGAAGATTTAATCAGGTCATTGACTCTGAAAATGAATAAAGCAAGACAAGCGGCGATTACGGCGGAGTTGATGGATATCGTCGGCGGTACGGAAGCTCTGTCGAAAGGATAATATTTTCTGCGGCAATTTGCCGCATGATAAAATTTAGTAATACGACTATTTGTAAGGAGATAGTTATGAATATAGGAAAGATTGTTCAAGTTATCGGACCGGTTGTTGACGTGGCCTTCGAAGAGGGAAAACTGCCCAGCATTTTAAATGCAATCACAATTACCAATCCCGCCATCAATGATCAGGAAGATAACTTGATTGTTGAAGTTGCGCTGCATCTGGGAGACAATGTTGTCCGCTGTATCGCTATGGATATTACCGATGGTCTGGTTCGCGGAATGAAAGCAAAAGATACCGGCGCTCCGATTATGGTTCCGGTCGGAAAAGAATGTCTGGGCAGAATCTTAGAACGTTGTCGGTCATCCCGTGGATGGTCTCGGACCGATTAACGCGCAAACTCACGATGCCTATTCATCGTCAATCACCGACATTCCTGGAACAGGATACATCTGTTCACGTTCTGGAAACAGGTGTTAAGGTTATTGATCTTTTGGTTCCGTTTCCCCGCGGCGGTAAAATGGGCATGTTCGGCGGCGCAGGTGTCGGCAAGACAGTCGTTATGATGGAAATGATTCATAACATTGCCATGCACCACGGCGGAATTTCGGTTTTTGCCGGCGTTGGTGAAAGAACCCGTGAAGGAAACGACCTTTATCGTGGAAATGAAGGAATCCGGCGTTATCAAGCAGGCCGCTTTGATTTACGGTCAGATGACTGAACCGCCCGGAGCCAGAGCCAGAGTTGCTCTTGACCGGATTGGCGGCTGCGGAATATTTCCGTGATGTGGAAGGCCAGGACGTGCTTTTATTCATCGATAATATTTTCCGTTTCACGCAGGCCGGTTCGGAAGTTTCCGCTCTTCTGGGACGTATGCCTTCAGCGGTCGGTTATCAACCGACACTGGCCACAGACCTTGGCGAACTGCAGGAACGCATTACCTCAACAACCAAAGGTTCGATTACAGCCGTTCAGTGTGTTTACGTTCCCGCGGACGACTTGACCGATCCGGCTCCGGCAACGACCTTCGCGCATCTTGACGGAACCGTCGTTTTGTCCCGTCCGATTGCGGAACTCGGTATTTATCCGGCGGTGGATCCTCTGGATTCAACATCGCGTATTCTTGATCCCAATGTTTTGGGTCAGGAGCATTATTCAGGTTGCCCGGCAGGTTCAGGTGACTCTGCAGAAATATAAGGATTTGCAGGATATTATCGCCATTCTGGGTATGGATGAACTCTCCGAAGCCGATAAGCTGACCGTAAGCCGCGCCAGAAAGATTCAAAGATTCCTGTCACAGCCCTTCTTTGTTGCTGCACAGTTTACCGGAACGGAAGGAAAATTTGTTTCCGTTGCCGATACGGTCAGAGGATTCAAGGAAATTCTGGAAGGCAAACATGATGATCTACCCGAGCAGGCTTTCTGGATGGTCGGTGGTATTGAAGAAGCTGTGGAAAAAGCCAAGAAGATTTCTCAATAATATTGAGCTGGAGGAAGTAAATGGCGGATGAATTAATGCTGGAAATTGTAACGCCGGAAAAGATGGCTTTTTCGGGCAAAGTGGAAGAAGTTACCATTCCGGGAACGGAAGGTGAATTTGGTGTTTTGCGCGGTCATGAAGCCTTTTTAAGTTCCGTGGATATTGGTGAGTTGAGTTTTACTAAAGACGGCAAAAAAACCTATTATGCGGTCAATACCGGTTATGCGGAAGTTACTGCCAGTAAAGTTACCGTTTTAATCGAAACAGCCGAAAGATCCGATAATATCGATAAAAATAGAGCCAGAAGAGCAAAGGATAATGCGGAAGCCCGTTTGGAGAAAATAGCCAAAGATAGTGACGAATTTGAAAAAGTGCGCGCCGCATTGATGCGGGCAATCGTGCGATTAAACGTTGCTGAAAAATCGTAGAATTTTTTATTTAAAAATGATTGTTCCTGTGGCGCAGACAGCAGGATCTTTCTAAGGCAACATTTTCTCTGGATAAGAAAACCCGGGCAAGCAAAATTAAACTAGTAATTTATCCAGGCAGTGCGTTTACCAATGTGCTGCCTTTTTTTTTCGGACTTCATTTGGAGAAAAATAAAAAATAATCTGAAAAAAATGGGAAAGGTTTTATGGAATTTTTTTTTAAGCCTAAAAGCATTGCCGTTGTCGGAGCATCGCCCAATCAATTTAAGGGGGGTAATGCGATTTTGAGAAATGCAATTAACGGGTTTAAGGGGGAAATTTATCCCATCAACCCGAAGTATCAGACCATAGAGGGACTCCCCTGCTATCCGTCGATAAAGAACATTCCGGGGTCTGTAGATCTGGCCATTATATTCGTTCCGGCAAAACAAGTGCCGCAAGTCGTTGAGGATTGTATTGATATGGGAATTCCCGGCGCCCTGATTGAATCGGCAGGTTTCGCGGAAATAGGCGTTGCTGGTGAAAAACTGCAGCAGCAGTTGATAAAAATTGCTGCAAAATCGAGCATTCGCCTGTGGGGGCCTAATTGTATGGGGCTAGTGGACGCGGTCAACGGCCATGTCTTTTCTTTCATGGTTCCGGAAGCGCTGAAAGGCGGATTGATTCCGGGCTATGTCTCGCTTATTGTCCAAAGCGGTATGCTCTCCGGCGGTTTTCTCATGGATATAATAAGCAACCGCATCACCGGTATAAACAAGGTTTGTTCCGTCGGAAACAAAATAGACGTAGATGAATGCGATCTTCTGGAATACATGGCAGGTGATCCGCAAACAAAAGTGATCGGCCTTTATTTGGAATCGATTGTTGATGGACGCCGCTTTATTGATTTATGCCGGAAAATTTCTAAACCGATAGTTGTCTTAAAAGGGGGCAAAAGCGCCAGCGGGGCACAAGCGGCGATGAGCCACACGGCGTCTTTGGCGGGAAATCATCGCGTGATCGAGGGCGCTCTGGCCCAGGTTGGTGTTTCTGAGGCCAAAGATTTTAAGCAGATGGTGGATATTTGCCGTTCACTTGCCGTCTATCCAAAACGCCCCGCAGGGATGGGCCGTGTTGCAATATTGACCGCCAGCGGCGGAGCAGGCATCGTGGCCTCTGACTTTATAGATGAATTTAATCTTTCCTTGGCGGAATTTTCAGCGCCGACGAAGAAAGCTCTGCAGAAGCTTTTCCCCGACTGGATGCCGGTAAAAAATCCCGTGGATGTCTGGCCGGCTTTGGAAGCAAATATGGGAATGGGTGTTGATGTTTTCAAGGAAGCGTTGAAGGCTCTTTTTTCCGATCCGGGTGTAGATGCAATCCTTATTTCCGGTTTTGCCGGAAACAGCAGTGTTTCCTTTGATATGGCCGATATCGCGGAGGCATCCCGCCTCTCGGGAAAACCTGCATTTATCTGGCTTTTTGGCCTGCGCGATGCTGCGTTTCAGGTACAGACGGAGGCACGTTTGCACGGCGTTCCCGTGTTTCAGGAACTTAACCGTACCGTCGACTGCCTAGCGACTGTTTTGCATCAGAAGAAAAAAAACGGAGCTTTAATGACAAAAGCCGTTGAACTCTCGCGCAGCGAACTGCCCAAGGATTTGCATCAGATCATGGAAACCGCTCATGGACCGCTTGATGAACACATTTCTAAAAGGATTTTGCGTACCTGCGGCATTCCGGCGGTGGATGAGAAAATCGTACTGACGCCTGATGAATGTCTAGTTGCCGCCGATAAAATTGGTTATCCTTTAGTTATGAAAGGTATTTTATCCAGAGGCACGCATAAGACGGAAATGGGGCTTGTTCATCTGGGCATTGGGGACAAACAAGCCGCAGGTAAAACTTTTCAGGCATTGATGGAAAAAATGGAACACAGGGGCGCTGTATTGCTACAGAAACAGATGGAGGGAAAAGTAGAACTTATTTTGGGAATGTTGAGAGATCCCCATTTTGGCCCCTCAGTCATGTTGGGCATCGGCGGCATCATGGCGGAAGCATTTAGCGAAACTGTTTTCGCTGTCGCGCCATTATCACTTGAGGATGCGCTGGACCTTATAGATAGATTTCCCGCTCAGAAACTTCTTAGCGGCTTCCGAGGAACTCCGCCTCTGGACAGGAAAAAATTTGCCGCGGTCCTCATTGCTCTGGGGAATATCGGTCTGTTCTACCCCCGCATCAAGGAAGTTGATATCAATCCGATGATTTTGACAGCGTCAGGAGCCGTCGCAGTTGATGCCACAATCGTTCTAGATTGAATCAAACAAATCATTTTCTGTCAGGTTAACCAAGATTAACGCAGCAGGCTGAACAAATTGCTGTAGTTGTCGGTGAAGATCAGCGGCTTATTTATATCTTCCGGCAACCAGGGTGTAATATTTACGGCGATGAGTTGAGCTTCCAGGACATTCTTGTTGCCGCTGATAATAACCCATTCGGAAGGCATGCTGTCCAAGCCACGACGTTTATTGCGGGGGATTTCTTTTTCATTATTTGTTTATAAGTAACAAGGAAGTTGTGTGTAAATCACGGATATTATACCCTCCGCTTCGTCTGCCTCGACGGATTCAGCTTACCAATTCCGACATGTGACCTTTAGGTTATGCGCTCTGCTTTCGGAATTGGAGTTTCACAACCACCGCTTGCGCGGGATAATTCAACCTGCAAGCTTCGGTGCATTTTTTTCCGAAACTTGGGACTCATTAATAAGAAGGGACTGCCTTTGAAAAAGGCAGTCCCTTCTCTCTTTTTTTACCAGTCGTAAGACTTTACATGATACCAAAACCAATAATCAGAGCAAAGACACTTAATACCAATCCACTCCAGAGTAGGGTCATGGTCGTATAACCCATGATGTCCTTGGCGGAAAGACCGGCCAATCCGAGCAGCGGCAGTGCCCAGAAGGGCTGAATCATGTTAGTCCATTGATCGCCCCAGGCCACCATCATTGCCGATTTGACTGTATCGATATTCATCATCTTGGCCGCTTCGACAGTAATTGGTCCTTGGACAGCCCACTGTCCTCCTCCTGAGGGAACAAACATATTGATCACTCCTGCTCCCCAGAACTGCAGCATGTAAAAAGTCTGGGGTACGGATATAGCAACAAACCATCCGGCAATAACCTTAGCGAGGCCCGTGCCGATCATTATTCCCATAATACCGCCATAGAGCGGAAATTGCAGAGCGATGCCGCCTGCTGACTTGATGGCGACATTCACTGCATTTACATAATTTATCGGCTTACCGTGGAGAATAATACCGGCAATGAAGAAAATGAAAATTACAATATTCAGGTTAAGATCAAGTCCCTTGCCCGAAAAATGCATAAAGAGATAGAACACGCCAAGCGCTGCAAAGATCATGTTAATTATATAGCTATGATCGATACGCTCAGCCAGTGTTGGATTAGCAGGTCTCTGTGTCTTGACCGTCTGATCTTCCATCTCTTTTATGCGCTCTGCGGATATGCTGACCGTCGTCCCCCTCTTTGGGGTGTATCAGGTAAAATAATATGGGGATGGTTAGGATAAGAATGGCGGCGGGCAGAAGATTCCACATGGCAAAGATCGTATCGGATACGGGAACAATCTTGCCGGTGATCTTTTCGATTAGGTTCAGGGCATGCTTGGGCGTTGCTATCAGCAGAGGAATAGAACCGGAGAAGCCCATGTGCCAGACGACGAATCCACTATAGCCGGCGGCGATAAGCAGCGGGAAATCTGCTTTTCGGTTGCGCTTCGCTACTTCAAGTGCCAGAAGTCCGGCAAAGATGAGACCGAAATCCCCAGTTGATCCATGAGCCGATGCCCCCTACCAGGGCAACGATCATGGCTCCCTTGACCGGTGTGTTTGCCATTCCGCTACCCAGTCGAGGACCTTTTTTAGCGGTGGCGTCAGGGCCAGCACGTAACCGGTAACGAGAATCAGGATCATCTGCATGGCGAAGCCGATGATTCCGTAAACCCCGTCGCCCCAAGTTGTGATTACCTTACTAAGACCCGAGCCTGTGAATATCAGTGCGAGAATAGCTGAAAGAAAAGTGAGCAGAATTGCAAAGAGATAGGCGTCAGGCAGATAATTGCGCATGACATAGGTAAAAAATGAAGCAAGTTTTCTTAGCATAATGGACCTCCAAAAAAAATTTTATATAAAATATCCCGTTCAATTATCGAAGCGGAAATATTTTTATTCCTTTTAGATTCCCCCCATTACCAAAAAATTGTTTTGATTATACATAAAAAAAAAGGAAAAACAATAATATAATATGTTGGCTTGAATGTTTAAGTCATCATGCTGATACTTAATATTACTATGTATTTCATAATTTTTAAGCAACTATTTTTCAGCTATTCAGCTTTTATATCGATTATTTCAAAGTTACGGGTGCCGCCGGGTGTCTTCACATTGATTTCATCACCGATATTTTTACCGATGAGAGCTTTGCCGATTGGCGACGTCACAGAAATTTTATTTTGATTGATGTCCGATTCCAACGGCCCCACCAGTTGATATTTAATTTTTTCTCCGCTGTCGATATCCTCTATCGTGACATAACAGCCGAAAACAACCTTGTTGCTTTTTAAACCTTTTAACTCAATGATATTGGACAGGGCGAGATTATTTTCCAATTCCTGCAGTTTTCCATGAAGAAAAGATTGTCTTTCCTTGGCAGCGGAATATTCGGCGTTTTCGGAAAGATCGCCGTGCGCGCGGGCAACTTCAATATCACGAATATTTTCAGGAATGGATTTGTTTTTTAACGTTTCCAAATCTTTTTTCAATTTTGTAAAACCTGCTTTGGTAATTGGTATTTTTTGCATAATAACTCCAGAGTATTTTACCGCATCCTGCCTTGATTTTGTTTAATAGAGAATATGCACTCTGTCAAGAAACATTTGACTTCACTTTAATTGTCTTTCCTCGTAGCATTTCTCAACCTCCTCTCGCCGGGTATTTTGCCTGTTTGGTCAATAACTCCTATAGCATCTCGGCATGGTCAGGTGGAAGTTGTGTTACCGCGGTAATTATGTTATTTGTTTCCAAATTAAGAAAGCGCCATTACTGAAATCATGCTTGATAAATTTGAACGTGAAATAAATTACCTGCGCGTTTCCATTACCGATAGATGCAATTTGCATTGCAGTTATTGCCGGCCTAAAGAGGGAATTTCTTTGCAAGGTCACGATGATATTCTGCGGTACGAAGAAATAATCCGCATTGTCTCTGTTGCCGTTAAAATGGGACTGATTAAGGTTCGGCTGACGGGAGGTGAGCCGCTTGTACGCCGCGGTTTTATCGAATTTATTGCCGCTTTAAAAAGAATCGACGGATTACAGGACATAAGCCTCACCACCAACGGTATTCTTTTGGAAGAATTTGCCCAGGATATTTTTAACGCCGGTATCCACCGCATCAACGTCAGCCTCGATTCCCTCAACAAAGATAAGTACTTCCGCATCACTAATGGAGGAAATTTAGATGCTGTTTTGCGCGGGATTGCCAAAGCCGAAGAACTTGGTTTTTCGCCGATAAAAATTAACACTGTAGCAATTAAAGGTTTCAACGATGATGAAGTGTTGGAATTTGCTCAGTTGGCGCTAAATAAGTCTTTTCAGGTGCGCTTTATTGAATTGATGCCGGTTGGACAGGCAAAATCTGGATACAAAGATGATTATCTGCCGGCAACTCAATTAATGCAGGAAATCAATAGCCGCTATAAGTTGGAAAAAGTAACAGGCAAGAAAAACAGATCGGATGGTCCCGCAACAATCTTCAGGATTAAAGGCGGCCGCGGCGAAATAGGTTTTATCAATCCGGTAAGCAGTCATTTCTGCGCGACCTGCAACCGTTTGCGTTTGACCGCCGATGGAAAATTGCGTTCTTGCTTACTTAACGAAGACGAAATTGACTTAAAAAAGGCTCTGCGGGAAAATTGCAGCGACGCGGAACTGGAAAGATATATCCGAGAAGCGGTATTATTAAAGCCCAAGCAACATGATCTGGCCTGCACGGAAGAACATTTGAAAAAATGTCACCGGAATATGTCGGCAATTGGCGGTTGAAAAAACACAACCGAAGCGATACATTTTCTTTAAAAAAATAGTATAATTTGTTATGTAAATAAAACGGCTCCGGGATTTACTGTAAAAGTTTAACCAAGGGAGTATACTTAATGGTTTTAGATCAAATAAAAGCAAAATTATCGGACCAGCGATTGGAAACATCGTTGGGACGTTATATTTTTTCACGGCAAAAAGAACTGATTCTGGATTTAGTGGCTCCGCACGCCGGTGAAAGGGTGCTGGATGTAGGCTGCGGCACAGGTAATCATTTGCAATTCTTTAAAGAAAAATGGTGCTCTGTAAACGGGCATTGATCCCTCTTCGAAAATGCTGGAAATTGCCAAAAGTAAATTGGGAAACAGCGCTGAATTGATTTTGGGTCAAGCCGAAGACCTTCCCTTTTCCGACGATGAATTTGATATTGTAACACTGATTAATGTTCTGGAGATTGCCAATAATCCGCAGAAAGTTATCGCGGAAGCAATCAGGGTTTGCCGCGGCCGTGTTTTTATCGGCTTTTTAAATAACTTTTCCTTTGCGGGAACAAAACAACGATTAAAAGAATTATTTGGTTTTCCCCTTACTCAAAAAATACGTTTTTTCAGTTTGAATGAAATTAAAATTATTGTTGGAAGTTTAATTGGCGACGTGGCCATTAAATGGGGCAGTGTCATTTATTTCCCCGGCATTGTTTACGGTTTTTCTGAAGAGTTGGAAGAATTATTTCCTTTGGAAAAAAATCCGTTGGGAGCCTTTGCCGGCCTTACCTTTTCCGTAAAATACACTTACCGAACAGTTCAAAGCCCTATCATGGAATCATTTAAGCTAAATGCCGAAGCCCAAGCCTCGGCTCCCGGAGCTGTCCGGAATATGTTACAAGAGACCCTAATAAATGATTCGAGAAGCTATGCTTTACGAAAAGCGTGATGATAAGCGCGTACATTGTAATTTATGCGCACATAGATGCACAATTAAACCGGATAGGCGGGGCATCTGCGGAGTACGGGAAAATAAGGACGGTATTCTTTACTCATTGGTTTACGGAACGCTGATTGCCGAAAACATTGACCCTGTCGAAAAAAAACCTTTTTTTCATGTTTATCCGGGCTCCCTTTCCTATTCCATCGCTACCGTCGGATGCAATTTCAGTTGTGAATTTTGTCAGAACCATGAACATTTCGCAGATGCCGCGCTCCACGCTCATGATAACCGGTAAAGATATTCTGCCTGCAGAAATTGTAGCTCAAGCGAAAAAAAGCGGCTCGAAAACAATCGCCTATACTTACACTGAACCGACAATTTATTTTGAATTGGCATACGATACCGCCAGGATTGCCCTTAGAAATGGTTTTAAAAATGTGTTTGTCACCAACGGCTTTATGACTGCAGAAGCAATTGATACAATCGTCCCTTATTTAGCTGCCGCCAATGTGGATTTGAAATCTTTCCGTGATGATTTTTATAAGAAACAATGCGGAGCAAAGCTCAAACCAGTTTTGGAGAGTCTGAAAAAAATGAAGGATAAGGGAATTTGGGTGGAAATAACTACTCTGCTTATTCCCACTTTGAATGACAGTGATGAAGAATTAAAAGATATCGCGCAATTTATTGCCGGTCTGGGAAAAGAAACGCCGTGGCATATCAGCCGTTTTCATCCGCAGTTCAAAATGCAGAGCCTGCCGGTAACCCCTGTGACCTCACTGCATCGGGCGGTGGAAATTGGAAAGCAGTCTGGCTTGAAATACGTTTACAGCGGCAATGTGCCGGGGGATAAAGGCGAAAGCACGTACTGCTTTACTTGCCAGAAACTTCTGATTGAACGTTATGGTTTTAAAATCATAAGCATCAATCTCACCGGAAATAAATGCTCCAACTGCGGAACCGTATTGGAAGGTATTTTTAGTGAGACTTAGGTCGCAGGAACGAAGTGAACTGCAACCTGTAATTCGAACTAATGAAACTCAAATATTACAAACGCAGTGTAGTAATTATTTGCAAGTTGAATTATCCCGCCGTAGGCGGAGGATATCAAAGATATCCGTGGTATCCCGATGGCGTAGCCTATCGGGACTAATGGCACTAAGAACAAGACTCGTGATTATAACTGGCAATGATCACCCTGGAATCACCTTTCCTTGACACACAGTAACTCTATTGGCTGATGGGTATTTTGTCTACAAATGGATACTAAAATTGGATACTTATTGCCCATATTTGTATCTTCATAGGAAGACTATCATTCTCTATAAAACTATAATATCAATATTAATTCAATATGTTGTACTTTAAAATGATAGGACTGGCACACCCTTTGCTTTTAATTATTATCTAAGGTAGATTTAAAACTCATGAAAAGAGAAAGAATAATCAACAAAGGAAGAACCTATCCTTTTGTGACGATCATTTCTCTGATGTTGACTACGAAGGAGGGCATAAATGATGATGGCAATCTGGAAGATGACAACAGGAAAACATATACCTAAACGGTGGTTATCAAGAGCAGGCCTTCGACTTTTGCTTTTCTTATTAATCCTTGCTCTGGCTGCCTGTTACCCTGCGACTTATCGCGAGGTCCCAAGCACAAGCCTAGCCCCAAGGGCTCCTCTAACCCAGGTCTATTTTTACCCGAAAGAAGGCCAGAAGAAAGAGCAGCAGTCACGAGATCACTATGAATGTTACAATTGGGCAATACAACAGACCGGCTTCGATCCGAGTCAGTCGTCGATTCCACCCGAGCGTCGCGTCAAAGTGGTGCCGATGCCTCCACCCGGTCATGATACCGCTATTTTGGCAATCGCCGGTGCGGTACTGGGCGCGTTAATAGCCGGACCGAGGCACGCAGGGGCTGGCGCATTGATCGGTGCAGGAAGCGGGGCTGTTGCCGGCGCCGTATCAGATGCTACCAGGCAACAGTATGCCCAGCAGATGGAAGAAGCTTATGCCAATCGCGATCAGGCGTTGGACGCCCGCTATGAGGGAAAGGCGCGCGACTTCCGTCGGGCGATGTCAGCTTGTCTCGAAGGCCGCGGCTATAGTGTGCAGTAAGGAATACTAATATCTACATTTGATTTTATGGAGGTAATAACGATGTCATATACTCGCAATAAGAGTTGGTACCTTGTGATCGGGCTTATGCTGGCAGTGTTGTCGGGCATTATGCTTTTCGGCTTTACGCAGGCGGCAAGTGCGCAAGGGCGCGGATCCGGCCATCGTGAATTCATGGATTCACGTTATCACCATGACCGTGCCTATCCGGTTCGCGGTCATTTCGTTACTGCGCTGCCGAAGGGTCACCATGTGGTGCCTTATGGCCGCTCACGATACCACTTCTACGGAGGTGTATGGTACCGTCCATACGGCCCGCGCTTCGCTGTCGTTGCACCTCCATTCGGTCTTGTAGTTCCCTTTTTGCCATTATACTACACAACGCTCTGGGTAGGCGGTTTACCTTACTATTATGCCAATGAAGTATATTATACTCAAACTACGGGCGGCTATATGGTTGTTGAGACGCCGAAGGGTGAAGTCGTTGAGGCACCGGCTTCGGAAGAGCGGCTGTTCATCTATCCCCGCAAAGGGCAGAGCGAAAAGCAACAATCGAATGATCGTTATGAGTGCCACCGCTGGGCTGTAGACCAGACACATTACGACCCGACCCAGCCGCCCGGCAGTGCTCCCGAAGCTCAGCCAAACCAGAAGCGCGCAGAATATCAGCGGGCGATGGGTGCCTGTCTCGATGCCCGGGGATATACTGTGAAATAACAAAAGACTGCCCTTCCTGGTTCTACCGATGATGAAAGATCACCCGTAGCTCGCTAACTCAAAGAAGCAGCTAACCAGGGCATACAGCGAATCGGCCATAAAGCGGCCTCTCACTGATGCCTATGTTAGATCAATACGCAAAGCCTCAAAATATTTTATTCACCATGGCTGTTGATTTGTATTCTTTTGTAATCATCCAATAATTTTCTTTTGAAAAAAAATGACATCTGCTGTTATGATATTCAAAGCAGCGGAAAAAGCGAAGTCATTATATAAATCGTTGATGTGAGTTTGTTGGTAAATGAAAACAAAAAGCAAGAAAGATATTTGCCGTTGTCTGTGGGTTGACTTGAGTAAAGTCGATTATGTTGAATATCACGATAAAGAATGGGGTGTTCCGGTTTATGACGACAGGTTGATGTTTGAATTTTTGTCTTTGGAATCCGCCCAGGCAGGTTTGAGCTGGTACACAGTTCTAAAAAAGAGAAAGAACTACCGAATCGCATTTGAAAATTTTGAACCGAAAAAGGTTGCTGGATTTGATCAGGCAAAGATTGAAGAATTGTTGTTGAATCCAGGGATAATCAGAAATAGACTGAAAATTGAAGCTACGGTAAATAATGCACATAAATTTCTTGAAGTTCAGACAGAATATGGGAGTTTTTCCGAATATATATGGAGTTTTGTTGGCGATAAACCCAAGATCGGCAACATTCGGAAATTATCGGATTATCCCGCAACCAGCAAAGAGTCCGACGCATTAAGCAAAGACTTGAAGAATAGAGGTTTTAAGTTTATGGGCTCAACCATATGCTATGCGCATATGCAGGCGACGGGTATGGTAAACGACCACTCTTTTGATTGTTTCAGGAAAAAAGAGATAATTTCAAAATACCGTAAATAGCCAGTTCAACACCTCTCAAGGAGAAGCCATGGGCAACCACCTACATCATGTTCATATATTTGCATCAGACCTCAATAAATCTATAAAGTTCTATGAAGATTTTTTTGACGGAAAAGTTGTTTTAGATATGGAGCTTGCCGGTGCCAGAAACGTATTTATGAAAGTCGGAAATGGCAGAATCCATTTTTATGATCAGCCTCCCAAATTTTCGGGCAGAGGAAGCATACATCATTTTGGAATCCAGACAGATGATCTCGAAGGTATGGTTAACAAAATGAGATCCAAAGGAGTTGTATTTATAAAAGACATTACCGATGCTGGATTTTGGAAATATATTATGGTTCCAGCACCAGATGACATTCTCATTGAATTATTTGAAGTTAATAAGAAACAGATTCCATCTGAATTTTTAAACTATTTTGAATGAGATAATACCTTAGGCATAACAAGCTAATTCAACGGTCCGGGACTACGCCCCGGCTGCTGATTTGCACGTTACTCTCCTTCCATCCGTAATCCTCAATTCTGACAACTGCCCACCTCTACAGTTGTAGGTGTTTTCAGCAACCGGTTAGGACTTAACTGGAGAGTGTTTGTAAAGTCAAAAATTGTTCAGAACATTTAATTAAAAAGGCGTCAGGATTTCTGAAGCATTGCCGTTGTTCCACGTTCCTACAAGGCGTCCGTCAGTCAGTGCCCTGTAGATTACGGGATATGGCGCCCCCCACTGCACTGTCAGGATATCCCCTTCCAGATAGCCGGAGCCGCTAAATGTGCTGTTAGCTATTCTCCAGATAAACATATAGGTTTCATTCTTTTTGGTTATATTGACTATGCCGCTGTAAGTAGTGCCGTTGGGATTTTGCCCCATAGCACTGTATTGTCCTTCGATCCTTCTGGCTATTGATTGCTCACCGGTTGGTTTGCTTTCTTCTTCTTTATCTTGCCCGTCTTCCGTTTTTATTCCTGATTTGAACAAATTGGCAAGGGCGGCTGTTTTGGCAATATCTCCCTTGGCCACGCCGATGACTTTGGTGGTTGTTGTATCGATCGCTTTGCAGGAAATTCTGATACTATCGCCAAAAGGAGTAAGCGAACCCGTAACCAGGGCATCTGCGCCGGCAATCTTGCCCAGTTTTTTTATAGTGGTGGGATCAACCAGGCCGGACATCGACAATTTATGCTCGTTCATAATGCTTTTGAGATGATTGCGATCTACCACGTCGAATCTTTTGGCTGTACCAATCAGATCGCCGGATAATTCCTCCGCAACAAATCGTCCCAGTTCATTGGCATTGCCTTGCAGGTCGGTAAAATCGACAACAGCGATTACTTTTTTCCCGTGATTGGAAATGGAAGTGGCAAGCGTTGAGGCAAGAGTCTTAATTTCCCTCTCATAAGCATACAGGCAAGTCGTCTGGATAAAGGCCACACAGAAAATTAATAGAATAACCATCACTTGTTTTCTGAGCAATAATTTCATTGCCGTCATTTCGCGACCTCCTGTTCTGTATATATTTACAGGAATAAAAATATCACCTTTTACAAAATAAACAAAATAAAATTTTTAGCAAATAATAGTCAACATTTAATTGACATACAAAACCGATATTCATATACTTCCCCTGTCAAAAAACAATTTCTTATCAAGAGGAGAGACACTGATGAATCAGAAAGGTAGTTTTTCCCCAAGACCATTCCAGATCGTCTACGTAAGTTCGGCGGCTTTGTTTCTGCTTGTCTTCTGCTTCCTCCAGCCTTTTTTGGGCCGATTCATCCTCAAGGCAATCCCCGCCCTGAGCCTAGCACTCGCTTTTTTCGTGGCCCAGGGACTTGACGGCTGGCAGCGATGGAGTTTGATAGCGGGAGCGTTGTTCTGTGGTGTTGGCGACATAATCCTCGATATCGACCGGGTACGTCTCTTTGTGCCGGGCCTCGTTGCATTCCTTTTGGGACACGCTGGATTTCTCGTCTTTTTCTTCCTGCGTCGGGATAAGAAAAGCCCTCGCAGAGTCTGGCTCCTACCATTCCTGGTATTTCCGGCAACCATGATCGCAGTTCTTGTGCCGTATCTGGATCGCCTTTTAATCCCCGTCCTGGTTTACTTGATTATCATAAGTCTCATGACCGGTTTTGCCATCATCTCAGACCTCCACATCCAGGCAGTTCTGGGAGCCCTTGTCTTCATGCTCTCGGACGCCCTGCTGGCACTTGCCAAATTCGTCTTCCACGGTTTTCCCGGACCGGAGTTCACCATCACTATCTACTTCGCAGGATTGTTCCTTCTTGGCTTCGGCTGCCTGAAAACACGGAAACCGCATTTATAGTTCCCTCATAAACAAGCAATGTCTTATCAAATATCAAATTTAGTACTAAAGGGAGGAGAATATGGGGAATGTTAATAGTAAGGCGAATGGTGAGGAATTGGTAAAAGGTAAAAAGCTGCCCCTCGGCATCAAGCTGAGTTACGGTATCGGCGATATATCCAACAACCTTTTCATCGTTACTACCGGCATGTACCTGCTGTTCTTTCTCACCAATGTGCTCGGTGTCAATCCAGCGCTGGCAGGTACCATGCTGCTTTTCCCCAAGCTGTGGGACGTTATCTCCGACCCAGTCATGGGCGCCATATCAGACGTGACACGCTCCCGCTTCGGACGCAGGAGGGTGTACCTCTTATATGGCGCGGTGCCCTTCGGCCTTTGCTTCTTTGTCCTTTTCCTCGCGCCGGGCTTTCAAACCGAATTCGCCAATGCGCTGCAAATTTCTCTGCTATTCGCGCTGGCCTGTACCGCCTTTACCATTGTCAACGTGCCCTATGCCAGTATGGTGCCGGAGATGTCCAATGATTATAACGAACGCATGTCCATAACGTCCTTCCGCATGTCCTTCGCATCCATTGGCGCTTTACTGGCCGGTGGTTTGACTATGGTTCTGGTTAATGCCGGTGGGGGTGGTGCCGCGGGCTTCCGCACCATGGGCAGTGTCTTCGGCATTGCTATTGTCATTTCTTGTCTGTGGTGCTTTTGGGGCACACGCAGGGCTCCGTCACTGCCGCCTCAGAAAGAAATGCCGCCTATGAAAGAACAGATCAAGATAGCTGTCAGGAACTATCCTTTTATGATGCTGATGTCGAGTTTCTTCCTGCAGGCGGTGGCCATAGGCGTTATGATGGCCGGCTTCATCTATTACGTAAAATATGCCATGTTTCTGCCCGAGACGGCCATGAATATAGTCTTCCCTATTTTCATTATAACCGGTGTGCTCTTCATCCCGATCTGGTTAGCCGTGGGCAAGCGCCTGGGCAAGATAAACTCGTACTACATCGGTCTGGCCATCTTCACCTTGATGATGGGGTCGCTCTTTTTCACCAGCGCTGAGATGTTGTGGCTCTTCTATACCCAGATATTCCTGGCCGGTGTAGGCTTCTCCAGCTTCCAGCTTTTCCCCTTCTCCATGCTGCCGGATACGGTGGAATATGATGAGATGCAGTCCGGATTGCGGCGCGAGGGCATCTTTTCAGGCATGTGGTCTGCAGGACAGAAGATCGGCTACTCGGTCGGTCCGCCCATCGTTGGTTTCGCACTGGCGTTATCCGGCTTTGTCAGCGAGGGAGTTCAGCCGGAGAGTATGGTTATTGGTGTACGCGTCATCTTCTGCCTCTTCCCTGCGCTAATGATACTGATCAGTTTTCTGCCTTTCAGCAGGTACAAACTTACCGAGGAAGAATTCGAAAGGGTGAAGGAAAAGATAGCACAGCAAAGCAAACTATAAGCAATAAATTACCTGTGAAAGGAGCTGACCAAATATGTGCGATACATTAGTTGCATTTACTCCCCAAGGGATGATCTTCGGAAAAAATTCCGATCGGGATCCGAATGAAGTCCAAAATTTAGTCCAGGTGCCGGCCCAGGACCACCCGCGGGGAGAGACGGTAAAATGTACCTACATTGAAATTCCGCAAGTTTCTCATACAAATGGTGTTTTGCTTTCCCAACCCTGTTGGATGTGGGGCGCTGAAATCGGAGTCAATGAGTTCGGTGTCGCGATTGGGAATGAAGCTCTCTTTACCAAAGTTTCTCCGCGGAAAGAAAATAAATATTTGCTGGGGATGGATTTATTGCGTCTTGGTTTGGAGCGGGGGAAAAGCGCCAGGGAAGCATTGGATGTGATCATTTCCTTATTGGAACAGTTCGGTCAGGGTGGAAACTGCGGATTCAATCAGAAGCTTTACTATAATAATTCCTATTTGATTGCCGATAAAAACGAAGCCTACGTTTTAGAAACAGTGGATAGAATGTGGGCGTGGAAACGGATAACGACATATTGGGCTATTTCCAACGGAATCAGCCTTACTACGGATTACGACGCAGTATCCAGGGATTTAATTCCCTTCGCGGTGCATAAAAAGTGGTGTAAATCGGCTGATCAATTTAACTTTCAAAAGAATTATTCCGCGTGGTTTATGACTACAATGGCAAAAGCCCGCGCACGTCAGGCTTGTAATTTTGATTGTTTGGTGAAATTTCAAGCCGAAATTGGTCTGGCAGATGTCATGACTGCGTTACGCAGCCACGGAGATAATGACAAAAAAGCGGATTGGAATCCCTTAAATTCGAAATTAATATCGGTGTGCGCGCATGCTTCCGGCCTGACCAGCCCATCACATACAACCAATTCGCTGGTGCTCTGGATTCCCACGACGGGACCGTATGCCGTCTTTAGCACCGCTTCCAGCACGGTGTGTACTGCCATTTATAAATTATTATTTGCCCAAGGCTTAAACTTACCGAAAGAATACAAACCTGGTGTAAAACAGGCACAATTAGACGCTTATTGGTGGAAGGCCGAGCAATTTAACCGCGTTGCCATGAATCATTATTCGGAACTTTCTAAAGCATATTTTCCCGAACGGAACCAATTTGAACAAGCGCTTATCCGCAAGGTGTTGTCCCAACCATTGACCCAATCGGATATCGAGGAGTCATTCACCGATGCAAATCGCTTAATGGACAAATATTATGCTCAACTCAAAGCACAACCGATTGATAAGAATGCGAAGAAAAGACAAAAGTACTGGCAAAAACTGGATACCGTCTCGGGGCTTGCACGACTTGACAAGTAAACTACTAAGAAATCAGAAATGAAATTATACGATATTCCGATTCAAATAATCCGCAATATTTTTGATGAATCACTTGCTTGCTGTTGATCCTTACAAGACGGTGAGCCATCACATTGCTTATGTGCTCTCTCGGTATAAGAAAGAGAAATTAAATAAACTCTACGTTGTTAGTTTTGGTAAAGCAGCATCGTTAATGGCTCGAGCACTGGCGGATGGCGTTGGCAATGCTTCTTACAAATGGAATCGTGATAACAAAGTACGGTCATGTCGGATCTCAACATTTTGCCGATAATATAGCGGTCTATGAGGCCGGACATCCCATCCCCGACGAGAATGGCGTGCGGGCTACCGGGGAAGTCTTGAAGCTTTTGAAACAAGCAGATGAAAACACATTTGTGGTTTTCCTGATATCGGGAGGAGGCTCTGCCTTGCTTTGCTGCCCGTATGAGGGGATTTCGCTTGCCGAAAAACAGGCGGTTACGGATTTGCTGCTGAAGGCCGGTGCCAACATTCAAGAGCTAAATACGGTTCGAAAACATATTTCAGCGGTAAAGGGCGGACGCCTGGCAGAAATTGCCTATCCCGCTAAAATGGTATCGCTCATCCTTTCCGATGTGATCGGGGATCCGCTGGATGTGATTGCTTCCGGCCCCACATCGCCGGATACATCTACATATGCTGACGCGATGAAGGTTATTCAAAAATATGGATCTGGCAGCAAGAATGCCGGGGAACGTCATCAATATCCTCACTAAAGGTGCACAGGGGCATATTCCGGAAACACCGAAGAAGGGGGCGCCGGTTTTCAGCGGGATAAACAACATAATAATCGGGAGCAATGCTATAGCAGTAGAGGCGGCGAAAAAAGCAGCCGAACGCTCAGGATATAAAACAGCAGTCATCTCTACTGAACTCAGTGGTGAGGCATCACAAGTAGCAAAAGATCTCGCCAAAGCGGCACTGGATCGAAAAAAAACGCTGCGTAGAGGTGAAAAAGTTTGTCTGCTTGCCGGCGGAGAGACAACCGTTACGGTAAAAGGAGACGGCAAAGGTGGGAGAAATACCGAGCTTGCCCTGGCCTTTGGCATAGAAATACAAGGGGAGCCCGGCATTACATTCTTGTCAGCAGGAACGGATGGGACTGACGGCCCTACAGATGCCGCAGGAGCAATTGTTACCAGTCAAATGTTTTCAGAGGCCGTCAAACACGGATTAGATCCGCAGGATTACCTCACGCGCAACGACTCCTATACTTTTTTCAATACAATAAAGGGTCTCGTTATTACCGGACCCACGGGAACAAATGTGATGGATATACAACTGATACTTCTGGAGAACTAAACCTGTTTCGAGGCTGCATGCCTTGCTTAGCAAATAATGTAAAGATTTACGAAATATACCCAACCGTGAAAAAAGAAGTTCTTATAAAATTTACGGAAGCGTCAAGAATAACGAGAAAATTTCGGCCAATATTTCCTTGACACACAAGCCCGTTCTGCTTATGCTTTTTATCTCCTCTCACAAAAGCAAGTTGTTATCCAAGCGATTCGTCTTTCAGAAAGGATTTTTTTATGAAATATATCGGAGGAGATCCTAAAGAGCGAATTATCTCAAGGTTTTCAAACCATGTTTCGTCGGGGAAAGCCGAATTTTTCAAAAGTGTCGACATCGACTTTGTCTTCGGAAGGCGAGAGGGGCCTTATGTCTGGGATGCCGCGGGCGAAAAAAGGCTGATCAACTGCCATTGCAACGGCGGCGTTTTCAATCTCGGGCACAGAAATCCTCAAATCATTCAGGCCCTGATCGAATCGCTCGGCGAACTCGACATCGGCAACCATCATTTTATCAGCGAGCAGCGGGCAAAGCTGGCCGAGAGATTGGCGGAGCTCGCACCCGGAGGGTTGAACTATACCGTTTTCGGGGTGGGCGGCGGTGAGGCCATCGATCTGGCCATAAAACTCGCCAAAGGTTATACCGGCCGGACTAAAATCATTTCCGCGTCAGGCGGATATCACGGCCATACGGGGCTGGCGCTGGCGACTGGCGATGAACAGTACCGCGCACCGTTCGGACCCAATATGCCCGGCTTTGTGCAGGTTCCCTTCGGCGATAAGGAAGCTCTCGCCAATGCGCTTGATGAAACAACAGCCGCAGTCATCTTCGAAACAATCCCGGCAACCTACGGCATGCCCGTTCCTGAAAAGAGTTTTTACCCTTTTGCCAAAGAGTTGTGCGGCAAGAAGGGGGCGCTCCTGATCATTGACGAAGTACAGACAGGGCTCGGCCGTACAGGCAAACTATGGGGAATCGAACATTTTGACACGACGCCCGACATCATGGTTATCGGAAAGGGGCTTTCCGGCGGCATTTACCCGATGAGCGCAACGTGCTTTAACGACGCGTTACAGACATTTTTCCACAAAAACCCGTTTATACACATTTCCACCTTCGGAGGCGCGGAAGTCGGCTGCCCCGTGGCCATGAAAGTGCTGGAGATTACATCAAACCCCGCATTTCTTGAACATGTAAAAGAACTTGCCGCCTTCTTCAAGAAGAGTTTTGAAGAACTCCGGACAAAACACCCTGAAATCATTGTCGGCTTAAGACAGCTTGGGCTGATGATGGGCATCGAGATGGTCAATGACCTCTGCGGGCCTGTTCTTACCAAGGTTGCATACGACCACGGCATCTTGAGCATTTACGCGAACAACAACAAAACGGTAAGCCAGCTCCTGCCGCCGCTTAATATTGATAGATCCGTTGCCCAGGAGATTATCGAAAGACTTGACCTTGCCATAACAGACACCAAGAGGGTTCTTGAATTATGCTAAAAGACAAAATTGATGCCGGTCTTCTGGAAAGATTTGAAGCAGGGCTTGACCCGCTAAACCCCCATCTGAGCAAAATATCCGCAAAGATAATCGGTTACGGCGAGATGAGCACAATATTCGTCATCAGCCATCCCGGACAGGAAAATATTGCTTACAAACGCATGCCGATCTTCCGGTCGCCTGATGAAATGGAAACCTATGAACGCCTGTTTGCAGAATATACTACCGGGCTGAGGAATATCGGCATCAATATTCCGGAATCCGCATCGGCAAGGGTGATTCCCGACAAAGGCAACAGCGTCATCTATAATGCGCAGGAGCGGCTCCCCTCGGCATCCATCGGCAATGCGCTGATTCAAAGGCTTGATGAAAATTCCGTGCGCCTGCTTTTTTTGTGCGTGCTTCGTGAACTCAAGAAAGTGTTTGCATGCAATCGGGCGCGGCCGTCACTTACTTTCGGGATTGACGGCCAGATATCTAACTGGGCGATGAAAGATTATCAGGAAGGAAAACCGGTAACGGAAAAAACAGAGCTCTTCTATATCGATACGGGCACACCGCTGATCCGCAAAGATGGCATTGAGCAGTTAAACCCGGAGCTTTTTCTGCGGAGCACGCCGTCTTTCCTGGTATGGTTGATCAGGCTGTTTTTCCTCGAAGAGGTCATGACCCGCTACTATGACTTCCGCAAGGTGACGATTGATCTTATCGCCAATTTTTACAAGGAGCAGCGCCCGGACTTCATCCCCATGCTCATTGAAACGGCAAACCGTTTCTTTGCCGGTGAGGAAGCGCAATCCGGCATTGCCCCGATCACCGAAAAGGAGATTGTTTCATATTACAGGGAAGACGCCACCATATGGAGGGTCTATCTGGCATTCAGAAAGATTGACCGTTTTCTGCATCTGAAAATACTCGGGAAGCCCTATGTTTACATCCTGCCGGGGAAAATAAAACGATAAATAGGCAAACCGGCACCCCCTTCTAAATACACGGCGCAACAGTCCAGCGCATGCCAGGAAATGCATACGAAGGCCGGAATCCAGACTTTCTTTGTCATTCCCGTCTTGTAACCTTGTGTCATCTCCTGGTTATTGGAAAAAGCGAAGTTCGTAAATTAATTGTTGACAAGTATATAAAAAGTATATAGTGTTTTCAGTGAAAAATAGGATAAACAAGGAAAATCTATGTCGATTAAATATGCAATTCTTGGACTCCTTAATTATTCGGATATGCATGGCTACCGGATCAAGGAGCATATCGAGAAAAATTTCGGCCACATGTGGTCGATTAATTTCGGACAGATTTACCCCAATCTAAAAGACTTGGAAGAAGAGGGATTTATCAATATGCTTGAAGTCGCGCCGTCGGAAGATGGCGGACCACATAAAAAAATGTATTCGATAACAGAAAAGGGAATAGTTGAGTTTTCACGGTGGCTTGCTGAATCCCCCCAGAAGCCTATGCTCATCAGGGACCCATTCCTGCTCAAGTTCGCATTCTTCGGATTCGGGGAGGATGAGAGGGCGCTGGAGATTATAGACGAGCAGATAGAAATTTTCGAAGCTCAATTGAAACGACGGCAGATAAACCGCAGGCGATGGGAGCGACAGGGCGTTTATGTCAGCCTCATTGCTGAACTCGGCATAACCCAGAATGAGATGTACCTGGAATGGCTCCGCCATGCCCGTGCTGAAATAGAAAAAAGCTTGAAAGGGGCAGTTCCTGGAAAAAGTCTAGCATTTTTATAATTATCATCTTCGTAAGGGAGGGAATCATGGAATTTAACGGCATTACCCTCGTTACCGGCGCGGCCGGGTTCATGGGGAGTCACCTTGTTGAATTTCTTGTCCAGAAGGGGGTTCGCGTCAGGGCTACAGCCCGGCCCAGAAAGGACATATCGTTTTTTGAGCGCCTGGGCGTTGAATATGTTGCCGCCGACCTTACGAAACCTGAAACGATTCCCCGCCTGTTCGAAGGCGGCGTAGACAGGGTCTTCCACCTGGGGGCCATCTGTAATTTTTCCACACCATATGAATCTCTTTATCCAACCAACGTTAAAGGCGTCGAACAGATCACCGGCCTTGCGCTGAAAAACGGGGTCAAGCGCTATATCCATGTCGGTTCTACCAGCGTGTACGGGTATTACCGGGGAACACCGTTTAAAGAGGACAGTCCCCGTGATCCACAGGATTCCTATGGGAGGAGCAAGCGCGACGGTGAAGACGTGGTGTGGCGCCGCATCAAGGAAGGCCTCCCGGCAATTATAACGCGGCCATGCACCGTGTACGGGCCGCGTTGCAATGACGGCGCGGGCAAAGCCTTTTCTCGTCCAACCAGCATCAGCGCCATTCCCGGAAGCGGCGCTCAGTTACTTTCGAACATACGGGCCGAAGATGTTGCCGCGGCGGTGTTTTACCTCTCGTTTCTTGATGCCGCCGTCGGGCAGGCGTTCAATCTCGCAGAAGATTCCCATCCGGCACTCGGGGAAGCGCTAATCATGGCATCCACTGCTTTCGGCACCAAGCCGCCGAAACTGCACCTGCCGCTCTGGCTGGTGAAGACAGTCGCGCGGGTGGATGGCACGGTTTCAGCGCGCAAAGGACGGATACCGGATTTGGAACTCGACGCGGTACGATATCTTTATAATGATTACATTGTCGATAACAGCAAATTGAAGTCCATGGGATACCGGATGATCTATCCGGATTTCAAAGAATCAATGAAACAGATGGGTGAATGGTATCGCGCGCAGGCTTCACAAGGCATGGCTGCGTGAAAAAAATCGAAGGAGGAATTGCTATGGGACAGGTTGTTGTCATAACCGGTTGCGCGGATGGAATGGGGCGTCACGTTGCTAAAATGCTTGCAGCTGCGGGCCATTCTGTAGCGGGCTTTGATGTCGATTCCAAGGGTATAACATCTCTTGTGAAGGAGCTGAAGGAAATCGGCGGTGATCATCTGCTCGAAGTGATCGATATCACCGATCGTCCGGCGATCAGAAAATTCAGTGATCAGGTCCTGGCTCAGTACGGGCATGTCGACACGGTGCTTTCTAATGTGGGAATCGGGTTCTTCAGCCCGTTTGAGGAAGTGAATCTCGAGAAAGCGCTCAAGTGTCTCGAAATCAATGTCATCGGGGCGGCCGCGATTTTTCAGGCTTTCATTCCGTCGATGCGGAAACGGCGATCAGGCAAGCTCATCGCCATGTCGTCGCTGGTAGGGCGCATTCCTTTCCCTTTTGAATCGATATATTCCGCGAGTAAATTCGCCATCACGGGTATGGTGCTCTCGCTCAAGTACGAGGTGGCTCCCTTCGGCATACAGGTGGCCCTGATCGAACCGGCGCAGGTTTCCACGACTTTTGCGGCTAAAATCCACGTACTGCCGCCCGAAAATTCTGTCTACCGGGATCGGGCCCGGCGGTTTATCGAGCGTGACGACGAGCTCATCAAAACGGCGCCGACGCCGCCCTATGCGGCCAAAAAGATCATGAAGGTTATTGAAGCGAAAAAGCCGTCGTTGTTCAACCAGATCGATTTCATGAGCAGTTTCTTCCTGTGGCTCAACCAGTTCCTCCCGCGATGGATGAGGGACGCGATACTGGTCAACCACATGCATATAAAAGTCTGACGTAACGGAGGTACTCCATGAGCACACAACATGCACTCAGTCAACCCCCGACGCGGTCCCGCGTCGACACGCTTCGCTGGAAGATCATCGAGGCGCCCCAGGAAGTTTGCATAGAGCGAGCCCGGTACCTCACCGAAGCGATGAGGCTCCACTGGGACAAGCCTCCGCTTGCTGCGGATGAGCCTCGCCTTCGAGCATATCCTGAACAGTATCAGCGTCATTATACGCGATGATGAGATCATCGTCGGGTGCCGCACGTCCAAGCTCAAGGGGGCTCCCCTGTTTCCGGAAAACAAGTCGTTGTGGATTGAGGGAGACCTTGAAAATTTCGATACACGTGGTCTGCAAAGGGCAATGATCACGCAGGAAGAAAAGGATGAACTTGCCGCGAAAATTCTTCCCTTCTGGAAAGGGAAGACAGTGGAAGAGCGCATGCAAAAGCTCATGCCGGAAGACGTGAAAACCGACATGGACAAGTATATTTTTACCATGATGCTCGAGATCACTTATGGAATCGGTCATTTTACCATGAACCACACGCGGGTGCTTGCCCGCGGGCTCATCGGCGTCATTGACGATGCGGAACAAAAACTGACTGGCCTCTCCCCGGAAGAGAAGAACGGTGAAAAAGGCCTCTTTTACGAGGCGGTAATACGCAACTGCCGAGCCGTCATCTCCTTTGCGCGGCGCTACAGCGAGCTCGCGCTTACAATGGCAGCGACAGAGCGCGATCGTGAGCGGGCGGTAGAGCTCAGAGAGATTGCGCGTGTATGCAGCCGTGTTCCCGAATACCCGGCCGAAACGCTCCATGAAGCGATCCAGAGCCTCTATTTTATACATCTGGTCGCGCAAATTGAATCGGGCGGAAACTCCATATCTCTGGGCCGAATCGACCAGATATTATTTCCATACTATCGGAAGGATGTGCAAGCAAAACGGGTATCCCCGGAGAAGTCCCGGGAACTTGTTGCTATGCTTTTTATCAAGACGAACGAGATTTGGAACGTTCTTGAGGAGGCTTTCATCCCTGGCGGAGAGGGCACCGAGGGTAAGACGACGCAGAACGTCACCGTGGGTGGCGTGGGACCAGACGGGCTGGACGCAACCAACGACATGAGCTATATCGCCCTGGATGCTTACGCCGACGTGAGGACTGTGCAGCCCAATTTCGGCGTCCGGGTCTCTCCCGATTGCCCGGCAGAGCTGATGCGCAGGGCGGTCGAGTATGACCGCGACGGAGTGCTGATGCATTTTTTCAATGATGACGCCATCATCCGGTCCCTTGTGCGGGCGGGTCATACGATTGAAGATGCACGGGATTACGGCGTAGTGGGTTGCCTGGAGCCGAATGCGCAGGGGAAGACTTTCGGGTCCACCTTCGCGGTGCAGTTCAGCGGCATCAAATGTGTCGAGCTGGCCCTGCTCAACGGGATAGATAATATCTTCGGGTACCCGAGCGGCATTGAATCGGGAGACCCTGTGGGATTTAAAAATTTCGAAGACCTCTGGAACGCCTACGATAAGCAAATGCGCCATTTTATCAACCAGATGGTCAGGGGGATGGATGTGCTGGACCGCGTGATCGCTGAAACCGTCCCCTCTCCATTTGCATCGGCGATGGTCGACGGCTGCCTGGATCGGGGCCTGGACCTAACCAGGGGAGGTGCGCTCTACAATTCCACGGGCGTGCAGCTCATGGGGTTTGCCAACGTGGTGGACAGCCTGTACGCGGTGAAAAAAACAGTCTTCGAAGATAAGCGGTTTACCATGGCCGATCTGACTGAATGGCTGTCGCACGACTGGCAGGATGCCGAGGACAAGCGCGCCTATTTCCTGAACCGAGTTCCCAAATACGGGAACGACAATGACGATATCGATGCGATGGCCTCTCGGGTGATTGATCACTACTGTGATGTTCTATCAAAATACCGCAACTTCCGGGGAGGCGCATTCTGGCCGGGTATATTCTCCGTCGGTTTCCATATAACGATGGGCGCTTTTACCGGCGCGACGCCTGACGGTCGTTTCGCAGGAGACGTGCTCGGAAACGGCATCACGCCGACGACGGGAAACGCAGTATCAGGGCCGACCGCGATAATGAATTCCGTGGTGAAGCTTCCTGTGGAGCGGGTGTTTAACGGCGCCAATCTTAATATGCGCTTTCAGGGAAAGAAGATCAGCACGGAGAACCTCACGACTCTTATCAATACCTATTTCCGGTGTGGCGGCACGCAGGTGCAGTTCAACATGGTGGATTCGGCAATCCTCAGGGAGGCGCAGCGGCATCCGGAAAAGCACCGTGACCTGTTCGTTCGGGTCAGCGGCTATTCGGCGGAATTCACCGGTTTGAGCGAGATAGCCCAGGACGAGATCATCAGCAGGACCGAGTTCGAAATGCGTCCATGAACGGAGTCATCGAGGCGATCAGACCGGGTAATGCCGGAGACATTATAATAATAAGCAAAGGGGGATGGATATGGGCAAGGTGATGACCACCGCTGATGCCATACAGAAGTTTGTCGGCAACGGCGACTTCCTGTTTATCGGCGGGTATGTCTGCAGGCCGCCGTTCGCGGCAATCCACGAGATCATCCGGCAGAAAAAGCGCGACCTCACCATCACCAGGAGCAATGCCGCGGATGACTTCGACATGCTTATCGGCGCGGGTTGCGTGAAGCGGTTCATCGCCACATTTATCTCACTGGGGCTCTACGGCCTCGCCCGATGCTACCGGCGGTCCATCGAAAAAGGAATCCCCCACAAGATAGAAGTGGAAGAATATACCAACCTTTCGCTTCCCCTCATGCTGATGGCCGGCGCTCTGGGGATGCCCTTTGTGCCGGTGAAGGACATGGTGGGGACCGACCTGATGAACATAAAATCCTTCATGGGTGACAACAAATACAAGATGATAGAATCTCCATTTGACGGGAGCCCCGTTCTGCTCGCTCCAGCGCTCCGGCCGGACGTGGCGATCATCCATGTGCAGCAGGCGGACGAGGACGGAAACGCCCAGATGTGGGGCATCGGCGGCGACTGCAAGTGGGGCGCCAACGCGGCGAAAAAGGTGATTGTGAGCTGCGAACGGATCGTAAGCCGCGAGACCGTGGGCAAGGACCCGTCGCGCACCATCGTCCCATCGTTTAAAGTTGTTGCCGTTACCGAGGAGCCCTTCGGCGCCCATCCCGGATATACACCGGGTTTTTATGACGTGGATTTATCCTATGGGTATCTTTACAAGGAGGCGTCAAACACGGTGGAAGGCTTCCAGGCGTTTCTGGATGAATGGGTCTTCGGTCTGAAAGACCGGACCGAATACGTACAACACTACATTCAGAAATTTGGATACGCACAGTATAAAAGGCTCCAGGCCAAGTTCGATTACGGCTATCCCGTATCCTACGCCTACTGAGAGGGGAGGTTGACCGATGAGCAATCATCCTGACGATTATATCAAACCGGAATTGATGGCATGCTGCGGCGCCCGCGAAATCAGGGACGGTGATATTGTGGTCGTGGGCACCGGCTTCCCCGCAATGTCGGCAAATATCGCCCGATATACGCACGCTCCCGGTGCCATGCTGATGCAGGAATCGGGCGTGTTCGATGCGCGGCCAGCGCGGCCGGCCCTCTCCGTGGGCGACCCCTGCCTCAATCCCGGCGCGGCGATGATAGGCGGACTGGTGGATGTGATGGGGATGTTTTTACAGGGCGGATGGGTCGATGTGGGTTTCCTCGCCGGGAGCCAGATCGACAAGTATGGAAATATCAACACCACGGTTATCGGCAAATATGAGAAGCCTAAAAGCCGCCTTCCCGGGTCCGGCGGCGCCAACCCGATCGGCGCGCTGGCGAAGCGGGTGCTCATCATCGCTCTCCACAATATCAGGAGCTCTCGCGGAAAAGGTCGATTTTATCACCACGCCTGGATATCTTGACGGTCCGGGTGCGCGGGAGCGGTGGGGACTTCCGCCGGATACCGGCCCGCAGGTGATCATAACCAACAAGGCCGTTATGCGGTTCGACAAGGAGACAAAAGAGGCATACCTCGAAAGCTATCATCCCGGGACATCGGTTGACGAGGTGGTGAAGCTCACTCCCTGGGACACTCAAAGTGAGCGATGACGTGTATGAGACCGAGCCCCCTCGGGAAGAGGAGATCCGGGTGATGCGGGAAGTAATCGATCCGCACCGGATGATACAGATATACGAAAAGCGCGGATACGTATAGCCGCGTTTATCGGCGCGCGATGTGTCCTCTACCCCGGGATGATAGAGTAAGATTCGAGATCACCAGAGGAGAAGGAGGCTTATGGATTACACACAACAACTTGTACGGTTCTGCTCCGAACTTTCTTTTAAAAAATTACCCGCTGAAGTGACACACAAGGCGAAGCTCTGCGTGCTGGACTATGTGGCGAACATTTACGGATCGCTGGAACTCGATGCTGTGCGTTCGGTTATTGATTTCGTGCGTTCTCTCGGCGGTCCCGAAGCCGCGACGGCCCTGGGCTGCGGATTCAAGACCGGGCTGCAGAACGCCGCTTTCATCAACGGCACTACCGCCGAGGCGATCGAGGCGCAGGACGGGCTCCGGTTCGGAGGGAACCACCCGGTGTCGGCTGTAATCCCGGCGGCATTCGTTATGTCCGAAAACCTGGGACTGTCGGGCTCCCGTCTGATAGAAGCGGTGGTGGCCGGTTACGAGGTGGCCAACAGGGCGGCGGCGGCCATGCATCCTTTTCACACGCTGTCGGGATTTCTTCCCACCGGCACATGCGGCACGCTCGGAGCGGCAGTCGCGGTCTCGAAGCTGATGGGGCACGGGTATCCGGAAATGCTGAACGCTATGGGGAACGCCGGATATATTCTGCCCATATCCATGGCGGAACAGCTCATGGGAGGGTACACGGTGAAGATCGTCCAGGGCGGCCAGGCGGCGAGCGCCGGCATAATGGCGGCAGGACTGGCCGGGAAGGGCGTCACCGGCAGTCCCGTATGTCCTCGAAGGAACGGAGCTCAAGGGGGGCTTCACCCAGATAACCATGAAGGCGGATGCAAAACCGGAACGGATAACGGATAAGCTGGGCGAGCACTATTCCATCATGGACATTTATTTCAAACCCTACACCGCCTGCCGGCACACCCACGGAGCGGCCCAGGCGACATTGATGCTGATGAAAGAAAAGAAGATAATGCCGGGCGATATCGATTCCATCACGGTATCAACCTACGCGGTGGCCGCCTTGGCAGTGGGGAAGGGCGTGCCTGACGGCGGCAGTTTTGTTTCGGCGCAATTCTCCATCCCTCATGTGGTGGCGGCCTGCATCCTCGACGGTGCGCTGGGGCCGGCGCAGCTGACCGAGCGGCGCATCGCGGACCCTGCGGTGATTGCGCTGGCGAAAAAGGTGACGGTGAACGTCGGACGATGAACTGAATAAAATGTATCCGGACAAAACCGCGAGCCGCGTGGAAATCCTGCTGAAAAATGGGGAGCGGTTGACGAAGCAGGTGGACATTCCCAAAGGCGACCCCCGTGATCCCATGGAAGCCGATGATGTCGCGAGCAAGGTGAAGTTTTTTTCCGGAAAACGTGATCCCAAAAAAAATGAACGGATCATCGATGAAATTATGAACCTGGAAAAGGCGAAGAACATCAGGGATCTGGTTTCCCTGATATAATATAACTTATTACATTAAAGGAATGAGAATGGATTTTACACTGAGTGAAGAACAGAAAATGCTGGTCGATACCATCAGGACCATGGGCCAGCGGGAAAAATTCAAGGAACTGGCGCGGCATATCGACGAGACGGGAGAATTTCCGTTCGACCTGCTTAAGAAATACGCCAGACCTGGGGCTGCTGGGGATGACCATTTCAGCCGAGCACGGCGGCGGGGCCCAGCCCGCGATGAACGCTATCCTGTGTATCGAGGAGCTGGCCAAGTTCAGCCCCATGATTGCGGGGCCGGTGTTTGAGTCGAACGTGGGGCCGGTCAGGGTAATCGACATCTTCGGTACCAAAGAGCAGAAAAAGGCCATCGTGCCGGGTGTGTGCCGGGGCGAGCTGAGCGTCTCAGTATGCATGACTGAGCCTGAAGCGGGGTCTGACCTCACGGCTCTTACGACTCACGCGGTGGAGGATGGCGATCATTATATCCTCAATGGAAGGAAATGCTTCATTACCGGCGGCGGGCACGCCAGCCATTATATGGTGTACACGCGCTTCGGAAATATCAAGGGCTACAAGGGGATCGGCGGCCTCCTCGTGGAGAAAGGGATGCCTGGTTTCAGTTTCGGCAAGCAGGAAAAATTCATGGGTCTCAGGGGCATGCCGTCGTGCGATCTCAACTTCGACGATGTCCGGGTCCCCAAAAAAAATCTGGTCATTCCGCCGGGTGAGTTCAACAAGCTCATGTGGACCTTCGATATCGAGCGGTGCGGCAACTGCCGCGATGTGCCTGGGCATAGCGGGCGGCGCCTTCGAGGAGGCGAAAGCCTATGCCATGGAGCGAAAGGCCTTCGGAAGGCCCATATGCGAATTCCAGGCGGTGCAGTTTATGATGGTGGACATGGCCGCGAAGCTGGATGCGGCGCGGCTTCTGGTGTACCGTGCCGTCAACGGCGCGGGACAGGGGCTCCCGTCGATATACGAGGCATCCATGGCCAAGGCTTACGCAAACGAGATGGTGGTGGATGTGACGAACACGGCCATGCAGGTATTCGGAGGATACGGATACAGCACGGAATTTCCCATGGAGCGCATGTACCGCGACGCGAAAGCGTGGGGCGTGGCGGGTGGCACCATTCAGATGCTTAAAATAGGAATCGCCGGCATGATCTTCGGCAGGCGTTTTGATCAGCGCAAATAATGCAGCAGATTCCGGTCCTACAGGGTGGATTGAAAAAGGAAAAGGGCAATGAAGAAAAAGAAGATCATAATCATTATTTCGGCTGTCATTGTTCTGATAGGGGCGTTGCTTGTAAAGACGCTCTGGAACGCCGGTGAATTCAAAAGGATAGAACCCTTTTCACTGTACAGCTGTGTTGCCGTGAAGGGGTTTCCGGGAACCGAGGACATCGATGTCGATCGCGGCGTCGGCGTAGCGCTAGGATCCTTTACCGACCGTAGGGCTGCCATTGCCGGTGAAAAGCATCCCTACTCCGGCATCTTGGCCTATGATCTTACTGCTCCCGGCGCAAAGCCCGTCCTGCTGAAAACTGACTTCGACGGCCATCTGGTTCCCCACGGTATAAATCTGTATCATGGGCCCGACGGCAACAAGTTGCTCTTCGTCATCAAAATGGGCGAGGACAGTCATTTCTTTGAAACCACCGGCGAATGCACCGTTGAGATTTTTTCCTATCGTGACGGAAGATTGTACCACCAAAAGACCATCAAAAGCCCGGAATTGACGACTCCGAACGATCTTGTTGGGGTGGGTCCACGTCAGTTCTATGTGACCATAGACCATGGCTGGACCTCGAAGTGGGGGAAAATGCTGGAAAATTATCTGCAATTGTCGGTTTCCCATGTCCTTTATTACGACGGGGAGCGATTTAAAAAGGTCGCCGGCGGAATCGGTTACGCCAACGGTATCGCGCTGAGTCCCGACGGCGGAACCGTTTACGTGGGAGCAACTGTCGGACGAAGGATTCATGTCTATTCCCGCAATGTCGAAACGGGTGCACTTACCGAGAAAAGGAGCATCAAACTCAACACCGGTGTGGATAACCTGGACGTTCACCCCGACGGGTCGATCTGGGCTGGATGCCATTCCCAACTTCTGTCCTTTGTGGCCCACTCGAAAGACCCGGCTAAGCTTTCCCCGTCCGAGGTGGTGCGCGTGATGCCTTTGAAAGATGGCGGCTATGATATCGCGCGGGTATATCAGAACGACGGGAGAGAATTGTCCGGTTCCAGCGGGGCCGTATCCTGGAAGGATCGGTTGCTTATCGGGTCGATCTATGAAGATCACTTTCTCGATTGCTCGCTGTTACCTGGTAAAAGCATGAATGATGCAAGGCGATAACGGTGCTTGTTGCGCCATGATCGTTTATCGGGGGGGGAGTGGAAGTGCAGTGTGGACTTCTCTCGGCCCTCTAACGAATAAAAAAAGGAGGCAGGAATGAGTCAATATTACAAGGACGCCGAGGATCTGTATAAAATATACGGCTATTTTTTAGACAGGGTATTGCAAGACGAAAAAATCGGCATGAAGATGAGCAAGGCGGGCATCATTATAAAATTCATGTATACAGACCCGGATGCGGAGATCACAATCGATCTTAAAAATCCGCCCAGCGAAGCCGGGTTATTACGGCACTTTTTATCTGGGGCCTTGCGATCTTAAGGAGGATGTGTGGTCAAAGCAGCCGGCCGATCATTCACACCGTTTCTGGCACGGTCTCGAAAACCCGATTGCCGGCATCACCAAAGGCATCATCAAGCAGGGCGGCAAGGTGACCGCCATGCTGAAGCTGTTGCCGGTTATAAAACCGGCGTTTCAGCTCTTTCCGGTGGCGCTGAAGGAAATGGGTCTGGATAACCTGATCGTCACGAAGAAATAATCCTGTCAGTATACTGATCCGTTTAATATAACGGTTCATGAGATGTCATTCAATATACTAACTGCGGGGTGAATACCATGCATGGCAATACGGGAAAGATCGGATTGATCAGATCTTACGGTGAATACCGTGAAATCATTAACCCTTCCGGAAGAAACGTACCGGCGTTTTATCGGCGGCAGCGGTCTGGCCGCGAAAATATTCTGGGACCGGGCGGATTTTGCCGCTGACGCTCTGTCTCCTGAGGCGCTCTTCATACTTATGAACGGGCCACTGACCGGCATCAAGCTCTCCGGTGCGAGCAGGATGAACGCCACCGCGCGTTCGCCCCTGACCGGAGGACTCGCCGAATCCTCCTGCGGAGGGTATTTCCCGCCGGCCCTCAGGCTGGCAGGGTACGACGGCCTGATTATAACCGGAAAGGCCGCAAAGCCATCATTACTGCTAATCGATAAGGGAACCGTAACCATCGAGGACGCCGGGTCTCTCTGGGGTAAGGGCATCCTGGAGTGCACTGACAGATCTGCATAAAACATACGGGAAGAAGTCAACGTCTCTGGTAATCGGACCGGCCGGTGAAAACATGGTTCCCTTCGCCTGTATCCTCAACGAAGCCCATCATGCCTTCGGGCGATGCGGCATGGGCGCCGTCATGGGATCGAAAAACCTGAAGGCCCTTGTGGTGAAATTCAGAAGCGAAAGAGCTTTCCCTTGCCGATCCGGAACGGATAAAAACGCTGATCAAAGAACTCACCCCGCGCATCAAGAATCACCTCATTTCTCAGGTGCTCCATGACTTCGGAACTTCCGGGAACCTGGAAGGCCATATGTACAGCGGGGATGTACCGGTACGAAACTGGACATCCAATTTCGACGAGGTGATGGGCGACGCCCTCACGGGAAGCACATTATCGGAGAAGTTTCTGAAAAGAACCGCCACCTGCGCCTACTGCGCGGTGGCCTGCAAGAGAATCGTGCAGGTAGACGAAGGGCCATTCGCCCTTGCCTGAGGGGCCGGGGCCGGAGTACGAAACCGTTGTGTCCTTCGGCAGCCTCCAGGGCTCATCGGATCTGGCAGCCGTGTGCAAGGCCGGAAGGGTGTGCAATGACCTTGGCATGGACACGATCAGCGCCGGCGCAACAATTGCCTGGGCAATGGAAGCCTATGAAAAAGGCCACCTTACTGACGAACAGACCGGCGGCGTACCGCTCCGGTGGGGCGATATGGAGACGGTGGTGAACAAGGTTCTTCCCATGATGGCTTCCGGAGCGGCAAACTGGGAGATCTGCTGTCCATGGGCAGCGCCGCGGCGGCGCGTGCCATCGGCGGAAATTCCCTGGAATATACTGCGCAGAGCAAAGGCCTGGAAGCGCCCATGCATGACCCGCGCGGCGGTCATGGCCATGCCGTGGCCTACGCGGTGAGCCCCCGCGGCGCGTGCCATGTGCAGACGGCGATGCATTTCATGGAAACAGGGGCGTGCAATTATCCCGAAATCGGCTTCGAGTTCGACCTTGAAGCCCTCACCCACGAAAAGAAAGCTGAAACCATGGTGCTGGCTGCCGCCATCGGCGGCATAGAAAACAGTGCGTGCCTGTGCCAGTTTGCCGACAGGTCTTTAACCCTGCCGGAAATCGTTGAATTGATAAATGCGGCGGCCGGATACGGGTATGATATCGATTCGATGATGGAAGCGGGATTGCGCATCTTTCATCTGAAGCGCTGCATCAACTATCGTTTCGGATTCAGCGCATCCGATGATGATCTGACTCCCCGGCTCAAAGAGCCGGCGCGCGACGGCGACACCGCCGGAATCGAAATACATTTCGACGAGATGAAGAACAGGTTTTACGAGCTGATGGGATTCGATCCAGTCAAAGGCATAGCGTTCCGTAAAAAGCTTGAATTGCTGGGTTTGACGGAAGAGGCTGATCATATATGGCCGCGGACTCTATAAGGGTGCTGGTCACTGGCAATATCTTATTAAATCCTAAAGGGGGAAACACATGAAATCAGGGCAGAAGATTTTCTACGGGTGGTGGATCGTTGTCGGCGCATTTTTCCTCAACTTTGCCGGGATCGGCATCATCATGAATACCATGGGCGTGTTCATCAAGCCAGTAGCCGAATCCCTCGGATTCACCGGGGCGGCTTTACACTTTATTTCACAATTGCGGCGCTCTCCATGATGGTCATGGCACCGGTCATGGGCAAACTTCTGGAGCGTTACAATATCCGCCTCATCATGACAGTATGCACCACAATGATGGCCGCAAGTTTCGCTCTATTTTCACAGTGCCGGACGCTGACGCAGTTTTACATCGTTGCTGTGTTTCTCGGCATCGGCAGCGCGGGCTCGCACATCATTCCCGTGTCCATGATGATCACCAACTGGTTCATCGACAAGCGGGGTCTGGCCATGGGGATCGTCTTCGCTGCCACGGGTGTCGGCGGGATCATCTTCAATCCGCTGGCAAACTGGATCATCATGAATTACAGCTGGCAGGCCACCTATCTGACGTTCGGTCTGATCATCGGCATCATCTCCATCCCGACGGCGATCTTCATCGTGCGCGCCAAACCGGCCGATATTGGGCTGCTCCCTTTTGGCGGCGAAGCGGCACTATCCCGGCAGTCCGCAACAGAAATGGAAGGCCTGACGGCAACCAAGGCGTTTCGTAGCAGCGCTTTCTGGCTGCTCGCGCTCATCATCCTGCTTATCGCTATCGCCAACATGGGCGTCCTGCACCACATCGTCCCTTACCTGACCGATCTGGGCTTTTCCTCCACAACGGCGACGATGCTCATGTCCCTGCACATGGCCATGCTTGTATTCGGCAAGGTTCTGGTTGGCGGTCTTGCCGATCGGGTAGGACTGCTGAAGAGCTATCTACTGTGCATGATCGGCCTGGTGATCTCCATTGCGCTTCTTTACGGGGCACAGTGGATGTGGATAGCGATCGTCTTCAGCGTCCTGTTCGGCTTCTCCATCGCTGTCCGCACGGTTCTACCGCCACTCATGACGGCCAGAGTCCTGGGGCAGAAGCACTTTGCCGTTATCTACGGATTTCTGAACATCTTCACGACGCTCGGCACAGCCGTGGGTGTGCCGCTTTCCGGCTTCATTTACGACTGGACGAAGAGCTACTCCCTGGCGTTTGCGTTGTACATCGGGCTTTGTCTGATCGCGGCTGCAGCCGGTATTGCCGTCATGACCAAGAGCGGTAAAAAATGATCGAAAATCGGCAAAACAAGCCGCCCCTTATAACAGTGAGAGGTTGAGATATGAAAAAGGTTTTAATAACTGGAGCTACCGGATTCATCGGACGCCATGTAGTAAAAGCGAACCTGGCAAAGGGCAACAGGGTGCGCGCACTGGTGCTGCCGGGCGATGCCGGTGAGGCCGGGTTGAAAGCAGCAGGGTGTGGAGGTCGTTAACGGCGACATCCGCGATTACGAAGCGGTCAGGCGCGCGGTCGGGGACGTGGATATCATCTTCCATACTGCGGCGGTAGTTACCGACTGGGCGCCCAAAAAGCTGTTCTGGGAGGTCACGGTGGGCGGCGCCGAGAATATTTGCCGGGCGGCCGTTGACGCGAAGGTATCCCGCCTGGTGGATATCAGCACCTGCGACGTGTTCGGCACGGACGAATCGAAGGTGATGGATGAAAGTTTGCCGCTGCAATACTGGGGCGAACCCTACGCTGATTCCAAGATAGATGCCGAGAAGATCATGCGCAGATACCACGAGGAGCAGGGACTGCCACTGACCATGGTCTACCCACTGTGGGTGTTCGGCGAGGGCGACCAGACCTTTGTGCCACTGCTTGCCGATGCAATTATCAAGAAGGAACTGATCTTCTGGCGTAAGGGCGCCATCGTGTGGCCCACCTATATCGATAACCTGGTCGACCTGCTGATGCTGATCTCCGAGGATGAAAGGGCTATCGGCAATGGCTACCTCGTGCACGACGGCGAGTCGACAACCCTGGAGGAATTCTGCGCGGGAATAGCCGAAGCACTGGGTGTGCCGCCCATCAAGACCTACATCCCGTATTGGTTAGCCATGACCGCGGCCAGGGTGATGGAATTCATATGGAAGCTGTTCCGCATCAAGATGCGTCCTTTGCTCACTACTTATACTGTTACCAACCTGGGTTCGAGATTCAGGTTCTCCATAGACAAGGCTGAGCGGGAGTTGGGCTGGAAGCCCCGCATCACCTACCGGGAAGGGTTCCGGCAAACCATGGAATGGCTGAAGACGCTGGATATCGCTTCGCTCAAGCAGAAGTAAGGGGGAGAGGGAAATGAAAGATTTCAAGGATAAATTAGTTTACATAACCGGTGGTTCATCCGGTATCGGCCTGGCGACTGCCAAATTAATGGCGACCAGGGGAGCCAGTGTAATTATCTTCAGCAGGCGGCAGCAGGTTCTGGATGAAGCCTTAAAGCAAATACAGTCCTGCGGCGTATCTGCGGAACAGAAGTTTGCCGGCAGATCCATGGATGTTTCTAAAAGAGATAGCGTCGAAGCCGTGCTTTCATCGGCACTGGCCGAATTCGGGGTGCCTGATGTGTTGATTAACTGTGCGGGCAGGGCCTATCCCCGATATTTTGAGGATATCACCTACCAGCAGTTCGATGAAACCCTGAAGGTTGACCTGTACGGCACGTGGAATACCGCATCAGTTCTTGTGCCGCTGATGAAGGAACGCGGCGGGTATATAGTCAATGTTTCCTCCATGGTGGGTTTCATCGGCGTTTTCGGCTACTACGGACTATGCGGCTGCCAAGTTCGGCGTAGTGGGCTTTTCGGAAGCATTACGCAGCGAGCTAAAAAGGTATAACATTGCAGTTTCAGTGCTTTGCCCGCTCGATACCGACACGCCCGGGTTTGCCGAGGAAAACAAGACCAAGCCGCCTGAGACAAAGGCAATTTCTGCTACGCGCCAACGTGATGAAACCAGAAGATGTGGCTAAAGCACTGCTGAAAGGCATGGCGAAAAAGAAATTTGTCATAATTCCCAATGCCGACGGCAGATTTACTTATATAATGAAAAGGCTATTACCGGGACTGGTCGAATTGGTGACCGATGCCCAGGCCAGGAAAGCCCGGCAGGAGAAATAATCCGGAAAACAATTATTATGGAGGCAAACATGTTAAATCAATTTAATATGCAGGCTGATCTCCGCTCTGGAGATAGTGACAGCAGGTGGACTTATCCTATTCTGGATGGCCTTTTTCACGGTGGGACTGGCGCCGGAGAATGCACCCACCTGCTATTTTGCCTACGAGCACTCCTTCCCGCTGCCGGATGGATTGCTGGCCGTACTGCTGCTGGTGGCCGGCATAATGCTGATGTTAAATAAGCCGTGGGGCAGCAAGCTGTCGCTGGTAGCGGCTGGCGCACTGGTATTTTTGGGGTTGTTAGACTTCAGCTTCAATATCCAGAACGGCATATATATGACCTCTACGGTTGAACTGGTATTAAACGCTTTTATCAACGTTTGGTGTGTCGGCCTTGGCGTTGCTATTGCTGTACTGATGGGCAGAAAACATGTTGCGTAAAGGCCTGATTAATTAAGAAATAGGACAAAGAGCAATGAAATATACTGATCTATAACCAGCCACACGAAAAGGAGGCATATATGAAAAGGTACGGGGCATTCATCAGAGAAGAGAGCAAGGCGCTCCTGAACAATGTGCGGAATTTTGTGGACAAGGAAATCATGCCGGTCAGAGTCCAACTCGACGAGAGCCGCGAGGTCTGCGAGGAGGTGATCGATAAGCTTGTCAAGATGGGGATGCAGCGCTACGGACTTGCGCCAAAATACGGCGGCGTACAGATCGGTTCGGCTGTCGAGTACGTTGCGGTTTGCGAGGAGCTCGCGCGAGGGGACAGCGGGCTGGCAACAGAGATGACCTGCCCGGAATGGCTCTTCGGGCCGGCGATGCGAGCACGCAACAAGGCTGTGCTCGAAAAACTGATGTCACCGTTCTGTTCTGATAAGCGCCATACGGCCTGCTTCGCATTAACCGAACCGGCCGGAGGCTGTAACGGCGAAGATCCCACCCAGCACGGAGCGACCCTCCGGACGACCGCTAAGCTCGACGGCAATGAATGGGTGATCAACGGGTCGAAGCGGTGGCCCGGCGGGGCAGGGATTGCCGAAGTTTACGGAATCCTCTGCACAACCGATCCATCGCTGGCAGAGAAAGGGGTCGCGCTTATTTACGTTCCGAATGGGCTTCCCGGCCTGACCTTCGGGAAACCGGAGAATAAAATGGGTATGCGCTACAGCGACGTGAATGCGGATATCTACCTGGATAATGTGCGTGTGCCCAAGGAATATCGCCTGGCCGGACCTGGAGAGGACTGGAAACTGTTCCGCGCCGCCCTGTCGTGGGGTCGACTCAGCAGCGCCGGATTCGCTGTCGGAAACGCGCAGGCTGTGCTGGAAATCGTAATCGATTACACGGCGAACAGATTTTACAAAGGAAAGGCCGTCCGGGAGCATACGCTTCAAGCCGCTATGATCGCCGACATGGCAATCGGAATCGAAAGCGCCCGTGCTTATTATCTGAGCGTCGCCTCTATGTTCGACCGGGGCAATGAATTCGGCGATCCGGGCGATCATTATTTGATGGGAAAGGCGAGTGGGGCCAAGGTCTATGCCTGCGATGTCGCGGAGATGGTCTGTAACCGGGCCATGGAATTGATGGGCGCCTACGGTTACACCAAAGAATACCATGTTGAGAAATACCTGCGCGACTTCAAGATCATCCAGCTGTGGGAAGGCGGAGGACAGCTCGGACGACTCGAAGCGGCGATGGGTTATTATCCCATCTCCTAACCCCGATAAACGGGATAAGTGCGTTAACGAAATTATTTTCTGCCAGAAAAACGCAGAAAATAATTTCTAACTTACTAAAGAACCTTTTAAAAAACAATTTGCTTTATTGTGATTAAAGAAAATCCCCGGGATAGATTAAGCCAAAAATTCAACTCTCATAGAAGAGATACAGATATTTTCAAAGATAACTTAATAGGTTTATAAATCTATGTATAGAGATTTAACAATATATTATTTCAGCGGTACCGGCAACGCTCTTACAGCAAGCCGTTGGATTACACAGTACGCGCAAAAAAAAGGGCTAAAAACAAATTTAATCTCCATAGATAGATTTAATAAAATAATTGTTCCTTCCGCTAATGATAAAAGATTAATAGGGTTTTGCTACCCGACTCACGGATTCAATCTCCCCTGGATTATGTTGAAATTTATTCTTAAATTTCCGATTATCAGGGGATCCGATGCATTTCTTCTGAATACAAGGGGAGGTTTAAAAATTTATAAATGGTTCGTGCCCGGAATAAGCGGGCTCGCGCAGATCTTGCCGGCGCTGATATTGTTTATAAAAGGTTTTCGCATTAAGGGGATGTTTCCGCTGGACATGCCTGATAACTGGATTGCGATACATCCCGGATTGAATCAAGCCACTGTTGCCGATATTTTCACGCATAGCCGCGTTATGGTGGATAAGTTTTGCGAGAAAATATTCAGCGGCCGGGCATATTTCCGGCCGAATGTCTTTATTATGCTTCCGGTAGATATAGCGCTGGCGCCAATCGCGTTTATGTACTTCATGTACGGGCGCTTCTATCTCGCGAAGATATTCATCGCGTCTTCCGACTGTGATACATGCAGGCTGTGTGAAACGAAGTGCCCTAAAGCAGCGATTAAAATTATAAATAAAAGGCCCTTCTGGAAATTAACATGCGAGAGCTGTATGCGCTGCATTAACATCTGCCCGCAAAAGGCAATACAGGTGTCTCATTTTCTTGCTGTGCTTATTCCTATTGTCAGCTCATTTTTGCCGACCGTGCTAATACTGAAGTTGTTTAATTCTTTTATTCCTTCATTACTAATAAAACCGGTTAATTTCTTTATAAAGTGGGGTATATCGTTATCTCTGTTTTTTATCATTTCCGGATTGGTATTCTGGCTCATAAAAATGAATTTAATGAACAAATTTTTTACGTTTACGTCCCTCACAAAATACTGGAGACGCTATATGGCTCCGGGCATAAAAGCTAAAGATTATTAAAAAGCTGCCTCAAAATTGAGTTGTTGATTTAGTAAGTGTAAAATAGAAACGTCCCATTATTTATTAACTTCTTTCTGTAATGTTGTTTTTACATTTTTGTTCCACAATGCAACCTTTCGAATGGAAATCATTAAAAAAGATAATTTTCACAAAACTTTTCTTCGATTGACATGCACAACATTTATTGATAGGAAAAAACACGCTTGGACACTCCCCTACTATTAGTTTCTGAAACGGTAATCTGACAGACCATCTATCATCCTTTTTAGAGTGCGTTATGAAATGGAATTTCCAGAAGTTGCCGATACGTTCGGCTCCATGGATTATTAATTCCTATGGAGCCGTATGGTGACCTATTTTGAACGATAAAGGATCTTCAATATTTCCATTATCAAGAACCAAAAAGGAGGCGTATCATGAAGACAAGATTATTTGTGATGTTGACGGTATTGGTTGCGTGTGCGGTGTTTGCCTTTGCCGGAGAGACGGCCAGAGACGGCCGTTTCATCGCTTATGACAACGGAACGGTTTTGGACACTAAGACGAAGCTGATGTGGGCAGCCAGGGACAACGGTAGAAAGATATACGTGCAGGACGCCAGGTCCTATTGCAATAATTATCGCGGGGGTGGGTATACGGACTGGCGGATGCCGACACTGAATGAGCTGTCAGAGTTGTATGATGATTCAATTGTCGGAGAATATGGCCATCATCTAACCAAACTGATAAAACTGACCTCGTGTTGCGTCTGGGCTTCAGACGAAAGGCCTCGTGGAGATCTTGGTGCCCATTTAAGTTTCACCAATGGCATACGGTTCGAGACTGTCAAAAACTTCCCCCGCGCCCTTCCGGTACGTTCAAACAAATAGGTTATTTAGTCATTCGGTTCTTTGATTATTTTCTTTTGCTTGCAGGGCTTCTCCCCGCCCTGCAAGCAAAAAAATATTCGTCCTGATCTTCCTGTTATCCACAAATCGTCAACCTCGACGAAAATACAAGATTTCAAAACTTAATCATTGATGTTGTTTCCCGGAAATTATGGCATATATATTCTGTCATTTGAGTGGGTTGTTGGGTTAAACATTTAAGAGTAAGGAAGGTAATAACAATGGTCACAGGGGATAACTCATCTGCACCCTACTTTGAAGTTCACCCGGGGAATGGACCTTATTTATTGCTGGTTCATGGGTTACTTTCCTCCCGCGCTCAGTGGATGCTCAATATAGAGGCTCTGGCGAAAGTGACCCGACCGGTGATTGTCGAATTGTGGGGTCATGGCCGTTCACCGGCTCCTGAGGCACCAGCAGCGTATCGGCCTGCAGGATACGTTGAGGCCTTTGAAAATATCCGCAAGAGTCTTGGTATATCCGAGTGGCTTCTTTGTGGTCAGTCCCTGGGCGCAGGCCTTACTTTAAGATATGCTCTTAATCACCCAGAACGTATAATTGCCCATGTAATTACCAATTCAACCTCGAGCTTCAGAGAAATAAGTTATATGGAGGAGGTCAAAAACAGCACTGCTGACTATGCAGAGAAGCTTCTGGAGCAAGGTCTTGAAGGTATCAAAAAAATCCCCGTACATCCGGCCAATGCCCGCAAGCTCCGTGCAGATGTCAAAGCGGCATTATTAGAGGACTGTGCACTACTTAGCGTCCTGGGAGTTGCCAACGCAATACGCTACACTAGACCCGAAATTTCAGTAAGACTGGAGGTATACAAAAATATTGTTCCCACGCTTCTGGTTTGCGGAAAACGGGAAAAGAGATTCCAACCGCTCAGGGATTTTGCCCAGACACAAATGCCGTTGCTGGACATCGTGGATCTGGATGCCGGACATGCCGTCAATATTGATGCCGCCGAGGAATTCAATGATAAGGTAACCGCCTTTTTTATCAAATAAACCGAAGGGCGGATGTAAATCGTCTTTTGCCAAAAAAGCTTATATAGAGGTGGTCTTTTCAGTCGATCCCCTGGGATTAATAAAAACGATCTTATGTCGTGGAAGAAATGTGAAAATTGTTTTTATCGGTCAAAAATAGATTATAAACTCATATAATAAAATGTAACATTTTTTAGGGATAACCAAATATTAATAGTAAATAATAATATTGAGCGATACCTGCGACTTTTTTCGTGAAAGCAGCAAATCGTCAACTTTGATGAATATGCTAGATTTCAAGCCGTAATAAATGATCTTCACGCCGGATAAACCTCGGTAACATACATTATATTTTTCGATCACTATTTTCTTTGACATACAAGTTCATACTTTATATAATTCAACAGTAAGTAATGTCTCTCTTAAACTGAATGGAAAATAATGAGGTCTTCTATGGAAAAAGGTATGCATAGAAGATGTTTAACATTCATAATGTATCGCGTTATCAAATCTAATATCTTGTTATTGGGTAGTCTGCTTTTTATCTCCTTATTTTTAAATACAAATGTGGCACTTGCGGATAGTTGTCCTTGTTGCGGACAGACTTATGGCAAGCCAATGCCGGGAGATGAATCAAGAGTTTATCAACTTAGGCGGGCACATGAAGCTTCTTGCTGCAGAAAAGTCTCAACACCCAGTTACCAGAAACAACCGGTTATTGACTATGAAGCTGAGCGCCAACGCAAATTACAAGCCGAACGACAGAGAAAACAGGAGCTTGAGGAACAGCGAAAGCGAGAAAAGGAAGAAGAAAAGAAGAGTCAGGCGGAATTCGAACGGAAAAAGCAGGATGCTTTGAAAAGCATGAAAGGAACCGCTAAGGGCGAGCCCGGTCTTAAGGGAAGCGATGCCGGTAGTTTAGGCTTAAAAGGCATTGGTGATAAAGATAATGCTGATCTTGGCCTGAAAGGAACCGGATACAAGGAGACGGTTAAAGATAAGCAGGCAAATGAAAAAAGTCAGAAAGGCTGGCAGAAAGCTCTCGGCTGTGCGATGGAAGAGGTTTACGCACGCGCTGAGTCGCTTGGAACAGCTGGAGTTCGCTTCTCTAAAGACCTGCGTAAGGAAATGAAACGCGTTTATAAAGAGGCAGGCAAACCGGTCAAAGACAGAAATGACGTTAACATCGTCAATTTGACACTGGACAGACAGGTATCAGCAGGTGGCGGTTCTGCGGAGCGGCAGTTTATAGTAGAAGTCGCTATACACAGCAAGGGTAACGGCAATATAGTCGTAGACGTACAGAGCTACTTTTCTAAATCAGCCGACAAGAAAGACAGGCAGGAAAATCTTCAGAGCATCCTCGTCCTTAATGAACATGGTAAAGTAGTAATGAGCGAAAATTCAGCGGCGGTTAAAGCCTGTCTCGCACGCTGACCCGCATGAAATATCTTGATAAGGAGAAATTTTAATAAATGTATCTAAACAGGCGGAGTAATATTATGCGGTACAAAAGAATCATACTTACCATGAGTGTCCTTATTTTACTTTTTGTCTTGACAGGATATGTACAGGCGCGGACTCCACAGGAAATACTCAACCAATATGTCGCCGATCTCCAGAAAAATCCGAATAACTACGCCTTGCGGGAAAAGATCATCAGTCATGTTCGGACGATGAAGCCTCCTCCTGCAATACCAGCAGAGGCCAAGCGGCCATTCATCAAGGGTGTCACATTCCAGAAGGACGCGACCTCATCGTCTGACCTCGAACTGGCTATCAAATCTTACAAGGAGGCACTGCTTCTGGCACCCTGGTGGTCAGACGCCATTTATAACCTGGCACTAGCCCAGGAAAATGTCGGAAAATATGACGACGCGATGCAAAACCTCAAGCTATATCTTCTAACAAAACCCAAGGATGCTGAAGCTGCAGAAACCAAATTATATTCCCTTGAGGCCAAAAAGGAAAAGGCAGCAAAGGATACTACCAAAGCAATTGAAAAAAAGGCAAAGAAGCAGGAAGAATTTATTAAGAATCTTGCCGGCACTTGGTTTGTTACATGGGAACAGTCTGTTGCCAACATGTCCGCCGCTGACAGAGAAGAATTCTTGGGCCGAGATTATTATCAGATGAGTATAACCGGCAAGAATGAGTTTACTCTGAAGTGGGAAAGACAGGTTGGAGGCAGAGGGGAAAAAATGATGCCCTTTTCAGTAACTTATAGTGGCACTATAAACGGAACAAAAATGAACGGAAATTACTACTGTAGGCAAGGTTCAAAACCGTGGAATTGCGGAATAATAGATTACTCAGCGCCCTTTGATGGAACGATCTCCGATGATGGCAGGAAAATCCGGGTGACATATAGAGGTATGATTAATTACGATATGAACACCTGCTCGAAAAAGTATGCCGAATGGACAAGGGAGTTCGCAAAGGAATAATAAGAATATAAGAAAGAAACAGCGTGGAGTTAATATCTTCCTGATCCAGCAACAATAATATTGTAGATCACCTATCGGCGCATAATTCCAAAAAGGTTATGGAAGAATATCCGCCGTTTACTGATGATTTCTTGACGAAATATCCCGTGGATTTTTCTGTTGAACATCCGGAATTTATGATACGTGTGACCTTCAGGTTATTGGGTTATACTAATTGAGTTGATAATCTGGTAAACATAAAATAGAATCGTCCCATCATTGACTGATTACAAAATAGGGAGTTGACCCTAATTATTTCCTAATTATTTTTGCTTTCATTAACATATCTAGAATGAAATGGAGATAATATGTCAAAAGATGAACGCAGGATAAATAAAAGGTTAGATACTAAATTTGAAATTTCATATGTACATGAAAATGATTATCTCATATCTTTTACAAAAAATATTTCGGCAGATGGCATGTTTGTTGAGACAGAAAGACCGCCGGCAGTAGGGTCAACAATAAAATTGATTTTTTCCATAGGCAATTTAAAAAAAATAGAAATTAATGCAAAAGTTATGTGGATTAACAAAGGCGCTTCGTCAAAAGATACTGGAATGGGTGTAAAATTCCTTAATATGCCTGCAAGCGCCAAAGATGCAATCCTGAAAGAAATTAATGTAGTTGCGGTTCTATAGAAATATTACATTTAGACCACGAGGGAATCAGATTACATGGTAAAAAGATTGCAACTTTCTAACGTAAATTATCAGATTTTTTCAGTCGAAAAACTGAGGACTTCTAGGTGATATCAACGCCCTCTTTCTTTCTGAAACCATTACAATCAAATGTCCATGCATAATTTAATTAAGGTTACGGAAGAATATCCGCCGTTTACTGATGAAATCTTGGCGAAATATCCCGTGGATTTTTCTGTTGAACATGCCGGAATTTATGATATTGGGTTACCACAAATTGAGTCGTTAGTTTAGTAAGCATAAAATAGAATCGTCCTTATTTATTAACTTCTTCCTTTAACACTGTTTCTTCATGCTGTTGCGAAATTGCACACGGTAATGATTAGCTTAAAAATAATTGCCATGAAAACAGGATTCCCGTATATTTCCTCTATCAGAAAGCACTGTCTTATCAAAAATATTTGACCTCTTGGAGAAAGGAATAACCCAATGCCGCAAGCCGCCAAACCTAAAGCGACTCTTTCTGTTGTTGACGCGGTTGCCATTATCGTGGGTATGGTCGTAGGCGTAGGTATCTATAAAACCCCGTCCATCGTAGCCTCCAGCGCCGAAAGTGAAGGGATGGTTCTTTTATTCTGGCTCCTTGGCGGACTGGCATCATTGGTCGGCGCATTATGTTATGCAGAACTTACTTCCACCTATCCGCATGTCGGGGGCGATTATCACTACTTAAAGAGGGCTTTCGGATCTGTACCCGCTTTCCTTTATGCCTGGGCGCGCATTGCCGTTATCCAGACAGGTTCCATAGCGATGATAGCCTTTCTTTTCGGTGATTATGCCTCAGAAATTCTTCGCCTGGGATCTCATTCTGCGTCAATATACGCGGGCATGACAATTATTCTGCTTACGGCGGTTAATGTCGCGGGCATCAAGCAGGGCAAATGGACGCAAAAGACGCTCATTGCGGTCATTCTCCTGAGCTTATTTATAGTATCGGCCATTGGAATTCTGATGGCTGATGCGCAGATGATTTCACCTGAAGGCAAAGTTTTACCGGGAAAGCAGGTTCTGGGCACAGCTATGATCTTTGTCCTGCTGACATACGGAGGCTGGAACGAAGCCTCGTTTTTTTCCGCTGAGGTGCGGTCAGGCCGCCGCAATATGCTAAAGGTATTACTTTACAGCATTGGGACCGTTACAGCTATCTACCTTTTGGTTAATATCGCTCTTTTAAAGAGTCTCGGCCTGTCTGATATGGCAACTTCCAGCGCAGTGATGGCGGATATGGCACGCAAAGCATTTGGCAGGCTGGGTAGCAACTTCATCAGTTTGTTGATCTTGTTTGCGGCGGCGAGCACCATGAACGCGGCCATCATTACCGGCGCCCGAACCAATTACGCGCTGGGGCAGGACTACCCGATTTTAGGCTTTCTGGGCCGATGGCATGACCTGCGTCATACACCTGTCAATGCTCTGGTTCTTCAGGGAAGTGTCGCCCTTATACTTGTAGCTTTGGGAACAGGTGCTCATGATGGATTTGTCATGATGGTGGAATACACCGCACCAGTTTTCTGGCTTTTTTTCCTGATGGTTGGTGTTTCCATATTTTTATTAAGGCACAAGCATCCAAACGTGCGCCGGCCTTTTGTGGTGCCTTTCTATCCTTTGACGCCGCTTGTTTTTTGCGCCATCTGCTTGTTTATGCTTTACTCCAGCCTTGTTTTTACAGGCCGTGGTTCCTTAGTTGGAATTTGTGTTTTGCTTTCGGGAATTCCGCTGATAATCCTACAGAGAAAAAGACGAATAAAGAATAAAAAGTATATTAACAAAGTTTACTAACAGAAATAATTTTCGGGGAGGTAATCATGGCCAGAGCAATAATAAATGGTGGGTTTAGGGGCTTTGTCCGGCTGGTTTGCTTTCTGTTGCACATGCAGGAAAAAATGCTTCTGTGCCTTTTCATCGTAGCCAGTTGTTTGTTCTTGTTCGCGTTGAATTGTCGGGCTGATATTGCTGCCGAAAAAGATTACTCTTCTGAAAGAGAAAGAATGGTTATCGAACAGATCGAGGCTAGAGGTATTAGCGATCCGAAAGTCCTCAGTGCCATGAGAACTGTTAAACGCCATCACTTCGTCCCTGAAGCTCTCCGTAGCAGTGCCTATGGCGATCATCCCCTGCCGATTGGTGAAGGGCAGACCATTTCTCAACCATACATTGTCGCTTTGATGACGGAAGTGATCAAGCCAAAACCGAATATGAAGGTGCTCGAAATCGGGACGGGTTCAGGCTACCAGGCCGCAGTTTTGGCCGAGCTTTGCAGGAGTGTTTACACTATCGAGATTGTCGAAATACTGGGAAGAAAGGCCGAAAAAATTCTCTCCAGGCTTTACAAAAATGTGCACGTCAGAATCGGCGACGGTTATCAGGGCTGGCCGGAAGTTGCGCCCTTTGACGCGATTCTTGTCACCTGCGCGCCGACAAAAGTTCCCCAGCCGCTTGCGGATCAGCTTAAGGAAGGCGGCAGAATGGTCATTCCCGTAGGAGAGGCAGGAGTGCAGGAATTGGTCGTCCTGATAAAAAAGGGCGGCCGCCTCGAGCGGCACGAGATCATCACGGTTCGTTTTGTGCCCATGATGGATCGCAAGGGAAAAGTATATTGATAGAGGAAAGCTGCCGTTTACTGGTGAAATTTTGACGAAATATCCCGCGGATTTTTGTGTTGAACATCCGGAATTTATGATACGTGTGACCTTCAGGTTATAGTAAATTAAATTGTTGTTTAGTAAGCATAAAATTTTTTTTCTTATATAATTAAACCGTCCAAATTATTTCATTAATACCATAACATCAGTCTAGCAAAGATGCTTTATGGACATTTCGAGTAACAAACAGTTTATCGATTTGGCAGAATGGCTTGAGGCTGAAGTCGGCAGAGACTTCCTTGATGACCCACGAAAGGCTCATCACCCTTATGCACAGGCATGGTGTATCTGTCAAAAAGGTATCAATAATTACGAAGCCTCAAAAGACGAAGCGATACCAAGAGTATCAGGCCTTATTCGCGCACTTAGTAAACTGTCACCATTTCCCACCCGTGATAAAACGGGAGTTATCAGACAAGACAATGGTTTTGTTAACCAGCTCTTACAACGTTCACAGCAATCTATTGCCGATTTTGATTCAGTAGAACTTGAAGCTATGGTGGCATGGGCTTTCTCTGGCTTGCCTGAGCAATCTATGATGGCTTTGGATCCGAGTGACCGTCCAACCCCAGACTTCGAAATAACTTTCAGAGGGCAGCCCGTCTTTATAGAGTGTAAGGCACGAACTACGGCGACACCCCAGCACCAACAAATCGAGACATGCCGTGAGGAAATCATTTGCCGTGTTCGCCCTTTGATAGAACAGGCTCCGGTCAACTACGGAATCCTTTTGTCGACATTGAAAATTCCAAAACGTAGCGAAATCGCAAGATTGCTTAAAACTCTGAATCCTCTGCTGGCTTCTGGTGTGCCATTTTCCTATACATTTGGTGATTTCAAAATTGAAGGCACAATATTGCTCTCGCCCGATGAGGATGTGATAACGGCCGAGCTTCAACCATTGGGTCCCTGTGCGCATGTACCAGAGCCTGTAAGAAGCTTTATGGTGACCAATGGCGTAGGCGATTCTAGGACGTACGCAGGTGTAGATTACCAATGTCAACTACGTGTAAATGAGGGAAAGATCTGCTGTAGAAATCCCAGAGTTATTGTTGTGCATATTGCTGTAACCCCAGATCACACCAAAGCTACTGCACGGTTTATTAAGGATGCTAGGAGGCAACTATCAACAGATGCTCAAGGAATTGTTATGGTTCGCGCTCCTGATTTCTATGGTCAGGACCAATTCGCTCGGCTAGGCCAAGCAATCAAATCCGAATTAAGTTCTACTAAGCGTGTTAATGGCGTTGTTTTATTTCATCAAGCAATCATTCGTGAAGACATTAAACCACATGGCATAAAATCGAAGTTATGGTGGCAGGTTTTATGGATCCCAAACAAGAACGCTAAATATCCATTACCTGATGACTTCATATATGATCGTTTATCAGGGAAAGAAGGATTTCAAATTTTAAATCGTGTTGTACAACATCAATAGGAAATAATTTGACAGAAGAAACAATTTGTGTTTTCTTTAAGTCAAACAAGTGTGAACAGGGAAATTAATCACGGGTATGAACCCCAGGGCAAGCCCTGGACCCTAATTCCGCCCCAAGGGGCGGGGTATTATACCCTCCGCTTATGGCGGGATTGTTCGACTTGCAAATTTCAATACACCTATAGTGCCCTTTAGGTTATTCGTTTTTGAAATTTGAGTCTCACAATGAACGTCCTTACAGTAGTTAGAAGAAACGTGGGTAAGAAGCAAGGAGTCAAACAAATGGGGCTACCCATCGTTTCGAGGACGTGTATGCGTTAATGCCTATAATAAAATATACCTTCCTTGAAGCCATGGGTAAGCCCCATGGCTTTTTTTGTTGGGAATTTATTTGATGTCAAAACGACACTTTATCAAGAAACTATAACCGTATAACTAAATCATTAACAAAACAGAAAGGAGAATATATGCAGACAACATCTTGGGCTGGATGCCATATACCCATAATTACACCCTTTAAAGACGACCTGTCGGTCGACGAGGCAGGACTGCGCAAACTCGTCAATTATTATATTGAAGAAGTGGGATGCGATGGCCTTGTTCCCTGCGGAACGACCGGAGAATCCCCCACGCTGGATCACCAGGAACACGCCCGGGTAATCGAGATTGTAATTAAGGAAACCAAAGGGCGTGTGCCCATAATGGCCGGAACTGGTTCCAACAGCACCAAAGAAGCCATCGAGATGACAAAACATGCCGAAGGCAGCGGAGCTTCCGCAAGTTTGCAGGTATGCCCCTATTACAATAGACCCACGCAGGATGGACTATTGAAACATTTTGAAGCAATAGCAAAAGCAACGAAGCTTCCGCTCTTTATCTATAACATTCCCTCAAGATCGGCGCGGCTCATCGAAGCAAAAACGATGATCGCGCTTTCCCAGATAGACAATATCATCGGAATGAAAGATGCCTGCGGTGATATGATGATCACAATGGATATTATCCGGGCTACACGAATAATCAAAAAGAAATTCTATGTTCTCAGCGGTGAGGACGCGCTGACGTTTTCGATGCTGGGCCTGGGCGGAGATGGAGGAATCTTAGCGGTAGCTCATGTTATCGGGAAGGAATATCGGGAAATGATAAATTTGTTCCGTGCGGGAAAAATTAACGAAGCGCGGGAGATTCATTTTAAAACGCTGCCGGTTGTGCGGGCATTGTTTATTGAGACCAATCCGGTGCCGGTCAAAGAAGCCCTGACGATGATGGGGCTTCCCTCTGGAAAACTTCGCCTGCCGCTCGTACCGCTTCGGCCGGAGAACCGTGAAGTTTTGCGCAATACCCTGATCCAGTTCGGATTTTTAAAGGGATAACAGGAATTGAGGTAATATAAAGAAGCCCGGCGGAATTTTTCCACCGGGCTTCTTTCTTGTGAGTAAAAATACTACCTTTAAATCTTTCTTCTTTCTAAACAGGATGGGGTTTCTTGCTTTTCTTTTGCTCATACATCATTTTATCAGCACCCGCCATGAGCTCATCAATAGATGATGGATTTTCGGGGTCATAAAAGGAATAACCGGTGCTGATGGATAGCATGTATTTTCTGTTGGGCTGATTGTTATGAGTTTCAATCCGGTTTTGTAGCCTATTGCTAATGATTACCGGATTGATTTCTTCTGTATCAATGGCAAGAACGGCAAATTCATCTCCTCCCATGCGCGCGATAATATCAGACGACCTAAAAGCCTCTTTGAATACAGATGCCGCTTCAATGAGAGCCTTATCTCCCTCTTCGTGTCCCAGCGTATCATTGATCTCTTTCAGGCCGTCCAGATCAGCAAAGAACAGAATCAATCTTTTTTTTGCCCTGTCCGATACTTTCAACTGCTGTTCTGTAAGAGATAAGAACCCTCTTCTATTGCGCAGACCTGTAAGCGGATCGGTGGTTGAAAGGACAAGAAGGTCTTCTTCAAGTTTTTCACGCTGAAGCGTTTGGCTCCGCAAACGGCGTGTACCGATACCAATTCCAGTGAGGCCCAGAATCCATAAAAATCCATGAGCAACTGTTAATTCTGTTATACGGGATCGTTCAATTGATCTCAGGGGGTCCATGGGGATCGATACACTGATTCCTCCCCGGATACCCCCCTCTTTATATCCCTGAACAGCATGGCATTTCAGGCAGGATTTTTCCGTAACAAAGGGCTTCATTAAACGAAAATATTCTTTACCTGATATCACTTCGATTATATCGGTTTTTTTTATTCCTCGTTCAAATGCCTTCAGAGATTCAGCCTCCCAAGAATCCGGAAGGTTTTCGGGCCGGATAGGATTAAGGCTGGTGATGTGCCCCTGAATACTATTATTTGCTTCCATGCCCAATTCATAAACCTGGCGGGTCATGTAGGCCGGATTAACTAAAGTTAGCGACAGACCGCTGGAGGTTTTAATATCGCGGTTGGGAACCTTAAGGTACGGATTGGCAGGGGTCATCTCTGAAACCGGCACATAAACCCCTCCCTGTTTTGCACCCCATCTTCGGTAGAGGATATCTTTATCATAGTTAATCTCAGCGCTGGTGCTAGCTATATTCAGAATGGACTGTTGCAGCTGGTATATGTTCCATCCCAAAGACATAATAACTCCCGCAGTCCAGATCGCTGTAATCATCAATAAATATTGTTTAAGTTCCCTTAACCGCATCTTCGCCATAATTTTACCCTCCGTTTATCATGTCCGAAAGATACTGACAGAACAACATATTAAATATTTATTTGATCATAATTTTATACCGATAAAATCAGCAAATCAATGTGATATTTTAGTTATGCGTAATAAATGTTGTAAATGTTCGACAATATAAAAGCCCGGTAGAATTTTTCTACCGGGCTTTTTTTAAGCACAAAACTATTTTTATTACTATTCAATGGCCAAATGGGCTGTGGTATCGCTTAGCGTGGCATAATCCTCTCCGGCTCGTATGCCGATATTTCCGATCTAACCAGGTTGGAGATCCCCCGGGCTATGATACCTCCATTAACATCCACGAGTTCACACTGGATATTGAGCATTTGTTTTCCCTTCCGCAGTATTTTCGATTTGGCGGTGATCATATCTCCCACTTTTGCCTTCCCCAGGTAATCGACATAAAGATTGACAGAGAAACAAAAGCCGCCTTTCCCCAGAGTGGCGGCCGTCATTCCAATCACATCGTCAATAATAACACTCATAATTCCGCCGTGCGTAAGCCCGACAGGATTAGCCATTTCAGGACGGACAACAAATTCAGCGGTAATCGACCCTTCGTTCACTTCCTTGATCGTTCCGTCCAGCCAACGGGTAACAGGATGGCATAAAGGACGCGGGTTTCTTACCAACGCGGGATTGTAAGAAACTGATAACTATTCATGACACCAGCTCCTTATTTCATGGCGTTACCCCTTATTTGCTATTGGTGAGCTTTTTTTCATTTCGCAAAAGTAGTGATGGAAAAATATACAATAAATGCACCTTGAATTACGGTGAAAATCGGATACCACCATATCCCACCAAGGCAGGGCTTTCCCATGATAAGGTGATAGACTATGGGTTGCAACAGCAGTATAATCCCCGAAAATATTGCTAGCCCCAAACCCCACTTTATTCTTTTTAATACCAGAACCGCAGCTACAATCATGATCAGTGTTATTAACATAACTCCTAGCACGCCATTTATTCCCCCCTCTTGACGAAATCCTACGACCATTTCACGAACGAATTTTTGTCCGGTTTGCACCAGCAAGAAGCCGCTAATCGCGTAAAGATAGATAGATGGTGATTTTAACCCCTTCGTGATCTCCAGCCCGCTTTCATGTTGAAGGTTATTGTCCTTGTACGCGAGAATAGAAAAATATCCAATCATGATGCCTTGAAATACGGTGAAAATAGGATACCACCAAACGCCATTGGGCTCTTTATAGCCAGCGATGATATAGACTAAGAACCATTGAAGAAATACCGCCCAGAGAGCAGGTATCATTCCTAACAGCAACCCTATTTTTTTTCTAAAGAATATAAGGATAATACTCACGGTTAAAATTAAAATAATAAAGAAATCCCCGATGACATTTATCTTCCAGCCAAGTTTTACTGCTATGGGTAACTCCCAGGCAAAGATGTGCAATAAATTATAGAGCAATGCCGCAACGGCAACTTGAATATAAATGGCAGATGATTTTATTTGATTCATTTTTCTCTCCTTTAATTCTTAAATGTATCGCCGCACTGTGTTCCGATATTCAGTCCATTCATCACCAAATCGATTTTCCATGAATACCTCCTCGGTCAAGATGATTTTATGATGAACAGTCAGTGCTATGATCACCAGCATCCAGTTGATGGGATTCTGGACGTAAACGGCCGACCCCAGCGCCATCAGATAAAGTCCGAATAGCATTGGATTGCGGCTGAAACGGTATACACCGGTTGTACGAAGGGATGTATTTTCTTGTGCAAGTCCGACACGAAGCGACAATGTCCCAAGTTTACTTATCGCGAGTGTGAAGAGCATAACTCCTATGCCGACTAAGGCCATGCATATCCAGAAAAAGACATTTTTCTTTTCAAAGAGAGAGAGATTGACAAAACAATAACTGAACTAGAATTAATATAAACGATGTAAAGAGTGATAATTTTCCCAAGAATGAAACAATTTCTTGTTGATTCCTATACACCCCACAGTTTCAATTTTTTTTAGTTTTTGAATGATTCTTGGAACGTATTGCCGCGATAAGAAATAAAGCAAATAGAACCGGTATGATTATCTTCTCCACAAAATTTATTCCTCCTCTAATTAATTCTGATGATGTATTTTAAAATTATATAGATGCTTTACCTTTCAGTTAGATTGTCCTAATACTGTAGAACTTTTAGAACAAAAAAATTTATTTTAAGAATTGCTTTATTGCTTTTACCGCATCCATATTTATTTCGCAGGTAAAGAATTGCCCCTTCCTTGTCATGGAAATCAATCCGGCATTCTCCAATTCTTTCATATGATGGGAAACCGTAGACCGCGCAACACTTAAATGGTCACAAGCCTTGGTAAAGGCTCTATCGACTCCCTGGGTACAGGGGGCGTTTTTGTCCGCACGTTTTCCCACCTGGCAATCATAGACCATTTCAAACAGCCGCAACCGCTGCTCATTGGACAACGCTTTAAATATTTTTGTGATGTTCAATTGTTTCATAATTATCGAACTATTTAGTATGTAATCATTCCTTTGTCAACTAAAATATTTTTCATTTTAGCGATGATTGTTAACATTATCAGTAATTATGTATTTTTTAACAAATTATACGTAGCTCTTTGTTGTAAATGTGCCGCTTTGATATAAAAGAAGCCCGATGGAATTTTTCCACCGGGCTTCTTCGTTAGTTAAAATACTTTTTTGTTATGGGTCTATGGAAGCGCTCGGATCTGCCGCTCATTCCATAAATAACCCGTTAATTAATAAATTTAATTGTCAAACTGTGAGGTTTTAGCTATATACATGCGCCATAAAAGCAAGTTCAAATAGTTTATTTTTCAGGATAGTGAAAATAAAGGGTCACTATGAACGCTGAAAGTACCGCCCATCAACACAGGTTCTGGGGAGAAACAACCGCTTTTCTCGCCCTGTTTCTGGACAATGTCGGAACGCTGATATTTTTCAGCGCGATTCTTGTCTTCACTTTCAACTATCCCGCGGATATTATTCTGACACGCATGATTCCCGGCACGGCTGTCGGAATTTGCATGGGCGATCTTGTCTATACATGGCTCGCCATCCGTTTGAGAACGAAAAACCGGACGCACCGATGTCACGGCGATGCCTCTGGGTATTGATACGCCTTCAACCATCGGCATTGCCTACGCTGTCATGGGCCCCGCTTATGTTGCCACTCGTGACGCGCAACTCACCTGGCACATCGGCATGGCCACTCTCTTCATGATCGGCGCCGTTAAGATATTTACTTCTTTTTTCGGCGGATGGGTTCAGCGCATCATTCCCACCGCGGGACTTTTGGGACCGCTCGCCGGAATCGGACTTTTACTGCTCGGATTTCTGCCGATGATTGAAATATTCAATGAGGCCGTCGTCGGCATGGTGGCCCTGGGACTTATCTTTACGGCGCTGATGAGCAAACTGCAACTGCCGGGCCGCCTGCCCGGTGTTCTTGTGGCAGTCATTCTCGGCACGGGTATTCATTTCGCTCTGGGCTATGGCGGATACCTGCCGGAGTTCACCGCGCCGTCTCTGCAAATGACATTTTTCTTTACCCGCGTTTTCCATCGACTTTCTCAAAACACTGCCGCAGAGCATTCAGTATCTGACCATCGCCATCCCCTTCGGCATTCTGACAATCATCGGCGGCATCAATAATACGGAAAGCGCCCGTCTGGCGGGCGACGATTACCGCACGAGAGATATCCTGCTCACGGAAGCTTTCACATCTCTGATCGCGGCTTTCTTCGGCGGTGTGGCGCAAACCACTCCCTATATCGGCCATCCGGCGTACAAAAAGATGGGCGCGACCTGGTGGTATACACTGCTGACCGGACTGCTGATCGGCGTCTGCTCCGTGGTCGGACTGCTTTCACTTTTTGTCAGCCTCATCCCGCGGGCGGTCATCGCGCCGATTTTCATCTTTATCGGTTTTGAAATCATCCGTCAGGCCTACAAGGATTCGCCGCCGGCTCATTCTCCGGCGGTAAGTTTAAGCATCCTGCCGGTTATCGCCAGTCTGGTGCTTATAATTCTGGGCCAGTTCATGGGCGCAATGGGTGCCACGCCGGACAAACTGCCGCTGCGTTTGCAACTCCTGCATCAAACACTGACGATGCTCAGTAACGGCTTTATTATTAACGGGACTTCTCTGGGGCAGTATGCTGGCCTTTTTGATTGATCATAAAGCGCGGTTGGCGGCTTTATGCAGTGCGGTTTGCGCCTTGTTGACGCTCTTTGGCATTATCCATTCCGTACTGCCCAGCGGTGAACTTTACCTGCCCTGGCGGGTTGCAGGCCGGGCACACTTCATGCTCGCTCTTGCATATCTTACGCTATCGGGCATCCTGCTGTTATTAACCGGAAGAACGAATAAACCACGGGTATAAAACCAAGAATAAGAATTGGCTATATACCGATTAAAATGCAAAGAAGCCCGGCGGAATTTTTCCACCGGGCTTCGTCTTGTTAGTTAAAATACTTTTGGTTTTCGACAGGAAAATTTTAGATGAAAGGAATAAGATCGTCCGGTATCGCTCAATACCGAATTCACACCCGATGATAAACATCAACACAACATTTCAGATTTTATGGTCAAAATCCCCTTGACACACAAAATCCTTCTTCGTATACTCCCATTGCGAAAAAGAAAATTCTTACATTGATTATTTTATGAAGATAAAAAAAATCAAAGGTTTGCTGTTTTCTCTTTTCACCCTTTCCCTTCTGGTATCCGTAATTGCTATTTTTCAACAATCCGCAGCGGCGGATGGTGAATATGCAGGTACAGACGTTTGCCGGGCCTGTCATCAAAAAAACTATGATAGTTATCTGAAATCAACACACGCCAAAGCGGCAATTCCCGGAAATCCGGCCAATAAAAATACCTGTGAATCCTGCCATGGTCCGGGTCTTGCGCATGTGCAAACAGGCGGCACTAAAAGCGCCGGCTTGATTGCCTTCACCAAAAAAGATGATCCGGGAATGAAGCAGGCTAAATGTCTTTCCTGTCATCAGGATTCAAGAGTCGTACCTTTTTGGGATCTGAGCAGACATAAAGCCAACGGAGTTTCATGCAGTGATTGCCACAGCGGGCACTCCGGAACGAAAAACAATTTAAGGATGGCCGAGCCAATGCTTTGCTTCAGCTGCCATCCCGGTATCAGAGCCCAGGCCAACAAACAATCGCACCATCCGCTGAAGGAAGGCCTCATAGAATGCTCCCAGTGTCATGACCAGCACGGCGGAACAGGGCCGAAGATGGTGAAGGCGGACACGATAAATGAGCTCTGTTTCAAGTGCCATGCCGAAAAACGCGGGCCATTTCTGTGGGAACATCCGCCGGTTGCCGAAAATTGTATGACCTGTCATGTGCCGCACGGCAGCAATCACGGGAAACTTCTATCCTCGAAACCGCCGCTGTTGTGCGACAGCTGCCACGACGCGAGCCGTCATCCCGGACAAATTTATACCAGCTTTGAGACATTCCGGGGTTCGGCCACATCCGGGAAAAACAGAATGATCGCCCGTGCGTGCCTGAACTGCCATACCAACATTCATGGAAGCATGGGGCCCTCGGTTAGGGGAGAACGCTTTGTCCGGTAAAGGGCACGACTATGAAAAGAGAAATATTTTTATCAGCTTGTTTACTCGGTTTGTTTTTCCTGAGTCCGGCCTTTGCCGAGGAACAAGAGAATAAATTCTCCGGTGAAATCAGCGGACAGGGCACTCTCACCCACGTCAACGGTAATAAAGCTAAATTTAACGAATATAACGACATCCGGAATGGTGTTTACGGCGACGTAAAGATCAAATACGATGACGATAAATATTATATCGATTTCTACAGTCGCAACATGTTCTATGATACGCAGCAATATAATCTGGAAGGCGGGAAATGGGGAGCCTTCAAGTTCAACATTAACTACAATGAAATTCCCCACAACTTCACCTATGACGCGCTAACGCTGTATTCGGGTGCGGGGACTAACAATCTGACCTATCCCACCCATCCGCCCAGTACTAATACAAACACCTGGAATGCATTTGATTACTCGACAAAACGGAAAAATTACGGTGCCGGATTCAAGCTTGATGTCCTGAAGCCTTTTTTTGTGGATTTCTCCGCGGCCATAGAGGAACGAAGGGGTATTTATCCTATTGGCGCCGCCGGAACATCGCCCGGCGGGATTGCCGTGGAGCTTCCGGCGCCAATCAATTACAGAACGGACACCATTAATTTGCTTGCCGGGTATGTTCGCAATCCACTATTCATTTCCCTGGGTTATTTTTTCAGCAGCTTCAACAACACCAACACAAACCTCTATTTCCGCAACCCCGCTACGGTCAATACAGCGTCGGTGACTGATATATATTCGCTGCCGCCTGATAACTACTACTATAAGATCAACCTCAAGGGCGCGATTAAATTGCCTTTAAAGAGCAAGTTCAATGTTGATCTGGCTACGGCCAACGCCAGATCAGATGCCATATTGCGTAATTCATATGTGAGCGATGTCGCTGGAGGACTGACAAACATCACTTTGAACACTCCCTTTTTTAACGGCGAGGTCATTACAAACAACGTCGCCACTTCAGTCACGTCAAGGCCGCTTTCCTTCCTCGATGCGAAACTTTTCTTTAAATATGACGACCGGGAAAATAAATCGGATATTATTACAATAACGGATGCAACTCAGACACCGGCGACTTTCACCAATACTTTATTCAACTACCGGAGAGTAAAATACGGCACGGAACTTGGTTTACAATTACCGGCAAAGTTCTATTTTCTCGGAGCTTATACTCATTCAACAATCAGCAGAGAGAGAGAAGACATCCCTGATAACAGAGATGATCTCTTCAACGCCGAATTGAGATGGAAGGGATTTGATTTTCTGACGGCGCGCGTTGGATACGAAAGACTGGATAGAAGGGCGGAATTCCAGCCACCAGCCGCGCCCAGCATTGAAAACTTCATCAGGCGTTTTGACGCCGCCGCGAAGACTCGAGACAGCTATAAGGCGAGCCTGGACTTTTTCCCCACCGACAACTTCAGTGTCAGCCTTAATTACAAGCATCGACAAACGAATTATCCCGATACTATTTTGGGGCTAACCGATGACAGTGGCGACGAATTCCTGATCGACGCCGATTATCTGATTGGAAAGCGAATCAGGCTATTCGGTTCTTTCGATTATGAACTTATCCGGCTGAACAAATTCCAGCGGCAGTTCGTAGCCGCGTTTGACCCCACGCTTCCTCCCACAGCGACGGACTTCAACTGGACCGCCGCGCAAAAGAGCGAAGACTACAGTTACATGTTGGGCGCCGAAATATTTATTATTCCGGAGAAGCTTACTTTACTGCTGCAATACAGCTACCTGCAGGCCGACGGTTCAGTAGATTACACCTATCTGCTGGGTGCAAATCCTCTTCCGGTAGGCAGAACTCAGGACAATATCGATCTTTCCAACTGGGATGGCTACAAGCTTTCCTGTTTTTACATAAGACTTTCCTATAATGTGACAAAAGCACTATCGGTTGCCGCAGGTTACGTCTATGAAAAATATGATTATAATGATGCGCAGTATGACGGATATCAATATGTTCCGGCCGTCTCCGGAACGAATGGCGCCTACCTGACGGGCGCCTACAGTAACGCTTCATATGAGTCTAATGTGGCATTTGTGACTCTCTCTTACCGCTTCTGAATGCGGGATAGGAGTGAACAACGTATTCCGTGAGCAGGAAAATAGGAGTATCACCGGTAATCTTGGAGAATCGTAGCCTATGCACGTACTGCGGCCTCTTTATGTGGTCTTGACTATTGCGGCAATCATCTTAATCGCCAGAAGTTTATGGATACCGAGTGATTTCGGAACTCATGAACAAGGGTATACTTATGGCTTGTATCGGCAATCCAATGTTGAGGAATGGAAAAATTTTACGGTAAAATATCGCGGCAGAGATTTTTGCGGAGCCTGCCATGCGGCGCAGGCAAAAAAGCTCGCTTTCGCAGGGCATAAAGACATTGAATGTGAGAACTGTCACGGACCGGCTCTTTTTCATCCGGCTGATCCGCGCAAACTTGTCCTGGACCGAAGCCGGGAGCTCTGTCTTCGGTGTCACTCCGGCCTTTATTATCCCACGACTCAAAGATCGCAGATCAAAGGCATCAACCCTGATCAGCACAATCCCGGTCTGGAATGCGCGTTTTGTCACAAATCACATGAGGCGTCCAAACCCATCAGGAGGAACCGGTGAACAGGAGAGATTTTATAAAATTGGCCATGAAAGGGACCGCCGCTCTCGTGCTGGTCAAAGGACTGGATGGAATTTTCCGTCCCCCGGATGTTCAGGCCTGGGCATCGCCCCTTCGCTTTGTTTTTCTCGTCGATACGTATAAATGCATCGGCTGCGGTTTCTGCGTAAAGGCCTGTAAGCTGGAAAACGAAATCCCTTTTAATGCCGATATCTCCAGAACCTGGGTTGAGCGATATGTCGTGACTGGGGAAGGAGAAGTATTTGCCGATACTCCTAAGGAGGCGCGGCACGGATTTACTACCGGCCGGATTGATCTGGGGCAGGGTAAATTTAAAGATATACCCCGGGAGAAAATCAAAAAGGCGTTTTTTGTTCCCAAACTCTGCAACCAGTGTGAAAAACCTTCATGTGTCCAGGTATGTCCCGTGGGCGCAACTTACCAGAACGCCGATGGTGTTGTGCTGGTGGACCGGAAGTGGTGCATCGGCTGCGGTTACTGCATCATGGCCTGCCCGTACGGTATGAGGTTTTTCCACCCCACCTACCACGTGGCTGATAAATGCAATTTCTGTTATCACCGGATCACTCAGGGCATGCGGCCGGCTTGCGTCCAGGCATGCCCAACGGGGGCAAGACAGATCGGCAACATCAAAGACCCCAGAGATCCGGTGGAAAATATCATCCGTACACAGCAGGTAGCAGTCCACAAACCGGAATATGGAACCAATCCACAAGTTTACTATATCGGGCTTGGCGAAGAGGTGAGATAAGAAATGGTTTTGGAATCATTATGGACAGTCAAAGAACTTTTCGTTTATCCCAATGAATACATTTATTGGGCCATTCAGATTGTCATGTATCCGTTCATGACGGGACTCGTTGCCGGCGCTTTTGTCCTTTCTTCCCTATATCATCTCTTCAATATAAAACCGCTGAAGGAAATTGCCGGATTCTCCCTGGTTTTTTCCTTTGCCTTGCTGATGGTTGCTCCTCTGCCTCTCCTGTTGCACCTTGGACATCCCCAAAGAAGTCTCTACGTGGTTCTTACGCCGCATTTCACTTCGGCAATCGCTGCCTTTGGCGTTGTGCTGTTTGTTTACGGATCAGTCGTCGCCTCCGAGCTGTGGTTTCTTTTCCGGAAACACCTGGTGGAGGCATCATTAAAACTAAAAGACAAGGCAAATAAAAGCTTTGCCGAAAAAATAAAATACTGGGTACATACGATTCTTACCCTCGGCGCCCTGGACGTAAGCGATACCAGCCTCAAACTGGACGCAAAAGCCATCAAGGTTCTGGCGGGAGTCGGTGTACCGATCGCCTGTTTTCTTCACGGATACGCTGGTTTCATCTTTGGTTCGGTAAAAGCCAACGCCCTGTGGATGACCCCCCTAATGCCGGTCATTTTTATAATGTCCGCCATTGTTTCCGGCGTCGCCCTCTGTCTGCTCACCTACATCATCATCATGGAAATGAAAAAATTCATCGCTTCCCGCAAAAAAGCTATTGCCGCCGACAACGCACTCAAAGAGATTAAAGGTGTGGAAATGAATGCGATGCAGACAACTGTGAAATATCTTATTTTCTTTATGATCTTCTCGATCAGCCTGGAGTTATTAGACCTGGTCTTTCGCGGCTACACAGCAGTAAAATCCTGGGACATCCTGAGGAATGTAATCTATGGGAAAGATTTTATTGATATTTTCCTGCTTCAATATGTACTGGGAAGCCTGGTGCCCTTCATCATCCTTCTTATCCCCGGTCTGACAGTCCGCAGATTAATCCCGGCGCTTTTGCTGGTGCTTTTCGGGGTTTTCATGATGAGGTGGAACGTGGTCATCGGCGGCCAATCTTTTTCTCTGACTTTTTCCGGATACATGGATTACCAGTTGCCCATCATTCCCCGCAGCCTGGATACTTTTAAAGAGGGTCTCGGCGGCGCTCTGTTCATCGCGGTGTTGCCCTTTATCTTCTTCTGGATTCTCAATAAGATTTTCCCCGTGCTGCAGACGAAAAGGCCAGATTGAAAAAATGCAAAATAAATAATGTTTACGGTAATATCTTTCCGCTTTGTTCGTTTCTCAAAAATTTAACTTTACGAGTCACTAACAGTAGTATAATATCGCGACGTTTTAATAAAACAGCTGTTAAACTGAAAGCTGTAATTAGCTGACTAAAAATCTGGAGGTATAATGAAAGGATCAACGATCTGGTTTTTGTTTATTTTCGTCATTGTTGGATGGGTCGTCTTCGGAGACTCAATTATTTTCCCAGGTGGCACGACCTCATCCGCGCAGGCCCCGGATGGAGCGAAGCTTTATACCACCCATTGCGGTGCCTGCCATGCTCAGGGGGGAAACATCATCAATCCTGCTTTGCCGGTCAAGGGTTCGGTCAAAATGAAGAGTCTTGCCATTTTCACCGATTATAATAGAAATCCGTTAAAAGCCGATGGATCAAAGGGTGTGATGCCTGCTTTTCCCAAAGAAAAAATCTCCGATCAGGAGATGAAACTCATCTATGAGTACTCTCTAACGCTGCCGGGAACCAAGAAGTAATCATTAAGCACATATAATATGCAAAGAAGCCCGATGGAATTTTTCCACCGGGCTTCTTTTTTAACACAACTTCTTTATTTTTTTGTATCCTTTGACAGAAAAGATTTTCAATGATAAGTTTTTTATAAATTCGGCGGTAAGTAAGGAGAGTTTTTCTTGTCGAAAAATAAAAACGTTTTGTGGTCTTTCTTTTCTTCCGTAAAGCTGACCATTGCCCTTCTGGTTCTGATTGTCCTTGTCTTTATTACAGCTACTTTCATCCCCCAGCCAGACACAACGCAGAAATTTGCGTGGTTGACCGACCTTTACCATTCGCCCCTGTTTTATACCCTGATGGGACTTTTATCGCTCAATCTCATCATTTGTTCAATAAACCGTTTTCCTATATCACTTAAACAATACAAAGCTCCGTGTTTTCCGGAGCCGGCAGGCATCTTCGAGAAACTGCCTCCAAGCCAGTTAATCATCACGGATAAAGAAACAAATAAGGTCGGCACAACCATCGAATCCTGTCTGAAAACAAAATATAAATCCGTTCAAAAAATTGATACGAAAAAAGGACGTCTTTTCTATGGTGAACGGGGACGCTTTTCACTTTTCGGTGTCTATGCTGTTCACCTGAGTATTCTTATCATGATCGTGGGGGCTGTCATCGGTTCAATTTTCGGTTTGGAGGCCGATATCAATATTAAAGAAGGAGAAATCGTCAACGTTCTCCAGCTCGCGGGAGGAAGAGGAATATATAAGCTTGATTTTTCTGTGCGGTGCGATAAATTCATCGTCGAATTTTACGAAAACGGAGCCCCAAAGACTTACCGCTCCGATCTGAGCTTTATCAAGGAAGGACAAGTAGCGCACCATGGATCTTTGCTGGTGAACCATCCCCTCACCTTCGAGGGGTTGCGTTTTTACCAGTCCAGCTACGGCACAGCGCCGGAAATCAAGGCTATAATAACATACACAAGGGGCGGCAAAAAAAGCAGGGAAATAGTTCTTGCAGCGGGAGATACCTTTGACTTGCCGGAAAACAAAGCCAAGGCTACTGTCTTGCGTGTTGAAGAAAATATTATGGAGCTGGGACCGGCCGTAAAACTGAAAATTGCATCACCGGAAAAAGATATCCAGTTTTGGGTTTTTAAGCACATCAACGAGATCAAAGCCGCTAATCCCGGCCTGTTGTCCGAAGTCCCTCTTTTCAATCCCGGCCTTTTTAAACCTTTGGTGTTTTCTCTTAACCGGATCGATCAGCAATACTACACCGGTTTGCGTGTTGTTCGCGATCCCGGCGTTCCCCTGGTTGCACTGGGAGCCGCGCTTATGGTCATCGGTTTGATAATCATTTTTTTCATGTCGTATCATCGTTTCTGGGTGCGGATGGAGCAAGAAGGAACAAAAATCAGAATCAGTATTGCCGGCCGGAGCAACCGCAATAGCGCCGTACTCGAGCAGCAAATCGATAATTTGTGCAAACGGATCGGTCAGGAGTTGAAAGCATGAAACATTTGATGATTTTAAGCTGGGTGACTTTTGTTTATTTTGCCTCCTTTGTCTTATATCTGTTCAGAATGATATCCGGAAAAGAATTCTGGGGACGCGCCGCTTCATTTTTAGCCTGGTCGGGATTAGCGGCACAAACGCTTGCCCTGATTTTGAGATGGAAAGCATCCTACGATCTGGGAATCGGGCATGTGCCCCTCACCAATCTTTTTGAATCCATGGTTTTCTTTGCGTGGTCAATTATTATGATTTATCTGATCGTCGAATGGCGCACAAAAAATAAAAGCCTGGGTGTTTTTGTCGTACCCCTGGCATTTCTGGCCATGGCTTACGCATCCATTTCTCCCGATATAAACAATCGTATCGAGCCCCTCATTCCCGCCCTGCAAAGCAACTGGCTGACAACACATGTCGTAACCTGCTTTATGGGTTACGCCGCCTTCACCGTCGCCTTTGGCTGCGGTCTGCTCTACCTGCTGAAAAACATGGGTAAGGATGATACAGAGAAACCTTCCGGTTTTCTGGGCAGGCTCCCTTCTCCGGCAATGCTTGACGCATTAATTTATCAGAGTACCGCTCTTGGTTTTGTCTTTCTCACCATCGGGATTATGACCGGTTCCATCTGGGCGCATTACGCCTGGGGCTCTTACTGGAGTTGGGATCCCAAAGAGACATGGTCCCTTATCACCTGGCTCATCTACGCAATTATGCTGCATGCCCGGTATGTCCGCGGCTGGCGGGGAAAACGTCTGGCCGTGCTTGCTATTATCGGCTTTGTCTGTGTTCTCTTCACCTATCTGGGAGTGAATTATCTTCCCGGTTTACACAGCTATCTGAAGTAACCACTAAACTATTTTTTACCTTTTCAGGTGCAATAGACTTTGGCTGACTCTTAAAGAAACATTTTATTTGCATTGCGCGATTCTTTGTGCGATGGACTTCCGAAAATAAGATGTAACAGCAGCCTCCATGTTCGTTTTAGTTCTGATGCCGTTTTTTGACTCTAAAATTGTCGTTTTTGGGCATATTTCCGTCTATAAACCGTTTTGTGAGCAAGGGGATTACGGAAAAAGCTAAAAAAGATCAAAGCACTACATATTGTGGTATAATTATATCAATACCACATTTTGTTGTATTTTTTCTTTACAAAGGAAAGTTCTTTTGTTAGGATTTTACAAACTTTTATCAATGCTCTAAAGATGATTTATGAATTTAAAAAGATTGGAAATACTCGGGTTTAAATCATTTCGCGACAAGGTCGTTCTGGATTTTTCCGAAGGCATTACGGCAATTGTCGGACCGAACGGTTGCGGAAAGTCCAACGTCGTTGACGCCATCCGCTGGGTAATGGGTGAACAACGGGTCAAAATCCTGCGCGGGAAAAAAATGGATGATGTCATTTTTAACGGCAGTCAGGATGCGGCAGCGGTGAGCATGGCGGAAGTCACCATGACTCTGGTTGCCAATGGACAAACTTTTCCGGGCGCTTATTCCGAATTGAGTGAAATATCAATTTCCCGCAAAGTTGTCCTCGACGGCGAAAGCGAATACTATATCAACCGGGTTCCTTGCCGTCTTCTGGATGTTCAGAGAATTTTTCATGGGCACCGGTGTCGGCGCCAGAACCTATTCTCTGGTCGAACAGGGAAATGTGGCAAGTCTTGTCGAAGCCAAGCCCGAAGATAGAAGATTATTTATTGAAGATGCCGCCGGTGTATCCAAATACAAAAGCCGCAAGGAAGCCGCTGTCCGCAAAATGGAAGCAACCAAACAAAATTTACTGCGGCTCAACGATATTATCAAGGAAGTAAAATCCCAGCTCAACGCCATTTCCCGGCAGGCTAAAAGAGCGGAACAATACAAAGACATAAAACAGCGAAATCAAAGAAACGGAATTAACGCTTGCCCTGCAAAGCTATGCTGAACTTTTCGAAAAAGGCTCTTCCTTGCAGGCCCAACGTAACGGAATTGCAGGATCAGGACTGCCGGTATGCACGCGAATCTTGAAGCCAAGGAATCGGCTTTGGAAGAGATCAAAACAAAGCTTTTGGAAAATGAAGAAGTCAATTGCCAAAAATCAACAAGAGCTCTATGAAATAAAAAACACTATCAGCATCAAAGAAAAAAATATCGAATTTGCCCGTCATCAAATAACCGACACCTCCGAACGTAAGCAAAAAGACCTGGCGGAAATTCGAACAACTGCGAACGAAAACATCGGATTTGAATGCCGAAATTAAAAATCTGCAGGAAAGTGTAACGAAAGCGGAAGGCACAATTGCCGCCCTCAAAAAAGAACATGATGAAGGTCAGCAAAAAGTTCAAGAGCTGATCAATGCCGATAAAGAAATAAATAACCAGCTGGAAGAAAAGAAAATTTTATATATCGATGTCGTTACGGAAAAAGCCAAACTCAAAAACATGATTTCCAGCCTCAGCAAAAATATCGAGGATTTAAAAAAACGCGAAGAAAGAGAAAGCAGGGAAATCGATGAAGATAAAAAGAAGCTGGCTGATTTAACCGGCAGGCTGCAATCAGTAAACGAAGGGCTAACCAGCGGTAGCGAAGAAATCCATCAATTGGAAGAAAAAAGAGAGACAATATCAGGTGAAATCGAAAAGTCTAAATCAGATTTACAGTTAAGCGAGGAAAAGATCTCTCAAATTAAGGAAGAAATCGGCGTCAAATCCTCCCGTTTAAATTCTCTTAAAGAATTTCAGGAAGCCTATAAGTGGGGCAATGAAGGGATTAAGACAATCATCGAAAATAAGGAAAGCCGCGATAAATTTTACGGCGTCGTGGCTGACCATATCAATGTTCCCCGCGAATATGAAGCGGCTGTGGAAGCGGTGCTGGGAGAAAAACTGCAGTATGTCGTGGTAAAAAGCCAGGAAGACGGCGTACGGGCAATTGACTATTTGAAAAACTATCAGTTGGGCAGGGGCAGTTTTGTGTCGGTGGAATTAAGAAACCATAACGAGAAACTTATCAGCGCCGAACATCTCCAGGAAGCGGAACCCTTACTGCAAAAAGTTAAAGTTACAGAAGATTTTAAACAAATTGCCGATTGCCTTTTGGGCGATGTTTTACTGATACCGACAATTGAAAGCGGCATTATCTCTTTGGAAGAAAAACGGTTTCCGAGGAACATTTGTCACGCGGGAGGGCGATCTTATCAGCCCGCATGGAGTATTAACCGGCGGCAGCGGTGCAGCGGTGGAAAAAAGTCTTTTGGCCACAAAAAGAGAAATTGCCGAACTGGAAAGTGAAGTTATCGGCGCTCAATTCCAATTTGGATGCGGAAACGAGCCAAAAAAGTAAACTTGCTTCAGTGATTGCCCGATGGGAAGAAGAAATCGGTCAAATAAAAACCGGCATTCACTCGCTGGAAATTGATATTAACGGCAGAAAAAAAGACCAGGAACGGTTTGAAGATGAAGTGAACAGAACGAAGCAAAGACTTGCCGCTTTGGAATTCAACCGGCAAAATATTAAATCGGAAGAAACCGAAGCCAAAGAAAAGATGCAGCAAATTAACTCCGATATTTCACGCAAAGATGAAGAAGAAAAAGAAATAAACGAAATCATTTCTGTCTTTCAACGTGAAGAAAGAACAATCCCGCGCGGCAATTGACGAACAAGAACGCTATTTAACCGGCAAAAAAATCGAAATGGCTTCTTTGGAAGAAAAAAAAGAAGCCGATTTGCGGACAATATCAAGACTGCAAAATGATATTAAATCCATCGAGAATGAAATCATGGCCAAAAAGGAAGAAATAGTTTCCTGCGACAAACAGATTGGACGAATTAACCAAAACCATTGAAACGGAACAAACTAATCTTAAGGAACTTTATCGCGGTTTTGAGGCGCAGGAAACAGTCCTTTCCGAAAAGAAAGCGGGGCAAAACAATGAAGATGAGCAACTGAAAGCAAAAGAAAATGAAATCAGAGAAATCAAAAAGAAGCTTGATGATTTACGCCAGAAAATAAATGAAATGGAAATCCAGTGCCGGGAAGCGGCCTTAAATGCCGAAAATTTGACCAGAGCGATTCGCAGAAAAATACGATGTTGATTGGGAAAGTATGTTTTCCGGCTTTACAAAAGTTGAGGAAGAAAAAGTGGCCGAACTTGAGCGCTGTACTGGAAAAAGATAAGCAAACGATAGATAATTTCGGCGAAGTGAATTTGCTTGCCCTCAATGAATATGAAGAACTTGATAAGCGTTATCAATTTTTATCGACACAAATTTCGGATTTGAATTCCTCCTGAATACTTTGCAAAGAACGATTACGCGAATTAATAAAATTTCCCGCACAAGATTTGCCGATACCTTTGCCGCCGTCAATGCCTGCTTTAAAGAAGTATTCGCGCATATATTTCCCGGGAGGCCGCGGAGAACTGCTCTTGACCGACGAAAATGATTTGCTGGAAACAGGCGTGGATATTGATATCCAGATTCCCGGCAAAAAAGCGCAAAGTGTTAGTTTGCTTTCCGGCGGTGAAAAATCGCTGGCGGCTGTCGCCCTTATTTTCGCCATTTTAATGTACCGTCCCTCTCCATTTTTGGTTCTGGACGAAGTTGATGCCGCTCTGGATGACGCCAATACCAACCTCTTTAACAACTTGATCAAAGATGTTGCCCAAAAATCTCAGGTCGTCATGATTACGCACAACAAGACCACCATGGAAGTTGCCGATACGCTTTTCGGCGTGACCATGCAAAAACAGGGTATTTCTTCTCTGGTTTCCGTAAATCTAAACTAATCCTATTCTCATTGGTGTCACTTGGCTTCGCGACAGTAACAATCGCCCTGGCGCTATTCAGCTTCATTGTCAGCTTTGAATCAGAAATGAGTTACATCATTCTTTACTTCCGAACAAAAAAACGTTATTAATTAACAAGGCTAAGAAAGTTATGTCTATGGAAAAGAACGGTTTTTTGGAAAAATTAAAGACAGGGCTGACGAAAACGCATGACGCTCTGACGAAAAATCTGGACTATCTCCTTTTCGGCAAAAAAGTCTCTGGATAAAGCACTTTTTGAAGAGCTGGAAGAATTGTTGATTACAGCGGATATGGGACCGCAATTTGCTTACGACTTAATTAACGATGTTAAGGAAAAAATTAATCGCCAGGAACTCGGCGATGCCCGGCAAATAAAAAAGATTTTGCAGGAGCGAATGATTGCGATTTTGCAGAAGATGGAGAAACCTTTGGCTATCCCCAAAGGAGAGCCCTTTGTAATTATGACTGTCGGAGTAAATGGCAGCGGTAAAACAACCACTATCGGAAAATTGGCTAATTTGCTGCACAAAGATGGCCATGAAATAATGCTTGTCGCGGCCGATACTTTCCGGGCGGCGGCAATAGAACAATTGGAAATTTGGGGCAATCGCGTGGGCGCGCCGGTTATCAAACAAAAAATGAACGCTGATCCCGCCGCAGTTGTTTTTGACGCTCTGGCAAGGTTAAGAGTGGTTATTCCGGAGTTGTCATTGTGGATACGGCCGGACGTCTGCACACCAGGGTGAATTTGATGGAAGAGCTCAAAAAGGTAAAAAGAGTCATCGGCAAGGAATTGGCCGGATGCGCCGCACGAAATATTACTGGTTCTTGACGCGACAACCGGTCAAAATGCCGTTATCCAGGCAAAAATGTTTAAAGAAGAAATCGGCGTAACCGGCATTGTCTTGACCAAATTAGATGGAACAGCTAAAGGAGGCGTAGTAGTAAGAATTGTCAGTGAGCTTTCCTTGCCTGTTCGTTATATCGGGGTCGGTGAAGGTTTGGATGATTTACGCGTTTTTGACAGTAATGATTTCGTCACGGCGCTTCTCGATTAACTTGTATAATGTTTCAGCAAAGTTTTATTGTTGAAACTCCAATTCCGAAAGCGAAGCGCAGCGGAATTGGTAAGTTGAACAATCCCGCGAAGCGGAGGGTTTAATACACCGCAGCTTGCTTTGGGGTTCCCGTGATGAATAAAATATTTGCCATAGGTGACATTCACGGCTGCGCTCGAAAAGCTCGGGGAACTGATCGGGCTTATCGCGGCAAACCGAGAGAAAGATACGCTTATCTTCATTGGAGATTATATCGACCGGGGAAGTTCCAGCAGGGATGTTGTTGATTACGTGCTTCAATTGAAGAAAGAATTTAAAAATGTCGTCTGTCTTTTGGGTAACCATGAGCAAATGCTTTTGAGTTATCTGGAAGGCGTGGATGAAGAAATGTATTTGTACAACGGCGGCAAACATACTTTGTCTGATTATGGTATCACTTTCTCGGATACGACAGATGAAAGAAAAGGGAAAATACCCAGAGAGCACCTGCTATTTTTCCAATCGCTTTTGCCGTATTATCAGACAAAGGATTATATATTTGTTCATGCCGGTTTAATACCCGGAATTTCGCTGGACAAACAGACAATAGATGATTTATTATGGGTGCGGTATGAGTTTATTGATTCGAATTATGATTTCGGCAGACAGGTTATTTTCGGCCACACTCCTATGATTAATCCTTTAATCATGGAGAACAAGATAGGCATTGATACAGGCGCTGTTTATGGCGGAAAACTTACCTGCGTGGAACTGCCGGAAGTTAAAATTTATCAGGTGTAAACATGAAAATTATTGAATGCGTGCCGAATTTCAGCGAAGGATGCGATCAAAAAAAGATCGCGGCAATAGCGAAAGTGTTTGAATCTCACCCCCGCGTGAAGCTGATTGATTTCAGCGGTGATGCCGATCATAACCGCAGTGTCTTTACGTTTTTGGGAAAACCGGAGGATGTACTGGAAGCCGCTCTCGCCGCCTGCGGCAAGGCTCTGAAGTTGATTGATATGCGCAAACAAACCGGAGTGCATCCGCGCTTGGGGGCGGTTGATGTCGTGCCCTTTATCCCGCTTGGGCAAAACAAAGATGAAAGACGCCGTTGATTTAGCGCATCTCTTTGGACAGCAATTATATGAGCGCTTCGGTGTTCCGGTGTATTTTTACGGTCATGCGGCAATGGTGCCTGGGCGAGACGAACTGGCCGATGTTCGCCGCGGCGGTTATGAAGCGCTGCAAAGTAAAATGATTAATCCTGATGACGCCCCCGATGTGGGTAAACCCGATATTTAACGCGCGGGCGGGCGCAACTGCCGTGGGCGCGCGGGAGTTGTTGGTTGCTTATAACATCAATCTTGATTGCGATGATTTGCGGCTGGCGCAAAAAATAGCTTCTCAAATTCGTGAAAAAGGCGGCGGTTTGAAGCATGTGCGGGCAATCGGTGTAATTTTGAAAAGCCGCGACATCGCGCAGGTATCGATAAACCTGACTAATTGTAAAGAAACGCCGCTTAAAACTATTTATGATGAGGTAGAAAACTGGCGGCCGAGCGTGATGTCGAGATATTGGAGTCCGAATTAATCGGCCTGATACCGAAATGCGCTTTTGCCGGTACCACTCCTAAATACCTTAAGCTCAAAGATTTTGATAAACAGCGCCTGCTGGAAACACATCTGAAAGCTTTCTGCGCTAAGACTGATTAAATTCTTCCCCGGATTGCTATTAGTTTTTTTCTGGAAAAAAGAACTGAAATTTAATTTTCGTTTAATTGCAAAAGTTCTTGAGGATTATCAAAAAGGTAATCCGGTTTGGCCGCGGCCATTTTTTCTTTGCTGTGCCAGCCCCAGGTGACACCGACAGTTTTTACTCCGGCCTGCTTTCCTTCCTTGATATCGCCGGTTGTATCGCCAATGTAATAAATATCTTCAGACGCAACCTGATATTTTTTCGCGGCGTAAAGAATTTTTTCTTTTTTGCTGAGCATAAAATCAGAACCGAGAATTTCCTGGAAATATCCGTCGTAATGAAACAGACTCCAGAGCTTCTTTAATGGTAGGGACTGTCATTGGAGGAAATAACAATAGGCAATGATTTTTATGCAATTCTCTACAACCGGCACGACGGCGTCAATCGGTTTCATATCTTTAAAATTGACCTGCGCGAGAATATCCACGGAGGCTTTCATAAACTCATTTAAATCCACGCCTTTTTTCACCAGCGATTCATAAAAATTACCTTCAAATAGTTCCAGAAATTCTTCTCTGCCGCGCGTCAGCGGCTGATTTATTTTTTTAAGACAATCGGTCACCGTTTTTTCATAAACATCCAGTGAATCAACAAGGACACCGTCAAAATCAAAAAGAAATAATTTCATGAACGTTTTTTCCCTTTATGCAAACGGGCAATGGAGGCGCGATATGGTTTTGTAAAGATTCCCTTTTCCGTGATAATCGCCGTAATATATTCAGCCGGTGTAACATCAAATGCCGGATTATAAACTTTTGTTCCCTTGGGCGCGCTGCGCACTCCCTTGAAAATGTGTTACTTCTTCGCTTTTTCTTTCTTCGATAGGTATGGCGGCTCCTGTTTTTAAAGAAACATCAATTGTCGAAAGAGGCGCGGCAACATAAAATGGAATGCGATGCGCTTGAGCCAGAACAGCCAAAGAATAGGTGCCGATTTTATTGGCCGTGTCGCCGTTGGCGGCAATTCTATCGGCGCCCACAATAATTTTGTCAATCTTCCCCTGTTGCATGAGAAACCCGGCCATATTATCCGTAATCAACGTGGCGGGGATTTTTTCTTTTTTCAATTCCCAGGCGGTAAGCCGCGCTCCCTGCAGGACCGGCCTGGTTTCATCCACGTAAACATGCAGTTTTTTACCCTGCTCATGGGCCGCGCGGATGACACCCAGCGCTGTTCCGTAACCGGCTGTCGCCAGAGCGCCGGCATTACAATGAGTCAGAATATTATCGCCATCGGCAAGAAGTGTCCTGCCATGTTTGCCCATCTGACGGTTTGATTTCTATATCTTCCGCGCAAATATCGTTTAGCTTCATTGACAAGTTCTTTTACCAAATTATTCTGGCCGGTTTGCATCGCTTGATCAAGGCATTTTTTCATGCGCTCCAGCGCCCAGAAAAGATTGCGCGCTGTCGGCCGCGCTTGCGCGATTTCATCGCAGATAGCAATAAATTTTTGCCGGAATTTTTCCGGCGATAATGACGGAAGGTGCAAAGCTCCCAAAGCCGCGCCCATCGCGGCGGCGACACCGATGGCCGGAGCGCCGCGCACGGTTAAATCTTTGATAGCGGAAATAATTTCCTGATAATTCTGCAGTTACATATCTTTCAGCAACCGGCAGAGCGTTCTGATCAATTAAAATTACGGTATTATTTTTCCAGAAAATTGTTTTAATCATTGTGAAACTCCAATTTAGTGAGTCCCAAGTTTCAGAAGCGTAGCGCACTGAAATTTGCTGGACGAACTATCCCAGGAGCAAAGCGACGTGGGACTATTGTATGAACCCAGCAGCTTGCTTCGGAAACATACCCGTGATTATCCGGCAAGCATTTTTTTGAGAAGTTCGTTGACCAGCTGCGGATTGGCTTTGCCCTGCGTCGCCTTCATCACCTGACCGACAAAAAAGCCAAAGAGTTTTTCCTTGCCGCCGCGATAGTCCGTAAGCTGATGGGGATTGGCTTCTATGATCGAGGTGATGGTTTTGATCAGCTCACCTTCATCCGTAATTTGCACCAGGCCTTTTTCTTCGATGATTGTCTGCGGCGGTTTGCCGGTTTTATACATTTCTTCAACTATGTCTTTGGCCATTTTCCCGCTGATTGTGCCTTCTTCAATCAGGCTGATCATTTCGGCCAGAGCGACGAGGCGTTATGGGGCATTGGCGGATATCGCGTTTTTCTTCATTTAAGAAATCTTAGCACATCACCCATCACCCAGTTGCTGGCTGCTTTGGGTTTGGCGCAAAGCCTCACCACTTCTTCATAATAATCGGCCAGCGCTTTATCGGCCGTCAGCACGCCCGCGTCGTAGGCGGGAATCTGATAATCTTTGATGAATCTTTCCCGCTTGGCCAGCGGCAATTCGGGCAGTTCTTTTCTGAATTTTTTCCACCCAGGCGTTCATCAACCATAATCGGTACTAAATCAGGATCGGGAAAATAGCGGTAATCATGCGCTTCTTCCTTGCTGCGCATGGAATTGGTCGCGCCCTGCGCGTCATCCCACAGCCGTGTTTCCTGAACGACAGTGCCGCCGTTTTCCACAATATATTGCTGACGCTTGATTTCATACTCCAGCGCGCGCTGAACATTGCGGAAGGAATTCATGTTTTTCAATTCCGCCCTGGTGCCGAATTCCTTTTGCCCTTTGGGCCGGATGGAAACATTGGCATCGCAGCGGAAAGAGCCTTCTTCCATGTTGCCGTCGCAAATTTCCAGATAAACCAGAATTTCATGCAGGCGCTTGAGATAGTCGGCCGCTTCTTCCGACGAGCGCATATCCGGCTCGCTGACAATTTCAATCAGCGGAACGCCGGTGCGGTTCAAGATCAACGTAACTGACAGGATTATGCTCATCATGCATCAGTTTCCCGGCGTCTTCTTCCATGTGAATTCTGGTGATTCCGATTTTCTTTTGCTCTCCGTTCACATCCAGAAATCACGTAACCATGTTCCGCCAGCGGATATGCGTATTGCGATATCTGATAGCCCTTGGGCAGGTCGGGATAAAAATAATTTTTCCGGGCGAAACTGCAGGATTTATTAATTTCACAGTTGGTCGCCAGGGCCATTTTCATGGCGAATTCGACAACTTTTTTATTTAACACCGGCAGAACACCCGGCATGCCCAGACAAACCGGGCAGGTATGGCTGTTGGGCGCTGCGCCGAATTTAGTGGAACAGCCGCAAAATATTTTTGTATCCGTTAAAAGTTGGGCGTGAACTTCCAGCCCGATGACTGTTTCAAACTCCATTATAACTTCGGCCTCCTTTTTTCAATTTTGGCGTTTTTCTCGTAGGCGGAGGCTATTTGAATTAATTTTCCTTCTTCAAAATGACCGGCCAAAAACTGCACTCCAATCGGGCAGGCCGCCGGACGTAAAGCCGCAGGGAACGGAAATTCCGGGAATTCCCGCCAGATTTGCCGGAAATGGTGAAAATATCGGAAAGATACATTTGCAAAGGATTATCGGTTTTTTCACCGATTTTAAATGCCGGTGTCGGCGTGGTCGGTGTGAGAATTACGTCGCATTTTTTGAAGGCCTCTTCAAAGTCCCGCTTGATTAATGCCCGTACCTGCGAAGCTTTTTTATAGTAGGCATCATAATAACCGGCGGATAAAGCATAGGTGCCGATCATAATTCTTCTTTTCACTTCCGCGCCGAATCCCTGCATGCGCGTTTTTTTGTACATGTCCAAAAGATCGCCGCTGGCCGGTGATCTGAAAGCCGTATTTTACGCCGTCATAGCGCGCCAGATTGGAACTGGCTTCCGCCGGAGCGATAATATAATAGACCGCCAAGCAGTATTGCGTGTGCGGCAATGAAATTTCCACACATTTTCGCGCCGCTTTTCTCCAGCACGGCAATTGCTTTTTTGCATGGCGGAATTTACTTCCGGATCAATGCCTTCAACAAAATATTCTTTGGGAATGCCTATTTTCCAGCCTTTAATATCCGTCCGACAAATTGCCGGTAATCGGGAACTTCCGCGCGAACGGATGTTGATTCTTTCGGATCGTAACCGGCCAGAACATTCATCATGATGGCGCAGTCTTCCACATCTTTGGTGAAAGGGCCGATTTGATCCAGCGAAGAAGCAAAAGCAATCAGACCAAAACGCGACACGCGGCCGTAAGTCGGCTTCATTCCGACAACACCGCAAAGCGCCGCGGGCTGACGGATAGAGCCGCCGGTATCGGAACCGATGGAAGCAATGCATTCATCAGCGGCAACTGCCGTTGCCGATCCGCCGCTGGAACCGCCGGGAATTCTTTCCAAATCCCACGGATTGCGGGTAGGACCGAAATACGAGGTTTCCGTGGAAGAACCCATGGCAAATTCATCCATATTGGCCTTGCCGACAAACACCGCGCCGGCATCCCGGAGCTTTTCCACAACGGTGGCATTGTAAGGCGGAACAAAATTATGCAGAATATGCGAACCGCAGGTTGTGGTGATTCCTTTGGTGCAGACAATGTCTTTCAGGGCGATGGGAATGCCGGTTAAGGGTTTAATGTCGCCTTTTTTAATATCTTTATCGGCTTTGTCAGCGGCAGCCAGAGCTTCTTCTTTCATCAGGCGGATGTAGGAATGCACCCGTTCTTCCACAGCGTCAATTCTTTGAAAAACGGACTCGGCAATCTGCACTGCCGATGTTTTGCCTTCTTTTAATTTTTTCCTGCAATTCGTGAATGGTTAACTGATATAACTCCATAAATGCCTTTAGTCAATAACCGTTCGGTACGCGTTATTTTAGTCTATATACTTTCGGTACGCGGAAGAACTCTCCGCGCGCGTCCGGCGCGTTAGCCAGTGACTTTTCCGTGCCGATGGAATCCACTATTTTATCTTCGCGAAACGCGTTGGTTACGGCAATCGCGTGGCTCATCGGTTCCACACCTTTGGTATCCAGTTCATTTAGCTTGTCTATGTAGAGTAGAATATCGTTGAGCTGGGCGGTAAATTTTTCTTTTTCCTTATCCGTTATTTCCAGACGCGCCAAATGCGCCACATATTCAACTTCCTGAGAACTTAGTTTCAAATGTCAATCCTCCCTTAAAACACTTTCCAGTAGGGACTTAATCCTCGGAAATGACCTGCTTGATGACCTGGTTCGGTTTCTTCATCGGCTTCCTCTCCAAAGAAGAAAGTTTTTCTTCCGAAAAATGTGTTTCATCCAGCATCTCTTCCAAAACAGCCTTTACCGACTTGGTTAGACCCGCAACATGATAACCGCCTTCCAGCACGGCCACAAAACGTCCCTGACAGCAGGCATCGGCAATATTCAGCAATACACGTGTCAGGCGGCAAACCCTTCCGGTGTTACGCGCATGCCGCCCAGAGGATCCTGAAAATAAGTGTCGAAACCGGCGGATAACAAAACTAATTCCGGTTTAAATTCTAGAGCAACCGGCTGTAAAATTTTGCGGAATATTTTTACAAAGGAGGCATCTCCTGCCCCTCCGCGCAAAGGAACATTGATTGTGTAACCTTCACCCTTACCCTGGCCGATTTCCTGCAGACTTCCCGTTCCCGGGTAATATGGATACTGATGAGTGGAAAAATACAAAATACGTGGATCACTGTAAAAACTGTGCTGAGTGCCGTTGCCGTGATGCAAATCCCAATCGACAATCAGTATTCTTTTCAATTCATGTTTCAAGATGGCGTGCATTGCCCCGATGGCAATATTATTGAAAATACAAAAACCGGCGGCGGTATCCGCTTCCGCGTGGTGTCCCGGAGGTCGTACAAAAGCAAAAGCATTATCCACTTTTCCTTCCATAACGCTATCAATGGCGTTGCAAACACCGCCTACCGCCAGTTTTGCTATTTCGTAGCTTTCCGGACTGGTTGCCGTATCCGGATCAAGATAAACACTGCGCTGTCCCGCGGTACTGGCAATAAATTCAACATAGGAAGGAGAATGGATGGTTTCAATTTCTTTGTGGGTGGCTTCACGCGGTTCTATTTCCGTGAATTTCCAGGACATTGAGGGATTTTCCAGCATTTCATAAATTGCCGCCAGTCTTTCCGGACTTTCCGGATGGGCAAATCCTGCCGAATGCTGTCAAGTATCGCCTATCTTTGACAATACCTGTTTTTCTGGACATGCGCACCTTCTTTCGTCACCACCCAGTAAAAAATTATCGGTCGTTTATCATAAATGGTTTCAAAGAGCAAAATATTTCCCCTGTTCACGAAATCAACACACAGACTAAATTATGCCGTTACCCTAAATTTAGCAGAAAACTAATTCTATTAACCTATGTTCAGTATTTTCAGGAATATTTGCTCTCCACGGCCGCGTTTCTGCCTTTGTTTTCAGGATTAACTGTTTACGACTCTCTATCGCAAAAAACATTGACAAAAACAGCAATCAATATATAGGGTAATCTCTCAATTTTTAAGGAGTTGATCAATCAATGTTTGGCATCGGAATGCAGGAGCTTATAATAATTGCAATAATCGCTTTGCTCATTGTTGGTCCGAAAAAACTGCCGGATTTGGCTAAAACTTTGGGTAAAGGTTTCAGCGAATTCAAAAAGGCAACTGAAGGAATCACCGATGATTTCAAAGAAACAATGCAAAGACGATGAAAAACAAAATGATGACGGCTGGAAAGATTCTCTTTTAATGAAGAAGACCGGATGCCGAAGAAACCAAACCGGAATCATCCGATAAAGAATCCGACAAATAATAAATTCCAAAATAATCTTCCTGACATTTAAACAAAGATATGAAAGCATCAAATTATGGAAGACATAACGAAGATCACAAAATGTCTCTGACCGAACATTTAATAGAGCTGCGCAAAAGGCTTACCCGCATCTTTAATTGCTCTCGGCTATCGGTTTTGGAGTTTGTTATTATTATAAGGATTTGATTTTCGATATTATTACCAGACCACTCACCCAAGTTCTGCCTAAAAACAGTTATCTTATTTATACCGGCTTGACGGAAGCTTTTTTCGTTTACATGAAATTAGCTTTTTTTGCTTCTCTGATAATTACCAGCCCTTTCATCCTTTATCAGATATGGAAATTTATTTCGCCGGGATTATTGCCCAAGGAAAAAAAATATGTGGTTCCTTTTGTGATTTCTTCCACTTTGCTTTTTATAAGCGGTGTTTTATTCGGATATTTTATCGCCCTGCCTCCCGCCTTTGAATTTTTTGTCAGTTTTAATAATCAGTATTTGCAGGCGATGATTTCATTTCAGCGATTATCTTTCTCTTTTTGTAACATTTTTACTGGGATTTGGTTTATCTTTTGAATTGCCGATATTTATTTTCTTTCTGGCCAAACTGGGAATAGTTAACGCTAAAATGCTTTCCAAACAAAGAAGATATGCTATTTTAATTATTTTTATCGTTGCCGCTATTTTAACTCCTTCACCGGACGCTTTAAGTCAGATATTAATGGCAATACCCTTGATGTTTTTGTATGAAGTGAGTATATTTGTGGCCAAATTTGCCGAAAAGAAAAAAGTAGATCCCGAAAATAATGAATAATAGTTGGTAAAATTATGCCGTTACGCCGTCGTATACAATTAAATAATGAAAATGAAGGGGAAGTAAAAAAACTCTACTCACTTTTTACTATTTTTCTGGGATTAATTGTTGCTATTCTGCTTGTGACAGTTGGCGGAACTATTATCTACTATGCTTTAACCATGGATTTACCCAGCATTGACGCGCTTAAAGATTATCGCCCCAGCATTGCTTCCAGTGTTTACGATGATAACAATGAACTGATTGATGAGTTTTTCCTGGAAGACAGAAAAATTGTCAAAATAGACGAAGTTCCTAAGGTCGTCCACTATGCTTTTGTTGCCTCGGAAGATTCCCGTTTCTATCAGCATCAGGGTCTGGACATTCAAAGTATTTTTCGCGCAATGTTCAAAAATTTCGAAGCAGGGCATATCGTTCAGGGCGGCAGTACCATTACTCAGCAGGTAGCCAAGATGATGTATCTTTCACCGGAAAAAAAGTACATCCGTAAATTTAAGGAAGCAATTCTCGCTTACAAAATTGATAAGTATCTGACCAAAGATGAAATTTTAAATTTATATTTGAACCAGATTTATCTGGGACATGGAACTTACGGAATAGAATCAGCATCGCTTGGTTACTTTGGCAAAAGCGCCAAGGAATTGACCCTGCCCGAGGCGGCGCTTCTAGCCGGCTTGCCGAAAGCACCCAATACGTATTCTCCATTTCTCCATTATGATAAAGCAAAGCAAAGACAAGCTTACGTTCTTGACGCGCATGGTGGAAGACGGCTATATATCCAAGGAAGAAATGGACAAAGCCTATGCAGCTCCCTTGCAATTGACGGTCAATCAGACCCAAAGATAAAATCGCCGCTTATTTTGTGGAAAACGTCCGCCGTTACGTGCAGGAAAAATACGGCGCGGATGTTCTATATAAGGAAGGTCTTTCAATCTATACGACTTTGAATTTGTCCGCACAAAAATACGCGCGTGATGCTGTGGAAAAAGGTTTGACGGAATTGGAAGAAAGAAAAAAATACGAACGCGGGCTTGTTCAAGGCGCGCTTTTCTGCATGGATGTGAAAACCGGCGCTATTCGCGCGATGGTCGGCGGCCGCGATTTCAATAAAAGCGAATTCAACCGTGCGACTCAATCCCGCAGACAGCCCGGTTCTGCTTTTAAACCGCTTATTTATACGGCGGCATTCGATAAGGGTTTGAATCCTTCAACCGTATTTGTTGATTCTCCTATTGTCATAGAAGATCCAACTGCAGGAAGACGGCCTCTGGAAACCGAAGAAACTTTGATGAAAAATTCTTGGGGCCGACTACCATGAGAACAGCGCTTGTTCAGTCCCGCAATGTTGTGACTGTTAAAATTTTGCAGGAAATCGGCGTTGATTACGCGGCATCATACGCCACGAATATGGGAATTACTTCTCCTATAGCGCGGACACTATCGCTGGCCTTGGGGTATCGGGCGTAACGCTGCAGGAACTTGTTCAGAGCTTATGGTGTTTTGGCCAATCAGGGCAAAAAAGTAACTCCTTATTTCATTAAAAAAATTGTTGATCGCACCGGTAATGTTTTTGAAGAAACTAAAGTTCAATCGGAACAGGTTATTGATCCCCGTATTGCTTTTATGACATCTTACATTATGCAGGATGTTGTAGAAAGCGGCACCGGCAGACGGGTTAAAAGCATAGGAAGGCCGGTTGCCGGAAAAACCGGAACGACGAATGATAATCGTGACGCCTGGTTTATCGGTTTTACTCCTTCGCTTATTACCGGAGTTTGGGTTGGTTTCGATCAGGAAATATCTTTGGGGAAACTAGGAAGTAGGCGGAAGAGCAGCGGCTCCTATTTGGCTTTATTTTATGGAAAAAGCTCTGCAAAACACGCCGGTGGAAGCCTTTCCCACGCCGGAAGGCATTGTGTTTGTAAAGGTTGATCGCAAAAACAGGAAAACCGGTAAGCGCATCGGAAAGCGGCACTATTTACGAATGCTTCCTGGATAGCGCTCAGCCCAATGAAAAATCCAAAGATTTCACTTGAAGAAAAGGAAGATTTATTCCGGTAAAAATATCGGTATTATATTGCCCCGCTAAGCTTCGCACGCGGGATAATTCAACTGGCAGATATTACTGCACTGCGCTTGCAATATCTGAGTTTCATTAGAATTGGAGTTTCGCAATAAAGAGACTTGACAAACAATTTATTTTTCGTTATTAGAGATCACATAATTCGAGAGGAATGAAATTATGTTTCTTAAAGATTTAAACAGCGGCAATAACCTGATAATTAACATCGTATAGGGTACTCGTAGTAGTACTTAAGGGGTCTGCCGCTCTCTGTATCTTTAAGAAATAAAAATAAAAGATACAAGCCGCGGGCCCCTGAAACCCGCGGCTTTGTTGTTTTAGCATAAAAGCCGCTTTTCTTAAAAGAAACTAGCGGCTTTTTTATTAATGAGACTCCAATTCCGAAAGCGAAGCGTGTCGGAATTGGTAAGTCGAATTATCCCATGAGCGAAGCGAATTGGGATTAATGACACCATATGGCAGGAACTAAGTGAATAACCTAAAAGTCACTGCCGCTGAAATTTGTTAGCCGAACTAATGAAACTCAAATATTATCCCGTTACGGGATGTCGTGTCTTTGAAAATAGCCTTCGGCTCATTACAGAGGTGCTTCACAAACGCAGTGCAGTAATATTTGATAGTTGAATTATCCCAGCCGGAGGCTGGGGATATCCTGCGCGAGTAAAACGAGTCGCAGGGTCACGGCGGGTAAAATTTTAATATAAGCGAAATATAAATATCGAGGTAAATAAATGAAATTAAAAGGTACACAAATTCTGCTGAAGACGCTGGAAGAAGAAAAAGTGGATATTATCTTCGGGTATCCGGGAGGAGCTGTTCTGGATATTTACGATCAGCTTTATAAAAGCAATATGAAGCATATTTTGGTCCGTCATGAACAGGGAGCCGTGCATGCCGCTGACGGCTATGCCCGCGCTACCGGAAAAGTAGGCGTCTGTCTGGTTACTTCCGGTCCCGGCGCCACCAATACCGTTACCGGCATTGCCACGGCCAATATGGATTCCATTCCTCTTGTCGTTTTCACGGGGCAGGTGCCCACGGGACTTATCGGCAATGATGCTTTTCAGGAATGCGATATTACCGGCATAACGCGTCCCTGCACCAAGCATAATTTTCTGGTGCGCAATGTTGAAGAACTGGCTTCAACTATTAAGGAAGCTTTTCATATCGCCCGTTCAGGAAGGCCGGGCCCGGTTCTGGTTGATTTGCCTAAAAATGTGATGGCGGCGGAAACGGAATATGATCCCGCCAATATAAAAATCAGAAATTACGAAGCACTTCACAAACCGGCTCCCAAGAAAATGGCTCAAGTTTTCGAAATGCTGAGCTCAGGCCAAAAAACCTTTGATTATGACCGGTGGCGGTGTTATTCTGGGTAAAGCTGCGGCAGAACTGACCGAACTGGCCAGAAAATATCAAATTCCGGTTACCGGCACCTTGATGGGACTTGGTTCTTTTCCGGGAACAGATCCGCTCTGGCTGGGCATGCTGGGAATGCACGGCACTTATCTACGCGAATATGGCCGTCAGCCACTGTGATTTGCTTATTGCCGTGGGCGTGAGATTTGACGACCGCGTCACCGGCACGATTGAAACATTTGCCGCCAACGCCAAAATTGTCCAAATTGATATTGATCCTTCTTCCATCAATAAAAATGTTGTTGTTGATTTGCCGATTATCGGCGATACAAAAGCAACACTTAAGGATTTGATTAAATTTTTAGATGAGCATAATTATACTCCATCATCAGCCGAGCGAAAGGAATGGCTGAATCAGATTGCCGAATGGAAGGAAAAAGTGCCGCTGACCTATTGCCAGAACGGCAAGGTTATCAAACCGCAGTTTGTCATCGAAACGCTGCATAAATTAACCAAAGGCGATGCGATTATCACAACGGAAGTCGGCCAGAATCAGATGTGGACGGCGCAGTTTTTCCATTTTGATAAGCCCAATACTTTCATTTCTTCCGGCGGATTGGGCACAATGGGCTTCGGTCTGCCCGCGGCAATCGGCGTCAAATGCGCTTTTCCGGATAAGCAGGTTGTGGATATCGCCGGTGACGGCAGTATCCAGATGAATATTCAGGAACTGGCCACCGCCGCGCAGTACAAAATCAACGTGAAAATAGTTCTGTTGAATAATGGCTATCTGGGAATGGTGCGCCAGTGGCAGGAATTGTTTTACGAAAAACGTTATTCGCATACGGATATGACTTACGCTCCTGATTTTGTGAAATTGGCGGAGGCGTATGGCGTTGTCGGCTTGCGCGCTACAAAACCGGAAGAGGTGGAATCTGTTTTGAAGCAGGGGCTTTCTCTCGATAAACCGGTGCTGATGGATTTCCGGGTGTCGCGTGAAGAATGCGTTTATCCCATGGTGCATCCGGGTGATCGATCAGCAACATGGATCGTTGGGCAGCAGAGAAATGATCAATTAAATAATAGTATCAAATAATAGATAATGGTGAGGTGAAGAATGGAAAAAAAAGAACATATAATTTCAATACTTGTTCACAACAAACCGGACGTGCTGGCGAGAATTGCCGGAACACTGGGCGGCAAAGGCTATAACATTGAAAGCCTCTGCGTGAATACGACCACCCAATACGAAATATCAAAAATAGTTATGACCACCATCGGCACTCAGGAAACAATTACCCGAATTGAAAATCAATTGCAGAGGCTTGTTGATGTTATTCAGGTTGATGATTTGACCAATGTGGAATCAATTCACCGCGAAATGATTCTGGTTCGTCTGAATTTAACAGCGGACAAAAAAGAGCAGATAAAAAAAGCGATTGACACAAATAAATGGAAAGTAATAGTTTCCGCCGATACTTATATAATTCTGGAAATAACCGGCGATAAATCGCAAATTGATTTTGCTCTGGCCGGCTTGAGCCTCTGGGTATTGCTGATATAACAAGAACAGGAATTATAGCTTTGGATTTAGAAAACTAAATTTTAATTATAATCTAATTATCTAAAACAGGGGGTTATTATGGCAAAAATTAATTTTGGCGGCGTTCATGGAAGATGTCATCACAGCGAAAGAATTTTCGCTGAAAAAAGCTCAGAAAGTTTTGAAAAATGAAGTGGTGGCGGTGCTCGGTTACGGCGTTCAGGGCCCGGCGCAGGCTTTCAATATGAAAGATAACGGCATTAATGTAATTATCGGTCAGGCCAAGGAAGATAAGTCATACTGGGATAAAGCCATTGCCGACGGCTGGGTTCCCGGTAAAACGCTTTTCCCCATTGAAGAAGCGGTTCAGCGCGGCACGATTATTCAGTATCTGGTTTCCGATGCCGCGCAGATGATTCTCTGGCCCAAAGTCAAGGCAAATCTGAAAAAAGGCGATGCTCTTTATTTTTCGCACGGTTTCTCCATTGTTTATAAAGAACAGACCGGTGTTATTCCGCCTGATTTTGTGGATGTTATTATGGTCGCGCCCAAAGGTTCGGGAACCAGTGTCCGCAGAAATTTTCTGGACGGCAGCGGCATCAACTCCAGTTTTGCCGTTCATCAGGATGCCACCGGCCGCGCCATGGAAAGAACACTGGCGCTGGGTATTGCCATCGGTTCCGGATTTTTATTCCCGACAACTTTCCAGATGGAAGTTTACAGCGATTTGACCGGTGAACGCGGCGTGCTCATGGGCGCGCTGGCCGGAATGATGGAAGCGCAGTACAATGAATTGCGCAAACATGGCCACACTCCCAGCGAAGCCTTCAACGAAACGGTGGAAGAACTGACGCAGAGCCTTATTCGTCTGGTTGCGGAAAACGGCATGGATTGGATGTATGCCAATTGCTCCACTACGGCTCAGCGCGGCGCTCTGGACTGGCGTCATAAATTCCGCAAGGCGGTGGAGCCGGTATTTGCCGAACTTTATAAATCCGTCGCTAACGGCAAGGAAACGGAAATTGTCTTAAGAGCCAACAGCGCTCCGGATTACAAAGTCAAGCTGGACGCAGAACTCAAAGAAATGCGCGAATCGGAAATG
>CAVXLI010000031.1:0-37632 GCA_963762595.1 uncultured delta proteobacterium
AACTCATTGGCGCGTATCCGTTCATGGGATTCCTGCATGTTTCCCTTGTTTACCAAAGAGACATCAGGACATAATCCGCGTACTTCGCAGAAGGAAAGATGGCGGCAACGCACTATGCACAAATTCAAGTATTACGTAGATAATTTTAAGACAATTTCATGTGTCGGCTGCGGTCGTTGTGTCATGTATTGCCCTGTAAATATAGATATAAGGAAAATTATAGAAGATATTTCAAAATTATAATTAGGGAGTTAGTAATGCAAAACCCGTATATTCCCATCCCTGTTAAGGTGGACAAAATTATTACTGAAGTGGATACGAAAGATATTAAGACCTTTCGTTTTACGTTCGTGAATCCCGAAGACGAAGAAAAATATAAGTATATTCCCGGACAATTCGGCGAACTCTCCATCTATGGCAAGGGCGAATCGCCCATCGGGATAGCATCATCGCCGACCCAAAAGGGATATGTGGAATTCACCGTCCAGAAGGCCGGAGTTGTAACTACGGCTTTGCATGAGATGGAAGAAGGCACATTAATGGGTATCCGCGGACCATTGGGTAATTCCTGGCCGCTGGAATATCTGGAAGGTAAAAATATTGTGATTGTCGGCGGCGGTTTTGCTTTTACGACATTACGGTCTCTGATTAATTATATGATTCACGGAGATAACCGAAAACGTTTCGGCAAGATCACGATTATTTACGGTGCCAGAACACCGGGGCTCCTTCTTTATAAAGATGAATTGGCCGAATGGGCGAAAAGAAGTGATTTGAACCTTAATGTCACGGTAGATAAGGGAGATGCCACCTGGAAGGGTAAGGAAGGTTTTGTTCCCAATGTCTGCAAAGAAGTAGCGCCCAGTGCGGAAAACTCTGTTGCCGTTATTTGCGGGCCGCCGGTTATGATCCGGTTTACGCTGCCGGTATTTTTTGATCTTGGTTTCTCCAAGGAAAATATCATCACCTCTCTGGAAATGAGGATGAAGTGCGGCATCGGCAAGTGCGGACGCTGCAATGTGGGCAGCAAATATGTTTGCAAAGATGGCCCTGTCTTTTCCCTGGCGGAACTAGACAAATTAACCAAAGAATATTAACGGTTCATCTTGCAACTTGACAAATAATGAATCTATTCTATAGATTGAGGGAGAGGTTGACTCCCTCTTTTTTTTAAATAACGGAGAAATGAAAAGTTGAACAAAATTATTGAAAACAAAAAATTATCCGAGAGCGTTATAAAAATGGTGCTTGCGGCTCCGGTTATCGCGCAAAAGAGAAAAGCCGGACAGTTCATCATTTTGAAAATAGATGAAAAGGGCGAACGCATACCGCTTACCATTGTTGATTCCGATGCTCAGGCCGGAACCATCACCATCATTTTTCAGATTGTGGGGAAAACAACGGCACAATTAGCCCGACTGAAATCAGGGGATTCGCTTCAAAATGTTCAAGGCCCATTGGGGAATCCCACGGAAATTGAAAATTACGGACGCGTTGTTTGCATTGGCGGCGGTGTCGGTGTCGGCGTTGTTTATCCGCTGGCTGTGGCTTTGAAAAAAGCGGGCAATGAAGTAATATCAATAATAGGTTCACGGACGAAAGATTTGCTTATTTTGGAGGCGGAAATGGCGAAAACTTCCGACCGCTTAATTGTAGCGACTGATGACGGCAGCTATGGTTTCCACGGATTTGTAAGTCAGGTGCTGCAAGAAATGATTGCTAAAGGAGAGAAGATCGACCGCGTTTTTGCTATCGGTCCGGTTCCGATGATGAAGGTAATCAGCGATGTTACCCGACTGCATGGCATCAAAACAATCGTCAGTTTGAATTCCATTATGTTGGATGCGACCGGGATGTGCGGCGCATGCCGCGTGTCCGTAGCGGGGAAAACAAAGCTTACCTGCGTGGATGGTCCGGAATTCGACGGCCACGAAGTTGATTTTAAACTACTGGCTGACCGTCTGAAGATGTATTGTGATTTAGAGCGTGAAGCTTATGAAAAGCATAAGTGTGGATGCGATGGAAATTAAAGAAACGAAAGAAAAGAAGGAAAAAGTGCCGCGGCAGAAGATGCCGGAGCAAGAACCACAAAAAAGGATTCGTAACTTTGAGGAAGTTCCTCTGGGTTATTTCGAGCATACGGCGATGATCGAGGCCAAGCGCTGTATTCAATGCAAAAAACCGGGTTGTATCAGCGGATGTCCAGTTGATGTCAAAATTCCGGAGTTTATCAAACAAATTGTCGAAGGTAATTTTATCGAGGCGGCGAAAACTTTGAAAGAAACAAACAGTTTGCCGGCAGTTTGCGGTCGTGTTTGTCCGCAGGAAGACCAGTGTGAAAAAACCTGCATTTTAGGTAAAAAAGGTGAGCCTGTGGCCATTGGCCGATTGGAGCGCTTTGTTGCCGATTACGAACGAAACAGCGGCAAAGTCTCCGTTCCACCTGTGGTTAAATCCAATGGTAAGAAAATTGCCATAGTCGGCGCCGGACCTGCGGGGCTTACCATTGCCGGAGACCTAGTTAAGCTGGGATACGATGTTACCATTTTTGAAGCCTTGCATAAAGCCGGCGGTGTACTTGTTTACGGAATTCCGGAATTCCGCCTGCCCAAAGCGATTGTGGAAGCGGAAGTGGAATATCTGCAAAAGTTGGGTGTAAAGATTGAGACTAATTTTGTTATTGGCCGCACTAAAACAATCGATGAGCTTTTCGCTGAAGGTTATGACGCGATATTTATCGGCGTTGGCGCCGGCGCTCCTGTGTTTATGAATATCCCCGGAGAAAACTTAAGCGGCATATATTCGGCTAATGAATATCTGACTCGTTCCAATTTAATGAAAGCGTATCTCTTTCCCGAGTATGATACACCTATTGTTCGCGGTAAGCGCGTAGCAGTAATTGGCGGCGGCAATGTGGCTATGGATTCGGTGCGCACGGCGCTCCGCTTAGGAGCTGAGAAAGCCATGATTATTTATCGCCGCACGGAAGTGGAAATGCCCGCGAGAAAAGAAGAAGTTCATCACGCCCGGGAAGAAGGCGTGGAGTTTCTGATGCTGACCAATCCGGTGGAATATATCGGGAATGATGCCGGTTGGGTAACCGGTGTTAAATGCATCAAAATGGAATTGGGCGAGCCGGATGCTTCGGGTAGAAGAAGACCTGTGCCCATCAAAGGTTCCGAGTTTGTGATTGATGTGGATACCGTTGTGGTTGCCGTAGGAACTATGGCCAATCCGATAGTGCCCGCTACCACACCCGGGCTGGAAACAAACAAGCGCGGCTATATTATTACAAAGGATGAATCGGGACTTACCAGCCGCGCAGGTATTTATGCCGGCGGTGATATTGTCACCGGTTCCGCCACAGTAATTTTAGCAATGGGCGCCGGCCGCAAAGCGGCAAATGCTATTCATGAATATCTATCCAAAAAATAACTAATCAATTTATTTCTTTCCTGAGACAATAAAAAGAGTGACCGGTATGCAAGAAGTAAAGGCTTTCGCTTATCTAAGTAATAATATGTATGTCTGATGCAGAAAATAAATACCAAAACCGACAAGAAATATTCCGGCGATTAAAGAAATAAATCTGAGAATTTTTTCATTGATGATTTTTTTGCCCCAATGCAGGGCAACGGCAAGAAAAACCACCCAGAGAAAACAGCCCAGCAAAATAGAAACACATGAGAAAAAGGCGGATAAATTTGTTTGTACATGAGTTTGTGAAGACAGCAGTGCGCCGAATACCCCCGTCCACCAGACGATTGTCATCGGGCTGGAAATAGCCAGAACATAGCCGGTGATAAAGGGACTGTTGAACAGCCGTCGCCGCGGATTTTCCACATTGATAGCCTTATGAAAAAATTCCTTTGCGCTGAATATGCCCAGATATATCAAAATGACGCTGCCGGCGATGCCTAAAATAATTTTCATGAAAGCGATATTTAAAAAAGAAGTAAGGCCGAAAAAAATAAGCGTCAAATAAGTGGTATCGGCACTCATAGCGCCGGCACCGGTGAGAAATGCCTGCCTGAAGCCGGACCTCAATCCACATTTGATTATTTCCAGATTAACCGGCCCAATCGGCGCAGCAAGTGATAGTCCCAGAAATATGTTTTGCAGCAGAGAATATTTTTCCAAGTTAAACATTACCTTTAAACCGGCACATTTTTTTACCACAAAAGTACGCGGCTAGATAATCTTGCATAAATTTATATATTTGTCACCATAATCCGAAACAATTGCAATTATTTATAGCAAAAAAAAGAGAACCTAAAACTCACGGTTTATAAAAAAATCTTTCTTCAATCAGGACGCCTCATCTAAATATTTTTAATGAACTTGTCTGGCGTTTAATGATAAAATGAATAGACAAAATTATTCATATTAAACTTATCGGGCGATATAGTAATGGGGAAGCCGTATTGCTTATTTAAATACAATTATATTAAAGGCGACGAATTTACAACCATCGCCCACCGCGGGGCATCCGCTTATTATCCCGAGAACACCATTGAATCATTTCAGGGAGCAATTTCGATGGGCGCTGATATGATTGAGCTCGATGTTCAACTGACCAGGGACGGAGAGGTGGTAGTATTTCACGATGAAAAACTCACGCGCTGTACGAACGGCAAAGGCAGGATTGCCGACTACATTCTTGTCGAGCTAAAAAAACTGAATGCGGGAAGCTGGTTTGATAAGGAGTATCAAGATGCAAAAATACCGACTTTAGATGAGGCACTGAACCTTTGTCGGGATAAGATTGCAGTAAACATTGAAATTAAAACCGAAGCAGTTAATGAAAATATCCGGAACGGAATTGAAGAAAAGAGTCTGAACATTGTTGAGATGAGGGGAATGAGGGAACACGTAGTTTTTTCGAGCTATGATCCACGTGCCATTAGGCATCTTAAGGAAATAGACCGTACTGTAGTTGCTGCCGTGTTATTTGAAAAAGGGTATTATGGCTCAAAGCTGCCTTCAGAAATAATTGAATTACTTGGAGCCGATGCCTTCAACTGCTCCAAAAATGAGCTTAGCAAGAAATGGCTTATGAATCTTAAATTGAATAATATTCCTGTAAATATTTATACGGTAAATGATAAAAGGAACATGCGCCGTTTTTTGGATTTGGGTGTAAGCGGAATATTTACCAATAAACCGGATATATTAAAAGCAGTATTAGCGGATATAAAGCAAGTGCCAGGAGAAGAAATAATTAACCACGGAGATTTTCGATGAATATATCAAACACTCTGATTAAAACCATTACGATCACTCTTGATACCATAATTAAAGCATCGGGCACGGACATACGCATCCATGGAGACGAGGGAGTACCTGACCAGCCTGTCCTCTATGTAATCAATCACTTCACGCGGATGGAAACAATTTTGATGCCCTATGTAATTAAAAAGAGCATAAAAAAATATCCAATTTCTCTGGCGGACAGCTCTTTTTTTGGCGGGAAAATAGGCGAGCTTATGGACAGATTAGGCGGGATTTCCACCGCGAACCCGGAGAGAGACACATTGCTTATCAACGCTCTTCTTACCGATTCCAATCCGGTAATTATTTTCCCGGAAGGACAGATGATAAAGGACAAGAAGATTATCGAGAAGGGCAAGTATATGGTTTACAACACCGGAATCAGGAGGCCGCCACACACCGGAGCGGGGCGGATAGCCTTGAGGTCTCAATTTATACGTGAAGAGTTACGGATGCTTTCGGACAGAGGAGATACTTCGGCCATTACAAGGCTCGCAACACACTTCGGTTTTGATCCCGCGAATTTAGACCAAATTCTCCGGAAGGAAACATATATTGTCCCGGTAAACATTACCTATTATCCTATCAGAGCAAGGAATAATGCCATCAGCAAGTTGGTAAACTACTTTATCAATAATATTCCCGCGCGGTTTGAAGAAGAGATGCAAATCGAGGGCTCCATGATTATGGACGGTGTGGATATCGATATTAACTTCGGTCAGCCGATACCAATGAAAAATTATATCACGGCGAGTGTGGGAGTGAAAAAGATGCTGGCCGATAATAATCTTTATTTGCATCCCGGAGAATTGAAATATGTTTCTCCATTTAAAAAGCTCTATATCGGCATTATGTATGATTATATGGATGCCATCTACTCCATGACGACCGTTAATCATGATCATCTTTTTTCTTATATTTTGACAAAATACAGTAGAAACAAAATTAGTGAGAACGATTTTAAAAACCGCGTATTTCTGGCCGTCGAACATTTGCGCGCCAGTGGTTTAACGAACTACCATACGTCTCTGAATAAAAAGCAGTTCTATTTTCTCACGGATGATCACCACGAAAAATACGAGAGCTTTATAAAAGCCGCCTCATCCGAAAACCTCATAACCCTGCGGGACGGTATTATTACCAAAAATCACGAACGTTTCAGTAAAAAATACGAATTTCATACTATTCGGAAAGATAATATCGTGGAGGTATTGACAAACGAGATAGAGCCGCTGACACATCTGATAAAATCTCTTAATCATCTGATGATGCTGCCGGTCGATTATATCAGGCAAAGGATCAGAAATCACTTTATTGCGCTTGATAGGGAGCTTTTCGAAAGCGATTATCAGATGTATTACATCAAGGGCGAAAGCAAGCCCAAAAATATCGGAGCGCCTTTTTTTATGAAGCGTTTCTTTGGTAAGAAAGGGATTATTCTTGTTCACGGATATATGGCGGCTCCTGAAGAGATTAGGCCGCTGGCGGATTATCTCTATAAAAAACGCTACAACGTATACGGCGCGCGTCTGCGAGGGCATGGTACTGCCCCGGAAGATTTAGCGGGCCGCAACTGGCAAAAATGGTATGATTCCGTAAGCAGGGCGTACATCATCATGAAAAATTCCATGAAATCTTTCGCCATTGGTGGCTTTTCCACGGGTGCGGGAATAGCCTTATTACAGGCTTCAAATAAGCCCGGCAGGTTTGCGGGAGTAATATCGATCAATGCACCTCTAAAGCTTCAGAACATCTCCTCCAGGTTTTCATCAGTGGTTGTCGCCTGGAATAAATTCCTTTCGAAAATCAACACAAACAAGGGGAAGATGGAATTCATTGCCAACGACCCGGAAAATCCGCAGATTAATTACCTGCGCAATCCTGTGAGCGGGGTGAATGAACTCGAAAAGCTTATGAACCTCGCTGAAGATCGGTTAAAATACATCAAAGACCCGACGCTGGTAATTCAAGGTTCGGAAGATCCGGTAGTGAATCCGGTAAGCGGACGGGAAATATTAGAAAAACTCGGCACTCCCAAAAAGGAACTTATCCGAATCGATGCCAAACACCACGGGATATTGAGGGGAAAAGAAGCCGAGCAAGTAAACGCAAAAGTTTTGGAGTTTTTAAGAAACATTTTTTAAATGGAAATAACACAAGAGGTAATATGAATAAAATTTCCGATTATATGTTTTTTAGAGTTAAACACGTTTGTCCGCGCTGGCTGTGTTTTACCTTTGACAATGTGTTTCGTAAATTATTGCATGACCCCTATAAAATTCTTCAGCCATACATAAAAAAAGGAGACACCGTTCTGGATGTCGGCCCGGGGATTGGTTATTTTACCATACCCATGGCCAAATTGGTTGGCGATAGAGGGCGGGTAATTGCCGCCGATATCCAGCAGGAAATGCTAACGGCAATTAAAAAGAGGGCGGGGCACCGGGGCGTGCAGCAGCGTATTGATCTTCATTTGAGTTCAGCGGCTTCATTGGGTGTTGACATTAAGGTTGATTTTATTTTGGCCTTTTGGATGGTTCATGAGGTGCCGGATAAACAGCGATTTTTGGCTGAATTATATTCTTTGTTAAAAGATGATGGTAAATTTTTGATGGTGGAGCCGAAATTACACGTAAGCTCAACAAAATTCACACAGACTGTTCATTTAGCCTTAAAAGCAGGATTCACTCCTGGCTATAGTCCGCATATTTCCTTAAGTAAATCAGCTCTGCTTATAAAAACTACGAGATAAATAAAATATCATCAAGCGGCCAGTTTATAATTCTTTTCCCGGAAAAGCCGCAAACAGGCATCAACTAGCTCCGGGTCATAAAGAGTGCCTTTGTTTTTGGTAATCTCATCCAATGCTACTTCAATCCCATAGGCAGCCCGGTAAGGCCGGTGTGAAGAAATAGCCTCCACAACATCGGCTATAGCTATAATTTTTGATTCCAGAAGGATTTGTTCTCCCGTCAATCCGTTAGGATACCCCGATCCGTTCATGCGCTCATGATGCTCCAGGACAATCCGGGCAATGGGCCAGGGAAAATCGATGTCTTTCAGTATATTGTATCCCGACTGAGAGTGAGTTTTAATTAAGTTGTATTCCAGCTTGGTCAGTTCCGTGGGTTTGGTGAGAATCTCGGAAGGAATTGATATTTTGCCGATATCGTGAATCATGCTGGCCATGCGCACGCTGTCGATTTGATCGCTTCCCAGGTTCATCTCCGTGGCGATAGCACGAGCCAGATCGGACACTCGGCGCTGATGACCTGCCGTGTAAGGATCTCTCGTTTCCACAGTTACGGCCATGGCATTGATTGTCGCGCCCAGCGATTTCCTTAAGCGCTTGATACTATCCTGACGCTCCATTTCCATCATCTTTTTTTCTGTTATGTCCTGATCAATTCCCTGATAATAGAGTAGACGGCCGTCCTCATCCCGCACAGCGTGCATGTTGACAGATACCCAGATTTTGCCTCCGTCTTTTTTATAAAACTGTGTTTCAAAATCCATTACCGAATCTTTTTCATTCACCAGTTCAATCAATTTCTCGCGGTCGTCCGAATTTACATAAAGCTGTTGGGCAATGTCGGTAATGGTCGTCATAACTTCTTGGGGGGAAGCATATCCCAGCATACGTGCAAATGCCCGGTTTACGGCGAGATGGCGGCCTTCGGTAGTTGACTGGTAGATACCCTCCTGCGCATTTTCCACAAGGTTACGGTATTTTTCTTCACTCTTGAGCAGTTCTTCTTGAGCTTTCCTCTGCTCGGTGATATCGATGGAAAACCCGATAATGCCAATGATATTTCCCTCTTTGTTTTTGTAAGGGACTTTATCTGTCTGGAGTATTTTTAAGCCGCTTTTTGTCTTTATGGTTTCCAAAATGCCGCTCTTTGGATTGCCTGTAGTGATGATTTCTTTGTCTTCTTCCCACAACTTTACGGCCAAAGTCGGATTAATTTCCTCGTTACTTTTACCTTCTATTTCTTCTTTGGCCAGACCGGACGCGTCAACAACCGCCTTATTCACGCGAAGAAACCTGTTTTCTGTGTCTTTGAAATAAATCATAATGGGAGAAGATTCTATTATAGTCTGTAGTTCTTCACTTCGTTTATGCAACTCATCTTGCGTTCTCTTGCGCTCGGTGATGTCGAACATGTACCCTTGGAAACCGACCATTGCACCCTGACTATCAAAGAAACCGATGACATTCTCGATCACCGTGATGACCTGACCATCCTGTCTGACAAAGTCCACCTCATAGTTGACGATTTTTTTCTCCCGGCGTAAACGCTCCATTAAAACCTGGTGGTCTGTTGGCCGCAGATAAAATGTTTCGAAGTTGGAATTTATGACTTCCGCACTGGAACTGAATCCCAATATTGCGACAAAAGCCTCGTTGCAATCCAATATTTTACCCTGAGGTGCCGATAGGTAATCCCCTGTCAAATCATTGTCAAAAAACTTGCGGTACTTCTCTTCACTTTTCGTTAGCGCTGCCGTCGCCGTTTTGCGGTCAGTGATATCGAGAGCAGTGAACGTAACACCGCGAGATAAGTCCGATGAATTAAGGGGAGATGAAGAGAGTAATATATCAATAATCTTATCGTCCTTTTTCCTCCAGCGTGTTTCAACGGAACCTATTCCTCTTTGGGCAATCTGCCGGTATTTTTCTGTTCCGACATAGTCAAAATCAGCCTGTGTCGGATACAGAACGCGGGCGCTCGTGCCTATAAGTTCTTCCTTGCTGTAACCGGTCATTTCAGATATGCGCTCATTAATATCCACAAAAACACGGTTGACAAGTACGCCAATGCCGATAGGTGCCGCGCTAAAAATGCTCTTCATTCTTTCCTCACTCTTCCGCAGCTTTTCCTCGGCTTGCCTGCGCTCGGTGATATCCTGTGCAAAACCGATGAGACCGATTGGAACGCCATCTTTATCAAAGATAGGGATCTTATCTGTCTGCACCCATCGTATGCCGCTTGCAGATTTATATTGTTCTATTATGTTAAGTTTAGGACGCCCTGATTGAAAAACCTCATGGTCATCGTCCGTCATGCTTTGAGCAGTCTGAGGTGAATAAAGGTCAAAGACTGTTTTCCCCAGGAAATTTTCTTCCGGCATGTTAAGCGCCTCGGCAAATGACCTATTAACGCGTATAAATCTTCCTTCTTTATCTTTATAGAACACTATGGTCGGCGAAGAATCGATAATGAGCTTAATCTCCTCCTGCTCTTTTACCAGACTTTCTTCTAATTGCTTGCGTTCGGTGATGTCGTGGATATGAGAGATGAAGTATAAAGGGGAGCCAGCGGCATTGCGGATAAGTGAACTTGCAACCTGGCATGTCACCACATGCCCTTTTTTATGAAAATAGCGTTTTTCGAATGTATCACTGCCTATTTTCCCTTGTAGAGATTTTTGTATGAACTCGGGGCTTTTATCAATGTCTTCCGGGAGAGCGATGTCATTTACAGTCATGCGTTCGAGTTCCTCTTTAGCATAGCCAAAGATTTCGCACATTTTGTTGTTGACCCTGACCAAATTTCCTTTGAGATCTACCAGACACATCCCCGTATTAGAGCTCTCAAAGGCAAGACGAAATCGCTCTTCGCTCTCTCGCAGTTCTTTTTCCGCTTGTTTGCGCTCAGTGATGTCACGGGCAATGATTGCTATCTTACTAACTGTGCCATATTTCTCCATAATGGGGAATGCAACCGTATCAAACCAGATGCCATCGCGTAGATCCTCAAACCTGATTGTTTCCTTGGATTCAAGTATCTGCGATATTGTTGATCGTCGCATCCTGGCAATATCCTCAGGGAGTGAGTCATCGGCATAGGTGCCAAGCAATTCATCTTTGCTTCGTCCAAGTCTTTCTGCTGCAATTTTATTAAGGTTCAAAATCACTCCCCTGGTATCCATTAATATAACGGAATCATTCGCTGCATTAATGAGGGCGAGTAAAGTCACTTCACTCTCCTTCAGCGCTTTCTCCATCCTTTTACGCTCGGTAATGTCTCTAACCAGGACAAGATCGGCAGGGTTCCCTTTGTAGGTAATGACACCTGCATTAACCTCAACATCTACCCTGCTGCCATTCTTATGCCTCAACGCCGTTTCATAGATAGGGGCAACTTTTTTACCTGCCATGCGTCGCTTGTAGCGATCAAGAACTTTTGGAACTTCCTCGGGTGTAAAGAAATCGGTAAAAGGTTTACCGATTATTTCATGTACAGTGTAACCTCCTATTTGTGCTAATCTTGTATTGGCATAGTGGATAGTTCCCTCCTGCGCAATACCAATGCCGTCACTGGCTCGTTCAACTAGATTGCGATATTTTTCTTCGCTTTCTTTAAGCGTTTCGATCGCCGTCTCCCTTTGGGATTCCGCCTGCTTTTGTTTGTTTCTAACATCTGTCTCTTCTAATTCTCTGGCAATAGCAGGGCATAGGCGCGATAAGTTAAGTTTCATCATATAGTCTTTAGCGCCTGATCGCATGCATTCCACAGCCGTCTCCTCGCCGATAGAGCCGGACACAACGATGACGGGAATGTCGATATCTGTTTCCTTGAGCAGGGCAATGGCTGAAGGCACATTGAATTTCGGCAGTTTATAATCGCAAAGGATGATGTCCCATTGCTTCTCTTTGAGGGCTTTTTTCATGGCGGCGGCGGTTTCCACCCGTTCATACACCGGATGGTATCCGCCTTTTTTCAGCTCACGGATTATCAGCAACACATCGTCTTCCGAATCCTCAACTATCAATACCCGGAGGGATTCCGGTTTGCTGATTTTAGATTTGAGCTTGCTCATTCCAGATGAAATTTTTTTGGCCATTATAAAACCTCTCTTGAGCAAGATGATTACGGTGATTAATTAATCATTGTAATCTTTTTTTATCATCTCTGTAATCTGTTTTTACTTTACTATCAGCTACTTTTTTAAAACCAGGGTGTAGCCTTTCTCTCGAAATAATTTCAGACAGGCATCCACGGCATCGGCATCATAAAGGATGCCCTTATTCCCGGAAATCTCTTCCAGAGCAAAATCGATTCCCAGTGCCGGCCGATAGGGACGGTGGGACGCGATGGCCTCCACGACGTCGGCGATGGCCAGAATCCGTGCCTCCAGGAGAATATCATCTCCCTGAAGGCCCTGAGGATAGCCGGATCCATCCAGCCGTTCATGATGCTGAAGGACGACATCGGCCACCGGCCAGGGGAATTCGATGTCTTTCAGGATATCGTAGCCTGACTGGGCAGTGTGTTTTAATCAAATTGAATTCCAGTTCAGTCAGTTTCGTCGGCTTGCTGAGTATCTCCGACGGAATGGATATCTTGCCGATGTCATGAATAGAGGAGGCAGTACGGATAAAGTCCTGCCGGTCTGCCGATAAGCCCATTTCTGTGGCCATCGACCGGGCCAGATCGGATACCCGCCGTTGATGACCCGAAGTATAGGGATCTTTCATTTCCACGGTTATGGAGATGGATTGGACTGTGGCTCCCAGCGCTTTTCTCATCCGCTCAAAGCTCTTCTTACGTTCTTCTTCCGCCTGCTTGCGTTCGGTGATGTCATTCAGAAAATTCAGGGCAGCAGGTTTTCCCTCCCATTGAATAACAACCGCATTAAGTTCAACCCACTTAACGGTTCCATCCTGGCTGACAACCCGGAAAGAATAAACAGGGGGAACTTCCTCGCCTTTTATTCTCCTTATATAATGATCGCTGACCATATTAAGATCATCGGGATGGACAAAGTCTGTGAAAGGTTTGGATTTTGATATGTCTCCGGAATATCCTATCATGTCCACAGCGGCACGATTGACAAAGACCAACTTCAAATCCTGTATGATGATGATTGCTTCCTTTGCATTTTCTACGACCATACGATATTTTTCTTCGCTCAGCCGCAGCGCCTCGAGCGCAGCCTCCCTTTGGGACTCCACCTGCCTGCGTTCGCTGATGTCATGTGCAACAACGTCGGCTCCTGCAAGACCTTCTGAATCGTAAATGTTTTTTACGTTTAATTTTAGCCATCTGTGCTTCCCATTTTTATCTACAAACTCATATTCTGGATCTTGCGGTACTTTATCACCTATAGCCATTTTGCTGAGGCGCTCTAAAAATAATATTTGGCTCTCTTTAGTTAGGAAATCGTATGGGGTTAGTGACGTAATTTCTTTTTGACTACAGCCAAGATATTCACAAATTAAATCGTTTGCTTTTAAAAACTTTCCAGTTCTAAAATTAATTTGGTATATACCAGCAGGGGAATTATCAAAAAGTTGCCGATAATTTGCTTCACTATTCCGTAGTGCTACTTCCGCCTGCTTGCGCTCGGTAATGTCATGAGAAATACCCCGAAATCCGATCGGTTTGCCTTCTGTATCACGGATAAGAGATACCGAAAGTTCGGCAAACCCTTTAATCCCGTCTTTTCTGATATATTCCTCCTCAATCCCCTTAACCGGTTCCCCTGTTCGGTAGATTTTATTATAGATCTGATAGATTTTTTTAGCACTTTTTTCATCTATATACTGCCTGTTGCTTTTTCCGACCAATTCCTCTCTGGAATATCCCGTAAGTCTGCACACCGCGTCATTAACGAAGGTAAAATTGCCGGCAAGGTCATTCTCAAAACAGCCTTCCTGTATGTTCTCAATAATGCTTCGATATTTCTCCTCACTTGTTTGCAACACTTTCTCCATTTGCTTGCGCTCAGTGACATCTCGGGACACCATGAGAATCTCGACAGGCTTGCTGTCCTTATTGCGCAAAAAGGTGAAGCTGACCTCCACCCAGATAATGGAGCCATCCTTCTTGTATTCTTCCAGCTCTAAAATGCGTATTCTATCGGGATCACCTGTTCCACCGACCTCCAGTTGCATCTCTTCTTCAAAGACAGTAAGGCCGAGCCGGAGGGATTCAGGGGTCAAGACCTGCTGAAGAGTCTGTTCCATCGCCTCATCAACAGTTAATCCGCGGAGACGCATGATGGCCGGACTGATGTAAGTAAAGTGCAGATTCATATCCATGATCGATATCTGATCCGCTGAGTTTTCCGCGATTAAACGGTATCTCCTTTCGCTCTCCAGCAGCTCCTCCTCCATCCGTTTGCGCTCGGTGATGTCATCATATACGGCGACTATTTCGCCGGAGGGGAGTTTGTAAACGTAGTTTTCAAACCATTTTTTTAACGTATTATCGCTGTAAAATGAAGCTGGGTAATTTTCGGGGATGTTCGTTTCCCAGACCCTTTTAAACACATTCAGTAATCCGAATTCTTTGATACCCGGCCGGACTTGATAGATGCTCTTTCCGATGATATCTTCTTTCCGGTCCCCATCCAGCCGTTCTCCCGCCTTATTGAAATCCTTGAAGATGAAATCATTACCATTGTCCTTTACTTCGTAGATCGCTACCCCGCTACTGATATTATCGAAAAGCTCACGGTAGCGCAACTCGCTCAGCCGCAGCGCCTCCTCCGCCTGCTTGCGCTCGGTGATGTCGCGAGCAACACCCCGAAATCCGATCGGTTTGCCTGATGAATTCTTTTGTAGAGATACGGATACTTCAATGTATCTTTTAGTCCCATCTTTTCTTATAATCTGCCAATCGAATTCTTTGGTGGGTTTCCCTGTTCTGTAGACTTCATTAAACGTTTTAAAAAGTTTTTTTGCGTTCTCTTTGTCTGTAAACTGACGGTTATTCATGCCCATCATTTCTTCTTGGGGATACCCAAGGATTCGGCACATGTGAAGCGTTGAAAAAGGTGAAGTTACCATTAAGGTCTACTTCGTAATAACCATCTTCGATATTTTCCAGAATGTTTCGATATTTCTCCTCACTCTGATGCAGCGATTCTTCCGTTTTCTTGCGTTCAGTAATATCTTCCATATGGACGATAATCAAATCCGGGGGAATGTAGGAATAATAAATAGATAGGAGTTTGCTTGGTGCAAAGTGTTGAGAGACGAGCTCCCTCCTAATGGTGGATTGTTCTTTAAAGCATCGGAGCATGTCATCGGTAATCTCTGGCCTTTTCCGATACAGCTTCAGCGCACTCTTTCCCATATAATTGCTTATTCTGTCTTCTGTGAGCAGGATAGCGGCGCGGTTGCAATCTATAAGGAAAAAGTCGTCTCCCTTTTTCTGCCAGGTGAATGTCGGAATGGGACTTTCCTGATACAATGTTTTAAGACGTTTCTCGCTACGGAGGAACATCTCTTCCGCTCGCTTTTCCTTGTTTCTAACTTCCGCTTCCTTTAATTCTCTGGTAATAGCAGGGCATAGGCGCGATAAGTTAAGTTTCATCATATAGTCTTTAGCGCCTAAACGCATGCATTCCACAGCCGTCTCCTCGCCGATAGAGCCGGACACAACGATGACGGGAATGTCGATATCTGTTTCCTTGAGCAGGGCAATGGCTGAAGGCACATTGAATTTCGGCAGTTTATAATCGCAAAGGATGATGTCCCATTGCTTCTCTTTGAGGGCTTTTTTCATGGCGGCGGCGGTTTCCACCCGTTCATACACCGGATGGTATCCGCCTTTTTTCAGCTCACGGATTATCAGCAACACATCGTCTTCCGAATACTCAACTATCAATACCCGGAGGGTTCCGGGTTTGCTGATTTTAGATTTGAGCTTGCTCATTCCAGATGAAATTTTTTTGGCCATTATAAAACCTCTCTTGAGCAAGATGATTACGATGATTAATTAATATCTCTGTAAATATGATGTTTTGTGGTTGACTCTTTCTCCGCTTCAATTTTATATCAATTCTACTAAAAAATTATTTAAAGTCAACCTAATATTGTTAATAGTATCGTGCTGTTATTGCTTCGGCAATAATATAGATTTCTAGCGTCATTCCCGCCCGACATGCGTCGGGTTAACTCCGAGGCTTTGTCGTAATTATCTTTTTGTCATTCCGTGCAAGCGAAGCGTAACTTTGAGCCTGCTGCGTGCTTGACACGGGGGAATCCAGTAATTTCAGTGGTTTAATGTTTCAGTGTCCGGGTTTATTCGTAATAGCATTGACATGATTAATTGCCGTAGTAATAGTTATGGAAATTCTGCGGATAATTTCATATATTTTGCGGCAATAATTTTATAGGAGGGATTTGTGAAAGATCGTCAGTTCGGACGCCTGCGTTTTGTTTGCGGCGAAAATCGCGGTAAATATCCGTTTAACCATTCATTATATATTGAAAGTAGCGAAGCTCGTGTTATCATTGATCCGGCCTGTAGTTTGGAAAAGCTCAAAAGCCTGCGTGATAAGGATGGCGTGGACATGGTCTGGCTTTCCCACTGGCATGAAGATCATTTCCATTATGTATATCTTTTTGAGGACTCACCTTTGTGGATTTCCGAGCGGGATTTTCCACCTTTGACGGACATCGAGATTTTTCTAGATTGGTACGGAATTTCCGATGAACGCAGCAGAGCTTACTGGAAACAAGTGATGACGAAAGGATTCAATTTTCAGCCTAAGTCTCAAGCGCGCTTTATCCGGGATGACGAAGAAATTGATCTGGGGCAGGTCAAGGTGCAGGTGATTGCTACCCCGGGACATACCCCCGGCCATCTGTCTTTCTTTTTCCCTGAAGAAGAACTTCTTTTTTTAGGCGACTACGATTTAACCTCATTCGGCCCATGGTATGGCGATGTTGCTTCCAGCATTGAAGAAACCATCAATTCTATCCGGCGGCTCAAGGCAATTCCGGCAAAAAAATGGATTGCCTGCCATGAAAAAGGCTTATTTGAAGAAAATCCGGGGAAGCTCTGGGATGAATACGAAAATATCATTTACGAACGAGAGAAAAAAATTTTGCATTTTTTAAGAAATCCTCACACACTGGATGAAATTGCCGCTGCGTGGTTTATTTATGGAAAGCCTCGAAAGCCTCTGGAGTTCTTTGAATTTAATGAGCGCGTCCTCGTGAATAAGCATCTGGAGCGCTTGGTCAAGCAGGGGCAAATTATCCGCGATAAGGATCAATACCGGAAAATATAATCATCATTTTTCTAGTAAAGGAGATTTCGTAAAAAGTCCATGACTCGTCATTCCGGCGAGTGAGCTCGTGTGCCCTTCATGGTATCAGGTTAGCGAAGAGGCTGTGACGCAATTACCATTTTTGTCATTCCGTGCAAGCGAAGCGTGACTTTGAGCCTGCCCCGTGCTTGACACGGGGGAATCTAGTATTTTTAGTAACTTCTGGATGCCGGCTTTCGTCGGCATGACGGTGTTGATAGCACTTTCTGCTATTATGACACAGTCTCGAAAGCCGAAACCCAACAAATTTAATTTGACTTGATAAAAAATTGGCCGAGTTGTAAAAACCTCTATCGATAATAGTTTGGAGGAGTTATAAATGTATTGGGAAAAGGATGTAGAGACACTCAATCGAGCCAAGCTGGAAAAATTGCAATTGACACAGCTCAAAGATACCATCGGCAGGGTTCAGAAGTCTTTTTATTACGGCAAAATATTAAAAGAAAAAGGATTGAATGTAAAGTCACTTGGGTTCCTGAACGATATTAATAAATTTCCTTTCACCACTAAAGACGATTTGCGTGAACACTGGCCTTACGGTTTTATCGCCGTGCCGAAAGAGGAACTTGTCCGGATGCATTCGTCTTCGGGAACCACCGGCCGTGCCACGGTTGTCTTCCATACGGCAAACGATATTGCTGTGCTGGACGAATCTTCTGGCGCGCTGTATGTATATGGCCGGTATGCGCAAAAGCGATGTTTTTCAAAACATGATGACTTACGGCCTTTTTACGGGCGGTCTTGGTTTTCATTACGGCGCGGAAAAAATCGGTGCGCTGGTCATTCCCGCCGGCTGCGGGCAATTCCAAACGTCAGATTCAACTGATGATGGATTTTGCAACAACGGTGATTCATGTAATTCCCAGCTACGCTTTGCATCTCTCCACTGTTTTTACCGAACTAAAAGTTGATCCGCGCAAAGATACTAAAGTAAAAATAGCTTTTTTGGGCGCGGAGCCGCACACGGAAAAGATGCGCAAAAAGATCGAAGAAATATACGGTTATAAAGCTTTTAACTCTTATGGACTCTCGGAAATGAACGGGCCGGGTGTGGCTTTTGAATGCCCTTACCAGAAGGGCATGCATATCTGGGAAGACAGTTTTCTGGTGGAAATTATTGACCCCAATACGCTGCAGCCGGTTGCTGAAGGTGAAGAGGGTGAATTGGTGATGACTACTTTGCAGAGAGAAGGTATGCCGCTCATTCGCTACCGCACCAAAGATTTAACCAGAATTATTCCCGAGCCCTGCGCCTGCGGCCGCACCCATCGCCGGATCGAACGCATCAAGGGAAGAACGGATGACATGCTGATTCTGAAAGGCGTTAATATCTTTCCCATGCAGATTGAAAAGAAACTGATGGAGATAGAAGGCGTCGGCACTAACTTTCTGATTATCCTGGAGCGTGAAGGATTCAATGATGACATGACGGTGAAGGTGGAGGTAAACAAAAAATATTTTGTCCGGCGATATGAAACAACTGGATGCTTTAAGAAAAAAAATTGTCGAAGAATTAAAAAGCGAAATTCTGATTACGCCCAAAGTTGATTTGGTCGAACCGGATAGCATTCCGAAAGGAGAGGGGAAGGCGGTTAGGGTAGTAGACAACCGCAAAGACTAAATGATGATACAATAAAAAGTCCATCTGCTGCGTTGCGCTTCGTCTCGCGTCGTTGCGACCTACGCAAAAGTAGGCCTCACTCCTTGATACTCGCACGCCTTGCATCTGGAGCTTTTTATGGATCATCAAAAATACAGTAGTGAATGGCTGCGATAGTCCCATGCGCCGCCGCGTTCTACTTTGGAGATCAAGTTTGTGAAAATATTTAATTAATGTATAAGGAGAAAATTATGATTGCTTATCAGCTTTCAATTTTTGCGGAAAATAAACCCGGAAAACTTGCTCAGGTAACCGGAGTTCTCGCTAACGAAAAAATCAACATCCGGGCCACAACAATAGCGACGGCGGATACATTTGGCGTAATCAATCTGATTGTTGACGATCCTAAACGTGCCGAAGCCGCTCTGGCCAAAGCGGGAATGACTGTGCATTTGCGCGAAGTTCTGGCGATCCTTATTCCCGACAAACCGGGCGGTCTGGATAGTCTTACCCAATTGCTATATCAGGAGGGAGTCAATATTAACAACGCCTATGGTTTTGTGCTGGAAGGCTCTAAAAAAGCGGTATTTGTAGTCGATGTTGATCAAATGAAAAAAACGGAAAAACTTTTAGAGGAAAAAGGATTTAAAACGCTGGATACGGAAGCGCTTTCGGCGATTGAACCAACTCTTTATGCAAAATAAGTTCTAAATTGAGGAAAACGATCATGACACATTCGGATAAAGGTAAATATTTTCAAAAACATCATGGCGAGGCTAAAGTTGACGATTCTTTGAAGCAGGAAATTCTGCAAAAAGCCAAGGGGAATAATATTTCCTGCACGGATGCGGAAGAAATTGCCCGGCGAAAAGGAATAGCCCAAAACAATGTCGGTATTGCCATTGATATTTTAAATATCAATATCGTCGAATGTCAATTGGGTCTTTTTGGTTATAGCCCGCATAAAAAAATTGTGCAGCCCGCCAAAGAAATCGCGCCGGATTTGAAAGACAATATTTTAGCGGTGTTGAAAAACGACCGGCTTCCCTGTAGCGCCGCCTGGGAAATTGCCGAAAAATTAAATATTCCCCGCATGAATGTTTCCGCCGCCTGTGAAGCTCTGCAAATAAAGATTAAGCCGTGTCAGCTGGGTGCTTTTTAAATAACTTGTTATTCCGGGCTTGTCCCGGAATCCAGAAAATATATTATGATGCCGTAAATGAGATCTTGGTGTTAATAAAATATTTGTGCTTTTCTAAGATTGAATCTCCAAATAGCTCTGCAGCAATCGAATCATTAAATCGGCATTTTTACTGATGCCTGCAAGTATTTCATCCATACTTAAAGGTTCATCCAAGCAAGCCATTACCGAAATTATCAATGGAACAGGCAGACGCGTAGGGCATATCCATTTCCAGAGCAATTACCGCTTCATTGGCCATGGTCATGCCGACAATATCGGCAAAATTGGCCATCATTTTGATTTCCGCTTTTGTCTCCAGCCGGGGCCCCTGCGTTTGCCAGTAAGTTCCCTTGTCTGACAACATTAATTCCACAGTTTTGCGCCGCTTTGATAATCTTTTGCCGCACTTTTTCGTTTAATGAGGGAGTGATATGAACAGTGCTGTTTTGATAAATGGTGGGAGTGGCGGTAAGCGTGATAAAATCATCGGGAACAACAATCATTCCCGGGCATAAATTCTTCTTTAAAGAGCCGGTCGAATTGATGCCGACTATTTCGGTTACGCCGATGTCTTTTAGAGCCTGCAAATTGGCGCGATGGTTGATCAAATGCGGTAAAATATGATTATTAGGGTCATTGCCGTGTCGCAAAATCAAGGCTATTCTATCTGTGAGAAATACTGAAGTCTGACCAAATTCATTTTTCATCGGTCTAGCTTTGCCCTTTTTTAATAAATCGCTTCTTTCCATGACTAATTTGGTGGAAATAATGCCTAAGAAACCCATAAAAACCTCCCTTAATTAAATGGTTTTATAGCAAAATAATTCTACCGAGTCAAAGAAATGCATAGAGGGCGGTTTTGCCAAATAGCATTTGACTTTTGGTGCTGTGGTATGACATAAAGGCGTGCCATCAAAAGTTAAGGAGGACGCGATTAAGTGAGCAGTGAATTTTTAGGCGTTGCCACCGACGATAACTTCGAAGGTGAAGTTCTGAAAAGCGACAAACCAGTGCTCATTGATTTTTGGGCGCCCTGGTGCGGGCCATGTAAAGCTATCGGTCCTATTGTCGAAGAGCTTGCCTCTCAATTCAAAGACAGTGTCAAAGTTATGAAATTAAATGTTGACGAAAATCAGAAAACAGCGCTTAATTTCGGTGTGCGCAGTATACCAACCCTTATTCTTTTTAAAGAAGGCAAAGTATTCGATACTCTCATCGGCCTTGTTCCTAAGGAAAGGCTGGAAGAATTCGTTAAGAAAAGTTTATAAATCAAGAATGTACCGCTGAAAGGTAGTGAAGGCATGTATTTAAAAATATTGCGGGAAACATTGAACTGGAAAATATTTATAATGGTTATATTGGTATTATGCTGCTTTAGCGGCTGTTCTTTACTGGATATATTTAGCAAGCAGGAGATGGTCAGGAATTCTCCTGAAGGGCTTTACTCGCGCGGATCTGTCGAATTTCAGAAAAGGCAATTATAAAAAAGCCCGGGAATATTTCTTGCGACTCAAAGAAGAATATCCCCTGCATAATCTGGCTATTTTAGCGGATATAGGAATAGCCGATTCCTATTATAGTGATAAGGAATACATGGAAGCGGAAAGCGCATACAGCGATTTTATCACTCTTCATCCTACTAACGAAAATGTTCCTTATGCCATCTACCAAATGGGCATGTGCCATTACAACCAAATAGAAACAATTGATCGCGATCAGACGGCGACAATTAAAGCGAAAAAAGAATTCGAAAAACTTGTTTCCCGTTACCCTGATAGCAAATTTTCCACTATGGCCGAGAAGTTGCTTCGCGAATGCAAGCAAAAGCTGGCGGAACAAGAATTTTATGTGGGGCAGTTTTATTTCAAACAGAAAAAATATCAGGCTGCCCTCGCACGTTTTGAAACAGTGGCGCGAGATTACGCGAACATCGGTCTTGATTATAAGGTGGAATATTTTATTAATGAAACCAAAGCAAAAATTGCCGAAGAAGAGAAGTTGAAAAAAGCCGAGGAAGAAAAATTAAAAAAAGCCCAGCAAGAAAAAAGCAGAACCGCAAAAAAATAATATCAAGCCGTAAGGAGACCCAAGTTTCAGAAACAAAGTGCATAACCTAAAGGTCACGTCACCGCTGAAACTTGCAGGTCGAATTATACCAGGCGCGTAGCACTGTGGTAAAACAAACGGAGTGCAGTTTGAAGCGTAAGTGGAATTAATCCCGCATAAGCAGCGGTATAATTCACCGCAGTGAGCTTTCGAATCGATTTCCGCAGCTTGCTTTGGGGTTCATACTGGTGATTGGGACTGCCTTTAAATCGTTTTCTAGTAAATCTATCAGCGGTTAAACAATCTAAACAATCACCTACCGATAATCAGGGCAAAATTTATTCTTGCTTGCAAGTTTCTTCCATGGTTAATTTACAAAACTATGAAATGGATTAAATGATGTTCAAGAAACTGCGTAAACTGGCCAAAACCAGGTTTGCCGGAGCACTTCTTTACTGGGCCGTTCGGCTGTATTGCGCGACGTTTCGTCTGAAAATAGAAAATGAAGCCGAATGGCTTAATTTTCTGGAGCAGGGCGGAAGGATTCTTATCTGCTGCTGGCATCAGCAGTTTTTTGTCGGTGTTCGAGTTTTCAATAAATATAGGAAATACCACCCCCCCTTGATGTCTTCCCGCAGCTTGGATGGACAAATTGCCGCTGGCGTCGCTCAACGGTCCGGGTTTTATACAGTATGGGGTTCTTCTTCACGCGGCGGGGGAACTGCCTTAAAAGAAATGATATCCATGATTAAACGGCACCGGCTGGCGGTGCACATTATGGATGGACCAAGGGGCCCGGCAGGTATTGTTAAGGCCGGTGTTATTACCATGGCCCAAAGGGCTGATGCCGCTATTGTTCCTGCCTATGCAAAGGCCGATCGAGCCTGGTATATGCACAGCTGGGATAAATTTATGGTTCCTAAGCCTTTCGCGCGCGTTACGGTTAACTTTGGTCCCCAAATTAAGCTGCCGCTGGCAAAAGGTAAAGCGGATTTTGAAAATCAAAGACAAATGCTGGAAAATTTCATGCGGCCTTACCTGTATTTCTAAGTATTTCCGGCGGGGAAAAATTTGAGAGCAGTGTATTGCTGTCCGGAAATCAGCATTAATGTTCCAGCCACTTGGCTATAAGCTTCAACTCACGCTCTTCCCACTGGGGTAAATAACGGATACGTAAAAAAGATTCGAAAAGGTTATCCATTGTTTTTACCGCGTTTTCAATAAGATAAATTCTTTCCAGCAGGTTTCCCGAAGGGTCTTCCGGAGTTTCTCGCTGCAATATTCCCGGCAGGCTCAAAGACTGAAAATTAAAAGAATCGGCTTTAAAAGTAAATTCCCATTCATTTTGATTATAAATTAGCTTGATTCCCGCTTCTTTGACTTTTTTCCCCTGGCGGATAGCTTCCTTGCCTTCTTTGAGTTCGGCGTGGATTCCATGACAGACAACACCCTGGGAATATTCGCCTTCGCCGGATTCCAAAACAATTCTTTTTAAAAAATGAAGTTCGACTTCTTCACTGTCGGTTAGCGCTATCCTGCCGTTGCGTTCTTCTGATTTAAACCAAAGCCAGGTTAAAAATTCGCGGCCGATCAAGAGAGATAGCCTCTGTGGATTCATCATTTTTTACTATCTGCGGATTTTCTTGCGGCAAAAAGCGTTTAAGATTCAAGGAAAAAGTTTTTTTGAACAAATCAACAAAATCATCCGCAACCTTATCGGCAAGCGAGGAAAAATAAATCTTGTTTTGTCCTACAGCCCAGCAGACATCGTAAAAAGAAGGCACGGGATCAAGTTTGGTCAGCAGTTCCAATTTTACCTTATCTTTGATAGCTGTTGCGATTTGTTTGTTGATCCGGCTGTTTTTGCCGCTTTGGGTCAAGATAGCGTCTTTCTTCTTCCATCAATTTTAGTTTCATCAGTTTGGGCGGGATCAGCTTACGGTCAATACGCAGGGAAAAAATAAGATAATCGCCCAGCGCGTAATTCGCCTTTTCAAAATCGGTATCCAGAACATCGGTAAGAGAAACCCAACCCAGCCGTTTTTCTTCCGTTGATTTGGTCGTCTCCCGAAAGGCATTGGCTTTAATCCTGTCTATTGACGAAATTTAAAAATGCCTGCGGTAACTGACCTTCCACATGAAAACTCGCAAAAGTAAAATTGCCTTTGAGCAAACCCATAATTAGCACCTCACCTTCGTGCACCGTATATTAAACGCCTTGAATCTGTCAAGACTTTATCCCCGGTAATTACCCTAAAATATCAATGTTTTGTAAAATATTATTTATGCGATAGACAGCGACTTTTTTTTATGTTAGTGAGCTTCATATTTTGAGGTTGTAATCAATCCCGCGATTTGAAATTCCCCGGCTCCGGCCAGAGGAGAAATGCGCCGTAATCCGCGGGAGGTCGCGCTATCCTCTACTTCGCGGGATAATTCGACCTGCAAGCTTCAGCGGCAGTGACCTTTATCAGGTTATGCACTTTGTTTCTGAAGCTTGGTCTATTATTTTAGGGAGCATCCGGCTCCTGCAGGAGGTGGCTCCGCTGAAAATCAAGAAAATCGGTATTGTTGCCAATATAGAAAAAGCGAAAATAGCCCAGCACGCCAAATCTTTAAAAGAGTGGCTGGAAGAAAAAGGCAATGAAGTTTTTCTGGAAGCTCAAATAGCCGCTAAAGCTGGTATTGGCGTCGGACTTAAATGGGATGAACTGGCGCGAAAATCTCAACTGCTTGTTGTTTTAGGCGGCGACGGCACAATGCTCCGCGCGGCGCGCTATGTTGCCAAACATGGTGTTCCTATTTTGGGAATCAATATGGGCAGTTTCGGCTATCTCACCGAAGTCAATTTAAACGAAATGCACTCAGCTCTGGAATTAATTCTGGGCGGTAAGTTTGTGGCGGAAAAAAGGATGATGCTGGATGTATCCATCAAACACGGCAAAACCATTACTAATGTGGGCGATGTTTTAAATGATGTTGTCATCAATCGCGGTAATCTATCCCGCATTACTGAACTGGAAACATCGGTTGACGGTGAGTATCTGACAACTTATAAGGGAGACGGTCTGATTATTTCCACGCCTACCGGCTCCACGGCCTATTCGCTTTCCGCGGGCGGCCCGATTGTCTTTCCCGGGAAAGACTTGATAATTATTAATCCCATTTGTCCCCATACTTTGACTAACCGCCCGATTATTTTTCCGCAAGATTCGAATTTGAAAATAACACTCTGGTCCAAAGGAAGGGGCGCCACTTTGACTTTGGACGGACAGGAGTCTTATCAGATCAAGTCCGGAGATGTCGTGACTATAAAAAAATCAAAATATGTGACTAAACTGGTTCTTTCACCGCATCGCAGTTACTGGGAAATATTACGTTCCAAACTAGGCTGGGGCGGTTTACCTTCGGGAGCAGGGAAAAGGAAAAATGCTTAATGACCTGAGCATTAAAAACTTCGCCATCATTGATGAACTCCATGTTTCATTTGGTGAAGGGCTGAATGTTATTTCCGGAGAAACCGGTGCCGGAAAGTCGATAATTATCGGTGCGGTAAGTTTGCTCTTAGGCGATAGAGCGACTGCGGACATGATCAGATCGCAGGCTGACGCGGCAACGGTGGAAGCGCTCTTTAATATCGCCTCCAATAAAAAGCTGCGGGAAAAAATCGCGGCAATGGGTTTTGCCGATGGAGATGAGCTGATAATCCGCCGGGTTATTTCGCGTACCGGCAAAAACAAAGCGCTCATCAACGGGCAAATGGCAACGTTGGCCAATTTATCCGCCATCAGCGAATCGCTGATTAATATCTGCGGCCAGCATGAACATCAGGTAATTCTTAATGCGGAAAATCATATTGATATTCTGGATGAATTCGGCGGTTGCCTGTCTCTCCGGGCTTCCTATGCCGAAGCGTATAATCAATATCATGCAAATCAGAAACAAAATAGAAAAATTGGAAAATTTGCGAAAGCAGCCGTGAAGAAAAAACAGATTTATTTAAATTTCAGCTAAAAGAAATTCAGGATATTAATCCGCAACCGGCGGAAGACACAACGCTCTCTGATGAAAAAAAAGTTCTTGTTAACGCGCAAAAACTCTTGGATTGGGCCAACCACGCTTATGATTTGCTCTATGGCGAGAAAGATTCCGCCATCGTTAAATTGAAAGAAGTCCAAAATCAGGTAAAAGAAATTAAAAATATTGATGCGAATTTAAAGCTTGCCCCTGCGGATATCGAAGGCAGTTTTATTACGCTGCAGGAAGCGGCCTTGGTTCTGCGCGATTACAGCAAAAATCTTTTCTTTGATCCGGAGAGGCTCTCGGCAATTGACGAACGTCTCGAAATGTTGGGCAGGCTCAAACGCAAACATGGCGGCTCTCTCGAGAGTGTTCTTGCCAAAAAACAGGAAATAGAAGAAGAACTGCAGCCAGGTTTTTTCCGTGGAAGAAGAGTTGGAAAAGCTGGCCAAAGATGAAGCAGCAGCTAAAGAACAATTTACGGCAAAAAGCGCTTGATCTTTCTCAACTGAGAGAAGAAGCGGCGGCGAAGCTGAAAGACGCCGTGGATAAAGAAATACACGAGTTAAATATGCCGCACGCTTCTTTTCAGGCTAATTTTAAGAAAAGTGCCGCTGATAAAAACGTCGAATCTTTCGGCCCGAAAGGCGGCGATGAGATAGAATTTTATCTGACGGCTAATGCCGGAGAAGAGCCGAAACCTTTAAATAAGATTGCCTCCGGCGGTGAATTATCGCGTATAGTTCTGGCGCTGAAAAATGTTTTGTCGCGCACCGGTTCCGTGGCGACAATTATTTTTGACGAAGTGGATAACGGTATTGGCGGAGCCACCGCGGAAATTGTCGGCCGCAAATTAAAAGAGGTATCCGCCAATCATCAGGTTATTTGTATCACCCATTTGCCGCAAATTGCCTGTTTTGGAGAAGATCATTTGTATGTTTCCAAAAAGATCATGAAAGGCAGGACAACTACCTTCGTGGAAAAACTCGATGAGGAACAGAAGATTGAAGAAATCAGCCGGATGCTGGGCGGAGTGGATGTAACCCAGACTACTCGCGAGCACGCCCGCGAGATGATTGACGGCTCCAAAATATCAAATTCCGGTAATTCAGGTGGGAGAGAAAAATGTTGAGGAAAGCGCGCATTGATGACGTGAAAACTATTCACCGCATGATTAATTTATCGGCGGGAAAGGGTGAAATGCTGCCGCGCTCTTTGATGGATATTTACAATTCTTTGCGGGATTTTTTTGTTTATTATGATGAAGATGAATCGTCAGTGGTCGGCATTTGCGCGATGAACATCATCTGGGAAAATCTGGCGGAAATCCGTTCGCTTTATGTTGATGAAAATTATCGGGGAAAAGGTATCGGCAAAGAACTTGTGGAAGCCTGCATTTCCGAAGCCATTACTCTGGGGCTTTTTAAAATATTCACTCTTACCTATAAAAGGGATTTGTTTGCCAAGCTGGGTTTTAAAGAAGTTGACAGGACAACTCTGCCGGAGAAGATTTGGTCGGATTGTTTCCGCTGTTCCAAATATCCCGATTACTGCGATGAAGTGGCGATGATTATGGAACTATGAAATACTGGCGCAATATTATCCGATTGATATTTATTGCCGTCTGCCTTGCCGGATGCGTAAAGGCTCTGCCGAAAATTCCGCCCAGACCGCCGGAAAAACCTCTCGAGCCATTTTCCCTTGTTGTCGCCTCCGATATCGATTTCACGGATGATCTTGATTTAGCATCTTTGGAATTAGCGATTGAACGCAGCATCAAGTATTATGAAACTAACGGCCGGGATAAAGTTTATCGTATCGCGGATAGATTAGTCGACGCGGGCAAACTTAAAGAAACTCTCATAGCGTTTAGTGAAGTTGTTGCGTCAATCCGGAACTCCTGACGATTTAAATAGAAGAATTGCCGCCGACTTTGATATCTATATGGTGGCAGGCGCTGACGCGGACAGGAAAGCGCTTTTTACCGGTTATTACGAACCGCTCTTGGAAGGTTCATTGACTAAGACCGAAAAATACAAATATCCGCTTTATCGAGTGCCGCCCGATTTGATTGTAAAGCGTTTAGCTGCCAATGAAAATAAGATCGGCCGGATGCAGGACGGCGAGTTTGTCCCTTATTTTAGCCGCAAGGAAATTGATGTTGGTGGAGTTTTGCAGGGGAAAGATTTGGAGCTTGTTTGGGTGTCTGATCCTGTGGAGTTGTTTTCGTTGCATATACAAGGTTCCGGCAAAATTAAACTGGAAGATGGAACACTTTTAACGGTTGGTTACGCGCAAACTAATGGTCGGCCTTTCCGCAGTATAACCAAGTTCATGCTGGAGGGCGGCAAAATAAAAAGCAGTGAAGCTTCTTATCGTCATCTTTTTTTAAAGGGAAAGAGCGAACAGGAAATTTATGATATCTTAAGCCATAATGAAAGATACACGTTCTTTCGCTTTCTGGATAAAGAACCTCTGGGCTCTTTAGGCGTGCCGGTAACACCGGGAAGATCAATTGCTACCGATCCGGATTACTTTCCGGAAGGGGCTCTGGCGTTTATCCGCCTGACGAAAGCCGTTTTTGATGCAGCAGGAAATGTTAAGGAGAGGGTCAATTTTTCCCGGTTTGTGTTAAGCCAGGACAAAGGCTCGGCCATCAAAGGCCCCGGGCGGGTTGATCTTTTCTGTGGTTTTGGTGCAAACGCGGAAGCCACTGCCGGCACTCTCAAAGAAAGAGGCGAACTGTATTTATTGATTAAAAAATAACAGGAAATCGCTTAACCTCGTTTTTTTAATTTCATTGTTTCTGCAGGGCACTCATGGGCTTGATCGACCGTGTCGTTTCGTTATTTTTTGCCACGTTGGAAAATAGGGAAAGACAAAAGGAGGTTTAAATGACGACGAATGACTGGTTATGCATTATATTGTTACCGTTAATCTTAACGATATTGGCTTTTCCTTTGGGAGGATATATGGCTTCCGTGTTCAGCGACGGGCGTTCATTTCTGACGCCTATTGTTGCTCCTGTGGAAAGACTGCTCTATCGGCTCTTCAGTATAGATGTAAAAGAAGAAATGTCCTGGAAAACTTATGCCTTCTCTTTGGTTATTTTTAATGTAATCGGGATCGCGGTTTTATTCTTTCTGCAGCTCATTCAGGGGATACTGCCGTTCAATCCGCAGAAATTCGGCGCTGTTCGCTGGGATACTGCTCTCAATACCGCCATCTCCTTCGGCACCAATACCAACTGGCAGGCCTACAGCGGTGAGCAGACCATGAGTTACCTCACCCAGATGCTGGGCCTTGACGTTCCAAAACTTTTCTTCCGCCGCCATCGGTATTGTTGCCGTCATTGCCTTAATCAGAGGGTTTATCCGTAAATCAGCGGCGGCTATCGGCAACTTCTGGGTTGATCTCACCCGCTGTGTTTTATATGTATTATTGCCGCTGGCCGTTATCTGGTCTTTTGTTCTGGTCTCTCAAGGCGTTGTTCAAACTTTAAGTCCCTCTATTCAGGCGCAGACATTGGAAGGAAGCAAAACAGGTTATTGCTGTGGGTCCGGTTGCTTCGCAGGTAGCAATCAAGCAGATCGGCACCAATGGCGGCGGATTCTTTAATGCCAATTCCGCTCATCCCTTCGAAAACCCGACACCGCTGACTGATTTTTTGGAAGTATTGGGGCTTCTTTTAATTGCCGCGGCTCTGCCTTTTACTTTTGGGAGCAATGTTGAAAAACCGGCGTCAGGGCTTGGCGATATTTGCCGCGATGATGATTCTCTATCTTGCCGGGTTAGGTATTTTTGCCTGGGCGGAAATGCAGGGGAATCCGCTGCTGGAAAAAGCAGGAGTAGCAAGCGGGATAAACATGGAAGGTAAGGAAGTAAGATTCGGAGTTGTCAATTCTGTTCTATTTGCCCAGTCCACAACCGTTACCTCCTGCGGAGCCGTCAACAGTATGCATGACAGTTTGATGCCCTTGAGCGGGCTGGTTCTTATGTTCAATATGGCCATAGGTGAAGTCATATTCGGCGGTGTGGGTATCGGTCTCATCGGAATGCTGAGCTATGCCATCCTCACGATGTTTCTGGCAGGATTGATGATCGGTCGGACTCCGGAATTCATGGGCAAAAAGCTGGAGCTCTTTGAAATGATTATGGCGGTGGTGATTATTATTTCTCCGGCGATTTTATTGCTCATCTTATCGAGCGTGGCTATCTCCACCCAGGCGGGGTTGGGAAGCCTCGGCAATACCGGGCCGCATGGGTTATCCGAAATTATTTATGCTTTTGCCTCTGCTTCCGGCAATAACGGCTCTGCTTTTGCCGGACTAAATGCCAACACAATTTTCTACAATCTTACTACTTCTTTGGCCATGTTGGTCGGCAGGTTTTCCACAATCATACCGGCACTGGCGATAGCCGGAGCTCTGGCCGGTAAGAAAATTGTTCCGACAAGCGTGGCGACATTTCCTACAACCAGCATTCTTTTTATCGTCATGCTGGTCAGTGTAATCATTGTTGTCGGCGCGTTGACATTTTTCCCGGTCTTCACATTGGGGCCGTTTTTGGAACAACTGCTTCTGGCGATCGGCAAAACGTTTTGAGGTGAATGGAAAATGAAATCAAAAAAAATCAATATCTGGCAGTTGAAGTTTATTTTACCGGCGCTCAAAGATTCGCTCACGAAGCTCAATCCGGTGAGCATGATTCAAAGTCCGGTGATGTTCATTGTGGAGCTGGTCACCATCGTAACTTCGTTTATAGTTCTGCATGATATATTTACCGGCAGAAGTATTGCCTTTGATTTGCAGATTACTTTGTGGTTGTGGTTTACCATAATATTTGCCAATTTTGCGGAAGCACTTGCCGAAGGCCAGGGACGGGCGCAAGCCGATTCTCTCAAAAAGAACCGTTCTGAAGCCGTAGCTAAACGATTATTGAATGATGGCAGCACAGAAACAATATCCGCTTTGCAGTTGAAAAAAGAAGACATGATTCTTCTGGAAGACGGCGACACTATTCCCGGAGACGGTGAGGTCGCCGTGGGGACCGCGCTTATTGATGAATCGGCCATAACCGGAGAATCCGCACCCGTCATCAGAGAATGTGGTGGCGATCGCAGCGGCGTGACCGGAGGAACGCGGGTGCTCTCGGGGAATATAAAAGTTCGCATTACCGCCAATCCCGGAGAGAGTTTTCTCGATCAGATGATCGGCATGGTCGAGGGCGCAAAAAGACAGAAGACTCCCAATGAGCGGGCGCTGAATATGCTTTTAATTGCGCTGACGGTTCTGTTCATTGTTGTTGTTGTGACCTTAAAATATTTTGCCGCTTACATGGGCGTTAATGTTGCTGTTGCTACGCTGATTGCCCTTCTGGTGTGCCTGATGCCCACCACAATAGGAGGATTATTGCCGGCCATAGGAATTGCAGGCATGGATAGATTGCTGCAGTATAATTTTATAGCTACGAGCGGCCGTGCCGTGGAAGCGTCCGGCGATGTTGATGTCGTGCTTATGGATAAAACCGGCACGATAACGCTGGGCAATAGAATGGCGACGGAATTTATTCCTTTGGATAAGAAAAAAGAAACTGACCTTATCAATGCGGCGCTTTTATCATCGCTTGCCGACGATACACCGGAAGGCAGAAGTATTGTTGTTCTGGCCAAGGAAAAACTGGGGATACGCGGCAGTGATATTCGTGCTCCGGAGGGAGCTGATTTTTGCCCCTTTCAGCGCGGAGACGCGCATGAGCGGTATTGACTGGAACGGCCACCGGATAAGAAAAGGATCGTTTGATGCCATCAGAGAATTTTGTTGCGGCAAAGGGTTGCCAATGCCAGCGGCAGAGATGTTGAAAAAATAGTAACAGATATTTCCACTGAAGGTTCAACGCCTCTTTTGGTTGCCGCAGGATGAAGAAATTCTCGGCGCAATTCGGCTCAAAGATGTTCTTAAAGAGGGCATCAGCGGCCGTATTGCCAAACTGCGTCAAATGGGGATTAAGTCCATTATGATTACCGGCGATAATCCAATGACGGCGGCCACCATTGCCGCGGAGGCCGGAGTGGATGATTTTGTTGCCGAGGCCAAACCGGCAACAAAATTGGAACTGATTCGCAAATATCAGGAGATGGGACATCTGGTGGCCATGATCGGTGACGGAACAAATGATGCGCCGGCGCTGGCTCAGGCCGATGTGGCCGTGGCGATGAATGCCGGCACGCAGGCAGCCCGGGAAGCGGCCAATATTGTTGATCTCGATTCCAACCCGACCAAGCTTCTCGATCTTGTCGAAATCGGCAAACAGATTCTCATTACCCGCGGCGCGCTGACAACTTTCAGTGTCGCCAATGATGTCGCCAAATATTTTGCCATCATTCCGGCGATCTTTATTCTCGGGTATCCTCAGTTGCGGATACTCGATATCATGCATCTTACCAGTCCTCAGAGCGCTGTTCTGTCGGCGGTTATTTTTAACGCCATCATCATTCCGCTCTTGATTCCGCTGGCGCTGCGCGGCGTTCGTTACAACCTCTCCAGCGTTTCGGCTTTGCTGCGCCGTAATCTCGCTATTTACGGACTGGGCGGGTTGATTCTGCCTTTTGTCGGCATAAAACTAATTGACATTTTACTTGTCCGTATTGAAAGTATTATAAAGGAGGATCCAATGTTGCAACTGAAACGTTCTCTTTTGGTATTTGCCGGATTATCTCTTATTTGCGGCTTGATTTATCCGCTGATTATTACCGCAATATCGCAAGTAATGTTCTTCCCGGCAATCAAATGCCAGTATCATTAAAAAGGGAGATATTATTATCGGATCACAGCAGATAGGACAGCTTTTCACCGGCCCCAAATACTTTCATGGCCGACCGTCGGCTACAGATCCTCCCTATGATGCGAGCAATTCCGGCGGTAGCAATCTGGCGCCCTCCAGCGCCAAGCTGTTAGGGCAAGTCAAGACGCGCATTGAGCAGGTTCGCCGCGAAAATAGATTGCCTTCGAATACACCAATTCCCGCCGATCTGGTTTTAGCTTCGGCCAGCGGGCTTGATCCGCATATAAGCGTGGATGCGGCGCTGCTTCAGGTTCCGCGCATTGCCGGAGAAAGAAAAATAACGCAGCTGGATATTGAAAAAATGATTCATCAAAACACACAACATCCTTTTTTGGGAATTTGGGGAAAAGAGAGGGTCCATGTGCTGAATCTGAACATTGCGCTCGACAACTTTAAGATACAACAGTAATCGTTAATATAAAGGCGACCGGCATGGAAGAAAAAAATTTAAGACCTGATCCCGATGCCCTTTTGAAAGAAGTCGAAAAAGAAGATGTCCAGAAGGGAAGATTAAAAATATTTCTCGGCTACGCTCCGGGTGTCGGTAAAACCTTTGCCATGCTCAATGATGCCCATGTGTTGAAGAAACGCGGGATAGATGTCGTCGTTGGTATTGTCGAAACACATAAGCGCGCCGATACGGAATCGCTTCTTGCCGACCTGGAAGTAATACCCAGAAAGATGATTGATTATAAGGGTATTTCTATCGGAGAAATGGATCTGGATGCCGTTCTCGTGAGGCATCCTGCCGTTATCCTGGTAGATGAACTTGCCCACACCAATGTCGAGGGCAGCCGCCATCCGAAGCGTTATCAGGATATTGAGGAATTACTGGAAAACGGAATAGATGTTCATACAACGGTCAATATCCAGCACTTTGAAAGCATGAATGACGCTGTCGCCAAAATCACCGGTGTCCGCATGCAGGAAACATTGCCGGACACATTTTTTGATCGTGCCGACGAGGTCCAGGTAATCGACATTCCCTGGGAAGAGCTAACGCAAAGGTTAAAGGAGGGCAAGGTTTACATCCCCGAGCAGGCTCTCCATGCCATAGATAATTTTTTCCAACGGGGCAATCTATTTGCCCTTCGCGAACTCATGTTGACTCTGGTAGCTCGCAAGATGGATAGCGAGCTTCTCAATTATATGAGGGCAAAAGCGATTCCCGGTCCCTGGCCTACATCGGATAAACTTGTTGTCTGCATTGCCGCCAGTCCCTATGCCAAACAATTGATACGCAAAGCCTATTCGATCGCTAAAGATGCTCACGCCGAATGGTATGCGGTCTATGTTTTACCCAGTGGTTTTACCGAACCTTCGGGTAAGGCAAAAGTTTATTTAACGGATGCGCTGAATCTCGCGGAAGAGCTGGGAGCAAAAATCATGACGCTTTCCGGCGACGATGTTGCCGATGAAATTATTCGTTTTGCCCGGGAGAACAATATTACGCGGATCGTGATCGGTAAACCGCTGCGTTCGGCGCTTGTTGAATTTTTTAAAAGATCACCTGTTTCCCGTCTTCTTTATGCCGCGAGTGATTTTGAACTTCATCTCATTACTCCGACAGTGGGGAAAAAAGAAAAAGAACCCAGTCCTCCTCCCCGGCAAACGGCGTTTAAGTTATCCAATTACTTAATGACACTGGCCATGATTGCAATTATTACCCTGGCTAACCTTGTTCTTCAGAACTTTGTTGATCCGTCTTCGTTAGTTTATATCTATTTAATTGCAACAATTGTTAGCGCATTGTTGTTCGGTGTGTGGCCGTCAATATTTACTTCAATCGTTAGTCTTTTAACTTATGATTTTTTCTTTACCGTACCCAAATACAGCTTTTCGATGAAAGATCCCAAGGAAATAATTAACGTATTGGTTTTCCTTTTTACAGCAATTATTGTCGGGCAGTTGGTAAAGGTTGTAAAAAAACAGAATATCGCCCTGCAAGTAAGGCTGGAGAGGGTTGTCCTGATTGAAGAGATGAGCAAGGAATTCTTGATCCTTCCTCCTCTCGAACAGTTGGTGGAAGGACTGGCTACTTTTTCTCAGGAAACAATGAATACCCTGACCTTCCTCAAGGCAACAATTCTTAACGACATAAGCAATCTTACCATAAAGTATGTCCGGAAGGTTATCAACGTTCCGTGTTTTGTCCTGTTCAGGGCGAAGGGAGGCGACTTGCAGCTATGGTCAAGAAGTAGTCCTGATTTGGAAATTAATCAAAATGATATGGCCGTTGCCCATTGGTCATTTTCTCACGGAGAAATTTCCGGCGCCGGAACTGAGACTCTGCCGAGTATCCCCTATTGTTTCCTGCCGATCAAATCCCAGGAGGAGACGATCGGCGTAGTCGGCATAAAATATGAGTTTAAGAACCTGCTCCCGGAACAACGCCGCATCCTGGGAACTATATCCAATTTGACATCCCTGGCCGCATCCCGTTGGATAAGGATTGGATAGGCTGAAATATTTAACGCTTAAATTATTTTCCGTGTGACAGGAGTTCACGAGAGGTCATTTCGTCGATTGCGTAAAGTACTGCTCGCTCCAGTGCCTCCTCGCGGAAACTATGAATTTTAAGGTATTCAGGATTATTGGCCATCGTAAGAAATACCTTGCGGGAAGGATACTGGACGAGCATTAAGACGTCCCATATTTCATCGCCATTCAACAGTTCCTTCGGCTTACCCAAAAAAAGAACCTTCCCGCCTATATCTTCAACAAACTTGTTTGCCTCCCTGGCGTATCGGGCGTACGATTCCATGCCGCCTTCTGTCTTGAACTTCAAAAGGTTCAACATAACAACTGTCCCATCATTGGGATTCTTAAGCAACTCCTTGAATTGATCTTGATTTGTTTTTATCGGGCTCATATTACTTTACCTCTCCAATGCACTTCTTTTTTGAAATTGTAGTCTCACAAATCACGGGTATCTGCGATACCCCGTGACACACGGGATAATTCGGCTAACAAACTTCAATTCGCTTCGCTTTTGAAGTTTGAGTCTCATTACCCTCCGCCTTAGGCGGGATCAATTCAACTAACAAATTTCCATTCACTTCGTTTTGGAAATTTGAGTTTCATGGATAAAACAGCGGGGGTCTTCCGCCAGATAGTCTCCGCTGTAGGCTAAGGCGCGTCCGCGGCATCCGCCGCAGACAGTTTTGTAATTGCATTCGCCGCAGATGCCTTTGAGGTTATCTTCGCGCCGCCGCAAATTTTGGAATACCGGCGCTTGGGCATATATTTGCCGGAAACTTGTATTCCTGATATTTCCCGCATTGATCTCGACAAAGGGACAAGGCCAGACGTCGCCGTTGGCCTTGATGTAAACAAAACCCCTGCCCGCGGCGCAGCCGTGGAAAAAATTGCCTGCTAGTTTTAACAGCGAACCGTCCCGAATGCCGTTTTTTTCCAGAATATAGGGCCAATATTGCGGTCCGGCAACAGGTTCGATAATGGTTTTGGCGATTTTTTGTTTATCGGCAATAAGTTCGCTTAAATATTTATTGGCGCTTTTCTTTAAAGTGGCTTTTTCTATCTTTTCTCCCCGGCCGATGGCGACAAGCTGATACATCAGCATGATGCCGGCGCCGCAGCCGTCGGCAAAATCGATGAGTTCAGGTAAATGAGTCATATTGTATTCCATGGCCGTTGTATTGATTTGCAAAAGTATTCCCGCTTTCTTCGTGGCTTCAATTGCCCTGAGTGCCTGATCAAAAGCGCCGGGTTTATTCCTGACAAAATCATGAATTTCAGCAGTGGCGGCGTCAATGCTGATGGCATTACAAACAACACCATGGTCCTTCAGTTTAAAGGCCATCTCTTCGTCAATCAACGTGCCGTTGGTGGCAATGATATTGGCAAGCCCGGCCTCACGAGAATGTTTAAGCAGAGTGAAAATATCCGGCCGCACAAGCGGTTCGCCTCCGGTAAAAATCAGAGTTCTGAATTCGCTTTCGGCCGCCAGCATATCGATAAGTTTCTTTCCTTCATCGGTGGAAAGTTCGTCGGGGGCAGCTTTGCCGCTTACCGCATGACAATGAATACATTTTAAATTACACGCACCGGTTACTTCCCAGACCGGATGACCGGGATATCCGATGCAGCCCATGCCTAAAGAACCGTTGGCAACCGGTATAGACTTAAATCCATGATGGAAAAGCCATCCGGGGAAATGCCGCCAGCGGTTTAAATATCCCATAAGTAAAACACTGCCCATTTGTCTGCATAAAAGGGAAGGGGGATTGTAAAATGATTTTGTATTCTTTTTTTTCTGCATGCTTAAGTTTTAAATATACGTTAGAATGTAAGCCAGGGTTGTTCCCAGGTTGACGGCGATATTCAATGCACATAAAATTTCCAGCATTTTTCTGTCTTCATATTTACCGCGCAGCATCATCACAACGATAAATAAGGAAATGATCAATACGGGCAAATAAAAATATAAAACTGGGAAAGGAATGCCCCAACACGGTGAGAGAAGCACGGCCAGTGACGCTAATAAGGATAAAGTTACATAAATAATCATACAGGTATTTTTGCCCAGACGGTTGAGTAAATTTCTTTTTCCCGCGGAATTGTCGGCTATATAATC
>CAVXLI010000032.1:0-76619 GCA_963762595.1 uncultured delta proteobacterium
TGCCGCAGGAGCCGGATCTCTCGGCGCCACGCGACCGTGCTCGACTATGTCGAGGCGGGGCTCGGGCCGGCGGATGATCCGCACCGCTGCACCTATCTCCTGCGCGAACTGGGCCTGACCGGCGATGAAGAGCCCGGCGCGGCTGTCGGGCGGCGAGATCCGCCGCGCGGCGATTGCCCGCACGCTGGCGCCCGAACCCGACATCCTGCTGCTCGACGAGCCGACCAACCATCTCGACCTTCCCGCCATCGAATGGCTGGAAGCCGAACTCGAGAGCCGCTGCGCTCCGCCTTCGTGCTGATCAGCCATGACCGGCGCTTCCTCGAATCGCTGTCGAACCGCACCGTCTGGCTCGACCGCGGCGCCACGCGCCGCCTCGAGCGCGGCTTCGCGCATTTCGAGAGCCTGGCGCGACGAGGTGCTGGCGAAGGAGGAGGCCGAGCAGCAAAGCTCGCTCGCCAAGCGCATCGAGCGGAAGAACACTGGATGCGCTATGGCGTCACCGCCCGGCGCAAGCGCAACATGCGCCGCGTGGAGCTTCTGGCCGACGCTGCGCAACGGAGCGCAAGGAACATGTCGGGCGCCCTGGGCGGCGTCCGCATGGCGGCCTCCGCGGGCGATCTGTCGGGCAAGCTCGTGGCCGAGGCCAAGGGCATCTCCAAGAGCTTCGGCGAACGCCCGATCGTCGCGAACCTCGATCTGCTCATCATGCGCGGCGACAGGCTCGGCATCGTCGGCCCCAACGGCGCGGGCAAGACGACGCTCATCAAGCTGCTGACCGGCGCAGCTCGAGCCCGATTCCGGCAGCGATCCGCCTCGGCACCAATCTGCAGACGGTGACGCTCGACCAGAGCCGCCAGAGCCTCGATCCCGACTGCGACGCTGGCCGACGTCATCACCGACGGGCGCGGCTCATCCGTCACCGTCAATGGCGAGACGAAGCACGTCGTCAGCTACATGAAGGACTTCCTGTTTCCGCCGGACAAGGCGCGCACGCCCGTCGGCGTGCTGTCGGGCGGCGAGCGCGGCCGGCTGATCCTGGCGCGCGAACTGGCCAAGCCCTCGAACCTGCTGGTGCTCGACGAGCCGACCAACGATCTCGATCTCGAAACGCTCGACATGCTGCAGGAGATGCTGGCGGATTATCCCGGCACCATCCTGCTGGTCAGCCATGACCGCGACTTCCTCGACCGCGTCGCCACCTCGGTGCTGATGTCGGAAGGCGACGGCAGGTGGACGGAATATGCCGGCGGCTATTCCGACATGGTGGCGCAGCGCGGCGCGGGTGTCGAAGCCCGCAAGGTGAAGGCGGAGGCCGCGAGAAGCGTCAGCGCGCAGCCGCAGGCCCGATGCTGCCGCGCAGGCCCAGCGCAAGCTCTCCTTCAAGGAAAAGCACGCGCTCGAAACGCTGCCCGCCACGATGAAGAAACTCGAGAACGAGATCGCGACACTGGAAGCAAAGCTCGCCGATGCCGCGCTGTTCTCGCGCGATCCCAAGGCCTTCGAACAGGCGGCGTCACGCCTCGAGCGCCGCGCGCGAGGACCTGGCGACAGTCGGAGGAACAATGGCTCGAACTCGAGATGAAGCGCGAGGCGCTGGAGGGGTGACATCTCCTCCCGGTCTTGAGCCTCACCACCCCGAGCCGCCGCCGCCACCGCCGCCGCCGCCGGAGGATCCGCCGCCGCCCGAGCCCGAGCTGCTGGCCCGGCGCTGTCGAGGCCGCCGCGGCACTGCGCGGCGAGGCTTCGCCCCAGGCTGTCGGTGAAGCCGCCGCTGCGGCCCGAATCCCAGTGGCGGCCCGAATACCAGGCAGGCCCCGCAGCACCGGCGCAGCCGCCGCCGCGGCGAGCACGGCGGCGAACTTGGCGTTCCATTCATTCTCGCAGTCGAGCGCCAGCGCATAGGGCAGGTAGCGCTCGAACAGCTCCGGCGTCTTCTCCGGCGGATGCAGCACGTTGAGGCGCTCTTCCTCGGCGGTCGAGAGATAGAGGCGGAAGCCCTCGATCTGGTCCAGCAGCTTGCTGGCCCATCTCGGTCGGCGCGCGCAGCAGCTGGTAGAAGATCACGTTGATGAGGCCCAGCAGCACGGCCGTGCCGACCAGCACGGTGAGGCCGGGCGAAACCGCCGCCCTGCGAACAGGATCAGCGCCGGGCCGACGAGGCCCGCGCCCACGAAGGGAATGAGGAAGACCAGGCCGAACAGCGAGGAGATCTTCCGCCACAGCCCGCGCGCCGCGATGAAGCCCTTGAGCGAGGCCCAGCCCACGGCGAGGATGCACGCCCCACCAGACGCCGGTCCAGCCGATGGCGAAGAGGCCCATGATGCCCTCCCCGCCGGCAGCAGCAAGGCGCCGACGACGAGGCAGCACGACGGAGATGCGCAAGCCCCGCGGCGAACCAGCCGAGATTGCGCAGGAAGACCGTGCCGTCATATTCCTGCTTCAGCGCGCTTTCGAGCGCCCGCTTGGCAGCGCCCACCCGTCGCATGGTTCGCCTGCTTCAGCTCCGTGCTGCCGGACGGCAGAGCCGCATAGAGCGCGCGCTCGGAGGTGGTGAGCGGCTTGCCGTCCGGCGGGCTCGGCAAGCTTGGTGACGGTGAAGCCGTCATCGTCGTCGGCAATCTTCAGGCGGCCCTTCACCGCCAGCCCCACGAGGGCCGCGGCGAAGCCCTTGTCGTCCGACGCCATAGCGCGTGACATAGCGCACGCAGGCCGGGCCCAGCCCCTTGGGCGGCGCGAACAGCGGAATGATGGTGCCCTTCGCCGGGTCGCGCCCCACCCTGTTCCAGGCGAAGAGGAAATAACCGCCGGAGGCCAGAAGCCCCAGCGCCAGCGCGAAGAAGCCGGCATTGTCGGAGATCCACCAGCCCCATTTCTGGCCTCCGGACGGCGGCGTCGACGATGCCCTTCTGCCAGGCCACCGCCACGGTGAAGCCCTCGCTCGGGCTCGAGCCGCCGCGTCGTTTCCGCCTCGATAGATATTGCCCGCGGCGCTGAGATGACGCGGGCATCGCTGCCGCTGCGACGCCCTGCAGCCCGGTATATTCGGCATGCTGAAGGATGCTGGCGCCGCGCCGGCAGGCGGATCATCACGCGGGCCCTGTCGATGGGGAAGGTCCAGCCATTGCCGGTCACGTTCCAGTAGAGCTCGTCGATACTCCGTCGAAGAAGCCGATCTGCCGCGTGGTGCGATAGGTGATCTCGTAGCGGTGCTGGCCCGTCGTCGCAGGAACACGTCCTTGTCGCCGATGCGGATGCGCGTGCCGTTGCTGAGGGATTCGAGCGCATAGGGCTCGGCGCGCCCGTCGCGCTTCACGCCGACGCACGTCGAAGCCGACGATCACGCGCTGGCCCTGCGGTCGCGTGTAGGTCGTCGGAAAATCGCGCAGGATGCCGCGCTTGATCTCGTTGCCCTCGGCATTGACGGTGATCGTCTCGCGCACGTCGAGCGAGGCATCGGCATTCACCGTCACGTCGCTGACGAAGCTGCGTGATGCGCTCCTCGGCCAGCGCCGGCGTGGCGCAGCGCCAGAACGAGCAGCCGAAGACGAAGGCGAGAAGCCGCATCGGATCTCAGCGCGTCTTGAAGTCGACCTTCGGCACTTCGCGCGCCGCGGCGTCGCCGATCTCGAAGAACTCGGCCTTCTCGAACTTGAACTGGTTGGCGATGAGGTTGGTGGGGAAGCTCTCGATCATGGTGTTGAGGTTCCTGACCGCGCCATTGTAGTAGCGCCGCGACATCTGGATCTCGTCCTCGATGCCGGCGAGCTTGTCCTGCAGGTCGCGGAAATTGGCGTCGGCCTTGAGCTCCGGATAGGCCTCGGCCACCGCGAAGAGCTTGCCCAGCGCCTGCGCTCATCGCCTGGCCCACGGCCGATTGCTCGGCCACCGATCCGCCGCGAGATCGACTTGGCGCGCAGCTCCGCGATGTCGTGGAACAGCTTGTCCTCGTGCGCGGCATAGCCCTTCACCGTCTCGATCAGGTTGGGGATCAGGTCGGCGCGGCGCCTGAGCTGCACGTCGATGCCGCTCCAGCCTTCGTCCACGAGGTTCTTGTTCTTGACCAGCGCGTTGTAGGCCCAGACCAGATAGCCGCCGATGAGGATGATGAGGCCCAGAAGACCATAGCCGAACATGCCGTTGTGCTCCTTGCCCAGTTGAGCGCGAATATGAGGCTTCCGCCGTCAGGCAAGCTGCGCCTGTCAGGCAAGCGGGCGGCGAAGGCCCTGTCATGGCTGCAGCGATGGAATGCGCCGCCGGTCTCGCGCCACCTGCTCGAGGTCGATCTCCGCCATCACGATGCCCGGTTCGCGTCGCCGCCATCGGCCAGCACGCGGCCCCACGGGTCGACGATCAGCGAATGGCCGAAGCATTCCGCGCCGCCCGCCAGCGTGCCGCATTGGCCGGGCGAGATCACATAGGCGCCGTTCTCGATGGCGCGCGCCCGCTGCAGCACATGCCAGTGCGCCTCGCCGGTGACCCTCGTGAAGGCGGCGGGTGCCGCCAGCATCTCCGCGCCTGCTTGCGCATAGGCGCGGTAGAGATGCGGGAAAGCGGATGTCGTAGCAGATCGAAAGCCCGATCGTGCCTTCCGCGCAGGGCGCGATCACCGCGCTTGTTGCCCGCCGCGATGGTGGCGGACTCGCGGTAGACGCGGCCCTCGCCGAGGTCGACGTCGAAGAGGTGGATCTTGTCATAGCGCGCGGCGATGCTGCCTCGCGGGTCGAGCATGAAGCTGCGGTTGAAGATCCGGCCGTCAGGTGCCTTCACGCCGATGGAGCCGATGAGCAGCCAGATCTTCGAGCTCGCGCGCCAGCGCCTGCATCGCGGGCAGCACCGGGATGCTCGGCCTCCTCGATGCGCCACGGGAAACATCTTGCCGTCGCTGCGTGTCGAGGCCCGCGCAGTATTCCGGCGTCGCGACGAAGCCGCGCACCCGCTGGCGGCGGCCTCGCGGATGAAGGCGCGTCAGGCACGCCGATGTCGCGGTGGACGTCGGGCGTGGCGGTGGTCTGGATGCAGGCGGCCTTGAAGCTCATGGCGTCTCCTTAGCCTTCCCGCTCCGGCGTGAAGAAGGAGCGGATGACATGCAGCGCGCTGCGCGACTTGAGGCAGATCATCCATTCCTCCATCTCCGTCTCCCAGTCGGGAATGGCCAGCACCGCAAGCCGGCCGTCGGGCACCAGCTCGCCTTCCGACATGATGGCAAGCCCCAGCCCCTGCGCCGCTGCCTCGCGCGCGCGCCTCGCGGCTTTCGATCTCGATCGTGCCGGAGAGCGTCAGCCCGCGCCGCGCGGCCTCCTCCAGCAGCAGCCGCCGCGTCATCGAGCCTTCCTCGCGCAGGATCAGCGGCAGCTTGACGCAGTTCGCGCGAAGCGCGATCTCCTTCAGCTTCGACAGCCTGGAGGAGCGCTGCACCACCGCCACCAGCCGGTCGCTCCGCAGCTTGCGCGCCAGGAAGGCCGGCTCCGGCGGCCGCTCCGCCGTCACCGCGATGTCGATCGAGAAATCCTCCAGCCGCTTCAGCAGCTGCGCCGAATTCCCCGTCACCAGCCGCACCGAAAGCTTCGGGTGCTTCAGCCGGAAGCGGGCGAGCTTCGGGCAGGATGTGGACGGCGGCATCGGCCCCGATGGTGAGCTGGCCCTCTTCCAGCGTCCGCCCGCGCGACAGAAGCTCCAGCGCCTCGCGTCTCCGCCTCGAACTGGCGCTCGGCGATGGCGAAGAGCTTGCGGCCCATGTCGGTGAGCGCGACGCCCGACGGCGCGCGGGTGAAGAGCTGCACGCCATAGGTCTCCTCCAGCTTGCGCACATGGTCGGAGACGGCGGGCTGGGTCAGCCCCAGCGCCTCCGCCGCGCGGGAGAATCCGCCGTGCACGGCAACCGCATGAAAGGCCTTGAGCTGGGCGTGTCGCATATCGTTCAAACTTATGTGTTCCATAAGAACATACGATTTGACTGATAGGGGTCAAGCCGCCCATTTTCGCGGCCGATTTCGCGAGGAGCTTCCCATGGACAAGATGCCCCACCGCTTCGACGGCCCGCCCGGCCAGGAAGACATGCCCTATCTGCTCACGCCCGGGCCCGCTCACCACCTCGCGCGCGGTCAAGGCCGCGATGCTGGCCGACTGGGGCTCGCGCGACGTCGAGTTCCGCCGCGTGGTGGCCGAGATCCGCAAGGGCCTGCTCGATCTCGCGGGCTGCGACGAGAGCTATGAATGCGTCATCATGCAGGGCTCGGGCACCTTCGCCATCGAGGCCGCACTCGGCGCCTTCTGCCCCAAGGCCGATGCCAAGACGCTGGTCGTCGCCAATGGCGCCTATGGCGACCGCGCGGCGGCGATCCTCGACAAGCCTCGGCCGCCCGGTCGTCAAGATCGACAAGGGCGACAGCGCCGCGCCCACCGCTCGAGGACGTCGCGGCGGCACTCGATGCCGATCCCGCCATCAGCCATGTCTGGGTCATCCATTGCGAGACGACGTCCGGCATCGTCAACCCCATCTCCGACATCGCGCCGCGCGGTGAAGGCGCGCGGCAAGGTCTACATGGTCGATGCCATGTCCTCCTTCGGCGCGCTTGCCGCTCGACATGAAGGACGGCATCGACGTCATGGTCTCCTCCTCCAACAAGTGCATCGAGGGCGTTCCCGGCTTCTCCTATGTGCTGGTGAAGCGCGACATGCTGGTGGCCTCGAAGGGCATGAGCCATTCCGTGGTGCTCGATCTCTACGAGCAGTGGAAGGGGCTGGAGGCCAACGGCCAGTTCCGCTTCACGCCGCCCACCCACGCGCTCGTCGCCTTCCACCAGGCGATGAAGGAACATGCGCGAGGAGGGCGGCGTCGCCGCCCGCGGCAACCGCTACCGCCAGCAACGCGCAGATCCTCATCAAGGGCATGCGCGACATGGGCTTCTCGACGCTGCTCTCCGACAATGAGGCAGGCCCCATCATCCAGACCTTCCTCACGCCGCGCGATCCCAATTTCGATTTCGAGCAGTTCTACGAGGACCTGCGCGTGCCGCGGCTTCGCCATCTACCCCGGCAAGCTCACGAAGCGCCCCAGCTTCCGCATCGGCACCATCGGCAAGGTGGACGAGAAGGTGATGAAGGGCGTGCTCGACGGCCATCCGCGACGTGCTGGCCGAGATGAACGTCACCGATCTTGTCGCCGCTGCGAGGCCTGGATCAGAAATGGAATGACAAGACATGACTCCCGTCACCGTCAACGGCCGCAGCTACAACTGGCCCTCCGCCCCGCTCGTCGTCATCTGCTGTGACGGCAGCGAGCCCGCCTACATGGAAATCGCCATGCAGGCAGGGCCTGATGCCCAACCTGCAAGCGCATCATCGCCAAGGGCGAGAACCGCCGCGGCCATTCGGTCATCCCGAGCTTCACCAATCCGAACAATCTCTCGATCGTCACCGGCCGGCCGCCCGCCGTCCACGGCATCTGCGGCAACTACCTCATCGATCCGGCCACCGGCCAGGAAACGATGATGAACGATCCGAAGTGGCTGCGCGCGCCGACCATCTTCGAGGCCTTCCAGAAGGCGGGCGCGAGGATCGCCATGGTGACGGCCAAGGACAAGCTGCGCCTGCTGCTCGGCAAGGGCCTCGTCTTCGACGGCACGGCGGTGGCCTTCTCGTCCGAGAAGGCCGACAAGGTGAACCTGGCCGACAACGGCATCGCAGATGTCTGCGCCCTCGTCGGCATGGGCGTGCCGGACGTCTATTCGGCGGAGCTTTCGGAATTCGTCTTCGCGGCGGGCGTCAAGCTGCTTCACGGCATGAAGCCCGACCTCATGTATCTCTCCACCACCGACTACGTGCAGCACAAGTATGCGCCGGGCTCGGAGGGCGCCAACCGCTTCTACGCGATGATGGACAAGTATCTGGGCGAGCTCGATGCCGGCGGCGCCATCATCGTCATCGTCGCCGACCACGGCATGAAGGACAAGCATCTCGCCAATGGCGAGCCGGACGTCGCTCTATCTGCAGGACGTGCTGGACGCGAAGTTCGGCGCGGGCAAGACCAAGGTCATCCTGCCGATCACCGATCCTTACGTCGTTCATCACGGCGCGCTCGGCAGCTTCGCCACGGTCTATGCCTATGGCCCGGCCGTGACGGACATGATGGCGGTGATCGCCAGCGCAGGACGGCATCGACGTCGTGCTCGACAAGCACGGACGGCTGCGCCCGCTTCGAACTGCCGGAGGACCGCATGGGCGACATCATCGTCGTCTCCGGCGGGCCCAAGGGCTCCAAGGTCCTCGGCACCTCGCGCGACAAGCATGATCTCTCCGGGCCTCAACGAGCCGCTGCGCTCGCATGGCGGCCTCACCGAGCAGGAAATCCCGGTGATCGCCAACCGCAAGTTCAAGGACGCTGCCCGCGCAGCTCCGCAACTTCGATGCCTTCGCGCTCGGCTGCAACCATATCGTGGAGGCCTGAGCATGAACGTCCGCAGCAACCAAGCGCCCCATCATCAGGGAATCGATGCGGATCGGCGGCAGGAAGGTCGATGCCGAGGGCGTCGTGCCGGTGCACTATCCCTACACCAACGAAGTGATCGGCACCGTGCCCGCCGGCCGCGCCGAACATGCCGCGCAGGCCTTCGCCATCGCCGCGCAACTACAAGCCGAAGCTGACCCGCTACGAGCGCCAGCAGATCCTGTTCCGCACGGCCGAACTGATCCGCTCACGGAAGGACCAGCTCTCCGATCTCATCACGCTGGAGCTCGGCCTGTCGAAGAAGGACTCGCTCTACGAGGTGGGCCGCGCCTATGACGTCTATTCGCTGGCGGGCCAGCTCTGCATTCTCGATGATGGCCAGATCTTCTCCTGCGATCTGACGCCGCAGGGCAAGCCGCGCAAGATCTTCACCAAGCGCGAGCCGGTCGGCGTCATCTCGGCCATCACGCCGTTCAACCATCCGCTCAACATGGTGTCGCACAAGGTGGCGCCGGCGATCGCCACCAACAATTGCGTGGTCTGCAAGCCGACCGAACTGACGCCGCTCACCGCCATCGCGCTTGCCGACATTCTCTATGAGGCAGGCCTGCCGCCCGAGATGTTCCAGGTCGTCACCGGCTGGCCGGACGACATCGGCGACGAGATGGTGACCAACGACAACATCGACATCATCACCTTCACCGGCGGCGTGCGCGTCGGCAAGATCATCGCGGGCAAGGCCGGCTACAAGCGCGCCGCGCTCGAACTCGGCGGCAATGATCCGCTGATCATCCTCGACGATCTCTCCGACTGCGACCTCGACAAGGCGGCCGAACTCGCCGTCGCCGGCGCCACCCGCAATTCCGGCCAGCGCTGCACGGCGGTGAAGCGCATCCTCGTGCAGGAGCGCGTGGCCGACCGGTTCGTCGAGAAGGTGCTGGCCAAGGCCAAGGCCATCAAGTTCGGCGACCCGATGGACCCCGCGACCGACCTCGGCACCGTGGTGCATGAGGAGGCCGCGAGGACCTTCGAGGACCGCGTCTACAAGGCCGCCGAGCAGGGCGCCAAGGTGCTCTACGATCCCGGCCGCAAGGGCGCGCTGCTGCCGCCGATCACGGTCGATTTCGTGCCGCACCAGTCGGAACTCGTCTTCGAGGAAACCTTCGGCCCCATCATCCCCATCGTCCGCGTGCCCAATGACGATGACGAGGTGATCCGCATTTCCAACTCGACGCCCTTCGGCCTGTCGTCGGGCGTCTGCACCAACAATCTCGTCGCGCATCACCAGCTTCATCGAGGGACTGAACGTCGGCACCGTCAACATCTGGGAAGTGCCGGGTTACCGCATCGAGATGTCGCCCTTCGGCGGTATCAAGGATTCCGGCAATGGCGTGAAGGAAGGCGTCATGGAGGCCATGAAGTTCTTCACCAATGTGAAGACGTGGTCGCTGCCCTGGCCGCAATGAGGACGAGTTGAACCCAGGCACCGCCGTCATCGTCAATCTGCGGGGAGGGATCGCCCTCCTGCTGCCGCGGCTCACGGCTGAGGCAGGACACGGCACAGGCAACATGAAGCTCATCCACCTCACCGACCTTCACCTCGTGCCGCCGGGCCAAACGCTGTGGGGCCTCGATCCCTTCGCCCGCTTCGACGCCGCCTCGCCGACATCGCCGCCCATCACGCCGATGCCGGTCTCTGCGCCATCACCGGCGACCTGACCGAGAAGGGCGACGTCGCCGCCTATGAGCATGCTGAAGGACCGGCTCGCAGCGCTTTCCCATCGAAACCCACCTGATGCTCGGCAATCACGACGACCGCGCCAATTATCTCGAAGCGTCTTCGGCGGTGCCGGTGCGTCCGGCCATGTGCAGCATGCGCGATCACGCGCGATGGCGCTCATCTCCTCTTCCTCGATACGCTGAAGGGCCCGCCATCCTCCGCCGGCCTCTATGACGCGCCACGCCGCGCATGGCTCGAGGCCGAACTCGCCAAGGCCGGCGGCGCGCCCCGTCTACCTCTTCATGCATCATCCGCCCTTCGACATCGGGCACGACGCTGATGGACCTGATCAAGCTCGACGACGCGGAGGATTTCGCGGGCCTGCTCAAGGGCCACGACATCCGCCACATCTTCTTCGGCCACGCCCACCGCACGATCTCCGGGCATGTGGAACGGCATCGGCTTCTCGGCGCTGCCCAGCCTCAACCACCAGCTGCCGCTGGTCGGCGGCTCGGTCGAAACGGTCTATTCCGACGAGCCGCCGATGTATGCCGCGGTGACCATCACGGACGCCATGACGGTCGTCCACTCGGACGCCTTCCTCCACCGCGCCCCCGCACGCATGGAGCGGGAGGCGGAGCGGGGAAATTGGTACTAACGATGTCAATCAGCAGCAGAGGCCTGACTAGCATATCGTAGGAATAAAAGCAAGTAGGAATGTTATCCATGCCTCGCACGGCCCTTCATGGACCAAGGGACCCGGTTCACGCCAGCCCTCGGCCCTCAGCACCTGCCGGATCGACGCCGCGGTCTTGTCCACGATCTCGGTCAGCTCCGCATCCGTCACGTTGTAGGGCGGCGCCAGGATCACCACGTCGCCGTTGATCCCGTCCACGTTGCCGCCCACCGGATAGCAGATGAGCCCGTTCTCGAAGGCCTGGGCGCGGATCTTCATGAACAGCTTCCGCTCGCCGTCGAAGGGCTTCTTGGTCTTGCGGTCCGCCACCAGCTCGATCGCCTGGAAGAAGCCGCGGCCGCGAATGTCGCCCACCGCCTCGATGTCCTTGCGTGGCCTCCGCCAGCATGGCGCGCAGCGTGCCCTCCATGGCGTGGACGCGCTCGACCAGCTTCTCGCGCTCCACGATCTTCTGCACCGCAACGCCCGCCGCGCAGCAGGCGGTGTGGCCGGTGAAGGTGTGGCCCGTCATCGGTGCGCCATGCTTGCCGTGGATCGCGTCCGCCACCTTGTCGTTGTAGATCGCGGCGCCCAGCGGCAGGTAGCCGGCGGCCAGGCCCTTGGCCACCGACATGATGTCGGGCTCGACGCCGTCCTGCTCCAGCGCGCGCCAGGTGCCGGAGCGGCCGGCGCCGCACATCACCTCATCCGAGATCATGATGCACGCCGTACTTGTCGCAGATCTCGCGCACGCGCTTGGCATAGCCCTTCGGCGCGGGCACGCAGCCGCCCGCCGCACCCACCACGGGCTCGAAGATGAAGGCGCAGATCTTCTCCGGCCCCATGCGCAGGATCTCGTCCTCCAGTTCCTTCGCGCAGGCCTCGCCCACGGTCTCAGGCGTGGCGCCCGGCAACGGGGCGGTAGGCATTGACGGGCGAAAGGCGCGAGACGTCGAGCAGCGAGCCCTCGAAGGCGCGCTTCCGCTCGAGGAAGCCCGACACCGACAGTGCGCCCAGCGTGTTGCCGTGCCAGGAGCGTTCGCGCGCGATGAAGCGCCTGCGGCTCATCTCGCCCCGCGCCGCATGATACTGCAGCGCGAGCTTCAGGCAGGATTCGACCGCCTCCGAACCGCCCGTCACATAGACCATGTTGTTGAGCGTGCCGCCGCAGCGGCGGCCGGATGATCTCGGTCAGTTCCTCCAGCGCATCGGAGGAGAAGTTGTAGCGGTAGCCATGCGCGATCCGGTCCAGCTGGTCCTTGATCGCGGCATTCACCTCCGCGTTGGAGTGGCCGATGCAATAGACGGCGGGGCCGCCGGAGCCGTCGATATACTGCTTGCCGTCCACGTCATAGACATAGCTGCCCTTCGCCCAGGCCACTTTCGGAAGATCGCCGGTCGAGTGAATATGCTTGGGAAGTGCGGCGGCGGAAGTCATGTGCATGAAGCCTTGCGTTGGAAATGGATGCTCACCCAAAATCCTAACACCCAATCGAGAGGCTCCGCAAACCGGTGATCACCGTCTTCGACGACACGCAACGCTCCCATGCGCCCCGCGAATTCATCGTCTCGGGAAAACCGCAGCCCATTCCGGAAACTCCGGAGCGGATCGACATGCTGCTGGAGGGCGTGCGGCGCCTCGGCGGCCCGATCGTCGCGCCGCCCGAGATCTTCGGAGACACCCTCGCGCTGGTGCATGACCGGCGCTACATCCAGTTCCTCTCCACCCTGTGGGAGCGCTGGCGGAGGCTGCCCGATGCGTCGGAGACGCCCTCGGCCAACGTCTTCGCGCTGGGCCGCGCCAACCTTCCGCCCGACGGCCTATCCGGAGAGCGTCGTCGGCCAGTGCGGCTGGCACCTGGGCGACAGGTCATGCCCCGTCACCTCGACGACCTGGCAAGCCGCCCGCGCCAGTGCCGCCACGGCCGCCCACGGCGCGAGGCTTGCTGCTGCACGGCGAGCGCTGGCCTATGCGCTGTGCCGCCCGCCCGGCCACCACGCCGCCTCCGACATGGCGGCGGGCTTCTGCTACTTCAACAACACCGCCATCGCCGCGGCGCTGCTGACGCGAGCCGGAAAGCGCACCGCCATCCTCGACATCGACGTCCACCACGGCAACGGCACGGAGGCGATCTTCTATGACCGCGCCGATGTGCTCACCGTCTCGATCCATGCCCATCCCAAGCGCTTCTATCCCTTCTTCTGGGGCTATGCGGAGGAGACGGGCAGGGGCGAGGGCGAAGGCTTCAATCTCAACCTGCCCGCTGGAACGCGGCACCACGCTCAAGCCCTACTGTCGCGGCGCTCGACACGGCATTGAAGCGCATCGCCGATTTCGCGCCGATACGCTCGGTGCTGGCCGGCGGGCCTCGACATCGCGGTCGACGATCCCTTCAAGGGCTTCGCCATCGAGACGGCGGAGTTCGAGGTGATCGGCCGCCAGATCGCGGGGCTCGGGCTTCCGGTGCTCGTCGTGCAGGAAGGCGGCTATCCCTCGCCCCATCTCGGCCTCAACCTCGCCTCGCTGCTCAAGGGCCTTCTCGCATGAGCCTGGTGAGGCCGCATGCGCAAGGGCGAGGAAGAGGCCGTGGCCGGCATGGTGCGCGGCCTGGCGGAGCACATCGGCACGGGTTTCGTTCCGAAGCTCGACGGCGAGAGGCTCGCCGCCGCGCGAGGACCTGATCGACGTCGTGGTGGCGGAGGATGAGGGCCGCCTCGTCGGCGCCTGCCTCGGCCTCATGACCTTCTCCACCTGGCGCGGCGCGCCGGGGCTCTATGTGGTCGATCTCTTCGTGCTGCCGGAGGCGCGCGGGATTATCGCGATTTGCTTTGGCATGGGCGATTTGAAGAAAGTAAGCTTTGCTCCAAATGTTCGAATAGAGTGTCCTTTCCTGGTAAAAGAGGAGCTTTAAACAAGTTTTTCTGACTACAAGATTCAATTTGTAGACAACTTCACCGATTTCAAAAATCCAATATGTTGATAACTTTCCGGGTCTTCCCTGAAACGATCAGTGATATCTATTCCAGATCTAGAAATACTTGATGCGCTTTTGATTTCCATTGCTGGCCAATCTGACAAACTTCCGAAAGAATCTCTCGCTTTCTTTTCGAGGGAATTCGGGGGACATCATACTTAATTATCCCAGAATAAAGAACAACGTTTCTGTTGATAATCCTCAATACTTTCAAGTATCCAAGAGTGTTTGGTTGTAGGTGTAATCAACATGGAGAGCAATGTCTTTATTTAATCTTGGCTAACAACGGTCTAACTTTTTTAATTACAAACACGATTAAAAAAATTAAGGCACACAGAAGAACAAACCCGATAATTGGAGCTCCATAAGTGATAGCGTTGCCGTTGGCAAATATTTTTTTCAAATCCGTTGAAGGTTCCGCTTGATAACGGCCTTCCGGTGCTCGATATTTTTCCGGGATATTGGGAATTTTATTTCTATTTGTATCCGTAAAGGAACGCATATACTGCGTAAGGGCTATCCACTCTTTTAATTCCTGTGGCTTGGAAGAACCTTTATCGGTATAGATAATCGCCTTTTCTAAATCCGGCAAAGTGCGTCCTTTCTTATCCTTCGGTTTTACACTGAGAAGTCCATAGGTAACCCTGGAAACATAATTTATCATTTCCGCCGCATAGAGATTAGAACAGACACGATACAGTTTCTTAAAATCGACGAGGCTTATATTCGCCCTTTTCATCCTGAACGGAAACTTGCGTTACCCGGTCGAACAAAATTCGATGGGGATTGAAGGCAAACTTCACCCCGGAAACCTGCAGATGAGCGTCCTCTTTTTTAAAAGGCGCCACTGATGCCTCAACCTCCAGAATATCCTTCAGTTCCTTGCCGGTGACATAAAAAGCCAACAGCGGATAGCCGGCTACGCCATCCCTGCCGATACCCAGCGATAGCACCTGAAAAACATCCGCAGTGGTAATTTTCCCCTTCTGGAAAGAATCCCTGATCAATCCCAGCGGTTCCAGGGCAACATGAACATATTCATAATTATTCCCTTCGGCTTTTTGTACGGCATAGCGGTAAGCATCGGTAATCATGTTTCCCAATCCCATCTCTCTGGGGGTGGCATAAGCGGAAGCAAGCGACTCCATATTAAAATCACTTTCGGCAATTACCTGATCAAAACTTAAATGATAGGAGAAAGAAAATTCCGGCTAACAATATCTTTGTAGTCGGCAATCTCTTCCGAGATAATTCTATCGTCCGGAATACCGGTGGTAATATTTCTTAAATCGTAGGAAGCAGACCTTGATATCTTTTCCTTTGGTGTAAAAAACTTTCAAAATACCCAGATACTCACCATAACAACCGCTGGAAACGATAATTGTCCTGCCAACTTTTAATCGGTTTGGGTAAAATCGTGTGTGTATGGCCGCTGATAATAACATCGATCTGCGGCACTTTTCGTGCCAATTCTTCATCTTCCGATTTCTTTTTTACCGGAGATGTACCGGAATGCGAAAGGCAGATAATCAATATCCACCTTTTCTTTGTTTTTTAAAACATCCACCATCTTCTTACTGGCCCGAATCGGATCGGCCAAATTCAACAGGCTTGGCAAAGGGCGTATCATCACCGGCATCCTTGCCCATAATGCCGAAAACTCCAATGCGGATACCGTTTCTTTCAAAAACCATATATTCTTTTACAGGATAATTTTTAAAGGCTTGCTTCAGCGCCGCATCTCCGGGATCGTTCTTGCTAAAAATAACATTGGAAGCAACCAAAGCGGGCAACTGCTGGGTTTTAGACCGGGCAGTCTGAAGCATTTTAGCCAGACCATCCGCGTGAAAATCGAAATCATGATTGCCGAAGGTTACTACATCGTAACCCATTTTCCCCATGAGCCGGAGTTCAGAGGCTTCTTTCAGAAATGAAGTGTGAAAAAGTGTACCCATGGAAAAATCGCCGGCATCAACACGCAAGGTCTTATTTTGATGATATATCCGCTGTTCTTTAATTACATAAGCTAGCTTAGCGTATCCTCCCTGCTGTACTTGTTGTCCGTCCTGAGTCAAAACTCTGATGGGGCAGTAAATACGAATGCAAATCATGAGTAAAAAGAATCACCAGTTCTCTGCCGCCTCTTCCCTGACCGTCCGAATCTCCTCCCGCAATGATAATCAGCAACAAAGAAAAAGTAAGCAACACGATTTTTTTGGCAAGCTTCATGATCATTATCCTTTCTTACATAAATCAAATTTATATACTCCATCAATAATTAGAAAAAATAACATGGGTGGTTCTGGTCTCCAAAATGATAATTGCTCATAATACCCGGATGCTGGCATCTGATATGTCATATCTATTTATTATATCATAATTTATTTTACTTTACCCGCAAGATTATCAATTTTAGATTAACTTACCGCTGCGTGGAAATAATATTATCTCTAAGCCAGCTGTATTCATATATACTTAAAAATTCTATCCAAGTCTTGGCCTTTTCTCTTCAGCTAATAAACAACCGGCAATACAAGCTTCCGCGCACTCACCGTCGCATGGTTCAATATGAATAGTAATAACGGAATCGGGAAATCTTCGTCTGATTTTTAATTTTAATCCTTTAGTAATGTTGTGGGAATCAACCACCGACATTTGCGGATTAACTTTAATATGAAATTCTATAAAACGAAAATGCCCCGCTTTGCGTGTCCTTAACTGATGAAATCCGTGGAGGGATGGCCAGCTTACAATTACATCGCGAATCCAATCCTCTTCTTCCGGCGGCAATTTAACATCCATTAAATCACGAATAGAGTTTGCAGTTAATTCGTAAGCTGCACGCAAGATAATGACAGCAACAAATATGGCGGCGATCGGATCAAGCCAGTGTATCTTGGGATCGGGGAAAAGACTATGACCGATCCAAATTAACCCCAGGCTGACCATAACGCCCACGGAAGTATATACATCCGTTCGTAAATGCCAGGCGTCGGCCTGCAGGGCAATGGAATCAGCTTCCTTGCCTACCTGGAAAAGTTTTCGGGAAACAATATAATTAACGACAGCGGAAAAGAACATGACCGCGACTCCCCATTCCGGCGCATTCAAGTGACTTGCGCAGAACTTAATTTTTTCAGCGCTTCAAATATAATCCAAAACGCGGCGACAAAAATAAGCACTGCTTCCACAAAACCGGATATATTTTCTATTTTCCCGTGGCCAAAGGGATGACGATCATCAGCGGGAACGCTGGATGTTTTCACGGAAAACATGGCGATAATTGCGGCCAACTAAATCCATACCCGAATGAATCGCTTCGGATATTATCGAAACAGAACCAATCAAAACACCGACAATTACTTTAAATAAAACCAAAAAAGAATTGGAAACAACTGATAATATCGCCACTCTTTCTTTGCGCTGCTGTAAAGACATCAATTTAACTCTCCGGACTATGGTGATTTTTATACCTTTATTTCCATATATCACGGCTGTGAATTGATTTCCCGTAAATTTTAAGACACGCCCTAAAAATAATTGATTTCCTTTGCAAGCTAGTTAAAATTATGGTAGTGAGGAACGCCTTAATTCACTGTTCAATTAAGTTGTATATATGAATATAAACAATAAATAAAAATATTTTTCCATATTTTAAAAATGCTACGATTAAAGATTGGCAGGACTGGCGCTGGCAATTCAAAAATCGCATTACCAAGAATGGCACAATTAGATCATTTTCCCGGCTGGGCAGCGCGGCGGACAGAAAAGTTAAACGCCGTAACATCTTTTATCCTATGGCAATCACTCCTTATTATTTATCACTTATTCAAAATGATGACTGAAAACGATCCGATCCGCACTCAGTGCATTCCGGATTTGCGGGAAATTTCTTGCTATAAGGACTATCTGGACGATCCTCTGGAAGAAGACATCCATATGCCGGTACCCAAACTAATCCACCGCTATCCTGATCGCTGTCTGGCTATTGTTACTGAAATTTGCCCTACTTATTGCCGGCATTGCAATCGCAAGCGTTTCTGGTCACAATCCGCATATGTTAGCTTAAAAATCACGGCTACAAAAAATTATCCCTTACATTTCTGAATCGCCGCAAATCAGAGAAGTTATCATCTCCGGCGGTGATCCGCTTATTTTTGATGATCAAACTATAGAAACTCTACTGGCCTCGCTGAAAGCTATACCGCACATTGAAGTTTTACGTATCGGCAGTCGCGTCCCCGTTGTCATGCCTATGCGTATAACCAAAGAATTTTGCCGGATGCTCAAACGCTACCGGCCCTTATGGTTTAATACGCAATTTAATCATCCGGACGAAATCACTCCCGGAATCTAAACGAGCCTGCAATATGATCCAGGAATCAGGAATTCCTGTTTCCAACCAATCCGTTTTACTCAAAGGCGTCAATGACTCTCCGGATGTAATGCGCAATTTACTTTACGGCTTGCAAAAGATATCTGTTCGTCCTTATTATCTTTTCCACTGCGACCCGGTTAAAGGATGCGAACACTTCCGTACCGATTTAAAATCAGGAATAACTATGATGGAAAAAATATGGAGTCAGTGTTCCGGGCTTTGTCTGCCTCAATATGTTCTTGATTTACCGGGAAGCACAGGAAAGATGCCTCTAAATGTAATGTCGGAAACAATAAAAAATGATTTGCAAACACATCAACATTATTTTGACAAGTTTATACTAAATAGATTAGTAAGAACGAGTAATTAATCATATAAAATCGTGAAATTCAAGAAATAGGGAGAAAATTTTATGTACACCGCAAGCGATTTAAAGAAAAGGATTACGGCTGAAAATCGATAACGAACCATATGTCATCACCGAATTCAATTTTGTCAAACCGGGCAAGGGGCAGGCTCTTTACCGCACCAAACTCAAAAACATGATCACTGGAAGCCAGTTTGAACGATCTTTCCGTTCAGTAGACACCTTTGAATCGGCCGATTTGCGTGAAAAGAAAATGCAGTATTTATATAAGGAAGGCGATAAATACTGCTTCATGGACAATGAAAACTACGAACAGGTTTATCTGACGGAAAAACAGGTCGATGATGCCGTAAACTTCTTAATTGATAATATTGAAGTGGAAATACTTCTTTTCGAAGACAAACCCATCGGTATCAATCTGCCCAATTTCGTTGATTTGGTCGTTACCGAAGCCGAACCCTGGGCTAAGGGTGATACGGTATCAGGCGCCACCAAACCGGTTAAAGTCCAGACCGGGTATACGATTCAGGTACCAACCTTTGTTGGCGAGGGCGAAAAAATCCGGATTGACACACGTACCGGGGAATATCTAACCCGCGTCAAAGGATAAATACATTTGAGTGCATCAAATTTGGATGATATTTTTTTACTGGCGCAAAAAAAAGAAGCCTTGCACCTGCGCGCCAGACTGATCCAAAATATCCGTCTTTTTTTTATTGAGCATGGATTTTTAGAAATAGAAACTCCGCTGAGAATCCCCTCACCCGCACCGGAAGAACATATTGAAGCATTTCCTTCGGGCGATTGGTTTTTACAAACGTCCCCTGAACTTTGTATGAAAAGGCTTCTGGCTTCCGGCTTTCCGCTTATCTTTCAAATCAGCAAATGTTTCCGCGCGGGCGAAAGAGGCAATCTACATTTGCCGGAATTCACTATGCTGGAATGGTATGTTACAAAATTCGATTACTGGCAACTAATGTCACAATGCGAAGAGATGATCTTTACGGTTGCGAATAATATGAACATCGTTGGGCATTGTTCCTTTCATAATAAAAAAATAAATTTGATACCGCCCTGGAAAAAAATCACCGTGCAGGAAGCTTTTGAAAAATACGCGCCGGTTACCCTGGGAGAAGCTCTAGCTGCCGATAAATTTGATGAAACCTTAGTTGATTATATCGAACCCAGCCTGGGTATTGATAGACCTACATTCCTTTATGACTATCCGGCAAAGTTGGCGGCTATGGCTAAATTAAAGAAAGGTGATCCGTCTATAGGCGAGCGTTTTGAGCTCTATATCGGCGGCATGGAGATTGCCAATGGTTTTTCCGAATTGAATAACTCCGCAGAACAACGGCGGCGCTTTGAACAAGCCTTGCAACTGCGCGCTCAAAAGAATTGGACGCAATATTCCATGCCGGATAAATTTTTAAATTCACTAACCAACTTACCACCCAGTGCAGGCATTGCCCTGGGCATTGACCGTTTGGCCATGATCTTTGCCAATGTTTTACAAATAGACGATATCATCTCTTTTACACCGGAGATACTTTAATTTCAGTAACCGTTTTTATTGCGACCAATTCTAAATCCCTCTAAAGAGTTATATTTCCGATTCACTGAATTTTTCTGGAAAACGGATAGACACGCCGAAACCAAAAAAGATTTATTGACAAGGACATATTTTTCCTTTAGGTTACGCTCCAAGTTTCAATTACATTTTGGAGATAAAAAAGTGAAAGATATTGGGTCTTTAGATTTAGGCGGGAGTTTTCATGGTAGCCTTTTAGGCATGATTCTTGATGCCGGGCTTATGGTTAAATTTGTCTTGTTGATACTGCTGATTTTTTCTGTCGTTTCCTGGGCAATCATTTTCTTGAAATACAAATATTATCGTAATATTAAAAAAGAAAATGACGAATTCAATTCGGACTATATGCGCAGCAGCAAACTATCCGATGTTCACCTGGCTGCAAAAAAATATAAATCTTCTACAATGGCGGAAGTTTTTCGTGTCGGCTATGAGGAACTCACAAAAATAAATAAACCGTTGAAGGAGTCGGAACAGGCCGGTGATGAAATCAGCCTTTCTTCCTTGGATAACGTGGAAAGATCTCTAAACAACGCCAGTAATACGGAAATGACCAAGCTGGAAAGCGCATTAGGTTTCCTGGCAACAACCGGTTCGGCCAGTCCTTTTATCGGCTTATTCGGCACAGTATGGGGTATTATGGATACTTTTAAAGGGATAGGCGCACGCGGTTCGGCAACTCTGGCTGTTGTCGCTCCGGGCATTTCGGAAGCTCTTATTGCCACCGCTGCCGGACTTGCCGCGGCTATACCGGCTGTTATTTTTTATAATTATTTTTTGAATAAGTCCAAAACAATGGTTCAGGAAATGGATAATTTTGCCGCCGAATTTTTAAACATTGTCGAGCGGTATTTTGTTCGTAAATAAAAGTTTAGGAATTAATCAGTCATGCGCAGCTTACGTAAAAGAAACACTGCGAATAAAGCTTTGGCGGAAATTAACGTCACCCCTTTGGTCGATGTTATGCTGGTTCTCTTAATTATCTTTATGGTTACAGCGCCAATGCTTTCCATGGGCATTGACGTCAACCTGCCGCGGGTCAAATCAAAAAGCGTCGATGTCACCGAAGAAAAACTTGTCTTGACTATCAACGAAGCCAAAGAAATATTTTTGAATAAAACCAAGATGCCGCTGGGAGAATTAAATTCCAAGCTGGAAGCAATTTTTTCCAACAGGATTGACCGTGAAGTTTTTCTTCGCGCCGATAAAAATGTGCCTTATGGATTTGTTGTTGAAGTCATGTCGGAAGTGCGCAAGGCCGGTGTTGATAAACTCGGAATGATTACAGAACCGCCCGAGGGAACAAAATGAAGCCCCGGACGCTTAATAAAGGCTTTCGCGGCAATACCGGCGGCAACATTTACAACATGATTTTCCTCTCTGCAATAATCCATTTTGTCGTTATTACCACAATTCTTATTTCGGTCCCTTCATCGTCGAGGCATTTGACTTTTGGGCCTGTTTATTCTGTTCAACTTATAGGTCCCGACATAGCTTTCCCCAGAAATTCATCTCTTATGCAGGACATTCTGCAGCCAAGCGAGCCGGCAAATTCCATAGTATTAAAACGGGAAGTTACCAGCGTTACTCCAACGCCAACCAAGAAAGAAGAAACCAGCAAAGTAAATATTGAAAAAGCTGTCAGCGCAATCAAACTAAAAGAGAGCTCTACACCTCAGGCTACACCAGCCGCAAAATCTTCGGCTGCCTCGCCTAACACTGCAGGGGCAAATGTGCCTCAAGCTCAAGCGGCTCGCGCTCGAATGAATATATCGCATTTATCCAGTCAAGGGTTAAAGGTAATTGGACATTGCCATCGGCACTGTGGCCCAAGGATAATGTCGAGACAATCATTGAAGTCAGAATTTTGAGAAATGGCATAGTAGAACGGCTTAATTTTGAAAAACGATCTGGTAACCGCTATTTTGATGATTCTGCTATGAAGGCAGTTAAAAAATCAATGCCTTTTCCTCCATTTCCGGAAGGAATGATGGACAATTACATTGAAATAGGTATACGTTTTCATTCTTCTGAATTGCGTTCAAAGAAATAAGAAAGGTAGAAACTTTTTCATGAAGAAAATATATTCAGCAGCAGCTTTGATATTATATTTCTGCACATCTCTGATCTTCAACAGCAATGCCGTGGCAAAAATTTATATTGACATTGATTCACCCTCATTCCAGCAATTCCCTATAGCCATTTGCGATTTCAGCAATTTATCAACACACCCTGCGGAATCAGCCGACATCGGCATTGCTCTTGCCGACGAGATCAAAAAATTATTTGGCCATGACCGGTATTTTCAACATTTTAAACAAAAAAAGTTTTCTGGAAGAAAAGAACACTGTCAATACGGCAACATCAGAAAATATCCGTTTTTCCGATTGGGCAATGATCGGCGCCGACTATTTACTCCGGGGAAACATAACCCAAAGCGATAAAAAAATTATTGCCGAGTGCCGTCTCTTTGACGTGACCCGGGGAGAATCTCTTTTTAACAAAAAATATCGATTCTAACAGTCGGCAAACAAACGGAACTTTCGAAAAAAATAGCTTCCGATATTTTACTTACTCTTACCGGTGATGAAGGAGAATTTAACACAAAAATCGCGTTTGTTTCCAAAAAAGCATCCAAGTCTGATATTTATACCATCAGCTATGACGGATCAGAGATAAATAACATCACCAATCATCAAACAATTGTATTTTCGCCGCGTTGGTCACCCGATGGAAATTTACTTGCTTTTACCTCTTTTAAAGATGGTCACCCCAAAGTTTATATTCGAAATTTAAAAACCGGTACGGAAAGAAAAGTGGCTTCTTTTGAAGGACTTAATTTGTGCGGTTCTTTTTCGCCGGACGGCAAAAAATTATTATTAACTCTCAGCAAGGAAGATAACGAAGAGATATATGTTCTGGAAATTGAAACAGTGAAGCTCAAACGATCTGACTAATAACTATTCCATAGATGTTTCTCCAACCTGGTCGCCGGATGGCCAAAAAATAGCTTTTGTTTCCAATCGCTCCGGATCGCCCCAAATTTACACAATGGATGCCGACGGTAATAACGTAAAAAGGATAACTTATGAAGGTAATTATAATACATCCCCCTCGTGGTCTCCTCGCGGAGGCCGTATTGCTTATGAAGGATTGATTAACGGCAAGTATCAAATTTTTTCCGTGGATGAAGAAGGCAATAATCTCTTGCAATTAACTTTCGACGCCGCGAGGAATGAATCACCATCATGGTCACCTTCCGGAAGGCAAATTGTTTATAGCTCGAAAACAGCTTCCAAAAGCAGAATTTGTATCATGAATGCCAACGGTCTAAATCCAAGAATTCTCAATGAAAACAGCAATACCTTGACTATGCCCGCTTGGTCGCCGCGATTTAAATAATTTTTTTACCTTATGAACTGCATTATGATTAAATATTAAATGAGCTAAACTGTTGAAAAACATATCTACCCAGGGTTTCGGCATATATTTTCAATTATTTTGCGATAATTTTTTATTGACGGCAATGTGTTAATAGTGTTTAAGTACCGAACACTTTTTTATTATGACAACCTTATTTAGAATCAAGAAAGGAGAGCGATGATGAAAAAGAACATAACATTGATAGGAATTTTTATTGTAGTTTTATTTGGTCTAACAATATTTACCGGCTGCGCCGAAAAAAAAGCGGTAGTTGCCGAGGGAACTGCCCAGGAACAGGCTGCGCCTGCACAATCAGCTGCGACAACTCAAGAACAGATCTGCTAAAAGTGGCACCGGCAGCAACAGCAGAAACTGCAGTAAAGGACATCAATTTTGAATTTGACAAATCCAACATCCGCCCTGATGCCCGCGAAATTCTTAAGGCCAATGCCGATTTCTTACTCAAAAATAGGCAACTCTAAAGTCGTTATTGAAGGACATTGCGATGAAAGAGGAACTGCCGAATACAACATGGCTCTTGGGCAAAGACGCGCTCAGGAAACAAAGAAATATTTAGTTAATTTAGGCATTAAAGAATCAAGAATAAAAACTATCAGCTATGGCGAAGAACGTCCCTTGGATCCCGGCCACAATGAAGATGCCTGGGCCAAAAACAGACGCGCCCATTTTGTTGTTACTCCATAATAAAAATTATTATACCAGGTGAAAGAATTGAGAAATTCTATTTATCTTCTTTTAGCGGTTTTGGTATTTTCGATTGCGGGCTGTGCATCTACTCAAGACTTGAAGGCAGTCCGTTCGGAATTAAACCAGAAAATGGAAGAAAAAATGGCTGCTATGGATGCCGAATTGGCCGCCATAAAAAAGAACGCCGCAACTCTGGAATCCATGCGCAAGGGACAAGCCAACACAGCGGCGGATATTACCGATTTGCGGGAAAATCTCCAGCAATTGCGCGGTCAGGTGGAAACGCTGAAAAAGGAACTCGCTGTCAACACAAAGAAGGAAGAACAAGCCTTTGATAATCATTCTCCTGAAAATCAATTTTATTGAAAACTTTTTGGAAATAGGCAAAAAAGATATTGCCAGCGATACTCCCGATAAAAACAGTAAATCAACCGGGTACTGCAGTTGCCAAAGATCCAGGCAAAAAAACAGGACAAGGAAAAGGCTTATTCGGCCGCTTATCAAATTTTTAAAGAAGGCAATTATGATAAAGCCAGAACCGAATTTCAAAATTTTTTAGCTGCTTATCCGGACAGCGAGTATTCCGATAATGCTCAATTTTGGATTGGTGAATGTTATTTTTTTGAACAAAAATATGAGCAGGCAATTTTGGAATACGAAAAAGTAGCTAAAAATTATCCCAACGGCAATAAAGTTCCTTATGCTTTACTGAAACAAGGCCTTTCCTTCCTGAAGCTGGGAGACAAAACCAGCGCCAAATTGCTTTTACAGCAGGTAATTAAAGATTATCCGAATACCAATCAGGCACGCATCGCGCGTTCGAAACTGCAAGAAATCAAATAATAATTTCTTGCGAATAAAAAATAAACAAAAAAAGGGGGCAATTTAACCCCCTTTTTTTATATTAAGAACCTAATCCAGCAAAATTAATTTCACACCGTCAGGAATCGTCAGATCAAAAATTGAGAGAGTCGGTTGCTTTTTCAATTTTAAGTCCGGAATATTTTACGGATATGGAAGTTATTCCATCAGCCATGTTGATGGTAATTTTCCCGGGAACAGGGCTTTCCGGCCTATAGTCTTCATAATTCACATGATATATTTCTTTGCCAAATTCATCTTAAACTAGCAAGTTTCAACAAACGATTATTCTCCCCCACCCATAATATTTGCGACTTATCCTGATGGCGCTTTCATTTCTATACGCAAAGAATTTTTTTCTTGATAGCTTTGATAGGACATAATCTCTTCTATGAAAGGAGGATAAGTGCCGGAAAAAATCATTACTATATCTTCAATATTAAATTGCCACGGCAAGAAACGCGCAAGATTTGCAGCGGTTGGCTTTCCGCGATAAAATTCTCCCCTGGAAGGAATAAAGATACTCATTTCTTCAGGTGAAGCAGCTAAGAAAAAAATCCGGCGTTCCGATAATCGGAAGCAGTTCCAACCGTAGATATGAAGGCTTTTTCATGACTATGGCTGCCCTTACCGGATGATAACCATGAGGTGTAACTAAATCAATTTGCGCCATAGCGCTCAATATGTCATTTTCGGCAATAGCGCCGGAAACGGCCGTCAGAACTTTTTCTGTTCGAGAATCGGGTTTAATGACTGCCCGTTGAATGCAACCACCGGTAAGCAATGCCAATAATAAAAGAATCGTTATCTTGTTTAAGCGGGAACATATAATGTGCATAGAGAAAATATTTTTCAAAAATATATGCGGGTAATAAATTTCCTTTATTATTTCTTCTTGATCAAATCTTCCAGCTTCTTTTGCAACGAACTATTTTTAGGATCAATCTTAAGCGCTCTTTTATACATTTCCTGCGCTTCTTTGATTTTGCCCAGTTTTACGTAAACATCGCCCAGATGCTCAGTAATATTAACATCATTAGGCAAAAGTTCCAAAGCTCGTTTTAAATATTTTACGGCGCTATCCAATTTGTTTTGTTTAAAATGTACCCAACCAAGACTATCTATCATATAACCATTATCCGGTTTGATTTTCAAAGCTTTGACAATCATTTTTTCCGCTTCTTCCAGATTCATACCGCGATCAGCATAACTATAGCCGATAAAATTAAGCGCCTCGGCGTTCTCCGGATCAAGTTTCAAAACTGTTTCCATTTCCTTAATGCTTTCCGGAAAGCGATTTGTTTTTTCATAAATCACACCTAAAGCATAATGCAAATCTACACTTTGAGGGAAAAGGTTGATTCCATCATCTCAAAATTTTTTCAGCCTTAACGGTATCTTTTGTTTCTTCATAAAGTGAAGACAAATAAAGGTATAGAGAAATCTGGTCTTTATTTTTTTTAAGGGCTTCATTTACTAAATCAATGGCCTCAGTTATTTTACCTTCTTTTTTGAAGATCATGCCTGCATGAATTTGAGCACTGGCATATAATTCGGATGAAGCAGGAATTTTTCTGATATTCATCAATGGCCAATTTGTTATCGCCTTTTTCCTCATAAGCACTCGCCAGTAAATAACGAATCCTGTTGTCATTAATGTTTTTTTCCAGAATTATAGAGAATTCCGCTACAGCCAAATCAAAGCGGCGCAGATCATAATATAAAATCCCCAAAGCGATTCGCACTTCGCGATTATCGGGATCAGACTTTAAGACTTCTTGAAATTCTTTTTGCGCTTCCTCATATTTTTTTTCTTTAATCAGAAGTTCTCCTATTTTAATCCGCAAATTTACTCGCGCTGGGTTTATTTCTATATAATTCCGATAAACTTCTATAGCTTTATTGATTTTTTTTTGCTTTTCGAATAACGCAGCCAAGTCAAATACAGCCAATTCAAAATATGGCTTTAATGACAAAACTTTTTTATACATCTTTTCTGCGTCTTCATACCGCTTCATATCCGCCAACACTTTACCATAGTAATAGATGCCCGTGACGTTGATCCGGATCAATTTTCAGCATTTTTTTAAAGGTTTCTTCGGCTTTGGCAAAATTATTTTCCGCGGCGTAAATTGTCGCCAAATAAAGATGGGCAACCATATTTTTTGGATCAAGTTCAATTACCTTTTTGTGTTCTCTAATAGCCTTTTCATATTGTCGGAGATTAAGGTATAATCCGCCCATAATCAGATGGAGTTCGATGTTTTCCGGATTTTTTAGATAGGGTTTCTTCACCCAGAGAAATGGCGCGGTCGAGATCGCCCTTTTCTGTATACAGAGATACAAGCTCTGTAATAAGATAAGAAGAACCCGGATCAGCGGCGACAGCCTTCTCCAATTCGATAGTCGCTTCCGTCTATTTTACCTTCCAGACGTAAAAGAACTCCCAATGAATAGTGATTCATAGCATCTGCTGAGCTATTTTCCGTATGTTCAGAGGGAAACCGAACAGTCTTTACATAGCTACAGCCGGAAATATATACGATAATTAAAATTGTTATTAATACTAAATAAGTTATTTTTCTCTGCATATTGAATTTAAATTTCTTTTAATATTTTTTCTTCTTTATTAGCGAACAAAACTAGGAAGATCCAGAGGCAGCTTTTGCTTTAATAACCTGCGATACCGGAACAATCAATACTCCCTTTTCCCGTAAAACCCTGGTCGCCTCTTTGATTGCCCGAATTGTTTCCGGATGCGGATGACCGATAACGATCAGTGGTGAAACATCGCCATTATTGTTGGTGATATTAATCAAATTATTGTAAATTTCATTGTAGTCACGGTTGTTATCAAGAAATATTTTACGGGCAGCTACCTGCAAACCAACTTTTTGAGCCGCAGCGAAAGCCTCACTATTAGCTGCCGTGCGCGAATCGATAAAAAATAAATTCTTTTTCTTTAATTTACCAAAAATTAAAGTAAGCTTTTCTTTATCTTCCATAAATTTTGAACCCATATGATTATTTACGCCAGAAATGTAAGGCACAGCCTCAATATCTTTCTCCAGTTGAAAAACCAATTCTTCATTGTTCATATCCGTAAAAAGAGCCCCGCTGCCCGGCTTTTCGCGCGGATAAGAAACTGGCTCCATCGGTAGATGCAGGAGTATCTCTTTGTTAGCTTTATGAAGCATTTCCGCTGCTTCCCGGCTATGAATTAAGAACGGTAAAACAGAATATGTTATATCGGCATTAATTTTCAGTAATTCTTTAACCGGTACCAGATCATAGCCTATATCATCTATTATGATAGCTACTTGCCTTAGAGGCAAAGGCATCTTTCCGATTTTGGATACAATTATTTTCTTCTTTTCTTTTTTTTCTACTGGAATCGAGGCTGAAGTTTTTTCTTTTACCGGTCTTGCTTTTAGAGCTGGGGGAATAATTGCTTTTTGCGGTTCTATTTGCTTTGTTTCTTTTTTCTTTTCTTTAATTACCGGCTGTTCCTCTCTAACTTGCAGCACATAAATTATTGCCGCAACCGATATAATTATAAGAAATATCAACAATCCGTTGGAAAAACTGTTAAATCTTTTCCTTGCCAATTATAAAAGCCCTCTCTTAAAAGATTCAGCTTCCCAGATTTTTTTTCATTATATCCCAGCTTTTTAGTATATCCACCGCCGTTTTGAGTTGATTATCATGGGAAAGATCAGAAGGATCTTTGGCATCTTTAACCTGGGATTCATCAAGCTTTGTACCATCTTCTTTCGCTGGTTTTATATGTCCTTTAAGGTCTTTTTCTCTAATTCGATCTTCGCGCAACAAGTTGTTGTTTTCCGCGTCTTCCGCCGGTTTGATGTATTTGACAACAATGTCCGGTTTGATACCTTCGGCCTGTATAGATCGGCCATTGGGTGTGTAATACCGTGCAGTGGTCAGCTTGAGAGCGGAACCATCTTCCAAAGCAATAACGGTTTGGACAGATGCTTTACCAAAAGTTTGCGTTCCGATAATCAAAGCCCGGCCATTATCTTGCAGAGCTCCGGCAACAATTTCCGCTGCACTGGCTGTTCCTTCGTTGACCAGAACGACTATCGGACAGGTTATTTCATTACCATCGCTTCTGGCCATCGCCTTTGTCTCCATGTTTTTCGTACGTCCGCGAGTGGAAACAATAATCCCCGATTTAAGGAACATATCGGAAACTTCGATTGCCTGAATCAACAATCCACCCGGATCGTTTCTCAAATCCAGAACCAAACCCTTCATCGGCTGGAGTTTTCCGCTAATTTCCCGCAAAGCTTTACGTAAATCATCGGCTGTCCTTTCATGAAAAGAAGCAATACGGATGTATCCTATATTATCTTCAAATATTTTGGACTTAACGCTCTTGATCTGAATGATCGCACGAGTCAACACAATATCTTTGGGTTTGGACATATTTTCCCGCATGATCGTAATTGTTACCTTTGTATCTTTAGGCCCCCGTAATTTCTTCACGGCTTCCATAATGGTAATATCTTTCGTTGATTTACCGTCTATTTTTATTATCTGGTCTCCCGACTTTACACCGGCGTTAAACGCAGGAGTATCTTCAATGGGAGAAACAACCGTCAAAACTTCTTTTAATATTGTGATTTCAATACCAATGCCGCCAAATTGTCCTTGTGTTTCCACTTCCAGTTCTTTATATAAATCCGGCGTCATAAAGGAACTATGGGGATCGAGAGACCTGATCATTCCGTTGATTGCGCCCCGTATTAATGTCGATGAATCCACCTCGTCAACGTAGTTTTTCTTCACCATGTCGAATACTTCGTTGAATATCTTAATATCTTTGTAGACACTTTTATCGAGCGCGGAAACCTTGCTGTCATTATAAAGCCCCAGAAGGATCAATACTCCCAAGACAAATAACAACCAGCAAAGAAAAACTTGTTGATATTTTTTTCATAATATTCCTCACAATATTGAAGATATAATATAGTATCCTTATTTATACCATTTTCTGTGATATTTTCCACACTTTTCGGAAACAAAAAATGAAAATATTAAGATTCTTCAGTTATGCTGGACAAAATGTAAAGACCCTGTATTATTCGATTATCCAGTTAGTAGTATTATTGGAATCTTTCAGGATGACATGCATCTCAGCCAGTTCGTTTCTTATGTCATCCGCCCTGGCCCAATCTTTATCTTTTCGGGCAGATTGCCTTTCTTTAATCAAATTTTCAATTTTCCCAATATTTAATCCTCTTTTATTTGATTCCCTTTCTTTGTCGGATTGAAAAAAATAGTCCGGCTCATCCTGAAAAACACCCAATACCGCACCAAAATGACCAAATAATTTCCTCGCCTTTTTTAAAATCTCAGCCTTATTAAAAGCTGTTGCATTTTTTTCGGCAACAATGAAATTATTCATGAACCTTACCAAATCAAAGACGTAACCTAATGCCTGAGCTGTATTAAAATCATCATCCATTGCGGCGTCGAATTTGTCTTCCAGCTCTTTTAATTTACTTATGTAATTTTTCTCTTTTGCTGAATTTTTATCTGCAACAGATGCAGTGGATGCAGGCATTTCGTTTAGTGTTTCTTTCAATAGCTGTAAAGCACTGTAACATCTGACTAACCCTGATCTTGCTTCGGCTAAAGAATTTTCCGAATAGTCAACAGGACTGCGATAATGACTCTGCAGCATAAATAAGCGCAATACTTCCGGGTGATAATTTTTTAGAATTTCTCTGACAGAAAAAATATTGCCCAAAGATTTGGACATCTTTTCCGAGTTTATCTTAACAAAACCGTTGTGCATCCAGTAATTAGCCAACGGTTTACCTGTAGCCGCCTGCGATTGAGCGATCTCATTTTCATGATGCGGAAAGACCAAGTCTTCACCGCCGCCGTGGATGTCGAAAGTTTCACCCAGATAACGCCTGCTCATTGCGGAACATTCGATATGCCAGCCAGGACGGCCTTTCCCCCATGGGCTTTCCCATGAAGGTTCTCCTTCTTTACTTTTTTTCCAAAGAGCAAAATCCAACGGATTCCTTTTTTTGTCATTGACATCAATACGCGCACCGGCATTCATTTCTTCCAGATTTCTTCCGGAAAGACCGCCATATAAAGGAAACTTATCCACCGCAAAGTACACGTCTCCATCTACACAATAAGCATTACCTTTTTCTATCAGGACACTGATCAGAGAGACCATATCATCTATGTGTTCTGTGGCTTTGGGGGTAATCGTCGGAGTTGCAACTCCTAGAGCCACCATGTCTTCATCATGCAATTTTATGTAGCGTTCGGCTATTTCTGTAATGCTGACGTTTTCTTTTTTTGCACGGTCAATAATTTTATCATCGACATCGGTGAAATTTTTGACATAAGTAACATAATAACCTCTTGCCCGCAAATGCCTGACCGCAACGTCAAAAACTATCGCCGCACGGGCATGCCCTATATGGCAAACATCATAAGCGGTAATCCCGCAAACATAAATGCCTACAGCCCCCTCTTTTACGGTTTTTAGTACTTCTTTTTTTCTTGTAGCCGTATTAAATATTTTCTGAGACATTTTTTTAACTTACTTTCATCAGGGATAGAGCGGTATGTTCTGCAAACCAGCGTGTTCTTCAAAACCGCAGATGATATTCATATTTTGCACAGCCTGGCCGGCAGCGCCTTTAATTAAGTTATCGATTGCCGCTATAATAATGATCCTATTTGTCCGCAGATCAAGAACCAAACCTATGTCACAGTAGTTTGATCCGCAAACGGAAGATATATTCGGATACGATCCGGCAGGATAAATACGCACAAATTTTTCTCCGGCGTAAAACGAGGAATAAAGAGCATGTAACTCCGGCAAATCAATTTTTTTCTTCAGTGTCGCATAAATAGTGCTCAAAATTCCGCGTTTCACGGGCAATAAATGCGGCGTAAAAGAAATAGTAAATTTTTCACCAGCCAGTAAGTTCAGCTCTTGCTCAATTTCCGGAGTATGCCGGTGCTGGCCTATTTTATATGCTTTAAAACCGCCGTCGACTTCGCAAAACAGCGAACCGATCTGCGGGTCCCGCCCCGCTCCGCTCACACCGGAAGCCGAATCGGCAATAATACAGGACACGTCTATAAGCCTGTTTTTCAGGGCCGGCGCCAGACCTAAGATGATGCTGGTAGGATAACAACCCGGGTTAGCTATAAAAGCAGCTTTTTTTATTTCTTGCCGGTAAATTTCGGGAATCCCATAGACGGCATTCTTTAAAATTTTGCCACTGCTATGTTTACCATACCAGGCTTCATAAGTTTTTACATCACGTAAGCGATAATCAGCGCTTAAATCAATTACTTTCTTTCCGGCCTGAATAAAGACAGGAGCAATATTCATGGAAACGCCGTGAGGAAGCGCCAGAAAAACAACATCGCTCGCTTCAGCTACCTCTTTAGGTGTTGTATTTTTATATTTTAATGAAGTCAAACCGTATAGCGCGGGAAATACTTCGGCCACAGGCATACCGGCAAACCGCCGTGAAGTAACTGCTGCTAATTCTGCTTCCGGATGTCCCAGTAAAATTCTGGTCAGTTCCTGACCGGTATAACCACTGGCTCCAAATATTGCTACTTTTACCATAAAAAATCCTCCAAAAAAAAGGGAGGCCTGAAGCCCCCCTTGTTGAAATTAACGCTTGGAGAATTGGAATCTTTTCCTTGCTCCCGGCTGCCCATATTTCTTTCTTTCTTTGATGCGGGCGTCTCTGGTTAAAAAACCTGCTTTCTTGAGAACTGCGCGGAGCTCGGCATCATATTCCAAGAGAGCTTTAGATATTCCATGTTTTACCGCCCCTGCTTGACCGGCAACTCCACCGCCGCTGACGTTAACATATAGGTCAAATTGATCTTTTTTACCAGTAATTTCCAAAGGTTGCTTGATGACCATTTTCAAGCTGGGACGAGTAAAATATTCATCATAATTTCTCTTATTGACTACAATATTTCCATTACCCGCTTTCATATAAACACGGGCAATAGCACTCTTTCTTTTACCAGTTGCATAATAACGTTGTTCTGACATAAGCTACTCCAATATTAGATAATTACTAGCTTATTTCCATCTCCAGGCAAACTAAACGGACAAAGCATGCGGACACTGGGCTTCATGAGGATGAGCATTCCCAGCATAAACTTTCAGCTTTTTGAGCATTCTTCGACCTAGATTGTTCTTGGGCATCATGCCGGCAACAGCCATGCGGATTAAGTTTTCCGGTTTTTCCGCCAATGTCTTTCCGGCATTAGTTTCTCTCAATCCGCCGGGATAACCGGAATATGAATAATAAATCTTATCGTTTAGCTTTTTCCCCGTAAGCATAATCTTTTCAGCATTAACTACAACAATAAAATCACCGGTATCGACATGAGGCGTATAGATAGCTTTGTGCTTTCCTCTCAAACGAAGCGCTATTTCACTAGCCAGCCGTCCCAATACCTTACCGGAAGCGTCAACAATAAACCACTCCTTGTTAAACGATCCTGCTTTTGCCGCATAAGTCTTCATAATAAAATCACCGCTTTGGTTAAAAAATTCAATTGAGATACTTATTTAATTTCATTATACTTGTCAAGTAAAATATTTGGGGATTATTTAAAATTAATTGCACTTATTAACCGATTTTCCGTAGCTCTGTTAAATTGTTATAAAATAAGCAATCAGCCCCCAAATAGGATAAATTTACCATTTACCTAATCCAGCTAATGATATTTTCAGCAAAAATCTTGAATCGGTATCAGTCTGCGTATAATCCAGCCCCAAGCTCCAACATTGACTATGATAAATCAATCCCACTGTATTTTCCACCGTTCTGGAATTGAACATATCTCGTCTCGACACAAAGTTGCCGGTAATATTATTTGTAATTTCCGCCTTCAGGTTAACATTGATTTCTTCAATTGAGTCCAGGGTATAGCGATAACCGACTGTTAACATATCGCCGCGCCAATCCTTGACATTCAAATCATAATTCATTTGTTTCCAGCCGTTATAAATGTTGTACTGATTGCGCGCCATAAATGAAAAATATTTGTGTGGATTAAAATCAAACTCTATTCCGATATCGGATAAAGGCCTCCTTTCGGCAACAATACCATCCATACCCTTTTTGGCTTCGTTAATATCATAAGTTTGAAACAGTTTGAGTCTTAAAAATTCCAGATAACTGTATGCGCCCGCATCATCCCTTACTTTAGCCATAAATGTGTTCGTCAGTGCCCAAATAATCGCGTTTTGTTCAGCTATTGTCAACATATAATCAGGTATATTATCCTGTCTTACATTAGGCATGTAGGAATAGGTTACTTCCGGTTTAATCTCATGCCTGATTTTCTCCCAGTTATGAACCTTGAGATCAAATATTCGCGACAGTTGACTGCTAATATTTAAAGACGCGGTATAAAGCGTCCGATCTCCGCTTTTTTTATCGCCTTGCGCTTGGCTGTCATCGCGTATCCAAGCCGTTTCTCTAAAGGCAATTTGCGGCGTAATCTTGGCATAGCCGGACATATTTAAAGGCAAAGAAAAAGTTGGAGATAAATCAAAGAAGTGTCCCTTTTGTCCTTCTCCTCGATAAAAATAATCATAAGTGCCGGTTAGTTCATAATACAAAGGAGTTTTTAAGAGAGGCTGTTTGATGCCAGTAGCGATTATTTCCGGATATTTTTGCAAAGTCATGTCATTATTGGCTACGGCAAAATCATCCGTGGAACTGATCAATCCCGTTAAATTGTAGTTAGACCATCCTTTATATACACGGACAGTTGATTCCAGTGAGCGCAGGGATTGATCGCCGTAAAAAGGAACCTTTTTAAACGGATCTTCTTCTGTTTGGGCATAATGGTCGAGGTAGTAGTTGTGCGCCGAGAAATCTCTAAAATACCATTTGTCGGAAACTTTGCGCAAATCAGTTCTCACATAGAATTGAGGATCAAAATCTGTTTGGTGATTTAAATAATACGACCAGCGCTTGTGCATTTCCTGCCAATCGCGGCTGGTCGCGGCATCTGTTGTTTCAATAATATTTTTCGTATCCTCCATGTAATCGCCGTAAAAAGTGCCGAAGGAATGACTTCCCAGATAATATCTAAATTCCGCACCTTCTTTAAATCCTCTTTTTTCAATGTAACGCTGATATAATGTCGCATCCATTTGAGGAGAAATCGCCCAAAAAAAAGGAATTTCGATATCCATGCCATCCTTCTCTCTGGAATAAGAAAGATAAGGAAGAAGAAATCCTGATTGACGTTTGGTTTTTGCAGGAAAAGGAACGAAGGGAGAATAAAAAACCGGCAAGCCTTTCGTGACTAACCGGGCATTTTTCATTAAACCATAACCCTCAATTGTTACGTCCATTTCGCTGCCGGCTATTTCCCAATCCGGAAAATCTCCATCGCAGGTTGTGGCTCTCGGCTGTTGAATGAAATATGTCTGTTCTCCGGTTTTTTCAATTTTGTCTCCTTTAATATAAAAATGGTTTCTCGCGTAAAAAACTTGGCCCTTATAAACAACACCGGTTTTATTTTCAATATTGAAAACTATTTTATCTCCCTGCAGGGTATCTTCTCCCATTTTTATTAAGACATTGCCCTGAGCGGTAGCAATATTGTTCTTATTATCCCATTCCACGCTGTCCGCCTCAATCTCCACAGGATTTTTATCTTCCTTGGTTTCATCGGCAGAAACTCTGGTGTATGAAATCAGTAACATTCCCATCGCAAAACAGGTAACTATAAATTTATGTTTCAATTTCCCGATCAAAATAAATACCTCGTTTATTTATTATTAAAAATTCAATGTTTCTTATCACAAGAAACAATTTTAGGAAACTTTTGTTTTACTTCACCGGCAAGATAAAAAGAGCCTGCCGCGCAAATTAAATCTTTTTTTTCAGCAAAGGCTCGTGCTTTCTGAATCGCCTGCCCAACATTTTGCGTCACTATCGCCTTATATCCTATTTTCTTCAATATTTTCAGTACATTATCCGGTAGTTCAGCACGAGTTGTCTTTAATTTAGTTATAATTATTTTATAGGCCAGCGGAGCTATTTTTTTCAGCATTTGACGATAATCCTTATCTATAAGACGAGCTAAAAATAAGAATTAACCGTTTATAGAAAAAATCTTTTTTTAGAGCCCGGCATAAGACGCTGATTCCTGCAGGATTATGCGCACCATCCAAAAGAAAAAGAGGCTCTTTCTGTAAAACTTCCAGCCGGGCATCCAAGTACGCTTTTTTAAGCCCGGTACGGATTGCGTTGTTATCTATCTTTAAGCCATTTTTATCACTAAGCTCAACTGCAGCCACTGCCAACGCGGCATTAGCCAACTGATGCTCTCCTCGCAGAGGAATAGTTAAACCGCTTAATTTCCGGTATAGTCCCTGATAGGCAAAAGAAGAGGATTTTTGCTTTACTATTTTTATATCAGCCCCCAAGCGATAGAGCTTCGCTTCGCGGCTTGAGCATATATTTTTCAACATCTGCAAAACATTTTTTTGTTTTGCTGCCGTAAGGCAAATGCCGTTTTGTTTGATGATACCCGCTTTTTCGCGGGTAATTGATTCCAGACTATTGCCTAGATAGGCCATATGATCGAAGGCAATATTGGTGATTATCGACACCAGCGGCCGGCAAACATTCGTGGCGTCGAGCCTGCCGCCCAAACCAACCTCTAACACAGCAATATCTACTTTCCGGCACTGAAAATAAACGAATGCGGCAGCGGTCAATAATTCGAAATATGTTAAAGGATTTTTGAGCTTTTCTTTTATATTCGCGATAATTTGATCAAAGTCTTTCCGGACGATTTTTTTCCCGTTGACAACAATCCTTTCCCGAACATCAACTAAATGCGGAGAAGTGTAAAGACCAACCTTATAACCGGCGCTTTCCAACATAGAAGCGATCATTGTCGCGGTTGATCCTTTGCCGTTGGTACCGGCAATTAATATTGTCTTATAGTCGTTTTGCGGATTCCCCATCTGGAATAACAATTCATCAATTGTCTCCAATCCAAAACGCATGACATCGATATTTAAGCCGGCAAGATAAGCGGAAGGATCAAATTTTTTCATGTTCGTGTGGGATGATTAAATACGGATTATTTGACCATCTTCAATAATATGAATTTTTCTATCTTTTATTGCCGCTACTTCTTTGCGTATAACTTTATGGTAGCTGGGTTTCATGTGATAGAGGTAAATATCCGGTTTTTTGCCTTTCAATTTTTTAAGTTCTGCCTGCAAAGAAAATGGAGTAAGATGTCCTGTAATATCGGCAACATCTTTCATGGAATCCGGCAAAGAGGTTTCGATAAAGATAGCTTGGAGTCCTTTAGTTTCTTGGGCAATTTGCCAGGCTTCCCTCGTAGGCCCGGTATCGCCTAAAAACATTATGGCTTTACTTTTGGATTCAATCACGTATCCGACGGTTTCCACGACATGATTGAGATCAATGGTAGTGATTTGTAAATCACCGATTGTTTGCTTTTTACCGGGCACAATTGCCTGAAATTTCACCAGCGGTACTTTGGCGTTTGGTATTTTAGAAAAATCCGGCCAGATGACATCATTAAATAAGTGGCGGTGGATTGTTTCGATAATACCTCTTGTGCTGACGATAATTAACGGCTTTTTCTTGCGCTGATAGCATATATTATCGGCGAGGAACATAATATCGCGTACATGATCCAGATGAGCGTGGGTAATTAAGATGTAATCGATTTTTAGCTGTTTTTTAAGGCTTAAAACTGTGGTAACTGTTCCGGCATCCAATAAAACGTTCTGCCCGAGGAGGAAACTTGATGTATTATAATTAGGAAGCTGTGAGCCATGACAACCCAGCACCCTTATTTTCATTTTGTGCTCCTCATATTTGAGTATGTTATACCATTTCTAAATCAAAGATGATATCGAGGCGGCAAGGAGGAGGCGACGAGGCGTATTGTACATACGTTGAGGAAGCCGACGACGACTGCCAACAAAGATAGCGCTTTGATTTAAAATTGGTATTATAAATTAGCACACCTTCCCTAAGCAGGCAATAAATTTATAAAACTGTATTGGAAAATATGAGAAAATAATATAGCTATTACAAAGGGTTAAGAAAGAATTTGATAAATAGTCGTGAAAATTATTAGAGGTAGGTTGTTATCTCAGAAATGGATAACATAAAAATATTAATAATAAGGCAAAAAAAGACGACTACGCTCAGATTTCTCAAATAAATGACGCGGCTTTTAATCAAAGAAATGAAGGTAAGCTCGTCGAGAATCTACGGAAGAACAAAAAATTTATTCCTCAGTTATCACTGATCGCGTAAACGGATAATGAAATTGTCGGTCACATCTTGTTTTTCCCGATTAAAATAGTAGATGGAAAACGCAAGCACGAATCTATTGCTTTAGCGCCGGTATCGGTTCATCCGAAACATCAGAAAAAGGGAATAGGTTCAGCGTTAATCAAGAAAGGATTAGCGCAGTGCAATTTGTCTATATATGCCAGAGCGTCTTCGAGAAAAAACTCTCTGGACTTGCTCAACTTAAATGGATCGAGCAACTTGTGAAGAGCAGCTTCAAGCAAAATGAAGTTCTTGGTCTGATATGTGGCGTGTATCTTGAATTTAAAAGGTACGCCAGTCGTGTACAGTTGGTTTATGCGTTGGTTGACACCTTGGGTCGTAAAACCGATCTTTATTATCTCCCTTCCGTCTTTTGCATATGTGTCTGTCCTAAGAACATAGACGAAACCCCGATCGTTTTCAAAATCTTCAATTGATGGTGTTGGCTCTGCCTCATCGTTGAATAAGGAGATTTTCATAGGTTTCTGGCTTTTGTCACAGAAAAACTGATCGCTGGTTCCTACGAGCGTATATATCTGTGCAAGTAGCTCATGATCTATGTCTTTATAATGGCCCTTTCGACGTTATTTGTGTGGGACTGGGTTCCATAATACTGAGGATACTTGGCCTTGACAATATCTCGGATTTCGTGGGGACTCATAGGTTGAGATGCAGAAATGAGAATCTCTCTTACCACATCGGAAAATGTCATATTCATTCACCTCTTAGGTTTAACCCTTCATATACGAACTTCGCTTTTTCCCTATTCTATCGCTAACATTATAACACACAATATTTTTTGTAAAAGAATAAAATCATATATATACATGAGCAAGAGCAGTTGAACGGAGCTGAAGAGAGCGAATATCCCCGAAACGTCGTGGCTCTAGGCGAAAGGAAGCGAAGAGTAGCCGAAGTGTTTAAGCCGCTGTGGCGGTGAATTTTCGGCTATCGCGGAATAAGCCGTAGAGCAACAGTTGCCGGGGATTCTGAGCGAACGAACGCCCCTTCAACTGCTACACGACTTCTCACATTGTTTGAAGTGACATAATGGAAACAATAATTTGCTTTCCCGTAAAAATTAGAAAGGGGAAGAATCATTGCTCTTCCCCTTTCTAACAATTATGTTTCCGAGACATGAAATGTCTGTCGATGAATTCGGTAGCGAGCGAATACTGAATGATATTGTTCCTTAAGAATCGAAGATTCTCCGCGGATTGCCGCGGAGAACTTCAATAGAGTCTTGCCTACTCATTCATGGCGTATTCGCCGTTGAGGGCAAACACGTATTTTTCCCAGACCTTGTTGTACTGCTCCGGGTTCGGCACTGCCTTGATGAGCATGATCTTCGTGCAGTAGGCCCGCTGCTCGTCCTTGGTAGTGTGGTTGCCGTAGATCTGCAGTGCAAAGTGGGCGAAGTCGCGCACCATGAAGTCGAAGATCTGGTTGATGATGTCCGGGTCCATGTTGTCGAACTTGGCCTGCTCAAGGATGAGCTGGCCATAGACTACGATGGAGAACATCTCGCCAAGCGGCAGGGAGAAGGTGGGGTCCATGTCCTGCACCTTGTCCGGGCCGGCCTTCTCCAGCATCTCTTTGAAGATCTCGATCTGCTTGATGAAGGTCGCCACATTGGGCAGGCTCTTGTTGGCCTCGAACACGGGCTTGTAGTCGTGGAACTGGACCTTGCCCAGGCCCTTGGTGGGACCCTGGTTGAACAGGAACGAATCGTCGTTCAGTGAGAAGTCCGGGGCGACCGGGGCGTACTCGGCCGGGCTGAAGAAGTAGTTCTTCATGAACTTGCGGATGAGCTGCACGTTGACGTGCACCGTGCCCTCGAGCTTGGACGGGCCGCGCACATCGCGCGGCGGCCATGTGGAAGTAGGTGTCCTTCTCGAAGCCCTTGGCAGCGATCACGTCCCAGAGCAGGTTGATCACCTCTTCGGACTGCAGGGTCACCTTCATCTTGCTGGTGGGGTTGTAGAGCAGATAGCGGCGGTCATTTTCGCTGGCGCCCCGGAAGTAGTCGGTGGCGCGGCGCTGATAGATCTTCATGCCCAACAGACGCAGCCAGGCATCCATGAAGTTCTTGCGCACATGCGGCATGTCGGTGACCTTCATGCCGTAGAGGATGCGGTTGGCGGCATGGGTGATGGCCTCGTAGAAGCAGTGTTCGGAAATGCCGATGGAGGCAGGGCCGATGTTGAACTTGCCGATGTTTACGGTGTTGAGCGCTGAATCCCAGGCATGAGGACCACGGGAGAGGATGTCGTCTTCGGTGATGGGGTAGTCGTGCAGGGCGAAGTTGGATACATACTCCTGGTGGGAGATGACGTTTTTCTTCAGCTCATAGGCCTTGTGGCGGTAGTTGGTGACAAAGAAGGTGTAGTCATCGGTGCCGTCCTTGACCTTGCCCAGGGTGGATACCATCTCGGCCTCGTTGCCGTTGCCGATGTAGTATTTCTCGCCGTTGGCCACAAACGTGCCGTCGCCCTTGGGAGTCAATGTTGCCTCGATGGAGTAGATGTCGGCGCCGTGGGCGCGCTCGGAAAGGCCAAAGGCGAAGATGGCGCCCTTTTTGAGGAGCTTGGCCGCCTTCTGTTTGGCCTTTTCATTCGGGCTCATCCAGATGGGCCCCAGCCCCAGGATGGTCACCTGGAAGCAGTACCAGTATCCCAGGCCGTAGAAGGCCAGCAGTTCGCTGTATTCGCTGTTGCGGGCCGTGTCCCAGCGGCAGTCCGGGTCGCCCCCTGCATACTGCTTGGGGGTGAGCAGCTTGGCAAAGATCTGCTCTTTTCCGATGAAATCGACGAACTCCCGGTACCAGACCTTTTTGTTGTAGTCATCGAGCAGCCTGGTCTTGCCCATCGTTCTCGAAGAAGGCAATGGTCTTGTCCATGATGGCCTTGGAACCTTTGTCGGCCATGAGAGTCTTATACTTTTTCGGTTGCAGCAGGTAATTCATTTTTTTCTCCTTTCGCAATAAATATCTTCGTATTTTTTTCATATTACTTTCGGGATTATATTCTACATTCTTAATTGGATATCAGACTCTGCCAGGTGTGCCTCTCCAAAAACGAGCCGGGAACGTTTTGCTCCATTTCTTCGAAAAGCTCAAAGGGTGCGGCAAAAGTCATGAGATTAGCATCTCCTAGTTGCTTGCGAACATACACGCGCGCCGATAGATCGGTCAGCCCTACAACCGCGCGTGGTCTTTTTGATTTAGCTTCCCGGTAAGGATAAATGCCGATGGTCTGGCAACCGGCGGCATAAGGAATAATAACATTCTCATTATCCCCGCACCCATAGTTAGCCAGAACTATTAATGCGGAAAGTTGATCCGGATTAACAAAAAATATTATCGTCTGAAGTTTTTCCTTCCTTGTATTAACATTATCCAACGGCTGAAAAACAACATAAGGTTCAGGAATATCTATTATCGGCAGGTTTTTAATAAATTTTTTCACCAGCATGGGAGATTTAACGTAGCGCTCACCATGGAGAAAATTATCGTGAGATTCGGCGCGCATAAACGGTTTGATTTTTTCAGCCAGTTCCGGACCACCTTCTCGCGCGGCGTTTCCCGCTGATAAGAAATGGCAGAAACCATCTTCGCCGCCGGGGAAATTTTTATACTGATTGCCGAAACCCAATCCCACTCCGCCGCCGAAACAGCCGAATGTTTTTATATCGGCGATGGCCGTTTTTCCTTTTGCGGCATGAGCGGCAAGCCACATTACACAACCCCACTTATTTTCGGCAAACTGCATCGCATCTGGTGGTTTTTCTTTCGACCAGAGCAAAGCTACCGGCTGATATTTGAGCTGAATTGCTTTTGCTATTGAACTTTCCATCGCCTATTCTCCAAAACATTTGCCTAGCTGATAAATTTTCTCACAAAGAGCCAATTAAAGCACAAAATTATCCTTACTCATTTTTTTAAGTATTAAGGAAATTGAAACTTTGAAATATAGCAAACTTAATCTGGTATTACTTTAAAGACCTCATCACCTGGCCGTACGCGATCGGAAACTTTAACACCGATGAAATCACCGGCTACAGCCTTTTGTACTGATTTATTTTCCACTTCCATAGATTTGATAACATCGATAAAATCAGTAGTGTGGCCGGAAAATTTGATGCTGTCGCCCACAACCAATTCTCCTTCCACTACTTTTACCGCAGCTACCGAAGGTTTTGAAAAAAATTTTACTACTTCTCCTATTTTCTTTTCTGCCATGACTAACCTCCAATTCAAAAAAGCTGTTTAGCCTGAAGACTGAAGGCGGTAAATTGCCATTTACAAAATACTATTACTCACGATTCTCATCTAAAAGCCTTCAGCCTTTAGTCTATAATGCTATTTAAATACATTTTTTATAATCGATTTACAAGAATAAAAAAAGGCAGGATTTTGTTCCTGCCTTTTTTGTTATTTTCTAACATAGGATTATCTATTCAGCTGATTTTTCTTTTTCTTCTTTTTTCGCCTTCGCTGTTGTTTTAACTTTTGCCTTAGCTTTCGTTGCTTTTTCTTTCTTTTTCTCCTCAGGAATAGATTCTAAAGCTGATTTATCTTTCTCTTTTGCTTTACCTTTTGCCTTAGGTTTTGCTTTTTCTTTCTTTTTCTCCTCAGGAATAAATTCCAGAATGGAAACAGGCGCATTATCGCCAAAACGGTATCCCACCTTGATTATCCTCGTATATCCTCCTGCACGATTACGGTACCGTTCAGTAAGCTCACCAAATAGTTTACTTACCATGTCTTTATCTCTGACAACAGCCAGAGCCTGACGCCGCGCATGCAAACTACCTTTTTTGCCCAAGGTAATCATTTTTTCCGCCAGCTTTCTCACTTCTTTCGCCTTTGAATCCGTCGTGCGAATACGTTCATGTTTATAACGGAAGTTACCATATTACGAAACATGGCTTCCTTATGGCTGGAAGTTCTTCCCAGTTTTCTGCCCGCTTTACCATGATACATTGCTAATATTTTCCTTTCCTAACAATCAAATCACAATATATTTAGTATCTTATGCTACTGGTCTTTTTCTTCCCACTGATTGAGATCAAGATTCATCCCAAAAGTTAAATCATATTCACCAAGAATATCTTTGATTTCGCTCAATGATTTACGGCCAAAATTCTTTGTTTTGAGCATTTCCGCTTCTGTCTTTTTCACTAATTCTCCAATTGTGTTTATTCCGGCATTTTTCAAACAATTAGCTGAACGGACAGAAAGCTCCAAATCTTCTACTGACCGTAACAAAACTTTGTTTATATCTCCTTTTTCATCTTCTTTTTCCGGTCTGAATTTCTTCTTCAACTTCTTCGAAATTAATAAATACATCTAATTGCTGTTTCAATATTTTTGCGGAATAAGCAATCGCATCTTCAGGTTTTACACTGCCGTCAGTCCATACTTCCAGAATAAGTTTGTCATAATCGGCAATTTGACCGACACGCGCGTGAGAAACAACATAATTTACTTTTTTAATCGGTGAAAAAATGGCATCAATATTAATTGTTCCCTTCAGGCTGATCAGGTTCAAGTTCTTTTTTCGCCGGAAGGTATCCTTTACCCATCTTAACCATCAATTTTGCCTTAAAAGATCCTTACCGGATACAGTGGCAATATGATGTTCGGGATTCAAAACTTCAATTGTACCATCCGTAATAATATCGGCTGCTGTAATCTGCTCCGGCATGATCTACATCAATGCTTACTTCTTTTGTGTTCGCTTGTCCCAATTTAAAGCGAACACCTTTTAAGTTCAAAATAATATCGGTTATATCTTCTTTAACTCCGGGAAGAGTTGAAAATTCATGCAATACACCATCAATTTTTACTGAAACAATGGCAGCTCCCTGAATTGAAGAAAGCAACACTCTTCTCAACGCGTTACCTAATGTTATACCAAAACCTCTTTCCAAAGGCTGAATGGTAAATTCTCCATAGAAACTCGTATGCGTCGCTTCATCAACATCAATACGCTTGGGACGAATCAAACTTGACCAGTTCCTCTGCATAATTAAACCCATCCTTTATAGCTGGTTTATAAAAATAGTTTATTTTACTTCGAATAAAGTTCTACAACAAGTTGTTCCTGCACCGGCATGGTTAAATCTTCCCGCACCGGCAGCATTTTAATGGAGGCCTTGAAGTTATCTTTATCCAATTCCAGCCAATGAGGCACACCGCGTCTGACCACAGTTTCCATTGCTCCCATTATCCGCGTTATCTTACGGCTGCCTTCTTTAACGCAAACTTCATCTCCTGCTTTAAGCAAATATGATGGAATATTAACTGGCTTTGCCGTTAACTAAAAAATGGCTATGGCTGATTAATTGCCTTGCTTCGACTCTGGAATTCGCAAATCCCATACGAAAAATCATGTTATCCAGTCTTCTTTCCAGAAACACAAGCAAATTTGTGCCCGTAATGCCTTTTTGCTGATCGGCCTTTTCAAAATATCCTCTGAACTGCTTTTCCAAAAGCCCATACATTCTTTTGAGCTTTTGCTTTTCCCGCAATTGAACACCATAATCAGAATGCTGTTTTTTATGCGCCTGACCATGATCTCCCGGAGCATAACCCCTTCTTTCGAAGGAACATTTTTCCGAATAGCATCTGTCGCCTTTAAGAAAAAGTTTTAATCCTTCACGGCGACACAACCTACATGAGGAATCTGTATATCTTGCCAAAAAAGCCTCCCTTATTTTCTAATTATTATTCTTAATTTACATTCTTTATACTCTGCGACGCTTCGGCGGTCTGCATCCGTTATGCGGAACAGGCGTCACATCGCGAATCATGGTAATCGTAAGACCGGCAAGCTGCAATGATCGCAGTGCCGATTCTCTTCCCGCGCCGGGACCTTTTATATAAACTTGCACTTTGCGCATTCCCTGTTCTTTGGCTTTGCGCACAACATCTTCCGCGGCCATCTGCGCGGCAAAAGGAGTGCTTTTGCGCGAACCCTTAAAACCCTGCAAACCGGATGACGACCACGCAATTACATTACCGCTCAAATCAGTTATTGTAACAATTGTATTATTAAAAGTGGATTGAATATGTGCAATCCCTTCGGTAATATTTTTCTTTTCTTTTTTCTTGCCAGTTTTTCTGACTGCCTTAACCATTTTTCCTCCAGTTCAGGAATAATTAAATTACTTTTTCTTGCCTGCGATAGCCCGCCGCGGACCTTTTCTCGTGCGGCTATTCGTATGCGTTCTCTGTCCTCTTACAGGAAGTCCCTTACGATGCCGCAAACCACGATAAGCGCCAATATCCATCAAACGTTTGATAGACATGGATATATCACGTGCGCAGATCGCCTTCAACCTTATGATCTTTATCAATTATATTTCTAATTGCTGATATTTCCGAATCGGCCAGATCATCTGTTCTTGTATCCGGACTGACACCCGCATCTTTCAGGATTTGCTTCGCCTTAGTCTGACCAATACCATAAATATAAGTTAAAGCAACTTCCATTCTTTTATTTTTCGGTAAATCAACACCTGAAATTCGTGCCACCTATAACCTCCTGAATATTAAAAACTAACCCTGACGTTGTTTATGCTTGGGATTTTCACAAATTACCCGCAAAACACCTTTGCGTTTGACAATCTTGCATTTCTCACATATTTTTTTCACCGACGATCTTACTTTCACGATTTTAACTCCTTATTCTCAGTAAAAAATATTTTTACTTCGTCCTGTAAGTAATTCTGCCCCGGGTTAAATCATAAGGCGAAAGCTCTACCGTCACTTTATCCCCCGGCAGTATCTTGATAAAATGCATGCGCATCTTACCGGATATGTGAGCTAAAACCTTATGCCCATTGTCCAGTTCCACCCGAAACATGGCATTGGGCAGCGGCTCAATAACCCGACCTTCAACTTCTATTGCTTCCTCTTTGGCCATACATTTATTTTCTATATTCTAGTTTAAAACTTTACCGGTTTAATCAATCGAAAAATTAATTCAATTTACTTAATATGTCCGGTCCATTATCAGTAATTGCCACCGAGTGCTCAAAATGAGCCGATAAACTTCCATCTTCCGTAACCACCGTCCAACCGTCCGGCAATATCTTTACCTTGTATTCTCCCTCATTGACCATCGGCTCAATGGCCAGAATCATACCCTCTTTTAAGTTCAATCCCGCGTCCTTTTTTCCCGAAATTGGGAATCTGCGGGTCTTCATGCAGATTTTTGCCTATCCCATGACCAACAAAATCTCTAACAACCGAAAAACCGGCATCTTCCACCATGTTCCTGCACAGCGGCCGATATATCACCCAGCCTGTTACCTTCTCTGGCTTGCTCTATACCTGCATATAAACTCTGCTCGGTAACCTGCATAAGCTTTGAGGCTTTTTCGGCTAACTTTACCAACCGGCAGCGTTATGGTTGAATCACCAAAAAAGCCCTGATAATAAACACCAAAATCCAAGCCTGACAATATCGCCTTCTTTCAATACCCGCTTCGAAGGCATTCCATGAACAACTTCTTCATTTATCGATATGCAAAGAGAATGCGGATAACCTCGATAACCTTTAAATGCCGGTTTTGCTCCTCTTTTTTCCGCAATCTCCTCAGCAAATTTATCCAGATCCTTTGTTCTTACACCAGGTTTTACTTTTTCTCTGAGCCTACTTAAAACCTCTGCAACGATACGGTTACTTGCTCTTGCTTTTTCAATTTCATCCGGAAGCTTCAGAATTACCATTAGCCATAACCTTGGAAAATCTTCCGTTATCTCCTGCGGGCAATATGTCCCTTTTTCATAAATCCTTCGTATTGCCTTGTCAGTAAATGTGATTCAATCTGACTTGCCGTATCCATAGCCACACCGACAACAATCAAAAGCGCCGTGCCGCCAAAATAAAAAGGAACATTTAATTGAGCAATTAAAACACTGGGCAGTACACAAATTATGGAAACGTAAATAGCCCCGCTGAAAGTCAGTTTTTCCAATACATTTTCAATATATTCGGCGGTTTTCTTTCCCGGTCTTATTCCCGGAACATAACCGCCAAATTTTTTCATATTTTCGGCAACATCATCAGGCTTAAAAGTAACTGCCGTATAAAAGAAACAAAAGAAAAAGATAAAAGCTACATAAAGCATTTCATAACCAATCTTGCCCGGAACTAAATAACCGGCAATATCTTTCATCCAGCCTTGCGGCGCAAAATTAGCAATGGTTGCCGGAAACATGATCACCGAAGAAGCAAAAATCGGAGGAATAACACCTGATGAATTTATCTTCAGAGGTAAATGCGTGGTCTGTCCACCATACATTTTACGTCCCACTATTCTTTTGGCATATTGCACTGGAATGCGACGTTGCCCGCCTTCCACAAAAACGATCGCGCCAATCACCGCTATCATCAATACAGTAATTAACAAAATAACCAGTACACCCAGTTCACCGGCAGTCACCAATCTGATATGTATTGCCAATTGCCGCCGGTATGCGACAAACAATACCGGCAAAAATTATCAGCGATATACCGTTGCCAATTCCTTTTTCCGTAATCATTTCACCCAGCCACATAATAAATGCCGTACCGGAGGTCAAGGTGATCATCGTCATGAGAATAAACGCCAATCCCGGCTGTAAAACAATCGGAGCACCTGAAGGGCCGGCCATTTGTTGCAAACCGAAAGCAATACCAAAACCCTGAATCATACTTAAAAGAACTGTGCCGTAACGGGTATATTGCGTAATTTTACGCCGTCCCGTTTCACCTTCTTTGGAAAGCCTTTCCAAATGAGGCACGGCAACAGTCAATAACTGTAGAATAATCGAAGAACTGATATAGGGCATAATGCCCAGAGCGAAAATGGAAAAATTACTAAAAGCACCACCGGCAAACATGTCCATCAGACCGAATAAAGATCCTTTGGCATGCTCAAAATAAGCCAACAGAGCTACATTATCAATTCCCGGTGTTGGAATGTATACACCAATCCGATAAACAGCTAAAAGAAGGATCGTAAATAAAATCCTTCTTTGCAATTCCGGAATTTTGGATACGCTGCCCAGTCCTTCTAACAAATTATATTACCTCTTCTATGGAACCGCCGGCGGCGGTAATTTTATTGTTTCGCCGCTTGACTGATTTTAGCTATCTTTACAGTAACCGGAAAATCAATTTCGCCCTTGGCCAGAATTTTAATGCCATTACCCTTTTTCTTCACAATACCGCTAGCCAAAAGAGCCGTTTCATCAATAACTGCGCCTTTTCTGAATTTACGGCATAAATCCATAAGATTTACGGCAACAAATTTTTCTCTGAAACGGATTGCGGAAACCTCGTTTAGGTAATCTCCGGGACATCGGCATTTGTCCACCTTCAAAACCAACTCGCACCTTTCCGCCGGAACGAGCCTTTTGTCCCTTATGACCTTTGCCGGATGTTCCACCCTGACCGGAAGCATCACCGCGACCAACTCGTTTTCTTTTTTTTGTCGCACCGGCCGGAGCTTTAAGCGAACTCAAATCCATAATCTACTCCTTTGACTCTTCCACAGAAACTAAATGAATAACTTTATTTATCATACCGCGGATCTGCGGAGTGTCAGCTAAAGTTACAGTGTTATTTAATTTATTCAGCCCCATGCCGCGCAAAATTTTTCTTTGTTTTTCGGGACGGCCGATTTCACTTTTCACCATTTTAATTTTTAACATTTTGCCCACTTTAAGCTACCTCATCGTATAATTGATCAGAATTACTTGCCTCTCTGCGCGGCAATTTCCTCCGGATCTTTCAACTGACAAAGACCCTCTAGAGTGGCTTTGACCAAATTATGCGGATTATGAGAACCCAGACATTTCGTCAAAATATTATGAACACCGGCAACTTCCAGAACCGCTCTTACAGCGCCGCCGGCAATCAAACCTGTTCCTTCAGATGCCGGTTTTAACAATACCTTACCCGCGCCGTAACGTGCCGATGACTTCGTAAGGAATCGTTTTATTGACAATGGCAACTTTCACCATATTTTTCTTGGCCATGTCCATGCCCTTGCGGATAGCTTCCGGCACTTCATGCGCTTTACCCAAACCCGCTCCGATCATTCCCTTGCCGTCACCAACAACAACAATGGCGCTAAAACGAAACCGCCTGCCTCCCTTGACTACTTTTGCCGTTCGGTTAATGGCAACAACCCGGTCCAGGAGCTCCACATCTTTCATTTCTTTTTTATCCAACGATTCTTCCCTTATCATAAGTTTTATGTAATAAGTTAAATTAAAATTTAAGACCATTTTCCCGCGCAGCATCGGCCAATGCTTTAACGCGGCCATGATAGAGAAATCTTCCTCTATCAAAAACTACTTTATCTACTCCTATAGGCTTTTAAACGTTCCGCAATTAATTTTCCCACTTCCTTCGCCACATCCACTTTCTTCTTGCCTTTGATTTTTTTAGCTAATTCTTTGCACAAAGTAGATGCTGTTGCCAAAGTAGTCGCCTGAGCATCATTAATCGCTTGAACATAAATATGTTTATCACTCCGGAATACGGAAAGACGAGGCCTTTCCTGAGTTCCCGTAATTTTGCCCCTTACTCTTTTTTCTCTTTTTTCTCTTATTTTTAATGTCTTTTTGGAAGCCAATGTTCTACCTCTTTAACGGCAATATAAAATTTTTACTTTAATTAAGCACGCTGCCGACTTACCGGCTTTACGCTTAATATATTCACCAACATACTTAATGCCTTTGCCTTTGTAAGGCTCCGGCTTTTTCAACGCCCTGATTTCCGCGGCTACCCGGCCAACCAATTCTTTATCAATACCGGAAACAACTATATTAACTTGTTTATCCACTTTAACATCTATTCCTTTGGGAATATTGTATTGTACCGGACTGGAAAAACCTAAAACCAATTTCAAACTTGTTATCCAGCTTACTTCGGCACGATAACCAACTCCGGATATTTCCAATCTTTTTTCAAAACCAGTGCTGACACCCTTTACCATATTGTCTGATTAAGGTTCTGGCTAAACCATGATAGGACCGGACAAGCTATCTCATCTGATTTTCTTTCGACGACCAGATTACCGTCAGCTAATTGACCATCGTAATTCCTTCCGGCAATTTCGAAGATAAGAGTCCCTTTGGGTCCTTCCACTTTAACCATACCGGCACTTTGGCTGATTTTAACATTTTTCGGAAAAGTTATCGGTTTTTTACCTATTCTCGACATGAACAAGCACTCCTGCTTAATATCATTTATTCAAATTACCAAACTTTACAAAGAATTTCTCCGCCAACATTCAATTCTCTGGCTTCCGATCTGTAATGACACCCTGGGAAGTCGAAAGAATAGAAATTCCAAAACCATTGAAAACTTTAGGAATGCTGTCAGAGGCCACATAAACTCTGCGTCCCGGTTTGCTGACTCTTTTAATATCGGTAATCACCGTACGTTTGGCATCAGGATATTTAAGAATTATTTTCAGCATCTGCTGCCCTTTTTCATTTTTTACATTATCATAGTTATTGATATATCCTGCCTTCTTCAACACTTTGGCAATATTAATATTCATCTGGGACATATAAACATTGACACGTTTTGAAACGAGCCTTATTCGCATTTCTAATTCTGGTTAGCATATCGGCAATAGGATCAGTCATCCCCATGCTTTTTCTCCTTAAACTAAAATTACCAACTCGATTTTATTACCCCGGGAAGTTCTCCCTGTAAGGAAAGTTTCCGCAAACAAATTCTGCACATATCAAATTTTCTGTAATACGCTCGCGGCCGGCCGCAAAGCGGGCAGCGGTTATATTCTCTGACCGAAAATTTCATTTTCTCTTTTCGCTTTTGCAATTAATGACTTTTTTGCCACGCCAAATTCCTCCGGAGCTTCCTCATTTAATTCTTAAAAGGCACACCCATCAGTTTCAGCAAAACCCTGGCTTCCTCATCGGTTTTTGCCGTAGTCACAATGGTAATATTCATTCCTTTGATTTTTTCCACTTTATCGTATTCAATTTCCGGGAAAATTATTTGTTCCTGCAAACCAATGGAAAAATTTCCCCTGCCGTCAAACGCATTGGGCGATATACCGCGAAAATCTCTTACCTTGGGCAGAGCAACATTAACCAAACGATCAAAAAATTCATACATGATTTCTTTTCTTAAGGTAACCGAACAACCAATCGGCATTCCCTGTCTTAGTTTAAACGTCGCTATGGATTTCTTTGCCTTGTTTACTACCGGTTTTTGTCCGGTAATCATCGCCAGTTCCTGCACGGCGCCATCAATAATTTTTACATTTTGAATGGCTTCGCCAAGACCCATATTGATGACAATCTTTTCCATCTTGGGCACTTGCATCGGATTTTTGTAATTAAATTCTTTAATCAGAGCCGGAACTACTTTTTTTAAATAATATTCTTTTAATCTTGCCATTTTCTCTTAACCCACATTGATTACGTCATTGCATTTGCTGCAGATGCGTACCTTCTTGCCATCTTCGAGGATCTTATTTCTTATCCTGACGGCTTGTGTTGCATTTATTACAGAACAATGCCGACTTTGGAAATATGAATTGACCCTTCTTTTTCCACGACACCACCCTTGGTTTTTTGATCCGGTCTTTTATGCTTCTTAATCATATTAACTTTTTCTATTACTATTCTGTCTTTTTCGGGAATAACCGTTCAGTATCTTACCGGTCTTTCCCTTATCTTTACCGGCAAGAACTTTAACCATATCCCCTTTTCTCAATTTGCTTAAACTCATTTTTTCCCTCTGCGAAACATTTTTACAAAACTTCTGGAGCCAGAGATATAATTTTCATAAACTGTTTCGCTCTCAATTCACGGGCAACAGGTCCAAAAATTCTTGTTCCAATTGGTTCCATCTGATTGGAAATTAAAACAGCCGAGTTGTCATCAAACTTCAGATAAGAACCATCCGGCCTTTTCACTTCTTTTACGGTGCGCACGATGACCGCTTTCATCACATCGCCTTTTTTTACCTTGGAATTCGGAATCGCTTCTTTTACGGAAACGACAATAACATCCCCCAAACTGGCATAACGCCGCTTCGATCCACCAAGCACTTTAATGCAAGCAACCTTCTTGGCGCCGGAATTATCCGCAACATTTAGTATGGTCTGCATCTGAATCATAAAAAAACCCCATCAAACTGACTTGCTTGATGCAAGTCAATCATTCTATTTTGCCTTCTCCAGAATTTCCAGCATCCGCCAGCGTTTTTCTTTACTCAACGGCCGCGCCTCAATAATCAAAACGGTATCTCCGACCTTACACTGATTTTGCTCATCATGGGCCTTGTATTTCATATGTTTGCGCACATATTTATGAAAAACAGAATGCTTTACCAAACGTTCGGCTTTTACCACGATTGTTTTATCCATCTTATCGCTTATAACTACGCCCTTAATCGTGCGCTTATTTCCTCTCTCAGCCATGTTAACTTGCAGCCTCCTTTTCCTTCAGCACCGTTTTGATACGGGCAATATCCTTACGGAAGCGTCCCCAGCATTGCTGTTGATTCCAATTGTCCCGATGCATGCCGAATCCTCAATCGAAAAAGTTCTTCTACTAATTCACTATTTTTTTGTTTGAGCTCGTTAATTCCGAGATCTCTGATTTCTTTAATTTTCATCAGATATCTCCCTTGCTAAAAACTTTGTTGCAATAGATAATTTATGCGCTGCCAGACGAAATGCTTCTTTAGCTACTTCTCTGGTTACACCTTCCATTTCATAGAGAACCGAGCCGGGTTTAACTACGGCTACCCATCCTTCGGGAGCGCCTTTTCCTTTACCCATACGGGTTTCAGCAGGCTTCTTCGTGACTGATTTATGAGGAAATACCCTGATCCAAATCTTACCACCGCGCTTGACATGACGAGTCATCGCAACACGCGCCGCTTCAATTTGTCTGGCAGTAATCCAGCCGCATTCTGCCGCCTGCAATCCATATTCACCAAAAGCAATCGAACTTCCTCTTGTTGCTTTGCCTCCCATGCGGCCTTTTTGCAACTTTCTATATTTTACCCTTTTCGGCATTAACATAATCTAAAACTCCCGTTAGTCCTTACAACTATTTTCCTTACTCAATATAATGCCGGATAAATAATCCGGCAAGATACTTATTGTTTTTCATTCTTCGTCGGTAATACTTCTCCGTGGAAAATAAAAACTTTAACTCCGATCAATCCGTAAGCCGTATGGGCTTCAATAAAACCATAATCAATATCGGCCCGCAGAGTATGCAGAGGCACTCGACCTTCCCGATACCATTCCGATCGCGACATTTCAGCGCCGCCAAGTCTTCCGGAACAGGTAATTTTAATTCCTTTGGCTCCAAATTTCAGAGCATAACCGACACATTTTTTCATTGCTCGACGAAAAGCCACTCTTCTTTCCAATTGCATGGCAACATTTTCAGCAACCAGTTGGGCATCTACTTCCGGTTTACGTACTTCTAAAATATTTATTATAATTTCTGCTTGCGAAAATTTTTCTATTTCCGCTTTCAGCTTTTCTATTTCCGAGCCTTTTTTACCGATAATCACACCGGGCCTAGCCGAGTAAATATTTACCTTGGCTTTATTGGCTGCTCGTTCAATTTCAATTTTGGAAATACCGGCATGATAAAGCTTCTTCTTGAGGTATTTTCTGATCTGTAAATCCTCATGCAGCATTTCGCTGTAATTTTTATCGGCAAACCATACTGATTGCCACTTTTTAATGTAGCCTAATCGTAATCCTACCGGGTTAACCTTCTGACCCAATATCGTACCTCCTTACATTTCATCCAAAACAACTGTAATATGTGAAGTTCTTTTCTTAATTCCTGCCGCTCTTCCCTGAGCTCTTGCTCGCCATCGTTTTAATGCCGGCCCCTGATCCACAAATATTTCTTTAACGTAAAGAATATTTTCGTCAATATTAGGATTCTGGGCAGCATTGGCAACAGCTGATTTCAGCACCTTGGCAACAATACCTGCCGCATATTTTCTGGTGTAAAGAAGGATATTATCGTGCTTCCTGCACCTTCTTCCCTCTTACCAGATCAACCACCAGCCTGACTTTCTGCGGCGACATTCTTATATATTTTGCAACTGCTTTTGCTTCCATGTTAATCAACTCCAAACTTATCCGCTGTCATCTACGAAGTATAGTGTATGATAGCGTGTGGTACGGACTTTTGTTTTCCGGTCACCTGAATGCGAATAAAAAGTCCTCGTCGGCGCAAATTCACCGAGCTTATGCCCTACCATATTCTCTGTCACATAAACCGGAATGAATTTTTTCCCGTTATGCACGGCAAACGTGTAACCAATCAGTTCCGGTGTTATGGTTGAACGCCGCGACCAAGTCTTAATGACATTCTTGCTGCCTTCGGTCTCCATTTTTCTGACTCTGGTCAGCAACCTTTCTTCAATATATGGACCTTTTTTGATCGAACGTGCCACGCTTTTTTAACCCCTTCTCTTAACAATATATTTATCAGTTCTCTTATTTTTTCTTGTTTTATGACCCTTTGTCGGTATGCCCCATGGCGTACAGGGATGCCGTCCACCGGAAGATTTACCTTCACCACCACCCATCGGATGATCAACCGGATTCATAACGACACCGCGAACATGAGGTTTTTTACCCAGCCAGCGGTTTCGTCCAGCTTTGCCGATACTGATATTTTCATGTTCGTTATTACCAACCTGCCCGATAGTCGCCATGCATTCAATAAATACTTTGCGCACTTCACCTGACGGAAGCCTTACCTGAGCGTAACTGCCTTCTTTCGCCATTAACTGACCATAAGCTCCGGCAGATCGTATTAATTGTCCGCCGCGGCCAACTTTCAATTCCACATTATGAATTAATGATCCCAAAGGAATATATTTTAAGGGAACAGCATTGCCCGGTTTGATATCCGCCTTTTCACCACTGATTATAACATCTCCGACATTGACCTGCGCCGGTGCGACAATGTATCTTTTTTCACCATCACGATAATTGAGCAGAGCTATTCTCGCCGTCCTGTTCGGATCATATTCAATTGCGGCAACTTTAGCCGGAATATCCGTCTTGTTGCGGCAAAAATCTATCATCCGATATTTTCTTTTATGACCACCGCCAATATAACGGGCTGTAATTCTTCCATAACTATTGCGACCACCTGTTTTCTTCAAAGGCTTCAACAAGGCTTTTCACCGGTTCAGCAGAAGTAATTTCTGCAAAATCGGAAACACTCTGAAATCTTCTGCCCGGTGATGTCGGTTTATATTTAATAATTCCCATTTGCCTAATCCTTAAACCGTTCTTATACGCCTTCAGCAATTTCAATACGGTTGCCGGCTAGCTAAAGTCACGATCGCTTTTTTCCAGGAACTCTTTTGTCCCATAACCCGGCCCATTCTTTTCTTTTTTCCTAAAACGTGCATAACACGAACATCAGCAACTTTGACTTTAAAAAGTTTTTCCACCGCTGCGCTGATTTCCACTTTATTTGCTTTACGATCAACTTCAAAAAAATATTTATTTGATTTATCCCGCGCCGCAGTGCTTTTTTCCGTAACCAATATTCTTTTAATAATCTGATGTATTTCCATTATGCCAGCAATGCTCCCTCAATCTTCTTTACAGAGGGTTCAAGAAGGACTAAATGCTCATGATTCAAAATATCATAAACATTAATACCCTCTGACCTGATCATCTTAACGTTTTTTATATTCCGCGATGATTTCAGCAAAACTATCATTATTATCATCTAAAACAAAAAGCGCTTTTTTCAGACTCGAAAAGATCAACAACATTTTTAAATATCCGGGTACTGATTTTTTCCATCGGAAAATCTTTCAGTATCAGCATTTTATCTTCTTTGAATTTCATGCTCAGCGCGGAGATCAAAGCTTTTTTACGTACTTTTTTCGGTATGCTGTAGGAATAATCCCGGGGATGAGGTCCAAAAACAATTCCTCCGCCTCGCCAAATAGGTGATCTTGTCGTTCCCGCTCTGGCTCGTCCTGTTCCTTTTTGCCGCCAGGGCTTTTTCCCGCCGCCGCTGACATCGCTTCTGGTTTTGGTGGAAGCAGTGCCGGAACGTCGTGACGCCAATTGCATTTTGACAACATCATATATAACTGCTTCATTGACTTCAGCGCCAAATACGGCATCATTCAACTCAACTTGAGCAACTTTCTTTTTTTCAATATTAAAAACATCTGCAACTGCCATGTTTATAACTCCAGATGTGACTTAAGCACTTTTTTTCTTGGCTTGTTTAATTAATACAAAACCATTTTTACTGCCGGGAATCGAACCTTTTAACAAAAGCAAATTTCTATCGGAACGAACTTGCCATACTTGCAAATTCTGGATGGTTTTACGAACATTGCCCATATGACCGCCCATTTTTGTTCCTTTAAATACACGCGACGGATCGGCGCTGGCACCAATGGAACCCGGGCGCCCGATGAAACATGGAACCGTGCGTCGCCCTGCCGCCGCCAAAACCGTGTCTTTTAACAACACCCTGGAAATCCTTTTCCTTTTGATGTTCCGACAACATCGACAAAATCACCGGCTTTAAATATATCTGCTGTAATTTCCTGTCCGACTTCATACTTTCCTGCTTGTGCAGGAAATTCTTTGAGAAAACGGAAAAAACCCTTTATTTGCTTTATTAAAATGACCCTGCAGAGGCTTGGTTACATTTTTCTGCTTTATTCGGCCATAACCAAGCTGAATGGCATCATAACCATCTTTATCTTTCGTTTTTACCTGAACGACAACGGACGGCTCAACTTCAATAGCAGTAACACCAACGGCGGCTCCGTCATCGGCAAATACTTGAGTCATTCCCAATTTTTTTCCAATTATTCCCTTGTTCATCTATCATCCAACTTTTTAATAAATATAAAGCCAATAATCCACATTTTGAAGAATGGCGGTAATCCATTACCATCTTCCAACACTCTAAAACTAATGCCTACGCTTTTATTTCCACATCCACTCCGGCGGAAAGATCCAATTTCATCAAAGCATCCACTGTGGCTTGCGTAGGCTCGACAATATCAATCAATCTTTTATGTGTTCTGATTTCAAACTGCTCGCGGGATTTTTTATCCACATGCGGTGAGCGATTTACGCAATACTTATTGATTTCCGTAGGAATAGGAATAGGACCGGCAACACGTGCGCCTGTCCTTTTTGCTGTTTCCACTATTTCTTCTACAGAACGATCCAATAGTTTATAATCGTAAGCTTTGAGACGAATTCTAATCTTTTGTTCTTTCATTGATCGGATAACCTATTCCCTGTTTCTATTCAATAATCTTGCTTACGACTCCAGCACCTACTGTTCTTCCACCTTCACGAATAGCGAATCTCAGTTGCTCTTCCATGGCAATGGGCGTAATCAACTCTATCGTCATTTTAACATTATCACCGGGCATAACCATTTCCACACCTTCGGGCAGCGTTGCCACTCCGGTCACGTCAGTTGTACGGAAATAAAACTGCGGACGGTAACCGGAGAAGAACGGTGTATGACTGCCGCCTTCTTCCTTGGTCAAAACGTAAACAGCCGCTTCAAATTTTGTATGCGGAGTAATGGAACCGGGCTTGGCAACAACCTGTCCTCTTTCCACTTCTTCACGTTTGATACCTCGAATCAAGCAAACCGACATCATCGCCGGCACGACCTTCATCAAGAGTTTTACGGAACATTTCCACACCGGTAACAACCGTTTTAATGGTTGGTCTAATTCCGATGATTTCCACTTCTTCGCCAACCTTGACAATACCTCTGTCCACTCTGCCTGTAACAACAGTGCCACGACCGGAAATGGTGAAAACATCACCGACCGGCATCAGGAAAGGTTTATCTGTATCACGTTTAGGTTCGGGAATGTAGTTATCTACGGCATCCATAAGTTCCCAAATGCATTTGACATCGGGAGAATTAGGATCCTCGGCTTCCAAAGCTTTCAGCGCTGAACCGCGAATAATGGGAATTTTATCACCGGGAAATTCATATTGAGTTAAAAGTTCTCTTAATTCAAGTTCGACAAGGTCGAGAAGTTCAGGATCATCAACCAAATCCACTTTATTGAAGATAAACGACAATGTAAGGAACCTGAACCTGTCGGGCAAGGAGGATATGTTCTCTGGTTTGAGGCATCGGACCATCGGAGGCGGCAACAACAAGGATAGTTCCATCCATATGAGCAGCGCCGGAAATCATATTTTTAATATAGTCGGCGTGACCGGGACAATCCACGTGAGCGTAATGTCTTTTTTCCGTTTCATATTCCACGTGGGAAATATTGATCGTAACTCCTCTTTCTTTTTCTTCGGGAGCATTATCAATAGAATCGAAAGGTCGAAATTCCGCAAAACCTTTCTTCGCCAGATGTTTGGTAATTGCTGCTGTTAATGTTGTCTTACCGTGATCAACGTGACCGATTGTTCCGATATTTAAATGCGGCTTAGTCCTTTCAAATTTTTTCTTTGCCATGTCACATTTACCTCCTTAACTTTGAATGGTTATTTTCTTGTCGTTTAAGTATTATTTCCTTATTTAATTATTAAAATTTATAATGAGCGAAAGCTTTATTTGCTTCAGCCATTTTATGCACAGCTTCTCTTTTCTTGATTGCTCCACCGCGGTTATTGGCGGCATCAATCAATTCAGCCGGCCAGCTTTTCTCGCATGGTTTTTTCCGTGCGCTCCTGAGCATTTGATAATCAACCAGCGAATCGCCAAAGCGGTACGCCTGGCCGGCAGAACTTCCGTCGGCACTTGATAAGTAGAACCACCGACACGTCTTGATTTCACTTCAATTACCGGCTTTACGTTATTTACGGCTTTTTCGAAAAATTCAACAGGCTGTTCTTTTACTTTCTTTTCAATAATGTCAAAAGCACCATAAAGAATACTTTCGGCAACGCTTTTCTTGCCTCGTTTCAACAATGAATTTACAAATTTTGCTACCAGTTTATTATTAAACTTAGGATCGGGCAAAATATCTCTTTTTTCTATTTCTCGTCTTCTCGGCATTTAACTATCTCCGTCTAACTTGGCTTTTTAGCCCCGTATTTTGATCTACTCTGTTTGCGATCTTGAACACCCACAGTATCAAGCGTACCTCTGACAATATGATATCTTACACCGGGCAAATCCTTAACCCTACCTCCGCGCACCAGAACAACGGAATGCTCCTGCAGATTATGACCGATACCCGGAATGTATGAAGAGACTTCATAACCGCTGGTAAGACGAACTCTGGCCACTTTACGCAGGGCTGAATTCGGCTTTTTGGGTGTTGTCGTATATACCCTGACACAAACACCGCGACGTTGCGGCGAACCTGCCAGTGCCGGTGTATTTGTTTTCTTTTGTATTTTGATTCTGCCTTTCCGAACCAATTGACTAATTGTCGGCATTTTTCCTCCAAAACTAAATCACTTCTTCTGCTATTTTTATCAACAGCAGCAAATCGGTGGTTACTATCAATTCAACCTTATATATGTCAAGCATTTTCTGAACTTTTTTTAATTTATTCTGCAAATTCACGCCAGGATTGTTCATCCTCAAGCTTAATGCCCAATTTCCTGTACATCACTAAACCCGTACCTGCCGTTATCAATCTGCCCATAATGACGTTTTCTTTAAGACCTCTCAAATAATCCGTTTTACCCGAAAGAGAGGCTTCAGTAAGCACTCTTGGTCGTTTCCTGGAATGAAGCGGCAGAAATAAAGCTCTGGGTGCTCAAAGATGCTTTGGTAATACCCAAAAGCAGCGGTTCACCTATAGCCGGACGGCCACCTTGAGCCATAATCTTTTCGTTTTCTTCCTGGAAGCGGTAACGTTCAACCTGCTCATCGGCAATAAAAGCAGTATCACCTGGATCCGTAACTCGAACCCTGCGCAACATTTGGCGAACAATAACTTCCATATGTTTATCGTTAATTTTAACACCCTGCAAACGATAAACTTCCTGCACTTCATCAACCAGATATCTGGCCAGTTCTTTTTCTCCCTTAATGGCTAAAAGATCATGAGGATTATTAACACCGTCCATCAAAGCATCACCCGGTGTTACACTGTCGCCTTCCTGAACGCTGATATGTTTACCTTTGGCAATAAGATATTCTTTTTCTTCTCCAATTTCCGGGGTAACAATTATTTTGCGCTTTCCTTTGGCATCCTTGCCATAAGAGACAACACCTTCAATTTCACTGATAACTGCAAAATCTTTTGGTTTACGGGCTTCAAAAAGTTCCGCCACTCGAGGCAAACCACCTGTTATATCCTTAGTTTTTGTTGTTTCCCGCGGAATCTTCGCAATAATATCTCCCGCATGAACTTGATCCCCTTCAGAAACAACTATGTTAACCCCAACAGACAATAAGATAACGGGCAACAGAATTCGTATCGGCTATTTTGGCCGTTTTCCCTTTGTTATCTTTAATCGAAACACGCGGCCTTAAATCACCGCCTTTAAATTCGATAATAACTTTACGGGACAAACCGGTGACTTCATCAACCTGCTCCTGCATCGTTTTTCCTTCGATGATATCGCCAAATTTAATCGTTCCATCTACTTCAGCCAGAATCGGTATGGAGAAAGGATCCCATTCGGCAATTAATTGTCCGTGCTTGACAGAGCTGTTATCTCTTACCTTCAAATGCGCGCCATAAGGCACGGTATACTTACCGCGGCTTCGTTTTTGTTCATCCAAAACATGAACTTCACCATGACGGTTCATCACGACGAAATCATCTTCTCTGGTTTTTACCGTATTTAAATTAACAAATTTAATCATACCGTCATGACGCGCTTCCAGAGTGGAATGTTCGTCAAATTTCGCCGTACCACCGATATGGAACGTTCTCATGGTCAACTGCGTTCCCGGCTCACCAATGGATTGAGCGGCAACAATACCGACTGCTTCACCGATGTTAACCAGATGGCCATGAGCCAGATCGCGTCCGTAACACATGGCACAAACACCATGCTTGGAACGGCAGGTTAAAACCGATCGGATATTAACCCTTTCAATGCCGGCACTGATCGATTTTTTCCGCCAGCGCCTCATCTATGGCCTCATTGGCTTTAACGATGACTTCACCGGTAAATGGATCTTTAATTTCCTGCAGGGCAACTCTACCCAGAACACGCTCTCCGGCGGTTTCAATAATTTCACCGCCTTCCATAAGCGCGGAAACATAAATTCCATCAACTGTTTCGCAATCATGCTCAGTAATTATGCAATCTTGAGCAACATCAACCAATCTTCTGGTCAGATAACCGGAATTAGCTGTTTTCAACGCCGTATCGGCCAGACCTTTGCGCGCGCCGTGAGTGGAAATAAAGTATTGAAGCACGGTTAAACCTTCACGGAAATTTGCCGTAATCGGCGTCTCGATGATTTCTCCGGATGGCTTGGCCATCAAACCACGCATACCGGCCAATTGTCTTAATTGCTACCCCGGAACCGCGGGCGCCGGAATCGGCCATCATGTAAATAGGATTGAAACTTTCAATTTTACGTTTTTTGCCGTCAGCAGCGGGAACTTCTTCCGTGCTGATACCGCTTAACATTTCGGAGGCAATTTTTTCCGTCGCTTGCGCCCAGATATCAATAACTTTATTGTAACGTTCACCATCGGTAATCAAACCGTCCATATACTGCTTCTGAATTTTCAAGCACATCCTTGTCGGCCTGCAAAACAATGTTCTTTTTATTTTCCGGAATAATCATATTGCCCACGGCAAAAGACAGTCCGGAAATGGTGGCATATTTAAAGCCCAAATCCTTGAGCCTGTCGGCCAAAAGAATCGTTGTCTTGTCACCGCATAAACGGTAACAATAATCAATTAAGTTGGCCAGTTCCTTTTTATTCATTAACTTATTGATCGTATCGAAAGTCAATTTCCTGAGGAACTATTTCGGAAAGAATAATTCTTCCTGCCGTGGTTTCTTTTAATTCCGAATCAATGCGTACTTTAATACGCGCATGCAAATCAATTGCTCCGGCATCAAGGGCCGAGCGCACTTCGTCCGGGACCGGAAAAAATCATTCCCTCGCCTTTTACTCCGGTCTTTGCGCTCGTGTCAGATAATAAATGCCCAAAACGATATCCTGACTGGGAATGATAATCGGCTTTCCGTTGGCCGGAGAAAGAATATTATTGGTGGACATCATCAGAACACGGGCTTCTGTTTGCGCTTCAATGGACAGCGGAATATGAACCGCCATCTGGTCACCGTCAAAGTCCGCGTTGAAAGCCGTACAAACCAGCGGATGCAGCCGGATGGCCTTGCCTTCAATCAACACCGGTTCAAAAGCCTGCATGCCCAGACGGTGCAGCGTCGGCGCGCGGTTCAGGATAACCGGATATTCGCGCACAACTTCATCTAACGCATCCCATACTTCAGACGTTTCTCTTTCCACCATTTTCTTGGCGCTTTTTACGGTGGTAACATATCCTTTTTCCAGCAAGCGGTTGTAAACAAAAGGTTTAAAAAGTTCGATGCGCCATTTTTTTGGGCAAACCGCACTGATGCAGTCTTAAATCCGGACCGACCGTAATAACCGAACGTCCGGAATAATCAACTCGTTTACCCAGCAAGTTCTGGCGGAAACGCCCCTGTTTTCCCTTTAACATATCCGATAAGGATCGCAGCGGTCTCTTATTTGTTCCGGTAATAGCCCGGCCGCGGCGGCCATTGTCAAAAAGAACATCTACCGCTTCCTGCAGCATACGTTTTTCATTGCGGATAATTATTTCCGGCGCATTCAATTCCTGCAGACGCTTCAGACGGTTATTTCTGTTGATGACCCGTCGATACAAATCGTTGAGATCGGATGTGGCAAAACGTCCGCCATCCAGAGGAACCAATGGCCGTAAATCAGGCGGAATAACGGGCAGAACTGTCAAAATCATCCATTCCGGCTTATTCCCGGATTTGCGCAAAGCTTCCACGACTTTCAATCTTTTGACCAGTTTCTTTTTCTTGGTATCGGAAACAGAGGTGACAACTTCCGCGCGCAGTTCTTCGTAGAGTTTTTCCAAATCAATTTCTTCCAGCAGCTGCCTGATAGCTTCGGCGCCGATTCCCGCGACAAAACCATTCTCACCATATTGTTCTCTGGCTTCAATGTATTCTTCATCCGTAAGCAGTTCTTTTTTCTTCAAAGGAGTGTCTTTCGGATCAAGAACAATCCAGGATTCAAAATAAAGAACCTTTTCCAGTTCCTTTGAGGGATAAATCCATGACATTGCCGATACGGCTGGGAAGACTCTTTAAAAACCAGATATGAGCAACAGGTGTTGCCAGGGTAATATGCCCCATTCGTTCGCGGCGAACTTTGGATTGAATAACTTCGACACCGCACTTTTCGCAAACTACTCCACGGTGTTTCATTCGCTTATAACGCCCGCAAAGGCATTCGTAATCTTTTACCGGCCCAAATATCTTTGCGCAAAAAAGTCCGTCTCTTTCCGGCTTGAATGTCCGGTAATTGATTGTTTCCGGTTTCTTGACTTCACCATGCGACCAGGAAAGAATTTTTTCCGGTGAAGCAATGGAAATTTTCATTGCATTGAATCTGATCGGATTTTTTGGTTTTTCAAAATAACTAAAAACGTCTTCCACAGATTTTCTCCTGTACTTTAAATATCTAGGTAAATTATGTTACATACTTATATAAAGCTGCCTTAATCTTATTATTTTTGTAAGCTCACCTCGTCGGTTTCTTCAATCAATTCCACGTCTAATCCGAGACTCTGCAGTTCTTTAACAAGCACGTTAAAGGATTCCGGCAGACCCGACTCAAATGTATGTTCACCTTTGACGATAGATTCGTAAATTCTTGTTCTGCCGGCCACATCATCGGATTTAACCGTAAGAAATTCCTGCAAGGTATAAGAAGCGCCATAAGCTTCCATCGCCCACACTTCCATTTCACCCAATCTCTGACCGCCAAACTGAGCTTTACCGCCCAACGGCTGCTGGGTTACCAGTGAATACGGACCAATGGAACGAGCATGAATTTTATTATCAACCAAATGGTGCAGTTTCATCATGTAAATAATGCCTACTGTAACTTCCTGATCAAAAGGCTCACCGGTTCTGCCGTCAAAAAGAATTGATTGTCCTGTTTCCGGCAAATCAGCTTTTTCCAACATTTCTCTAATCTGATCTTCGGGACAACCGTCAAAAACGGGGCTGGCCACAAGCATTCCTTTTTTTAAACGTCCGACAAATCTTTTGATATCTTCAGCGGAAGCCTGATCAATAAATTTGTCAAAATCCGGCGAAGAATATGTTTTTTTCAATTCGTTTTTGATATTATTCAAATTGAAATTCTTTTCCAAAAGTTCATTTAAACCTTCACCGATTGATTTTGCCGCCCAGCCTAAATGAGTTTCCAGAATTTGTCCGACATTCATTCGCGAAGGAACGCCCAAGAGGATTCAGAACAATATCCACCGTAGAACCATCGGCAAAATAAGGCATGTCTTCTTCCGGCAAAATACGCGACAAAACACCTTTATTGCCGTGCCGTCCCGCCATCTTATCACCAACGGAAAGTTTTCTCTTAATGGCGATATAAACTTTAACCATTTTGATGACACCGGGAGGAAGTTCATCGCTGGCTTTAATCTTCTCCAGCTTTTCTTCAAAATGAGCTTGAACAAAATCAATTTTTCTTTCCAGAGAAGAAAGCAGATTGGTTAACTTTTCTTCGGAACCGTCATTTTCGGCAATAGTAATTTCTTTCCAGTAAGTGAAAGGAAGATCAGCCCAAATTTCTTTGGTAATTTTGTCGCCTTTTTTTAAAAGAGTTTTCTTTTTAGCATCGACAATCTTGGTTGCCGACAGTTTTTCCGATAACAAGTTTTGCAATATCTTTTTTAATTGTTTCGGTAAGAATACGAATTTCATCATCTCTGTCTTTGGTTAACTGCTCAATGGCGTCGGCTTCGATGGCTTGTGAACGCAAGTCTCTGTCCGCGCCTTTCCTTGTAAATATTTTTGCGTCAATGACCGTACCTTCAACTCCGGGAGGCACGCGCAAAGATGTATCACGCACATCACTGGCTTTTTCGCCGAATATTGCCCGCAAGAGTTTTTCTTCGGCAGACAACTGTGTTTCTCCTTTGGGGGTAATCTTGCCGACAAGGATATCTCCGGGTTTTACGGAAACGCCAATGCGAATAATGCCGCTTTCATCTAAGTTTCTCAGCGCTTCTTCACCAACATTGGGAATATCTCGAGTAATTTCTTCTTTGCCCAGCTTGGTATCGCGGGCCATGGTTTCAAATTCTTCAATATGAATCGATGTGTAAATATCTTCTTTGACTATTCTTTCACTGACCAGAATGGAGTCTTCATAGTTGTAACCGCCCCAGGACATGAAGGCAACCATAACATTTCTGCCCAGCGCTAATTCACCGTCATCGGTTGCCGGCCCATCGGCCAATATATCTTTTTTGCTGAACGCGCTCACCGATGTCAACTATCGGTTTCTGATTAAAACAAGTATCCTGATTAGAGCGCTGGTATTTAGCTAAAGTATAAATATCAACACCGCTATCGATACCGTCTTCTTCGGGATGGTCGGCACGAACAACAATCCGCGAAGCATCAACGCTTTCCACAATGCCCGATCTTTTGGCTACAAGAACCGCACCGGAATCACGGGCAACAACCGATTCCATACCTGTACCCACGATCGGCACTTCCGGACACATCAGCGGCACAGCTTGTCTTTGCATATTGGATCCCATGAGCGCACGGTTAGCATCATCATGTTCCAGAAAGGGAATTAATGCCGCCGCTACACTGACGAGCTGGTTGGGAGAAACATCCATCATTTTAATGTTCTTCCGGTACAACGGAAATAAAATCACCGCCTTTTCTGACGGAGATCAATTCCTCGACAAACTTGCCACTGTTTATCCAAAGGACGGTCAGCCGGCGCAATAATCTGATTTTCTTCTTCAATCGCCGTCATAAAACGAACATCATCCGAAACCTTGCCATTTTCCACTATCTTGTAAGGTGTTTCAATAAAGCCAAATTCGTTAACCCGGGCGTAAGTGCTAAGAGAAACGATCAAACCGATATTAGGTCCTTCCGGTGTTTCTATCGGACAGATGCGGCCGTAATGTGTGGGATGAACATCGCGAACTTCAAATCCGGCCCTTTCCCGCGTCAAACCACCGGGCCCCAATGCGGACAGACGTCTTTTATGCGTAATTTCAGAAAGAGGATTGGTCTGATCCATAAACTGAGAAAGCTGGCTGGAACCAAAAAATTCATTAACAACGGCGGATACAGGCTTGGCGTTAATCAGATCATGCGGCATCATTGTTTCGATATCCTGCAGGCTCATTTTTTCTTTGATTGCCCGCTCCATGCGCACCAAACCGATGCGATACTGATTTTCAATAAGTTCGCCGACAGACCGCACTCGGCGGTTTCCTAGATGATCAATATCATCTACACTGCAATCACCGACACCATTTTTCAAATCGATCAGATATTTAACCGCGGACAAAATATCTTCATTGCGCAATACTGTCACATCAGTCGGCACATTCAAATGCAATTTGTAATTCATCTTGGCGCGGCCGACATCCGATAAATCGTAAGTTTCCGGTTCAAAAAACAGGCTTTTGAAAAATTTAGCTGCCGTTTCCGGTGTAGGAGGATTGCTGGGACGCAAACGGCGATATATTTCCAATATCGCATCTTCAGCAGTATCGATTTTATCCATCAACAAGGTATCCCGAATGGAGGCATTATCCAGATCTTCATCAAGATGAATAAAGTTCAACTCTTTGATGCCCTTCTCTTTGACTATTTCCAAACCATTTAAGGGCAATTCTTCATTGCAATGGAAAATAATTTCACCCGTTTTCGGATCACGAACATCCGAAGAAAGAATCTTTCCGGCAAGATCGGTTTCCTTGATGGCAATACGTTTAATACCGGCATCCAATACCCTTTTCAAAAGAGGTTTGGTCAGTTTACGCCCTTTTTTGATAATCACTTCTCCGCTTTTCGGATCTTTGATATCTTCAGGAGCTTTTTGACCGGCAAGAGATATCATCAGCGGTAAAATAAAGCTTTTCACCTTCAATTATAACTTTTTCGATGCTGTAAAAATAATTCAGAATAAATTCCGTCGAATTGCCCATCGCTTTGAGCAAAATAGTTACTGGCATTTTTCGGCGGCGGTCAATTCTCACATAAAGAAGATCCTTGGAATCAAATTCCAAATCCAGCCAGGAACCTCTGATAGGAATAACTCGCGCCGAATAAATCAGTTTGCCGCTGGCAACGGTTTTCCCTTTGTCATGATCAAAAAAGATACCGGGCGAACGGTGAAGCTGGCTGACAATAACCCGCTCCGTTCCGTTAACTGATAAAAGTGCCGTTTTCAGTCATCAGCGGAATTTCGCCGAAGTATATTTCCTGCTCCTTGATGTCGCGTATCGGCTTTGTCTCGGTTGCTTCCCTGTTGATTTTGCCGTCGGCAATGCGGTCGGTATCAAAAACAACCAGTCTGACCACAATTTTCAAAGGAGCGGCATAGGTCATTCCTTTTTGAATACACTCTTTTATATCATACCGGACATCGCCAATTTTATAGCTGACAAACTCCAGAGAACATTTCCCGCTAAAATCCGAAATGGGAAAAACGCTTTTAAAAGCACCCTGCAAACCGAAATTGCCCCGTTTTCGCCGGCGCCAAATCCTTTTGGAGAAATTTCTCGTAAGATTGCTGTCTGGATTTCAATTAAATTGGGAATATCCAGTATCTTTTTTACCCGACCAAAATTTTTTCTAAAGTTTGCCCATAGCATCCTTAAAATAAAATATTTGTTAGAGATTAAGTTATTTAATCTCGACGGTTCCACCAACTTCTTCAATTTTCTTCTTGATATCGGCGGCTTCATCTTTGGAAACGCCTTCTTTAATAGGCTTGGGCACACCTTCCACCAAATCTTTTGCTTCTTTCAGTCCCAAATCCGGTAATCGCCCGAACAACTTTGATTACCTGAATTTTTTCCGCACCAAAACCGGTGAGGATGGCATTAAATTCGGTTTTCTCTTCAGCCGCAGCGGCAGGAGCGGCACCACCGAACAGCAACCGCCGCCATCATCGGAGCAGCAGCGGAAACACCAAATTTTTCTTCCAATTCTTTCACCAGAGCGGAAAGCTCCAGTACGGTCATTTCTTCAATAAATTTGACGACATCTTCTTTAGTAATTTTATCTGACATTTTTCTATTCCTCTTTTCTGTATGTTTTATTAGTTTAAAGTTTTTTTCTTATCACAATAGGCATTGAGCACTTGCACAAAGCTTCTCGGAACACCGCTTAAAACGGTCACGAACGATGTCGGCACCGCCGCCATAACCGAAACTAATTTGCCCAAAAGAACCTCTCTGCTGGGTAATTCCGCCAGAACGGTAAGATCACCCTTGGTTAAAAGCTTGCCATCCAGCACACCGATTTTGATTTCCAGTTCCGGATTTTTTTTGGCAAAATCAATCAGAACTTTTGTCGGTTCCACCGGATCTTTATAGCTTAACACAACGGCAACAGGCCATTTGAAATGATCGGCAAGAATACTGAAATCGGTTTCTTTTGAGGCAATTCCCAAAAGAGTGTTTTTTACAACCTTCACATTCAGCATTGGACTTGCGCAACGCATTTCTCAAAGCTTCCATTTTCTCGACGTTCATCCCGCTGAAACTGGTCAAAACGCCTAGTTTGGCTTCTTTGAGTTTCTCTTGCAGTTCGGATACAATTTGCTCTTTCGTTCTCCGATCCAATTTATCAGCCTCCTTTCCAAAATTATTTTATTTCCTGAGGCCGGAGAATATAGCCACATACAGAACAAAAACGGCATATCTTACCTAACTCCGATTCCCGTTTTCCAAAAATTGTTTACCTTAAAAAATAAAGTAACTATTTTCATTCTACGAGTCTCGGCAGGCCGCTTTACGTTTAAACTTCTGTACCTGCTGTCTTCGACCTTATTACTAAAACAATTAACTCCTCTTTATATTAAACAGCCTTAATATCGAGAGGATCAATTCTCACACCCGCACCCATTGTGCTGGAAAGAGAAATACTCTTAATATAAATTCCCTTGCTGGATGCCGGTTTTAATTTGATAATTGTTTCCAGTAAAGCGCTGACATTTTCGCTTAATTTTTCAGCGCCAAAGGAAACTTTGCCCACCGGAGAGTGAACGATTCCCGCTTTTTCCACGCGGAATTCAACTTTACCCGCTTTCAGTTCTTTTACCGCATTGGCCACTTCAAAAGTTACCGTTCCTACTTTGGGATTGGGCATCAAACCGCGCGGACCTAAAATCTTACCGATCTTTCCCACGGAACCCATCATATCCGGCGTGGCGATAACCCGATCAAACTCCATCCAGCCGCCTTTGATTTTTTCAATGACTTCGTCATTGCCGACTAAATCCGCGCCGGCTTCCAGAGCTTCTTTTTCCTTTTCACCTTTGGCAAATACCAAAACGCGTACCGTTTTGCCCAAACCATTGGGTAAAACCACACTGCCCCGAACCATTTGATCGGCATGAGCGGGATTAACACCCAAACGAACGGCAGCATCCACCGTTTCGTCAAATTTTGGCGCCGGCCATTGATACAACCATTTCCGCAGCCTCTTTAAGTGTGTAGCGCTTACTCGGCTCAACTTTTGCTTTTGCTGCTAATATGCGTTTGCCTCTTCTTAACATGATAAAACCTCGTCTTTATTAACCTGCAATTTCAATTCCCATTGACCTTGCCGTACCGGCAATTATCTTTATCGCGCCTTCAATATTCACGGCATTTAAATCTTTAAATTTTAATTCGGCAATTTCCTTCACCTGCTTGGCCGTAACCGTTCCCACTTTTTCTCTTTTCGGATCGCTGGCTCCTTTGGCAATTTTAGCCGCTTGCTTGAGCAACACGGATGCCGGCGGTGTTTTGGTTATAAATGTAAATGACCTGTCCGCATAAACGGTAATCACGACAGGAATAATCATTCCTTCCTGATTTTGCGTCATCGCATTATACGCCTTGCAAAATTCCATAATGTTGACGCCATGCTGTCCCAACGCCGGACCGATCGGAGGCGAAGGAGTCGCCTTGCCTGCCTTTATCTGTAATTTTATGTTCGCAATAATTTTTTTTGCCATAATGAATCACCCTGATCTATAAATTTTTTAAGCTTTCGCTTAGCTGCATTATAATATATTAACCTTGCGTTACCTGAATGAAATCCAATTCCACCGGTGTCGGCCGGCCAAAAATGCTCACGATAACCCTCAGTTTGCTTTTTTCCGGTTTTACTTCGTCAATGACTCCGTCAAAATTGGTAAACGGCCCATCAATGATTTTTACATGATCACCGACATCGAATTTAAATTTAGGTTTGGGCTTTAAAGTTCCTTCATCAATTCTGATTTTTAAATTTTCTACATCTTTGTCCGGTATGGGCGAAGGTTTATCTTTACTGCCGATAAAACCGGTAACTTTAGGCGTATTTTTTACAATGTGCCAGGTCTCATCACTCATTTCCATCCGGACAAGAATATATCCGGGGAAAAACTTGCGTTTGGAAGTTTTCTTTTCTCCCGAAATCAATTCCACAACATCTTCTTCAGGAATAAGAATATCGGAAAAATAATCCTGTGCGCCGGCCATCTCAATTCTTTCCTGCAGGCTCATTTTTACCTTATTCTCATATCCGGAATAAGTATGAACAACGTACCATTTAAAAGCCATTTTGCTAACCTAAAATAAATTTAACCAGTTTAGCGAGAACAAAATCAATTATACCCAAGATAAATCGCTACAATAAAAACAATAATTATAACAACCGCGGTAGAAGCCAAAGTCTGCTTCGGAGTCGGCCAGGTAACCTTCTTCAGCTCCGTCTTAGCTTCGTTAAGAAATTGAATTACTTTTTGAAATATTACTTTTGATTTTTTCCATATTCTTCAAAATCCTTATACCAAGAGAAAATGGCAGGCCAGGAGGGACTTGAACCCCCAGCATCCGGATTTGGAGTCCGGCGCTCTATCCATTAGAGCTACTGGCCTATACCAATATCAGCTATTTTGTTTCCCTATGCAGTTTATGCCCCCGGCAAAACTTGCAGTATTTTTTCATTTCCAGACGGTTTTGCATGGTGCGCTTATTTTTTGTCGTCGTATAATTTCTTTGCTTGCATTCCGTGCAAGCCAAAATAATATTATTTCGCATAACTCTCCTTAACTGGAGCCCACGACCAGGATTGAACTGGTGACCTCATCCTTACCAAGGATGTGCTCTACCAACTGAGCTACGTGGGCACAATCTTTTAGACTTCTGCCCGTATTTTATGAAATACCTGGAGCGGGAAACGGGATTCGAACCCGCGACCCTCAGCTTGGAAGGCTGACGCTCTAGCCACTGAGCTACTCCCGCTTATTTCAACTTCAAAAAATCCCTGGTGGAGGGGGGAGGATTCGAACCTCCGTAGGCTCCGCCGGCAGATTTACAGTCTGCTCCCTTTGGCCGCTCGGGAACCCCTCCAGTATATAATAGCCAAACTGGAGCTGGCGATGGGACTCGAACCCGCAACCTGCTGATTACAAATCAGCTGCTCTACCGATTGAGCTACGCCAGCAAATCCCACCTTAATTTATCTTTTAATATTAAGCCACTTATGCTCCTAAACGCAAAAAAACACAACTACACCCTTAAGCGAATTGTCGAATCTAATTTTTAATGGCTGTTTTTGTCAAGTAAATTTTTAAAAAATCTTATAGATAGGCGTGAAATCTGGGCTGGCTTGATTGGTGAGTTGATGATTTTTTCCACACTTCAATTATGGAATGCGCTTTTTTGAGCAGCTGAATGGCAAAACTCATTTGCGAGCCACGGGTTCTGAATTTCAAAAGGGTGTATTCCCTGTCAAGTGGAGCCGCTTTTGTTCAAACTTCTTTGGCATCTCTTTACCACCAAATTTTTTTATCATTGCTTCATACTCAGTAGCAACAGCATTGAACCGTTAAGACCACTCCCGAAAAAACCAGCTCTAGCGGTGGCCATGATGAGGACATAGCTTTTGCCTCAGCAATTATGCCAGACAGCGGATCTTTGTTGCTCCGCGCCAACTGGATTTCCAACCAAATCTTCCTACTGGTCCCCATATGTCTTGTTCTCTTTGATGTCGGAGATCGGCATGCGTTAATGCAAGCATTACTTCAAAGCGATCAAATGCTTCTTCATACTCATTGCCAAGAAAGAATAGATCATCTAAGTCTGGCTGCAAAAGTTTGAATAGGTATTCACTTCGCGGAACATAATGTCTTTCATGGCCTGGTAGTGGTTCGGACGGCACTTGACCTCTCCAGTTCAAGGATTGCCTCACCTAGAGACCACAATAATTCGGTTGTCTCTTCGCTTGAACGCTTCGACATAGTGTGTGTCACTAAAAGACTATGTAAATTACCATACTTTTTTGCTGCAACTGCAGCAATCCCTGCTGAGTAGGTTAATACAATTATTGGATACCATCGTAGGCAAGCCATATTACAAGGCCACCTTCAGATTGCAAATTATCTGTTGCGCGACCTATAGCTTTCTGCAAAATTGTCTGATGTGCTTCTTCTCCCCAGTATGATAAGCAACTTGTTAATAGTTTAACATCTTGTGCTATGGCATTGTATTGCTCGAGACGTGTTGTGAACTCTTCGACGCTGTAACTGAGTCCTTGCACAGGAAACTTCTCTTTAGTAGTCTCTAGAAGATATTTCCTAACATACTGGATCGAAACATCATGGAGTTATCGTCGTTTTTGGATCAGCAAGATACTCTTTTACCGTGCTCACCAAAGTGACTGGTTGTTGTACGGCCTCGGAAATCTCTGCGGAGGGTATAGTAATTAATACGTCTTCGTCTTTTTTATCCTCTTTTGTGAGACGCCCGAGAATTGGTGCCTGAAAAATGAAGTCGCCATCGCCATCAAACAAAGCCATAATGTGGAGTCAGGCGAGAATGAATGTCTTTGGACACTTTCTCATATACGTAAGACATTACACCGCTTGCTGTCAAAACTCCTTCTTCGGTGGTTGCGTTTCCATCAAGTGCATCCAGAAGATGACCTGTAAATACTGAGTGAGACGGTCTTGGACCACCCGAATCAGCCACCAACCTCATCCGCTTTCCCAGCAGTTATTCCCTGGCGAACAGGACGAAGGAGCATGTCTTTTAGGAATCTCATGCTTCCGGCAGGCATAGCACGTTGAAATATTAGGCCTCCATAACATGCATCCATTATAGAAGAGGATGTGCTTCGCACTAATTAAGTCTGCATTATATGTAAACTCATCCCACCTGATCAGCGTTGAGAGGTTGTTACGATTACCATCGTGGGGCACAAGAAAGCCAATTTCACCTCTTGCCCCAGCTTCTGTATACCCATGACCGGCATAAAATATTAATATTCGATCATTAATTTCAGTTCCTGATTTGCTGTAGCTCATGTAAGCGGACATGATATTGCGGCGTGTAGCCTCTTTATTTATGAGTAGTTTAACATGGTCTTCAGGGAATCCGAATTTTTTTATTAATGTTTCGCTAATTGTCTGTGCATCATTAATGGCAAATTCCAAAGGAGGTGCGTGCTTAAATTTATTAATGCCGACAATTAGAGCATAACTATCAGAATATTCAGGTTTTAAATTTGGGTCAATCATCTTTTATTTATTTCATTTCAGTTCTAACAATTAATATACGAACTTCGTTTTTTCCGATTATTTGAACAAAAATATAGCGCAGTAAATTTTCTTATTCAAGCTAAATATTACGTAAAATCTGGTAAATAGATATTGGCACATTATACTGTTTTTATTCTAGTTAAAATATATAAAGATTGCCGCATCCGCTTCCAGCGGATTCGCAATGACACCGTTGTGCCTAAAGGATTGAACATGCTTTTTACCATAAAATAGGATTAAAAAAATATTTTGACAATATTAATTTTTTGCACTAGGATGATTCAACTTTTTTAAAATGAAGGCTATAAAAACGATGTCGGACATGGCGAGAAATCAGAATTTAGCAATCAACATTCTGCCCCTGCTTTTGGGTCTCGCCCTGTTGCGCCTTTTACTTAGGGCTCGCCGCTCATCGTTTTTAGGTTGTCACTAGTACTATAAAAATAACTGATTACCTAAAAGGCCGTGGGCGCAAAAAGCCCACGGCCTTTTTATTCGTGAAACTAAATTTTTACAAGCAACAGCGAAGTAAAATTATAAGTTAACTTGCGAGGTATCGGGATAAAGAGTTATTTATGAAGAAAGATAAAAATCGCGTTTATATTTTCGACACGACTTTAAGAGATGGTGAACAATCACCGGGCTACAGCATGAACACGGAAGAAAAACTGATTCTCGCCCGGCAGCTCGAAAAACTAGGCGTCGATATAATCGAGGCGGGATTTCCCATCGCTTCCGAGGGAGATTTCGACGCGGTCAAACAAATCGCCAAAGAGATCAAAAAATCTCAAGTGGCAGGCCTGGCGCGCGCCAACAAGCTCGATATTGACCGTGCCTGGCAGGCAATAAAGAGCGCGGCTCATCCCCGCATTCATACTTTTATCTCTTCTTCGGATATTCATTTGAAGTATCAGCTCAAAAAGAGCCGCGAACAGGTACTTCAAAGAGGCTATCGCCGCCGTCAAACTGGCGCGCTCTTATACGGACAACGTTGAATTCTCGCCGATGGACGCCACGCGCTCGGATAAAGATTATCTGGTAGAAATGGTTTCCGCGGTTATTGATGCCGGAGCCTGCACGGTCAACATTCCCGATACGGTCGGCTACACCGTTCCCGATGAATTCGGCGAACTGATCGCCTATCTTTTTGCTCACGTCAAAAATATGGGCGATACCATTGTGGCCGTCCATTGCCATAACGATTTGGGTCTGGCCGTAGCCAATTCTCTGGCGGCAATTCGACAGCGGAGCAAGACAGGTGGAATGCACCATCAACGGCATCGGCGAGCGGGCGGGCAACACGGCGATGGAAGAAATCGTCATGGCACTGCAGACACGCAAAGATATGTACGGGCTTTATACAAAAATTAATACCGACCAGATTTATAAGACATCGCGCCTGTTGACGCAGATTACCGGCATACCGGTACAGCCCAACAAAGCCATCGTGGGCGCAAACGCTTTTGCGCATGAATCCGGTATTCATCAGGACGGCCTGATTAAGGAAAAGATAACTTATGAGATCATGACTCCGCAGTCCGTCGGCATCAGCGATACGCATATTGTGCTGGGCAAACATTCCGGGCGCAATGCCATTTCGCACCATTTGAAAAAAATGGGCTACGTCCTGAATGATGAGCAAATCACCAAGGTCGCGGCACGCGTAAAGGATCTGGCCGATGTCAAGAAAGATATTTATGACGAAGACCTGGAAGCAATTCTTTCCGAGGAAATTTACCGGGGAGAAGATAAATATAATCTGGTTTATCTGAATGTGGTCAGCGGCAATGTGGCCATTCCCACGGCAACCATGGAAATGCAGGTAGGCAAAAGACGTGGTGCGGGAAGCGGGATTCGGCAACGGCCCGGTGGATGCGACCTTCGCGGCCATCCGCAATATCACCAAAACCAATTATCCGCTTTTGAAATACGCGGTCAACGCGATTACCGGCGGCTCGGACGCGCAGGGCGAAGTGACCGTCCAGCTCAAATATAACGGCCATTCAGTTGTGGGACGCGGCGCGCATCCGGATGTTATCGTTGCTTCCGCCAAAGCCTATATCAACGCGCTGAATCGTCTGGAATTTTTAAAAGACAACGCCAAAAAGGTTAAGATTGTTGAATAAAAACAAAAAATAAGATAAGAACAGCTTCATTTTTTAGACACAGGAGAATATTTGTGGCAAACACGATTACAGAAAAAATTTTACTGGCGCATACCGACCTCAAGGATATCAGTAAATAATTAATGC
>CAVXLI010000033.1:0-51667 GCA_963762595.1 uncultured delta proteobacterium
TTGGCAACTTCACCCAGACCGAGGCTCCAGTCAATAGCAAGGGTGGCAATCGAGACAACATCAATAACGCCCGACGCCATTTGTTGACTAATATCGGTAACCCCCCCAGTTGAAACTTGGACAGCGCCCAGTTTCTGCAAGACGTAGCCCGACGCTTTACCGGCCATTCTAACTTTTTTGCCTTTAAAATCGGCCAGACTTCTGATAGGCACACGGGAACGAAAGCCCGACCCGACGGAAGTAACACCGTTAAGGAAATAAATCATATTGTATTTGCCGTACAAATAATTACAGAGATCACGTCCCCCGCCATGGATATACCAGTTTATTACATCATACTGCGAGAGCATCATGGGGTACGAACCTAAAAGGTCAAATGCGGAATTTTTACCCCCCCAAAAGCTGGCATAATCCACTCCCATTTCCGCAGAGCCTTTTGAAACTGTATCAAAAACTGCTGGCGCCGGGACAATTTCTCCTGCCGGATGTACAGAAATTTGCATGCGGCCGCCACTGAGTTCATATATATTTTTAGCAAGACGGGTTTGACTTTGGAAGATAGACGAATACACCGGCCAGACGGAGATCATACGCCATTTGATTGTTTCGGCAATAGCCGGAGTAGTAAATATTGCTATATTCATAAAAACAGCTATTACAATTCCAACTACGGTCCCATACTTTTTTTTCATCTCAGATGTTCTCCTTCCTGTTTTCAAAATAAATTTACCGTAACTTATTGTAACACATGTTAAGTCAGAGTTCAGCCATTTTTTATTTCTCAATTCAGGTAAGCCTCTGATGCTGGAGGACGATAATTCAAGGAGCCATCTTTCAATGAACACCTAAGCTTTTTTATCTATACTGTCTTCAAAGAATACTGTTTGAAAGGAAGCATGTGTGCCAAAATTACCAAATGCTTGAGTACAGAAAGAAGTTAATATGCTGGTTGGCAGCAATCTACAGTGATATGGTAGTTCACAATTTGGTGATGACCACCAGGCTTCAGATGGCCATCACCATTTATTTAGTCAATGCGACGATGGTAATTTTAAAGCTGAGAGATCATTTAGGCATCCAGCCCAGCCCCTTGGCGTGCAGGCTCTGGATGTAGAGCCGGTCAGCTGTTTCCGTCACTGCCGTCGTTTCCGGGTAAGCGCCGCTCGGGTCCTGCAAATCAGCCACCACCTTGCCGTCTTCCGTGAAAGCAAGCACATGACCGTAAGATTTAGGCACCGGCCACATCGCGCGCGGCAGGCGTAGTGTGAGCTTACGCATGAACGGTTTGGCGGCCAGTTTATCGATGGTGGGATTACGCGGCTTAGCGAAACCCAGCCAGATTTTCCCGTTGAGTCCACGCATCAGGTTATCCGGATAACCGGGCAGGTTGTCCAGCAGTACTTTGGAAAGTTTGCTCGGGTTAGAGATATCCAGATCTCTCGCGTTCACAGAAATTTTCCACACCCGGTATTTTCCGGTTTCATTAACGAAAAGCGTTTTTTCATCCTGGCTCAGGGCTACGCCGTTGGCAAAACTAAAACCTTTTGCCACGACACGGGTAATTTTCTTTGCCGGTTCATACTCCAGAATACGGCCGGTTGATGCCTGTTCCAGAATGTCCAGTACGCTGGCTTCAAATGTTCCGCCCCAATCTTTGGGCGCGAAACGTGTTGACGCGTCGCTGAAATATATTTTGCCGGATTTAGCCACCACCACCGCGTCGGCATAGCGGATAGGATCTCCGTATACCTTGTCGGTGAGCACTGTGATTTTCCTTCCGGGACTGATCGAAAGCAGGCCCTTGTTCACGTCGGCAGCAATCAGGTTTCCGGATGCGTCAAAGTCAAAACCAAGTACGCGCCCACCGGTGTTTACAAACACTTCTTGCTTGCTGCCGTCCGGATTCATGCGCAGGATGTTGCCGCTGGCGACCGTCGTGTAAAGCTTGCCGTCTTTGCCGATGGCGATGTGTTCTGGTCCTTCTTCCGTACCCAGAGAAATCATCTTAAGATTGGCGAGCTTTGTGTTGACCGCATGTGGACCAACGTAGCCGGGCGGCATGGGCGCATCCCAACTGACAGGTTTAATCGGCACCGGCCACAGGAGCAAATAAGCGGCCAGCAAAAACAAAAGTACAACAATCGTTAAAACAAATTTTTTCATAATGCCTCCTGAATAATATTTTTGGTTATTAAAAAAGTTAGCACTATATCCTAAAGCGGTATATTGTTATGTTTCTTGGAGACACTCGTTTCTTTCTTATCTTTCAGTCCCTCCAGTAGAGCAATGATTCTTTTTCTAGTATCGCGCGGGGCAATTATTTCTTCGATGATGCCCAAAGATGCCGCAAAATATGGATTATTGAATTTTTCTTCATAGGCGGCAACAAGTTCCGCTCTTTTGGCCGCGGGATCTTTGGCGGCGGAGATTTCACTGCGGTAAATAATATTGCAGGCACCTTCCGCGCCCATGACGGCGATTTCCGCCGTCGGCCAGGCCATAACATAATCCGCTCCCAATTGCTTGCTGCACATACCGAGATATGCTCCGCCGTAAGCTTTGCGGGTGATGACGGTTATTTTCGGCACCGTCGCTTCCGAATAGGCGTGCAGCAGTTTCGCGCCGTGACGGATAATGCCCGCCCATTCCTGATTGGTGCCCGGCATGTAACCGGGAACGTCGGTAAAAGTTAAAAGCGGAATATTAAAAGCATCGCAGAAGCGAATAAAACGGGAAGCTTTATCGGACGCGTTCACATCCAGAACACCGGCTAAAAAACGCGGATTGTTGGCAATTACTCCGACCGGTTTGCCCATTATGCGGATAAAAGCGACAATGATATTTTGCGCCCAGAGATCATGCGGTTCAAATATTTCGTTATTATCGGCAACAGCTTTGATGATTTTTTTCATGTCATAAGCTCGGTTGACCTTATCGGGAATGAATAGTGTCCAGTTCCGTGCAAATTCTTTCCGCGCTGTCTGTACAATTTGCCACCGGAAGAGGTGAGTGGCAGCTATCGGGAAGAAAGGAAAGCAAGCTTTTTATTTTTTCGAGGCAATCTTTGTCGTTTTCCGTGACAAAATGGCAGACGCCGCTTTTTGTTGCATGCGCTACCGCTCCGCCCAATTCATCGTGCGTAACTTCTTCGCCGATAACCGCTTTAATGACATCCGGTCCGGTGATGTACATGTAAGAGCTTTCTTTAACCATAAAGACCCAATCGGTAAGGGCAGGGGAGTAAACAGCGCCGCCGGCTGTCGGTCCCATGATGGCCGTAATCTGCGGAATGTAACCGGAGCCGATAGTGTTGCGGTAAAAAATTCCGCCATAACCTTCCAGCGACGGAACGCCTTCCTGAATGCGCGCGCCGCCGGAATCGTTAAGAGCCACAAAAGGTTTTTGCGCGGCGATAGCCATATCCATTACTTTCCATATTTTCTTCGCGTGCATTTCACCGAGACTTCCGCCGGAACTGGTAAAATCCTGAGCCGCGGCAAAAACGACGCGTCCGTTTACTTTGCCGAATCCGGTAATAACGCCGTCTGAAGGGATTTCTTTTTTATCCAGACCGAAAAGAGTAGAGCGATGCTGAACAAAAAGCTGAACTTCCTGAAAAGTGCCTTTATCAAAAAATAAATCCAGACGTTCGCGGGCGGTAAGTTTGTCGGAATCGTGCTGTTTTTTGATTTGTTTTTCGCCGCCCATCATTTTTATGGTTTGGCTTTTTTTCTCAAAATCTTTAATTTTGCCTTGCGTTGTCGCTTTTTGTAAATCGTCACTCATAAATTTTCTCCATTTCCTTTATTAATTAATAGACCAAATCGAATTTAACAGCGATAATTACTAAGTGTTCAATGTTAAACAGAAATATTTTAGAATCGAGGCAATACTAGCGTTTTTAAGAAAAACTGGCAAGAAAAAATGATGAAATTTATAAGATAAAATTACTTGGAAATAAACAGAGAAAATAAAACTTCTTCTTTATTTTTTTGCCCAAACCGAATAAATTCTTAAGCGGAAAAAGTTTCAGGAAGAAATTATGCGCAATTTTAAAATGACTGTGGAATATGACGGCACTGCTTATTGCGGCTGGCAAAGGCAGGAAAACGGCATGATCAATTCAACAGGTGCTGGAAGAAGCAATTCAAGCTTATTACCGGGCGAAAAAGTTGCCGTTATCGGTTCCGGCAGGACGGATGCCGGAGTGCATGCCTTAAATCAAGTGGCCAGTTTTAAGATGTTCCACAGAGATTGCCGGTCAACAAAATATTCAGGGAATGAACAGCGTATTACCGCCGGATATTGTGGTCAAAGAACTGGAAGAAGTTGCGGATGATTTTCACGCCCAGCGTGATGTTAAAAGCAAAATTTATGTCTATAAAATATGCAATCAGCGTTTGCGTCCGGCGTTGGGACGAAATTATTTCTGGTTCATTCGTTTTCCTCTCGATTTGGAACAAATGAGAAAAGCGGCTAAATTTTTAATCGGCACGCATGATTTTTCCTGCTTTTGCGCCACCGGAACTGATGTTAAAGATCGTGTGCGGACAATTATCGATATTGAAATAAAAACTGGCGATGATGGGCTAATCGAAATAAAAGTGGAATCTCACGGTTTTTTAAAATATATGGTGAGAAACATTATCGGCACGCTGGTTGAAGTTGGCCGCGGTAAACGAAAACCGGAAGAAATGAAGGTAATTATTGAATCAAGAAACAGAAATATTGCGGGAGTTACAGCGCCGGCCTGCGGTCTGTTTTTAAAGGAGGTTAAATACTAAAAGTGAAAATATTGCTGTTGGGACATAAAGGAATGCTGGGGAGCGATCTTCTTTTAAAACTTTCTGCGGAGCATGAAGTTATCGGAATGGATAAAGAAGAAATTGATATTGTTTCCGCAAACGAGTGTAAAAAGGCGATTAAAGACACAGCGCCGGATATTGTTATCAATGCCGCCGCTTATACCAATGTTGACGGATGTGAAACGGCAAAAGACGAGTGCTTTGCCGTTAATGCCGAAGCCGTAAAAAATATTGCCGAGGCCTGCCGGAATAAAAATATCCACATCATCCATTTCAGCACGGACTATGTTTTTGACGGCACGGCCAAACAGCCTTACAAAGAAGATGATAAATGCAATCCGATTAACGCTTATGGAGAATCAAAATTGGCGGGTGAGCGTTATCTGCAATCTCTGTCGGATAATTATCTTCTCATTCGCACTTCCTGGTTATATGGAGTAAAGGGGAAAAACTTTGTGCAGACGATTTTGGAAAAGGCAAAAACAACAAACAAACTGAACAGTTGTTGATGATCAGATCGGCTCGCCTACCTACACAAAAGATTTGGCGGCGGCGGTAGATTTGCTCATTGAGCAAAATGCTAAAGGAATTTTTCATGTAACCAACAGAGGCAGTTGCAGTTGGTATCAGTTTGCCGTAAAAATTTTACAGGAATGCGGCTTTGATGATATTGAAGTGATACCCATTAAATCCGATCAACTTCAAAGACCGGCTATGCGTCCCGCCTACAGTGTTTTGAGTATGCAGAAATTTATTCGAACCACAGGAAAGACAATGCAGCCCTGGCAACTGGCGCTGCAGGATTATTTGAAAGGTATTAAACAGTTGAATTAATTAACCTTGACACTAAAGTCCAATTTAATTAATATCTACAAATTCCAGCTTCTCCGATTTGAAAATGGAGGAATTCCCATGCAAATATATTTTAAGCGGTTAACTTTTTTAGTAATAATTATAGCGATTATTGCCCTGCAAAGCTGCCTGGTCGCTACGAAAGACACAATTATAACTCCTGAAATCACTTCTTTGTTTGAGGGAAATTACAAAGTTGATCCCTATATGAAAGATCACGTACCCAGGTCTGTGGCCGTGCTGCCCTTTGTTGATTTATCCAAAAGTAAAGAGGGCTTTGAAACTATGCGGCGCGGTTTTTATAACCATTTCAGTTCTCTTCCATTCAAGGATCTGGAACTCTATAAAATTGACAACTTATTAAAGAAGGCGGGACTCAACGATCCCGAAGCAATCAATAAGACTTCCCCACAAGAATTGGGCAAGATTCTGGGTGTTGATGCCGTTGTATTTGGTGAAATTTCCAATTTTGATAAGCTGTTCGCGGTTATATATTCTCAAGTTTCCGTGGGCGCGGAAATTAAGATGTACGATACGAAAACGGGAAATTTCCTCTGGAGCGGCAAGCATATAGCGCGGAAACACGAAGGTGGAATATCTACCAATCCCATTGGTATAATTGCCGTGGTAATTGCCACGGCGATGAATGTGCGCGATATTCAATTGTTGCGCGCCACTGATGATCTTTTCCGGGATATGGTTAAAACCATTCCTGTGCCTTCCCTTGCGGAGGCATTGCGCCCTCCGACAATCACACTTTTAACTCAGGATTCCAAAGGACTGCCGAAGAAAGCGGGCGATGAGATCAAAGTAGTTATTCAGGGCACACCCAAGATGCAGGCGCACTTCAATATCGGCGAATATAAGAAATACATCGAGATGCAGGAAGTTGAGACGGGAGGGTATTACGGCGTTTATAAAGTTCTGCCCGGCGACAATATCGAGAAGGCGATTATTACCGGTTATCTGACGGACGATTCCGGAAATACAGCACAGTGGGTGGATGCTATCGGTTCGGTGACACTGGATACAACTCCACCGGAAAAACCGAACAATCTTGTTTGCATCGGGCGAAACGCATTGGTTTTAATGAACTGGGAAAAGCCGACAGCGAAGGATTTAGCCGGGTATAAAATTTATCGCTCCAATACGCCGTTAAGCGGCTATGTGGAAATTGCCAAAACAGAATTGACCGAATACCGCGATGCCGGTGCGGGACTGATTAATTCTCAAAAATACTATTACCGTGTTTCCGCTTTTGATTTTGCCGGTAATGAAAGCGAAATGACGCAAGCCACAGGCATGCCTATTGCCCCGGGGCCGACCATTGTTTCCGGAATAATAGAAGCTGATACAATCTGGTATTCAGGAGCAAGCCCTTATATTTTAGAAAAGGACGTCATCGTTAAAGACAAAGCACTGCTCACAATTGAACCGGGAACGGAAATTAAATCCAGAGGCGGTGCGCTGATTATTGAAGGTCGTATCGATGCACAAGGGGATAAAGAACATATTATCAATTTTGATACAGCTCAGCCCGGCAAACTTTGGCCGGGCATAACATTTACCAACACTAAAGATAAAGAAAATCTAATAAAATTTGTCCGTATAAAGGATGCGCAAACGGCAATTTCTTGCGAGGCTTCCTCACCGAAAATTGAAATGTGCGAATTCACAAGAAATAACGAAGCCCTGAAAATTCAAGGGGCGTTTTCCAAACCAACAATTATTAATAATTCTATTTACAAAAATAAGGGAGTCGCGCTTTCCGTCAGTGACGGAGCAGCGCCTTTGATCAAAGAAAATTTAATTCGGGACAATGAAAATACCGGGTTATTAGTTCAGGCAGCAGCGCCGGAGTTTGTGCAAAATACAGTTGCCAGAAACAATAATAACGGCATCGTAGTGCAGGGTGCGGGAATAAATATCAGCCAAAACAACATTATTGATAACAAACCCTTCAATATCGTGGGTGAGAGAACCGGAACTTCCGTAAAAGCTCTTGATAACTGGTGGGGCACCTCTCGAGTTTTGGAAATATTAGCCGGTATGCAGGGGCGGATTGCCATCGGTTCCGTGCTTGATGCTGCTTATCCGCAGGGAAAGTCTATTGTTGTTCCCGTGCTGGGGAGAAAATTAAGCGGCGCAATAAAAGCGGACTCCTATTTAACTTTGTCTGATAGCCCATATCAGATAACCAAAGATGTTGTAATTGATAGCGGGGCGACACTTTATATTGAGGCCGGAGTCGTCATTGAATTTGAACAAAAAACCTCGTTAATTACTTTAGATGGAGGCATTATTGCCCGCGGGACTAAAGAAAATCCAATAACGTTTACGGCGGCGGCTTCCTCGCCCACACCGGGATTTTATCAAAACGCCGTGCGTTTATCCAAACAAACAAAAGTGAATAGCTCCTTTGCATACTGCATTGTTAAATACGCAACGACCGCGTTTGATATTTACGCGGGAGCGCCGGAAATTTCATACAGCTATGTGGCTGAATCTTCACAGAGCGCAATCTTTTGCCGCAACGATGCCGCACCGCAGTTATTGTATAACACTTTTGCCGAAAATCATGGCGAAGGAGCAATTAAGTGCGTGGGCATGGCTAATCCCAAAATCAACAAAAATAATTTTGTTGACAATACGGTGGCAATACAGAGTTTTTCCACGATTTACATTGATGCCCGCCGCAATTGGTGGGGTAAAAATCCGCCCGATCAGAACACTATTTGGGGCGAGAATATCAACATCAAACCCTGGTTGGAAAAAGAAGAAGCCAAAGCTTTCCGGGAAAGATAATAAATACAAAGCCCATTTGTTTTCTATTGCAAGTGGATGCATGGTTCAGTTCACATAGATGAAAGCTATCAAAACGAAATTAATTGGGGTTTGTCGGTATCCAACCTTCCTTCCTGAAGTCAACAAAACATCAATCTTAACAAAGATGCTAGATTTCAATCCGTAATAAACATTATTCACGCCAGACAAACATCGAACCCGCACTTCACATTTTGCGGTTAATATTTAATTGACATACGACATCGACAATTTTATAGTTCACTAATGGACAAGCAATGTCTTATCAAAAAAATAAGGAGACATTTAAATGGCCACAATTGAAAGTCAAATTAAAAAGTATGTAAAATCTCTTGGCGCGCCAATAGTTGGCGTGGCTGGATCTGAACGGTTTGATGGACCAGCTTCTCTGGACCCAGGATATATTATGCGTGGCGCCAAATCGATCGTCAGTTTCGCGATGCCGATGGATGTGGATGCAATTTATGATTTTCTTTCAAAAAAAGACCAAATGCCACACAATCTTGATCAGCTCAAATGTAATCAGTGGATGGCAAATATTGCGGTTAAGACTGCGAAATTTATTAAGTCACTTGGATACAAGTCAAAGGCCGTGCATTCAAATAACCACTATCGACGATCATTTGACATTTTTTCAACGAAACCGGACTTTTCGCATCGTTTTGGCGCAATCGTTGCCGGAATCGGAGCGCATGGGCTTTCGGGTAATATATTAACCAAGGAGTACGGGGCTGCGGTCTATCTGGGAACTGTTGTTACATCACCTGAATTAAAGAGCGATCCCATGCTTCCGCCACGATATTTTTTTGACAACTATTGCAAGAAATGCTTGATTTGCGATAAAGCATGCGTAGCGCGAATGTTCGTGGGAGATAAGGAAGAATACGTTCTCATCAATGGCGAGCTCCATCCACGTGGAAAACGCCGTGATATTGAATTATGCAATGCCTCCTGTTTTGGCCTTCATGGACTTTCGATTGACAAGCGCTGGTCGAGTTGGGGAGATCATTGGATTAAAAAATGGGTTGGAGTAGAGCCGGATCCCGAGAAGGAAAATACCCGGAAACACTACTCATAAAGGGCGGGAATGTAGGTGATTCGTATGAACGGTATAACCTGATCAGGCATGTAGGCGGCAAGGTGTATCCCATGGAGTGGGTACAAGATAAAACCAAATTTAATAAAACTGTCATGGATTTTTCCGATGATGAGCTTATGCGACGGAAAGAATCATCAGAATGGCTCTATAATCTCATTGGGGTAAAAACGAGAAACACGAATGTCATCACCTGTGGACAATGCGCTATCGTATGCGGTCCCACAATTCAGGAATCTGCGAAACGGTTTAAGATGCTTCGCGAGGGAGGTATTATTGTTCCAGGAAGGGGTCGTAGAACCATGGTTGTAAAAACATTTGACGAAGCAAAGGCGATACGGGAAAAATATCCAATTATAGTTACTCCAAAAGAGAAGAGCAGGGATAATTTTTTATCATCATTAATGTGGTTTCGACTTTACTGGGGATTTTCTCTCCGTTCTTATCTGAAAAATAAGAAATATGAAAAAAGATTTCAGAAGGTGATAAAGGAAAATGAAATTGATCCCGCAGGTGTTCCTATTACAGAAGCCGTTCAGGCAAATGCCCAAATATAAAATCATTGATATTAATTTAGGTTGTGTATCTTAAATTTTTTCGGGATCAGTCAGCGATCCTGGAATATAAAATAATATTAAGGGATATCTATTATGAAAATAGCACAGTCAAAAACGAAAAATATCCATCACATCAATTTTTGCCTGCGTCGAATAATACGAGAGAAAGACAGGAGAAAGTACAATGGAAAAAGCGGAGGATGCGCGCAGTACACCATTGCCGCTATTTTCGAAATACTGGGAGCGGAAGACGAAGGGGTATTCAAAGAAGCGACAAACATTGCCCACGGTGTGTAGGGAGAAAATACAATCACATTAGTGAAAACAATTCTTTTGCGAAGTACGTTTCTTAAAATCATTATAATTTTGCTTAATAAAAAAAGGAGATTAATTGCATATGAATAAGAAATTGTTGGCAATATTGGGTTTAGTCTTTGTATTTGTGTTAATAGTTTTAGCAACGCTGTCAGGTATATTAAACTTGTTAGGACTCCATCCAAAATATGCGGGAGAAAAGTTTAATTTAGCCGGGCATAAGGTACTGATAATATGTACAAGCCATGACACAATTGGAGATACCGGAAAGAAAACAGGGGTTTATGCCTCAGAAATGACAGTACCTTATTATGAATTTTCAGATAACGGTATGGTGGTGGATGTTGCGAGTATCCGTGGGGGAGAAATTCCGGTTGAGCCGATTTCGTTGAAATGGCCTTTAAAAACCCCGTCGGATGATCGCTATCTGAAAGATCAGAAGTTTCAGGATAAGGTGAAAAAATCTCTCAAAATTGATGATGTGGATTTTACAAAATACGATGCAATCTATATGGCGGGTGGATGGGGAGCTTCTTACGATTTAGGAACTTCCCGGACGCTAGGCAAAAAAATTACACAAGCCAACTCCAAAAACATTGTCCTCGGCTCTGTTTGTCATGGAGCCTTGGGCTTTATCCAGGCTAAAAAGGCAAACGGAGAGCCTTTGCTGAAAAATAAAAAAGTAACCGCGGTAACCAATAAGCAAGTTCAGGAATTAGGCATAGAAATAACCCCCATGCACCCGGAAACAGAGGTGAAAAAAGCAGGCGCCGTATTTGAAAGTAAAACCGCATTTAAGGATGTTTTCGCCAATCACGTGGTGATTGATGGGAATTTGGTAACAGGCCAGAATCAAAATGCCGGAATGGAAGTAGCTCAAAAAATGATGAAAATCATCCGAGGCAAATCGAAATAGGTGCGTGAGGTTATGAAACTGCATAGAAAAAGGGTGAGCATTATTGTTGCTTCAATATTACTTCTGGCGATACTGGGAGGATTCGTCATCATTTCCAATCCTCCTTATTGGCTGATTAATGCCGTGGCTGTATATAAAATGAAGCATTTAAGGTTTGTTCTTGAAGACGGACTTCATGTGTTGCTGACAGGCACAGGGGCACCCCTGGCGGATATTAAACGCGCCGGCCCTTCAGTGGCAGTGCAGGCCGGGAATAAATTATTTATTGTTGATGCCGGGGACGGCAGTGCAAGGAATCTGCAAGGGGCGGGACTTAATATCGGTAAGGTTGATGCCGTATTTTTAACTCACTTTCACTCGGATCATATCGGTGGATTGGGAGAAACAATGCTTCAAAGGTGGACGGCAGGAGGGCATATTGATCCACTGCCGGTATATGGACCAATCGGGACTAAAGCCGTCGTTGCCGGTTTCGAAATGGCCTATGAGCAGGATAAAGGGTATCGCATTATTCATCACGGTGATAATACTTTCCCGCCAAGTGGTGCAGGAGGAAAGGCGATTGAATTTGACCTGGGAAGAAATCCCATGGCGAGCAAAGTAATATACAACAAAGAAGGAGTGAAGATTACGGCATTCAATGTGGATCATGCTCCGGTATATCCTGCCGTAGGTTATAAATTTGAGTATAAGGGTAGAAGCCTTGTAATCAGTGGTGATACCGTTTACACGGAAAACTTGGTAGAACAGTCCAAAGGAGTGGATTTGTTGATTTGCGAAGCTACGAATCAGGAACTTTTAAAAATAATAAATCAAAATGCCGGTCTTTTAGGCAGTGGAACAATTGCCAGGATAACAGAAGATATTCCGAAATATCACATCACTCCCCAGCAGGCAGCAAAAGTTGCCGCAAGGGCTGAAGTAAGATATCTCACGCTGACTCACATTTTGCCGCCTCTGCCATCTACTTTACTGCAAAATGTATTTTTAGGCGATGCAAAGAAAATTTATAAAGGGAAATTTGATATTGGACGTGACGGAATGCTGATTAGTATGCCTGCAAACAGCAAAAGCATAAAAACGAAATACTTATTTGGGTAAGCGAAATAGATGCTCATGGCTGCTAACGCGGAGCCTTACTCTCTTTCAATTGGTAATCCTCAGTCTTTCCTACTTTATGAATCTATTGATTTGTAGGTGAAAGTGTCGCTAAGAAATCCTTGATTAATTGCAGCCGCATTTTGTTATACAGAGCACTGACAAAGTATTAAAAAAGTAAGTATTAATTCCTATTGCAACCTTCAAAGGATTTTGTTAGTTTTAAACATTATTATAAAGAGAGGTTAATTTGTTTTCCCGGGACATTTTGTCTTAGGTAAACATCCGAGAAGGAGGATAATATGAAGTCAAACGTCGTATCGATATTTGTAATGTTGGGTCTGTTGCTTCTTTTTACGGGAGCAGGTATTTGTCAGGAAAAAGTTAGTATGAACGACTGGGTGGAAAAGGTCAATCAGGGCTCTATCAACTGGACAGGTGGTTACATTGAAGCTGTCGGCATTGGCGCTCCGGCTGAAAAATCAATCGGAAAAGCATCAGCACGTCCGATGGCTCTGCGCGCGGCTAAAATAGACGCCTTACGTAATTTATTGGAAATAACCAAAGGTGTTCAAGTTGATTCTACAACCACTGTAAAAGACTTCACAGTAGAAAGCGATATTATTAATACGCAGGTGAGCGGTCTTGTACAGGGTGCTCAAGTCGTAGATCAACAATACATGTCCGATGGAACGGTCGAAGTCAGATTGAGAATGCCGCTTTATGGAGATCTGGCGCGAATAATTGTTCCAGCGTCTATCGAAAAGCGCAAAGAAATAAAGGAACAGGAGAAACCAGCCGCACCAGCTCCACCTGTCGCCGCACCACCGGCACCTGTTGTTTATACAGGCATGGTTGTAGATGCCCGCGGAATTCAAGCGCGACCGGCAATGTCGCCCCGAATCTTCGATGAGGACGGCAAAGAAATTTACGGTTCAGCCAACGTTGACCGTGAATTCGCGGTACAGCAGGGAATGAGCGGTTACGCGCGTGACCTTACCGCCGCCCAAAGCAACCAGAGAGTAACGGCAAATCCCGTGACAGTTAAGGCGCTGAAAACAACCGGTCCCGGCAAATCCGATGTCGTTATCAGTAATGCCGACGCACAGCAAGTAAGAGCATCAGCGGAAAATGCCGCCTTTATGAAACAGTGCCGAGTGATGATTGTTCTGGACTAAAAGAAGAATCACAGCTCGCGCAAGCTTGAAAAAACAGCCGCAGTCACGAAGGTATTTAGTGGCTGCGGTTTTTTTAATGAGACTCAAACTTTACAAGCGAAGCGTGGTAAAGTTTGTAAGTCGAATTAATCCCGCGAACAGAGTGAAGCGGGATAATGACACCGTTTCAGGAGCGAAGCAAATAAACTAATAACCTGAAGGTCACAAGAGGTCACACGCTGAAATTTGTGGAGCCTCAAGAGAGTAGCCGAAGGCTCTTTTCAAGCATGCGACATCCCGCGAGAGAAACGAAGCGGGATTAATGACACAGTATTCCCGCTTGATCAAAAATAGGATTGTTTAATTGTCTAAGCGTATAGTCATCTTATCCGAAGAAACAACCAATAAAATCGCTGCCGGCGAAGTAGTGGAAAGACCGGCTTCCATTGTCAAAGAATTGGTGGAAAATTCCATTGATGCCGGAGCCGGAAATATCCGCGTAGAATTGGAAAAGGGCGGCTGTCAATCAATAAAGGTTGTCGACGATGGTTCGGGAATAGAAAAAGAGGATGTGGCGCTTGTTTTTGAAAGGCATGCAACCAGTAAAATTAATAAATTTGAAGATATTTACAATGTGGCATCTTTCGGTTTTCGCGGCGAGGCCATGCCCAGCATTGCTTCCATTGCGCAAGTGGAGTTATTAACGCGCAGGGAAGGTGATTTAGAAGGCACAAAAGCTATTGTTGAAGCGGGCAAAATCAAAGAAATAACACCTGCCGGATGTCCTTTAGGCACGCAAATATTCGTAAATAAAATATTTGCCAATATTCCCGCGCGCAAGAAATTTTTAAAAACAGAATCTACGGAACAGAGTTTATGTTTGGACGTAATTACCCGTCTGGCCTTGGCTCATCCGGAGATCCGCTTTAAAGTTTTAGTCAATGGGCGAGAGGTCTTTGCCGTACCCCAAGCCAGTGAAGTATCCGAGAGAATTGCCATAGTAATGGGAATGGATTTTTCCGCTCATTGCATTTCCGTCCAGGAGCAAAGGGAAAATGTGAGCTTGACGGGATTCATTTCGCATCCGGAGTTTACCCGATCCAATTCCAAAAATATTTTTTTGTTTGTCAATAAACGTTTTATCCGCGATAACAGCATAACACATGCCGTATTATCCGCTTACCGTCAGGTTATTCCGGCACGGCGCTATCCGGCGGCTGTTTTGTTTATTGATCTGCCTGCTGTCAGATGTTGATGTTAATGTTCATCCGGCCAAGATGGAAGTGCGCTTTAAGGATTCACGCGGAATTTATGAATTAGTTTCTAAAACAATCGCGCAAAATCTTGCCGGCGCGGGAAATGTAAAAGGAAGTTTCGTCTATCGGCTGGAGCCGCGGGAAAAAACAATCAGTGCGGGAATTGTGCGCCAGACAGAAAAACTCGGAGAAAAATCTGCCGGTTTATTTTCCAGACAAAATTTGCAGAAGGCGATTGATAATGATTTGCTGGCGCGTTCAGTGACGGAAAAAATAACGAGTACCGAAAGCGATGATGCCGCAGCAAAAGAAACTATAACTTTTACGAACTTCAAATATTTGGGACAATTTTTCAATACCTATCTTGTTTTTGCGGGTGATGATGGATTGCTTCTGATCGATCAGCATGCCGCGCATGAACGGATAATGCTGGAACGATTAAAAAAAGCAGAAGGACAAAAGATTGTCTCAGCAGCAATTGCTTATGCCGGAAGTTGTCAGTTTGAATCCGGCGCAAATAGCATTATTTTCCGGCTATATCGATTTTTTGCACCAAATCGGTTTGGAAATTGAAATATTCGGCCGAGATGCAATTGTTGTTAAAGCGCTTCCGGCAATCTTATCCTCGATACAAGCCGCGGGAATTAATTTATGATATTGCCGATCAATTAGGTGACCAGAATCGTGCATCTTCTTTGCAGGAGAAAAAAGAAAAAATATTTGCCGCGTCTGGCCTGCCGAGCGGCAATCAAAGCCAACAGTTCTCTTTCCTCCGAAGAAGTAGACGCTCTTTGCCGTGATCTGGAAGCTACTCCTTTTAATCTTACCTGTCCGCATGGCCGTCCCATCAGTATTAAATTTTCATTGAGCGAAATCGAAAGAATGTTCAAAAGAAAGTAAAAATGGAAAAAGTGCCTTTGGTTATAATTAATTCACCTACGGCAACAGGTAAAACCGAATTGGCGATAGATCTGGCGCTGGAATTTGGCGGTGAAATCATCAGCGCCGATTCCCTGCAGGTTTACCGTTATCTGGATATCGGCACGGCAAAACCGACAATGGAACAAAGAAATAAAGTCAAACATCATTTGATTGATGTTGTTGATCCTGACGAGGAATTTAATGCCGCTATTTTTACCGAAAAGGCGCGCGATATTATTGCCGAATTGGCCAAGAAGCGAAAGCCTGTCTTTGTTGTCGGAGGAACAGGTCTTTATATCCGGGCACTGCTTCAAGGAATTATCGAAACGCCGACAGTGGATGAAAATATCAGAAATTATTATCGTCATCTTGGTGAAATTCACGGAAAAGAATATCTTTATGATTTGTTGCAAAAAAGAGATGCGCAAGCGGCCCAAAAAATAAATCCCAATGATTCAGTAAGGGTAATTCGAGCGTTGGAAGTTTTGGAGCAAAGCGGAGAATCAATTATATCCAAACAAAAAAGGCATTCCTTTGCCGATAGTCCTTACAAAACTTATAAAATCGGTCTTCAAGTTGATCGCGAAGAATTAAAGGAAAGAATTAGCCAAAGAACAGAGAAAATGATAGCCGACAGGATTGTGAGATGAAGTTAAAAGTATTTTAGGACGAGGTTACAGTGAAAAACTTAAACCATTGCAATCATTGGGTTATAAGCAAGTTATTAAATATTTATCGGAAGAATGTAAGTGGGAAGAGGCTCTACATTTAATTAATCGCGATACCTGGCATTATGCCAAGCGGCAGATGACCTGGTTTTCCGCCGATAAGGAAATAAATTGGTTTAATCCTGATTAGTTATGAAGAAATAAAAAAAAATGTGGAGAAATTCTGGAAAGAAAATCGCTATTATTAAGGATATGCAATATTACTTGACATCAGCAGGCTCTGAAGATAATTATAGCAATCAGTTTCGATAGAGCATATTTAAATAATTTCTTTAAAGTGATACAAGTCTGTAAAGAAAGGAGAATTATATGCTGCGTCAATTAAAAATTAGCAAGATTATTACGCTATTTATCTTTTTTGCCTGCTGTTTTATTTTTAGTTTCCTGCGGACCGAAGGAAAGGGTGGCGACAAGCCAACTGGATACTCCTGAACATCATACCTATACACGGTTTAAAACTGCTTGATCAGGAAAAATATGCCGATGCCCAGAGGGAATTTGAACTGGCGATTCAATTGGATGCCAAATATTCCAAGGCCTATACCGGAATGGCCTTGGTCAAAATTTATACGGCTAATTTCGATGCCGCCTGGGATAACCTCAAAACTGGCTGGAAATATGCCAAGACTGATGAAGAAAAAGCTATTCGTTTATGTCAGCCGGATTCAGTACTTATACCACAGAGTAAGAGCAGAAAAGAAATGGCTTGAGTCTGGCCAAAGATGAATTTGATGAAGCCATCAAAATGGATCCCAAACATTCACCCGCTTATTATTTTATGGGTTTGGCTTACAAAGCAGGCCTTGAATTTAATTTGGCCGGTCAAATGTTCACAAAAGTTATCGAACTGAAAACCGATTATGTGGATGAAGCCGATGTACAGTGGAAATTCCTGCAAAAAGTTCAGAGGGCAATGCCCGGAACAGCTACGGGAAAGCAGATTGCTCTGGTGGAACGCCTTACCCGCGCGGATGCGGCGGCATTATTTATGGAGGAATTAAAGATAGATGAGCTTTACAAAAAACGGACACCGAAGACTTTTGACACTTCATTTAAAGATCCGGAAAAGGCTGCGGCAAAACCTGTAAAACTGACAGCTAAAGATATTGCCGATCAACCTTTAAAAACGGATATTGAAGGAATTCTGGAAATTGGTGTGCGCGGATTGGAAAATTATCCGGACGGCAATTTCCATCCGGCAGAATTGATTACCCGCGCCGCTTACGCGATGATGCTGGAAGATATATTGATTAAAGTGAGTGGTGATAATGCTTTGGCCACAAAATTTATCGGTTCAACATCTCCTTTCCCTGATTTAAGAGCGGATTTGCCTTATTTTAATGCGGTAATGGTTGTAACTTCACGCGGTATTATGGAAGCAAAAGATATAACTACCGGTGAATTCGCTCCGCTCAGTCCGGTGGCCGGTGTGGATGCTCTTTTGATTATCCGCAAGATTAAGGAAGAATTAAAATTTAATTAATTTATTATTTTATAAATACAATCATAAAAAGCGGGGTATTAATTATCCCGCTTTGTATTTTTAAAAATAAGTAGGCTAATATTTATTATCGGAGTGAAAGTTAAAAATGGCAAAAAGAGAATTAAGCAAGGCATTTGAACCGCAGGATGCGGAAAAAAGATTATACGATTACTGGTTAAAGAAAAATCTATTTTCACGCACAGGATAAAAGTGAAGCTAAGGCTTTTTCCATAGTAATACCGCCTCCCAATGTAACCGGAATGCTGCATATGGGGCATGCTTTGAATAACACTCTGCAGGATATTATTATTCGTTTCAAAAGAATGCAGGGTTACAATACTCTTTGGATGCCGGGTATGGATCATGCCGGAATTGCCACGCAAAATGTCGTAGAACAGGAATTGGCCAAAGAAGGATTATCGCGCCATGATTTGGGGCGGGAAAAATTTATTGCCCGTGTCTGGGAATGGAAGGAAAAATACGGCGGTGTAATTATCAATCAATTAAAAAGGCTGGGCTGTTCCTGTGATTGGGAAAGAGAGCGCTTTACGATGGACGAAGGCTTATCTCAGGCGGTGCGGGAGGTTTTTGTCCGGCTATATAATGACGATTTGATTTACCAGGGAGATTATATTGTCAACTGGTGTCCGCGCTGCCATACGGCAATTTCGGATTTGGAAGTGGAATTCAAGCAGGATGCAAGCTTTCTTGTGGAATATCCGTTATCCCTTTGCCGACGGCAAAGGAGAAATTGTTGTAGCCACAACCCGTCCGGAAACAATGCTGGGCGATACGGCTGTGGCCGTAAATCCCAAGGATAAAAGGTACAAAGATAAAGTCGGCAAATATGTAATTCTTGCCTTTAGTGAATAAAAAAATTCCGATTATTGCCGATGATTATGTAACGATGGATTTTGGTTCCGGCGCGGTTAAGATTACGCCCGGCTCCGATCCCAATGACTTTGCCATGGCCCAGCGCCATAATCTGGAAATTATCACGATCATGGATGGCAAGGGAATTATTAATGAAAACGGTGGAATTTATAAAGGACAGGACCGTTACGAAGCGCGTAAAAATGTTATAGCCGATCTGGAAAAAGGAAAATATCTCGTCAGTACGGAACCATACACGCATAGTGTCGGTCAGTGTTATCGCTGTAAAACGGATATTGAGCCGATGGTTTCCAAGCAGTGGTTTGTTAAAATAAAGCCGCTGGCCAAGCAGGCAATTGCGGCTGTAGTTAAAGGAAAAACAAAAATTGTTCCCAATACCTGGGAAGCAACTTATTTTGAATGGATGAACAATATCCGCGATTGGTGCATTTCCCGGCAATTATGGTGGGGACACCGGATTCCCGTTTGGTATTGTGATAACTGCGGCAAAATAATTGTGACAACGAACGATCCGGATAAATGTCCTGATTGCGGCGGCGGTTCGTTGAGGCAGGATGAAGATGTGCTCGATACTTGGTTTAGTTCGGCTCTTTGGCCGTTTTCCACATTAGGCTGGCCCGAAAAAACACAAGCCCTGAAAACATTTTATCCCACATCATTGTTGATTACCGGCTTTGATATTCTTTTTTTCTGGGTAGCGCGCATGATGATGATGGGTCTTTACGTCATGAAAGATGTTCCCTTTAAGGATGTTTATTTGCATGCGCTTGTGCGGGACGAAAAAGGGGAAAAGATGAGCAAATCCAGCGGCAATATTATTGATCCGCTGGTGATGATTGATAAGTACGGCACGGATGCTTTTCGTTTTACGCTGGCGGCCTATACCGCGCAGGGACGGGATGTGCGAATGTCGCCGGAAAGAATTGAAGGCTATAAATTTTTTGTCAATAAAATCTGGAATGCCGCAAAACTCACTTTCGCCAATCTGGAAGATTATGATGAAACAGAGATGTGATAGTCCAAACAGATTCTCTTCCCGATAAATGGATTAAGGCCAAATTAAATAAAGCGATTGAAGAAGTTACACGAAGTCTTGATGAGTATCGTTTCAATGACGCCGCAGCGGCTATTTACCGCTTTATCTGGCATGAATTCTGTGATTGGTATCTGGAGTTCAGCAAACCCGTGCTTTACGGCAAAGTAAGCGCTCGGCACAAAGACAGGCGGCTCAGCGAACTCTACACGATGTATTTAAAACTACGCTAAAACTATTACATCCCTTTATGCCGTTTGTTACTGAAGAACTCTGGCAGGTATTGACCGGAAGCGATAAAAATTCAATTATGATTAGCTCCGTTTCCCGCGCCGAATAAAGACTGGAAAGACGAAAAAGCGGAAAAGGAAATGCAATTTTTAATGGATATTATTACCAGTATCCGCAATATCCGCGGAGAAATGCAAATACCTCCTTCCCGCAAACTGCAAGTTTTGATTTCAGCAAATGAACGGCAAATAAAAAATATAATTGAAAACGGAAAAGATTACATAATCAATATGGCTAATTTGGAAGAATTGAGAGTGGAAGTAGAATTTAGTTGAACCCAAAGGAGTAGCCACGGGAGTTGTCGGTTCAACAAAAATATTTGTTCCTCTGGCCGGTATTGTGGATAAAGCCGGTGAAAAAGCCCGCCTGGAAAAAGAAATTGCAAAAATCGAGAAAGATTTGAACCAATGTTCGAAGAAGCTGGCCAATCGGGATTTTTTGGAGAAAGCCGCGGAGGCTGTTATAAAAAAAGAAGAAGAAAAATTAAAAGAATTTAAAGAGCGACATGCAGCATTGGAGACTGCCTTAAAAAAACTTCAGGAAATTATTATATAGACAGAAGTATTTTTATTAAAACAAAAGCGATTTGTATGACAAAACAAGAAACTGCATCACAGAAAGAGATACTGCGGATTATAAAAAATGCACTTGCTGAGGATATCGGTAAAGGGGACATAACCACGGCGGCAATTGTCCGCGGAAATAGGAGAGGGCGGGCGCAAGCCATTGCCAAAGACGATTTCATCATAGCGGGAATAGATGTTTTCCAAAAATCTTTTCTTTTTTTAGATGACCAAATTGAATTTGAGGCACTGACAGCTGACGGAGAAAAAGTAAAAAAGGGTGAAACTATCGCTTATGTTGCCGGTCAGCTAGCCTCAATTCTTAAGGCGGAGCGAGTAGCCCTCAATCTTTTTCAACGGATGTGCGGTATAGCAACTTTAACGGGGAAATTTGTGGAAGCCGTACAAGGTACAAAAGCAAAAATTCTCGATACCCGCAAAACCATACCCGGTTTGCGCGCTGTTGGATAAAATGGCGGTTAAAATTGGGGGTGGTTTTAATCATCGGATGGGGCTTTATGACGGCGTGCTGATAAAAGATAACCACATTGCCGCTGCAGGCGGTATCGAAGCCGCTGTAAAAGCACAAAAGAAAAGATTGACTAAAAAGTTAAAAATTGAAGTCGAAACTAAAAATTTGACGGAAGTCGAGGAAGCGTTAAACTCCGGTGTGGATATTATCATGCTGGATAATATGCCTCTTGATGAAATGATAAAAGCCGTGACGCTAGTCAGGGGAAAAGCGCTTCTGGAGGCATCCGGCAATGTCAGCCTGCAAAATGTCGCCCGGATTGCGGCTACCGGTGTGGATTTTATTTCAGTAGGGGAAATTACACATTCCGTAAAGGCGGCAGACATTGCCTTAAAAATTATGGCCGGCACAATTTGAGGAACTTATTCTTTGTTTAAGATGTTTAGATAAAGATAAAATTGACAAAAAATACCCAATATTATCTATTGCAAAAATACACCATAAATAATTATAATAACGAAGTTTCACCGGATTGAATAAATTATAAATATAAAATATTATAAATTGGAGCAGATATGGCAATTGAACAAACATTGATACTTATTAAACCCGATGGACTTGTTAAATCGCTTACGGGTAATGTCATTACCAGATTGGCGGAGGCAAAACTTACCATTATGGGAGCAAAAGTTGTACGAGTCAGCCGGGAGCTTGCCGAAAAGCATTATGAGCATCTGAAGGAAAAACCATTTTTCGACGAACTCATAAAGTATATCATGGGCGATATGCACAAGACATACAGGGTGCTTGCTTTGGTGTATCAGGGTGAAGATGCGATAACAAAGATCAGGGACGTTGTCGGTGAAACAGATCCGGAAAAGGCAAATCCGGTATCCATAAGAGGCGCATACGGAAGAATTACGACCAGCGGTATATTTGAAAACGTTGTTCATGCTTCTTCCAGTCGTGAGGATGCGGAAAAAGAAATAAAGCTCTGGTTTCAGCCCGATGAGATTGTCGAAGATTTATATCCGATAAAAGAAGTGACCATTAATAATTTAAAAAAGATCGTTTGGGTATAAAAAGCATCAAGTTAGACGCCCAGATACAATACTTATGAAATTATTACCTGCGGTTGAAGTTACTATTCAAAAATTAACCTAAAATATTCTCTCCAAATTATTTTATCTTTATGGACTATGCCATTCAGTTATTGGAAAATAAGCTTGCGGGAAGTCTTATCGGGCATAAGATTCATTTTTATCCGGAAATCGGTTCCACTAATGATGAGGCGTTTGATCTTGCTGCCGCAGGTTCGCCTGAAGGCACTGTTGTTATTGCCGACAGCCAGACCAAAGGCAAAGGGAGATTGCAGAGAGTCTGGCATTCGCCTTCAGGAAGTAATATTTACACGTCTATTATCCTGCGTCCTAACTTAGAGCCGGATCGTGCGCCGCAGATTTCTATATTAGCCGGTGTAGCAGTAGCCGAAATTATGGATAAGTTCTGCCCCGGCATGGTTAATCTCAAATGGCCCAACGATGTTCTTTTGAACGGGAAAAAAGTGTGCGGTATTCTGGCGCAAATGAAAACATCAGCAAGCCGTATTGATTTTATTATCTTAGGTATTGGCATTAATGTAAACATTAACTATAATCAATTGCCGCAGGATATTAAAAATATCGCCACGTCTTTAGCTATAGAAACAGGCAGAAAAATTTCCCGTCAGGAATTAATAATTGGCCTGTATGAAAATCTGGCAAAATGGTATAAAAAGCTTATTGCGGATGGTTTTAGCGTTGTAAAAGAAAAGTGGTTGAGCATGGCGCCGATGATTGGCAAGAGAGTTCAGATAATGTTCCGGTGCTGAAGTGATAAGTGGAAAAGCCCTAGGCATTGACGAACAAGGATTCACTGGTGCTACTTACGGCGGAAGACAGAAAAATTAAGATATCCGCGGGAGATGCAACAATATTAAAGGAGACTCAAAAAAATGTTGCTGGTAATTGATGTTGGCAATACCAATACTGTGCTGGGACTTTATGACGGCGATCAACTGATTCATGATTGGCGAATTCGCACGGAGATTGATCATACAATTGATGAATATGGCATGCTTATTTTTAATTTGTATCAGTCCAGCAGAATGAAAACCGAAGAAATTAAAGCGGTCAGTGCGATTATTATTTCTTGTGTAGTACCGCCGATGCTTAATATTTTGGAACCTTTATGCGTAAAATATTTTAATGTAAAACCGTTGATTGTTGGACCGGGAATTAAAACAGGAATGCCCATTTTCTATGATAATCCCAAAGAAGTCGGCGCCGATAGAATCGTCAATGCTGTTGCCGCTTATAATAAATATCAGCAAGCAGCTATTATAATTGATTTTGGTACGGCGACAACGTTTGATTATATTTCACCAAAAGGGGAATACATGGGTGGATGTATCGCGCCCGGAATATATGATTTCCAGCGAAGCGCTATTTGAACGAGCGGCAAAATTACCCCGCGTGGAATTCAGCAAGCCTAAATCGGTAATTACCAAAGATACAGTAAGCGCAATGCAGGCGGGAATTATGTTTGGTTACGCCGGACTGATTGACGGTATTGTTGAACGGATGAAAGCGGAAATAAAAACGAATACCGATGGTAATTGCCACCGGAGGATTGGCCGTGTGGTAGCGCCGGAAACAAAATGCATTGATAAAATCGAAGATATGCTGACTTTGGAAGGTTTGCGCATTATTTATAATTTAAACAGCAAATCATGACGACTTCGTAAAAAGTCGTCCGCAAGAAATTTTAAGACTTATTACGAGGTCATCGAAAAATGTTAAACGTCGGATTGACGGGAGGTATCGCCTGCGGGAAATCAACTGTATCGGAAATGTTTGTCCGGCGGGGCGCTCATTTGATTGATTTTGATCAGCTTGCACACTAAGTTGAAAAACCGGGACAACCTGCTTGGGAAAAAATCGTCCAATATTTTGGCGAAAGTATTCTGCTGCCGGATAAAAATATTGACCGTTATAAATTAGCTCAGATTGTTTTTGCCGATTCAGAAAAGCTCAAAACCCTCAACGGTATCGTCCATCCTTACGTGTCTAACGAATGGAAAACCCTCCTGGAAAAAATCGAGAAAAAAGAAAAAAACGCCATAATTTTATCGGATGTTCCTCTTTTGTTCGAGGAAAAAATGCAGCATCTTTTCGATTTGACTTTGTTGGTTTTAATATCTCCTGCACAACAAATTCAGAGGCTGATTGCCCGCAATGGTTTGACGAGAGATGAAGCCAAAAGACGGCTTATGAACCAGATGCCGATTGGCGAAAAGGCGAAATTGGCGGATATTGTCATTGATAATCAAAAGACTGTTGCCGAAACGGAAAAAAAAGTGGAAGAAGTATGGCAAAAGCTTTTAAAAATTGAAAGAAATAAAACCCAGCATAAAAGTAGAGAAAAAACTTAAAACTGCGGTTTTTCTGATTTTTAAGAATATTATTGCGGAGGCAAAAAAATGATTGAAAAGAATGTTCAGACTGATTTCAGTACACGCATATCCGAACCGGTTATTGGCTTTTCCACGTATGTTCATCCGCTCGCGGCTATCATCGGTAATGTAATTTTGGGCAAAAATATTATGGTTGCGCCTGCGGCTTCGGTTCGCGGCGATGAGGGTCAGCCTATTTACGTGGGTGATGATTCCAATATACAGGATGGCGTTGTGATTCACGCGCTGGAAACCGAAATTGACGGAAAGCCGGTAGAGAAGAATCTTTATGAAGTAAACTGCAAAGAAATACGCCGTTTATGTGGGCAGCCGGGTTTCGCTGGCTCACCAGGTGCAAATTCACGGGCCGGCTGTGGTTATGGATAATACTTTTGTGGGCATGAAAGTTCTGGTATTTAAATCAGTTGTCGGACAGAATTGTGTGATTGAACCGGCGGCGGTGCTTATGGGTGTGAAGGTTGCCGACGGCCGCTATGTCCCGGTGGGGTCGGTTATAAAGACCCAGGCCGAGGCCGATAATTTACCGAAGATTACTCCCGATTATCCGCTTAAGGATATGAATAAAGGAGTACTCCATGTAAACATTGCTCTGGCGAAAGGTTATCTGGCAGCGGCAAAAAAATAATGGAAGAGCTTTGAGAAAAAGTATATTTACTGTTAATAATGAGAAGCTGAATCGGTGCCTTTCCTGCGGATCAACGGAAAAAATCAATAACCGGAAATATTGTTCGATCAAATGCCGGCAGAATCTCCGGCAGAAACTGAATGTGAGAAGCGGTTTACTGCAGGCGTTAAACACGCGTTACGCGACTTTTTATTTTTCCGACACAATAATTATTCTGGATATAATACCCCGCGGAGTAAAAGAGATATTCAGATTTACGCAACAGCGATCAATACACCACAAACCGGCGGAGGATTTCAGCAAAATGGCCAATCTGCTGGGAAGAGCCTGGTGGGAAGAGGAAAAACGCACAGCGAAAAAGTATTTAGCCTCCCGCCGTGTGCTGGATTTGGCGACAAAATATCCTGCTCATATATCCTTACGGCCTACAGTAATAAATATTCCCAGTGTTAAAATCAATGCCTTAAACTATCTGGGAATTAATAAAGTTGATTTAAACTCCGTTGAATTGCGTAAAATTATTAAAACCTCATACCGAAAGCAGGCTAAAATTCATCATCCCGACCTTGGCGGTCATGCTCCAACTTTTAGAAAACTCAATGCGGCCTATCAGGAGCTTCTTCATTGGGCGGAAAACCCCAGTTTTATTCACCGGCGTGGTTTTACAAACAAATGGTTTTACGACGGTGAAAATAATAAATGGGTGCAACCAATACCAATACATGGTTAAAAATTTATAAAATATATTTTTTATCGATATGTTTTAAATCTTCCGGCGTGTTAATGTTAAGAAAAAGACGTCCGTCTTTGTTGAAGGGCTTAATCTTTTCTTCAGGAATACTCAGTAGACGCATTTCTTTATAAAAGCCGGTGATTTTAAGTTTATCAGCGCTCAGCAGTCTTTTTATGGGAGAAAGACAATTTTGGGAATAGACAGCGTGCAGCGGCTGAAAACCATCGGCTAATTGGGGAACCACAATATCATATTTGTCCAATTGCTCAGTCAAATAAATAATAAAATCTTTACTTAAGAAAGGCATGTCGCAGGCGGTAACAAAAGAATAATCGTGAGAGGCAAAAAAGAGGCCTGTATAAATACCGCCCAAAGCCCCTTTTTCTTTGTATATGTCGGTGACTACGGTTGTTGCGGAAAACTCTGTGTAAGCTAAAGAGTCGTTAGTTACAATAATTATTTCGGTAAATATATCTTGATATACGTCGATAATTTTATCAATTAAGCGAATCCCGTTAACTTTCAGAAAAGATTTTTTAGTGCCCATGCGGGAATTTTTTCCACCGGCCAAAATGATTCCAGTTAGTTTTTTTTCATGTGATGTTTGCTTTTTCCATAGATTTTATTGTCGCACAATTAAATTATTTAAAACCGGTCGAAAATATGCATTCAGTGTAACATTTAAAAGACTTAGCGCCCGGATAAGACATTATCTGATTATTTTTCTGTCTATGGCCACAGGTTGGATACCTTCTTTTTCTACCATTGTATTAACATTAACATTGCCTTTGAACCTCAGCACATTGAGCATGAATATTTCCAGTTTGCTTAGAACATTGGGAGGCAAAAGATTGCCGTCAATTTCAATGGATATTATCGGATATTTTCTTTCTCTGGCCCACGGAGTAAAAAGTCCTTCAATGACTCTTCCGATGAGACAGGCAAAAGGTGAAATATTTACTATGCCGGAGTAACCGTCCATCATTGCCGTAGCGGCAACACCACTGGATATGCTGATTTCCGAATAAAGCTCGTGGCTCACGAAATGTTTTTCGGTGTTTTTCATAATTTCTTGCATGTTATGCGGAGAATGCGGAACAAGTCCGGTTGAGTCAAGCGCTCCGCGAACATTTTTTTCCACATTATGTTTATAGGCATGTTCAATATTCCAGTTGATTAAATCCATAAATTCTCTGGCGAAAGATTCGGCGATACCAGGGAATTAAACGCAGTCTCTTTTTGAGTTCATAATGACGGACAAAATCACAATAGTAAATCCATTCGGCAACATTCGATACCTTGCCGATAATTCCGTGATTGCTGAAGTGTTGAATCAATTCATCAACGGCAAAATCATCGCGGCGCACATATATTTCTCCGACAATAAGCACCTTAGGGCATTCATCTATTTTTTTCTTCAGAGGAATATGGGCAATATCGGCAGAAATTTCTTTTAAGACAGGAAGAACTTTGGTAACATCATGTTCGGCGACGCTGATCATTTTGTGCCAGAGTTTATCATATGTTGCCATCGCTTCGACCGGATCTACCGCACAGGTTCTCAGCGATGTTTCCACATCTTTCATATAGTCACCGATAATAACTCGCCCACCAGGCATATTTGGAAAAATCCTGACCTAGCTCATTATAGGAATTATCCGAATCTAACGTAAAGACAACAACATTTTCCAGACGCAAATCCTTGAAAGAGATTTTCATAAAAAACAAAATACTGACCGGTGCGGCAGGGTCCTGTTGTGGTGGGAACAAACAAAAGATAAATTTCATCCTTGCGGTATTTTTCGGAGGATAAATATTTTAGCGCGCTGCCCAAAACAAGATGCGACGGCAGACATTCCTTGCCGGAGGCATGATTACGCGCCATCTGCAGAGTGTATATATCCGGAACCGGCATCGCTTCCGCATTGATGCCGAATGCCGCGGATAGTCGCGCCGATAAGTTCCGCAGAAAGCCTGCCCATGTTGGATAAGAAGCAGTTTGACGCGCGGGTTGTTTTTAATCGGTATCTTTTCTTCGGTAAAAATATTTTTAATGTGAATTTCTTCATCCGCGATTATTAATAAATCGCAAACCATTATCATATCTGTTCCTCACTGATGTCGGTAAACTTTGATCGATATCCTTCGATAATGTCCAGAAAAGCTTCAATGCGCGTATCCACTCCGGCATCGGCTGTATGAGAATCCAACTCCAGAATCAAGAAAGGTTTGGTTCCCATTATCCATTTAAGATAATGCAGCATAAAAGAATCGGGCGCGCAGGAAAAATTGGAAATATAGGTGACAAAGATATTATCTTCATTTTTCAGAAGCACGCCGGCTTTCATATCCTGCTGGCCGTAATACCAGTACATATTGGGATAAATGGCTTGATCGTCAAAGGGAAGAATATCAAAAGGAATAACTGAATAACCGCGGGTTGTATATTTTCGGGGAATGCCCATGTTGGCATCAGTTGTAAAGGCGTTATAGGGACGTCCCAGAAGGGCAATAACCGGTCGTTTGGCCTTACGTGCTTCTTCAAGCGCTGTTTTGCCCAGTTCGGAAAATCTGGCAAAGCATTCCATTTGTTTTTCGTAGGCGATGGCAAAAGCGTTTTTCGCTTCACTTTCAGTAAATCCCAGCACTTGCGGCCATTTCAATAAAAGATTCGCCGGCCTTTTCAATGCCGTACATAAAACTGACGACAGGCGTTAAATATTTATCTTCCGGAATTTCCGGAAAAGCTTTTTTGATATAATAGGGCAGAGCTTGCGTAATCGGGCAAAAATTTGCCGGAGAATCTTTCTCATAACTTTCCATATCCCGGAAATGCGGCAGGAAAATATAATCTAAATTGCGGTCAAATATATCCTGAACGGCTCCATGGGCAATTTCCGCCGGAAAACAGTAATTGCTTTCCACCCGCGCTGTTCCTTCATGCGAAATATTCTTCGGAGACAACTGTTTCCACTCCTAAAGCATGAAAGAACCAGGAATAAAGAGGCCAAAGAGTATAGATGGAAAAACAACGGGGAATTCCGACAACAAAATCTTTTTTCCTGATTAGCTCATCAGGATTGGGAGCGCATTCTTTAAAAAGTATATCGTTGCGCTTTTCAATATAATCAAAAACTTCGCCTTCATTGAAAATTTTTTTCTTTCGGATATTGGCGTATTTATTACAACTGCCGCCGAACATATACTTGTTGTTGTTGACATTGAGAATGCGTATCGGACAGAAATTATCGCAGGCTTTACACTGAAATTCTTTTTCATAAATAATTTCTGTCGCCAGAATCTGGTCAATATCGTAAGCGGATTTAGTCAGAAATCCTTCGTTCAATTTTTGTTTGGCAAGAATTCCCACACCAAAACAACCCATCAGTTCGGGATCGGGAGGCACCAGAATATTCTTATCCAAAAGCATGGCAAAAGCCAGAGGAACAGCTTTGTTTTTGGCTACGCCTCCTTGCAGAACAATATTTTTGCCGATGGTCCTGTTGCCCACAACTCTGTTTAGATAATTGGAAACGATGGAGGTGACGATTCCGGCGGTAATATCTTCACGGGAGGCGCCCTGCTGAATGGCGTTGCGGATATCCGAATTGATAAAAGCGGAACAATGTTCGCCGAACTTCAAAGGTTCCTTTGCCTCAAGAGCGATATCGCCGATTTCCGAAGCATCGGCAATATTCAAATCGCCCTGTGCCGATTCTTCCAGAAACGAACCGGTTCCGGCGGAACAGGCTTCGTTCATGGCGTAATCTATCGGAACTTTATTTTTCAGAAAAACATATTTGGCGTCCTGTCCGCCGATTTCGAATATTGTATCAATATTATCCCTATAAAAAGTCGTGCCGACGGCATGCGCGATAATTTCATTATATACAGCCGGTGTTTCCAAAAAAACACCCAGTATTTCTCGCGATGATCCGGTTGTGGAGGCAAGTGTTATGTTGATTTTGCCATCACCAATATCTTCTTTGATTTGTTTTTTCATTTCGATAAGGCAATTTTTGAGAGCCGCGACCGGATCGCCGTGAGTACGTCCATAGAAAGATGCAGTAATTTCATTTGTTTCTATGTCAATTAAACAGGCTTTCGTTGTGGTTGATCCGCCGTCAACGCCAAGAATATATTCTCTGCCGGCAATAACTTTTGCTTTTTGAGAGGGAAGATAGGTTACTTTTCCTTCGGCAGTTTTCAGGTTTTTAAATCTCTTAAATTGAATGCGGCTTTGCTTAAAGAGAGAATTTAAGAGGCGGCAAGATGCTGCCGGAATTTCTGGCCATAAGCGCCGCCCCGTACGCTTCAAAATACGGAGCCTGATCGGGAATAATTAATTCAATTTCCGGCATCCGTTCCCGGATAAAGCGAATGATGTATTGATTTTGTGTAACTCCGCCGACAAGCATCACTTTTCCCTTTGTCTATTCTGGCTCTTTTGAGAAAGTCAATCACTTTAATGGCCATTACATCGCTCAGGGACAGAACAATATCGCCTTTAGTTGGCTTCGCCTTTATTCAAGCGATGAGTGCAGTCGCTTTTCATAAAAACGGAACAGCGCGAAGATAGTTTTAAAACACAGCAATGTTCGGGAATTGAATTAATATCATCAAGCTTCATGTTCATCCGGGCGAGTTGCTGCTTAAAAAATTCGCCGGTGCCGGAAGCGCATTTATTTCCGGAAAAACTGGTTATTATCTTGTTGTTTTTATCGATGGTATAAACAACAAGATCTTCACCGCCCAAAGAAACCAAAGCATCAACTTCGTAATTGAGGTGTTGAAGCGCTTCTTCGATACAGAGAGGTTCGATTACGCTGTTTATATTTAGAAGATGCCGGCCTTCCGTGCCGGTGGCCAGAGATTTAATATCAGCCGGAATATTGCGTGATGATAATATATTTTTAAGTGTATAAAGAAAATTTCCTTCATGAGGTTCTACAGCGCTCCATAAAATGTTATTTCCCTCCAGCATGGTTACTTTAACATTGGAGGAGCCGATATTAATTCCCAAACTATGCATAAATAACTCACATATAAAAAATAGATAGACGAATATTAGATATTACGATTGAACTTAGTCGTCAAGTATCAGATGACACTATTTGATGAATATTTTTTACCAATATTAATAATCAAACAAAAAAAGCTGAAAGCGGGCAGCTATCAGCTGTTTAGTAATTATACTAAAATATTCAGTATTTCTAATCGGAGATTATTAAGCGATCAATTTTGTTCTTACTATCGCCGCAGGCAATTATTAATGACCTTCTTCCATAGCTCCCGCATATATACATCATCGCCAGCAGCATAAAAACAAGCAGTTTGAATCAATCGATGTAAAAATCATCAACACAAAAACAGGCAAGGGGAACAAGCGTAGGGAACCAGAAAAAGAACAACCAGAAGAACGATATCTTCGCCTTTGATATTGCCGAATAAACGAAAAGTCAAGGAAAGCGGTCGTGATATATGACTGATAATTTCAATGGGCAGCATCAGAGGAGTAAGCCACCAGACTGGCCCCATAAATTGTTTGAAATATTTTAAGCCATGAGTCCTTACTCCAACTACATGCGTGGAGAAAAAAACAACAATGGCCATAGCAGCAGTTGTATTGATATTTGCAGTCGGAGATTCAAATCCGGGAATAATACCCAATAAGATTGGATGTAAGAATAAAAAGTCCCAGCGTGGCAATCAGCGGAAAAAATTTTCTTCCGTTGTGTCCCATTATTTCATTGAGCAGAGAATCAAATCCGCCGATAATTACTTCCATTACATTTTGAGATTTACCGGGATAAACTTGCCAGACGTCGGGTGGCCAGAAATGAAAGCATGCAGCACAAGAATGACAAACAAGCAAACACAAGTGTACATGACATGCGCAGGAATATAAGCGAGTTTTCCAAAAAATAGCAGGGGATGCATTTTTTACTAATAACCTCCTCAATAAAGTTTTTTTTTGTCAGGGTAGTAATCACGGTAACAACGATAGTTGATTACAACTACGGAAAGTCCAATAAGCAAACCAATGATATTTACGGTTTCATAGGCAATCAGAAAATATAAAACGACAGCAGTTAACGCCAGGCGAATATAATATTTAACCATAACAGTGCCTTTTACATTGCCGGCATGTTTTTCAAAAAGACCGCGCAAACTGCGTTCCATCCAGTAGAAATTAAGAATGCTGATGAAACCGCCCAGAAGCACACCGAGAGAAAATTTTAAAGGAGCGAAAATTAATGAAGGAATAAAAATAATTGCCAGAATAATCCAGTTGAAAATTTCAATTTTTCTTTGGAGCGGGTCTTTGACGATGAGGTTCACTTTTTAAACTCTTTATTATTTGTTCTTCATCAGTAAAATTTTTTTTAATCAAAACATATATATTACGAAATCCGGCTGCAATGCCTATAAATAAAAAAATAACAGTAAAAACATGACCGGAATCAAATTTACTATCTAAATAAACTCCCAGTAAAAGACAACCAAAAATCGCCAGAACCATGGCAATGCCGATGCTGCTGGCAAAAGCCATTTGCATGGCATATTTTTGTGGTTTCTTTATCCATCTATCGAGCGCTCCTTAACATGAATGAAAATGCAAGTCAATAAAAATATGACCGGCGTTCAGTTTTTTAATGTAACATGACGGTTTTCTCTATACCATTCAATTGTTTTTATCAATCCCGTCTTGAAGATCTGTTTTGGCTTTAAATCCAAATTCTTTCAATGCTTTAGAAGTGTCCAGCATACGCCGGGGCTGACCATCAGGTTTGGATTTATCCCAAATAATATTCCCTTTAAAACCGGTAAGTTCGAGCAATTATTTCGGTAAGCTCCTTAATGGATATTTCAAATCCCGCGCCGATGTTGACCGGTTCACTTTTGTTGTACAATTAAGTGGCCAGATAAATAGCTTCGGCGGCATCTTCCACATAAAAAAATTCTCGTGTAGCCGCGCCTGTTCCCCAAACTTCAATTTTATCCGAATTGTTGTCAATGGCATCAAAACATTTTTTGATTAACGCCGGAATAACATGAGAAGAGCGGGGATCAAAATTATCTCCCGGACCATAAAGGTTTACCGGAAGCAAAAAAATGGAATTGAAACCGTATTGTTGACGATAAGCTTGTGACTGCACCAGCATCATTTTTTTTGCCAAGTCCATAAGGAGCATTGGTTTCTTCCGGATAGCCATTCCAGATATCTTCTTCCTTAAAAGGTACCGGAGTAAATTTAGGATAAGCGCAAATTGTTCCCAAAGCGACAAATTTTTCAATATTTGTGCAGATATGCTTCATGAATCAATTGCGTGCCCATGATTAAATTATCGTAAAATAGTTCGGCGGGCTTTTCCTGATTAAAACCGATGCCGCCAACTTTGGCGGCAAGATGAATAACGATTTGCGGTTTGGTTTCTTCATACATTCGGCGGATATCGGCAATATCCGTCAAATTGTATTCGGGAAGATCGGCGATTTTAATATTGACGACAGCCTTGTATCTTCCAATTTTTTGAATAAATGGGTTCCCAGAAATCCTTTGCCGCCGGTAACGGTTATACGTTTTTCTTTAAGCATTCAATAATCCTCTTAATTTTTAAATGATACGCTCGCTGTTGTTGCAGGCAGAATCCGGCATCCAACAAGAGTTTTTTCTTTTTTGGCCAGTTCCATATCCGCTGCGATCATCATATCAATAAGATTTTCAAAAGAGATTTTTGGTTGCCAGCCAAGAATCTTTTTTGGCTTTGGACGGAATCACCCAGAAGAACATCAACTTCGGTTGGCCGGAAATATCGCGTGATCAACAGACACATATTTATTATAATCCAAATCAAGTTTGGTAAATACTTTTTCCGCAAATTCCCGTACGGAATGAGTTTCGCCGGTGGCGATTACAAAATCGTCAGGTTTTTCCTGCTGCAGCATCAGCCACATCGCTTCAACATAATCACCGGCAAAACCCCAGTCTCTTTTTGCTTCAAGATTTCCCAAGATAAAGTTTTTCTTTAAGTCCTAATTTGATTTGTGTTGCCGCGCGGGTGATTTTTCGAGTGACAAATGTTTCTCCGCGTCGCGGTGATTCATGATTGAAAAGAATTCCGTTGGTGGCAAAAATACCGTAAGCATCACGGTAGTTTTGCACAATATAATAAGCATAAACTTTAGCCGCGGCATAAGGACTGCGCGGTTGAAATATAGTTTTTTCACTTTGCGGCGGCGGCGCGGCTCCGAACATTTCGCTCGATGATGCCTGATAGAATTTTGTTTTGATACCGGTTTTGCGAATTGCTTCCAAAATTCTCAAAGTTCCCAATCCGGTAATATCGCCGGTATATTCAGGCATGTCAAAACTCACGCGCACATGACTTTGCGCTCCCAGATGATAAATTTCATCGGGCTGAATGGAATGAAGCAAATCCATAAGTTGACCGGAAACACTCAGATCACCGTAATGAAGAAATAATCTTGTGTCCGGGTCATGAAAATCACGGTAAAGATGATCAATGCGTTCAGTATTAAAAGTGCTGGAGCGGCGGATCAAACCATGAACTTCATATCCCTTGTTCAATAGAAATTCGGCCAGATAAGAGCCGTCTTGTCCGGTAATGCCGGTAAGAAAAGCTTTTTTCATTTTATCTCCTAAAAAAATTAGCGATATTTATAAACGCCAATAGTTAATGCCTAGTTGACCTCGCGCGCGTTCGGGTTCGAATAATGATTTTGATATCAATTAAAATGGAACAACCTTTGCGGCAGAGCCCGGCAATGCGCATTAATCCCAAATTCCTGATAATGCGCATGGGCTACGGCTAGGACAATAGCATCAACATCACGGATATCACTCAACGCTACAAGCTCTAATGCCGTAATAATGGCGGGCTTCTTCGGGGATGACCAAGGGATCATGAACCAACACGTCAACACCATAATCCTTTAATTCGTTATGATATCGATTACGCGTGTGTTGCGCAAATCCGGAACGTTTTCCTTGAAAGAAAGTCCTAAGACGGCCACACGGGCATTATGCACTTGTTTGTCGGCGGCTATAAGCATTTTGATTGTTTGTTGCGCCACATATTTGCCCATGTTGTCGTTAATGCGTCGCCCGGCGAGAATTACTTCGGGATGGTAACCTATGCTTTCTGCTTTATAAGTGAGATAATAAGGATCAACACCAATGCAGTGACCGCCGACTAAACCGGGACGGAATGATAAAAAGTTCCATTTTGTTTCCGCCGCTTCCAGAACTTCAATGGTGTCAATTCCCATTTTATTAAAAATTATAGACAGCTCATTCATCAAAGCGATGTTGATATCGCGCTGAGTATTTTCTATTACCTTTGCCGCTTCGGCAACTTTTATTGATGATGACTTATGTAATCCGGCTTTGACTATTGAACTATATATTCCTTCCAAAAAATCTAGAGTTGATTGATCGGACGCGGAAATAATTTTTACCGTGTTGTCAATGGTATGCACTTTGTCGCCGGGATTGATGCGCTCGGGAGAGTAACCAACCGTGAAATCACGGCCGAATTTAAGGCTTGATTCTTTTTCTAAAATTGGGATGCAAATATCTTCGGTAACGCCGGGATAAACGGTGGATTCGTAAACTACACAAGAACCGGAAGATAAATGCCGGCCGATTATGGCGGAAGCATTTTCTATCGCGCGCAAATCGGGAACATGGGAATCGTCTACCGGCGTGGGAACGGCGACTATGAAAAGCCTGCAGCCAGAAAGCTCGGCGGCATCGGATGTAAAATGAATATCGGCTTTTTTTAATTCGGCATCACTAAGTTCCAGAGTGCGGTCATGGCCATTTTTTAATTCGAGAATATTGACTTCGTTATTGTCATAACCAATAACTTTAAAATTGCGTGATAAATGAGCGGCCAGCGGCAATCCCACATATCCCAAACCGATAACAGCGATTATATCTTTTTTGGTAAGAAAAGATTGAACGGATAGCTGTTTTTCCATGACTCGATTCCTCGGATAAATTTATAATGCAAATTAACGAAACATTACAGTAATGATAGGCGGTTGTCAATCCCGCGACTTGGAATCCATCGGCTCCAGCTGGGAGAGGAGAGCACTGTGACCCGCGGGAGGTAGCGTTATTTTAGAGAGCCTCCGGCTCCTGTAACTTAAAGGTCATCTGCGACCGAAGGGGGCTCCACTTAGGTGGTCATAGTTTTTTCAATGCAGAGGCGCAAGCATCCAGAGTAAAAGCAATATCTGCCTCACTATGGGCAAACGACATGAAAACTGCCTCAAATTGTGAAGGAGCCAGCCATATGCCTTTTTTCAGCATACTATGGAAAAAACGGGCAAATAGTGCCGTATCTGATTTTTGGGCGGAAGTTAAATCGTCGATAGGTCCTTCCTGAAAGAATATCGTAAACATCGAATGAACGCGGTTTATACAAGCAGAAATTCCTTTCGCGGCAAAGAGGTTTTCCATTCCACTGCAAAGTTTATTGGTTTTATCATCCAGTGCAGAATACGAAGAAGCTTTTGCTTTAAGAATTTTAAGGGTGGTTAAGCCTGCGGCGATAGCCAAAGGATTGCCGGAAAGAGTTCCGGCCTGATAGATTTCGCCCATAGGGGCAATCTTCTCCATGATTTCTTTTTTACCGCCGACAGCGCCGACGGGCAATCCTCCGCCGATTATTTTGCCCAAACAAGTCAAGTCGGGTCTAATTTTTATTAAATTTTGATAACCGCCAAAGTTAAAACGAAATCCTGAAATTACTTCATCAAAGATTAGAACTATACCGTTTTTTTCCGTAAGTTTTCTCAGCTCTTCTAAAAATCCAGCCCGCGGAGGAATAACTCCCATATTGCCCGCTACCGGCTCAATAATGACGGCCGCCAGCCGTGAACCATACTGCTGTAATGCTGTTTGAAGGGTTTCCATATCATTATAAGGTAAGCTCAAGGTCAGCTGGGCAAGGTTGCCGGGAATTCCCGGAGAACCGGGTATGCCCAGAGTCGCTATACCTGATCCGGCTTTAATCAAAAGTGAATCAGCGTGTCCGTGGTAACAGCCGTCAAATTTGGCAATCATATTCCTGCCGGTAAAACCGCGTGCCAGACGTATTGCCGTCATTGTTGCTTCCGTGCCGGAACTGGTCATCCGTACAAGTTCTATGGAAGGAATGGCTGAACATATAAGTTTGGCCATTTGCGTTTCCGCTTCAGTCGGCGCGCCGAAACTTGTTCCCTTTTGAGCAGTGCGGCAAATAGCAGCAATTACTTCAGGATGAGCGTGTCCCAAAATCATCGGCCCCCAGGATAAGAACATAATCAATATATTTTTTGCCGGAGATATCATAAATTTTACTGCCTTTAGCTTTGCTGACAAAAAGAGGCTCACCGCCGACCGCATTTCCAGGCGCGTACGGGAGAATTGACGCCGCCGGCGATAAATGTGCTGGCTTCAATAAAATAATCTGACTGTGTTTTAGTCATTAAAAATACTCCGGAGATGTTTTTTTATATTCTTTTAAGCTTTCCAAAATTAAAAAATCATGGATATCAATAGAAACCGCCATTTTATTTATCAGAGAAGTAATATCTTCGCCTTTGCTGTGCAACATCGTAAAAAGATTATATTTGGATCTTAAAACCGGGTTCCTTTCGTAGCAATGAGAAATGAAGGGAAATGAAGCAAAAATAATTCCAGCTTTTTCTATTTTATCCTGCGGTACAGACCAGACAACCAGCGCGTTTTTTTCATAACCGATTTGATAGTGGCGTAAAATAGCTCCAAATTTGCGTATGTAACCTTCGTTGTTAAGCTTCTTTATGATATTGAGAGTTTCCTTTTCAGTTAGGCCGCAGGAATCCGCGATTTCTCGGAAAGGACGGCTTTTTAGCTGAATATCGCTTTGAAGCAGACGGGCAACTTTCATTATTTTAGCGGTCATTATTTCCATGGGATAACTTTTATCCTGCTTGAAAAATAAAATCAAGAATTGTGTTAGTTATAAATATTTCTTGACAATTATTATGTGTACCATTAGAAAATTTAATCATGAAACGCTGATAGTGTTAAATTATTAAGAAAGGAGGTAATGCAGAAAAAGCGTTTCAAAAAAAATTAATATTATTAATTTAGTAAGGAGAATTTAAATGAAAAAAAGTTTAATTTATGCGGTAGTAGCTATTTTATTGGTGATTGTTACTGCTCCTTTTGTTTTTGCAGCTCCAGAAGCGGCTAAAGCCGCACCGGCGGGAACTGTTGATTACACAAAAGCAATTATAGTCGGCATGCTCTTTGTTCGTGGCCGGTTTAGCAATAGCTTTTGGCACAATTGGAACAGGCATTGGGTATGGGCAATGGTTTAAATGGCGCTACAAATGCTGTTGGCAGAAATCCGGAAGCTCAGGGTAAAATTCTTCTGACCATGATGGTCGGTCTGGCCATGATTGAATCTCTGGCTATTTACGCGCTGGTTATCGCGCTGATCGTGCTTTATGCCAATCCGCTTTTGAAGTACATTGGCTAAATAAATTATTGCTATTATAAAAATCAGGGAGGGGAAGCGTGCATCGACTTTCTCTCCCTTTTTTTAATGAGACTCAAACTTTACAAGCGAAGCGTGGTAAAGTTTGCAAGTCGAATTAATCCCGCGAAGCGAAGCGTATGAGAGTCGTGATAATGAGACACAGATATTGCCAACGAAGTGCAGCAGTATCTACAAGTCGAATTAATGACACTCCTGAAAACGAACGAAGTGAAGTTTGAAGCGTAAGTTGAATTGATCCCGTAAGCGTAAGCAACGGGATCCATATTTGAAGCACAAAAAATTAAGTGGAATGCTTCATTAAGTTAATCGTCAATAACAACTTTACCGCGTAAAACTTTTTTTTCAGCTTGTTGATGTTTGGCGGTGAGGATTTTTTCTTTTGCTCTTTTGCTGCGTTTTCTTTTTTGGCGGCGAATTTTTTCCAGTCTTATCTTTTTCTTTCGCGATAAAACCTTTTTGCATCAGTTCAATTTTATCCAGCAATAAACGGCGGGCTAAATAACGATTTAATGACTTGTGATCGTTCCCGCTGGCATTTTACCGCAAGACCGGTGGGAATGTGGACTAGGTAAACACAGGAGGAACTTTTATTGACTTTTTGTCCACCCGGGCCGGAGGAACGGATAAAAGATTCCTCAAAATCACTTTCAGCGACCCCCAGATTCAGCATTCTGGCTGACAGGGCTTTTTCTTTTTCCCGAGAAACAGGCATGATTGATTTAACGCTTACGGGATGGAATAAATTTCATCGTCGATTAAGTGAATCCAGTTTTCCGTCAGAATTTCTTTGGCTTCTTCCAGTTTATCAACGCCCAGAATTAACAATGGTTTCTTTTCCGATGCGATTAATGGTTGTGTAAAGATAATGAATATTGATTTCCGCTTTGGCCAGAGGTTTTAAAATAGCGTTCATGCCGCCGGCATGCAGAGGAACTTCCGCGGCCAGCACCGGTGTTACTTCAAAGTTGAAGTTAAAGCTTTTCAAAACCGCAGCGGCACGATCAGGATCATTTACAACAAGCCGAACCGTGCTGTCTATCCGCAGTGCTGGCGGCGGATACAGCTTTCGTGCTGATATCTTCCGAATCCAGAATATGAGTTAGCTTGGCAAAAGAACCGGGAACATTGCCCAACAAAACGGAAATTTGTTTTACAGCCATAAAATATTCCTCTGTTAATCATTTACGATAATCGAATCCGGCGGTAAATGCTTTCCGGTTGATTTCCGTCAGCTGATTTTTTCTTGCTGCCCATGATAGTTTCGAGGCTTTTTAAATAAATTTCAGCCGGAACAATGCCTGTTTTTTTAATGAATGCTCCCATCATGATGGTATTGGCGACGCGGATGTTGCCCAAATCCTGAGCCATATCACCGCAGGGAACGCATATACTTGAACATCCTGGCGGCTGGGACGCATCTTCGATAATGGAAGAATTTAAAAAAATTGTGCCGCCTGATGTAATTTTATTTTGAAAAGTAAAAAGGGAAGGGGAGTTCATGGCGACAAGATAATCCGGTTCCGATGCGACCGGAGAAGCAATTTCCTCATCGGCTATGGCCACCGTGCAGTTGGCTGTTCCGCCTCTCACTTCCGCGCCGTAAGCGGGAAGATAAGTTACATGATAACCTTTGTTCATTGCGCTATGGGCAAGACTAACCCCCATCATCAAAACGCCCTGACCGCCAAATCCGGAAAAAATTGTTTTGACGATCATTATACGGCCTCCGCAGTTTTCTTTTCCGGAGCAATATTATCTTTAAACACACCGAGAGGAAATTCTTTGCTCATTACATCATCAATCCATTTGCAGGAATCTATGGGCATCATTTTCCAGTTGGTCGGGCAGGGGGAAAGAATTTCGACCAGCGAAAAGCCCAGTCCGTCAATTTGGCATTGAAAAGCTTTCTTTATTGCTTTCTTTGTTTTATTGACATTGGCCGGAGAAGTTACCGTACATCTTTCTACATAAGTTACGCCTTTTAATTGAGAAAAGAGTTCACATACCTTGACAGGATAACCGTCCAGTGTCTTATGCCGCCCGGCAGGAGTGGTTGTTGTTTTTTGTTCCAGCATTGTTGTCGGAGCCATCTGTCCGCCGGTCATGCCGTAAACAGCATTGTTGATAAAGATAACGGTGATATTTTCACCGCGATTGGCGGCGTGAAAACTTTCGGCGATGCCGATTGCCGCAAGATCACCATCACCCTGATAAGAAAAAACAACCCGATCGGGCAGTGAGCGCTTGATTCCTGTAGCCATTGCCGGGCCTCGGCCATGCGGCGCTTCGATCATATCCACATCAAAATAATTGTAAGCCAGAACAGCGCAACCTGCCGGAGGAACGCCGATGGTAATTCCTCTGATATCCAGTTCATCAATGACTTCGGCGACAAGCCTGATGCGCAATACTGTGTCCGCATCCGGGACAATAATGAAAAATATTTTCTTTTAAACTTTTTGGACGTCTAAAAACTTTTTTTGCCATATTATTTTTATCCTGATGATTAGCTATAAATTAATCTTTTTTGTCGTAGATGCCTGGCGATAACATTGGCCAGCTCTGCCGGTGTGGGTACAACACCTCCCGGACGGCCATGAAATTCAATATTGGCATAGCCCTGCAGGGCCAGCCGGACATCTTCGAGCATTTGCCCGGTGCTCATTTCAAAAACAAGATAATTTTTTAACTTTTTGCCGATAAGCGCCCGCAGTTTCAATTCCGGGAAAGGCCAAAGAGTTATCGGACGGAAAAGACCCACCTTCATACCGTTGTCGCGCAGGCGTTTAATAGCGCCTTTAGCAATACGGGCGGCCGTTCCATAGGCGACAATAACCAGTTGAGCATCTTCAATTTGATGCTCTTCATAGAGTAGTTTCATTTTCGGTAATAACTTTATATTTGCGCGCCAATTTCCAGTTGTGTTCTTCCATATCAATGGCATCCAGAATAAGACCGCGGATAAATTTGCTTTTGCCGTCACCCGCGCCCCGCAGCATGAATTTTTCGTTATATTGACGGGGTTTGGGTTTTTTGAAAATAACCGGCTCCATCATTTGTCCCATCATGCCGTCGGCAAGAATCATCACCGGTGTGCGGTATTTGTCGGCAAGATCAAAAGCGTCCATGGTTAAATCGGCCAGTTCCTGGCAGGTTGCCGGGCCATAAACAATTGTGCGGTAATCGCCATGACCGCCGCCGCGGGTCGCTTGAAAATAATCTCCCTGCGAAGGACGGATATTGCCCAATCCGGGGCCGCCGCGCATGATATTGACAATAATACCGGGAAGTTCACAGGCGGCCATAGAAGAAATACCTTCCTGCTTTAAGGAAATGCCGGGACTGGATGATGAAGTCATAACTCTCAGCGCCGGCAGCGCTGGCTCCGGCAATCATGTGAATGGCGGCAATTTCGCTTTCCGATTGGATGAAAACTCCTCCTTCGGCGCATTGCGCATGTGTTCGGCCATATATTCGGTAAGTTCATTCTGGGGAGTAATCGGATAACCGGCATAAAAACGGCATCCGGCGCGAATTGCCGCTTCGCCGATAATATTATTTCCCGACATCAATACTTTATTCACGGTAAACCTCGATGGCTACTTCCGGACACATTGTGGCGCATAAAGCGCAGCCGGTGCATTCTTTTTCTTCATTTGCACACACAGGATGGTAGCCGCGGGAGTTGTATTCTTTGGTGGGGATAATGTGACCTTTGGGGCAGAAATGAATACAGAGGTGACATTCCTTGCAAAGTTCTTTATTAATTTTTATGTATCCTTTCAAAATTCAATCCCCAAAAAAGTTTTCTGTTGGTATTATAATACCAGCAGGCCAAGCTATGTTGCGCATAATGGCTGGAAAGTCAAGTATTTTCATGCAACTTTTTGAGAAAAATGCAATAAATAGATTAAAGTTTGCTGATTTGAAATCCCTCCAATTTCATGGCAACCGAGCGTTGCAAAAGTTCTAGGGTAATTACAAAAAGCTCCTTTTTGAAATCGCTCTTTACTACGATACCTTCCAATCCGGCAAAAGGTCCGTCGATAATGCGCGCCGGTTCGCCCACTTTGGGAAATTGTATGGTAAAAATTTCCGCTTTTGTTTCTATCAGGCGCCGAATGGCGCTCAATTTTATCGTCCGGTACAGGTATGGGTTCAGAATTTTCTTTTTTACCTAAAATGCTTACAACACCGGATGTTTTTAAAATAGCCAATTTTTTTTCATTATCCCAACAAAGAGTTTCTACAAAAAGGTATCCGGGGAAAAGGGGAATAAAGATTTTTTTCTTCCGGTCTTTGCGCTTACTCCATACTTCCGTCTCGGGCAGAAAGGTAGTAAAGTTTTTTTGGGCAAGACCAGAGTTTGCTTTATATTCATGGCGGCTTTTTGTGTGTACAGCATACCAGGGCATTGATAATATCCGCTAATTTTATTTTTTTAAAATAGGTTTTTCCCCGTCTATAAAAAGCGGCTATCGATAATGATATCTTCTCCGCATCTTCTAATTTTACGAATAGATAAAAATTTTGCCGAATTCAGTTCCCTGATATTCAAATCACCCACTGCTTCGATTCCCTTACCTAAAATTTTCGGCGCAATCACGGTTACTAAACGGTCGGCTAAATTGTTTCTTAAGACAGAAGTAATGATTTGAGCTCCGCCTTCTATTAACACCGACGATATTCCCTGGGCGGCAAGTTTTTTTAATAGCTTTTTCAGGTCGACTTTTCCCTCTTGGTCGGCATCGACGGTGATTATTTGGGCGCCTGTTGCGGCAATGTATTTGTATTTATGATCACGGGAATTCTTAATTGTGGCAATAAGTGTTTTTGCCGGTAAGGTATTTTGTAGAACTTTGCATTGATGCTGAATTTTCAATCCGGAATCAACAACAATCCGCAGAGGGTTGCGGCCGCGAATGAGTCGCACTGTGAGCTCCGGATCGTCTTTTTTTACGGTTCCGATGCCGACCAATATGGCGTCATGTTCGGCTCGAAGTTTGTGGGCGTATTTTAAAGAAGCATCAGAGCTTATCCATTGCGATTGGCCTTTCGTTGTTGCTATGCGTCCATCGAGGGTTTGGGAGTATTTTATGGTGACAAAGGGCAGTCCGGTTTCCATAAAATGGAAAAATACTTCATTGAGATTGCGGCATTCATTTTCCAGAACGCCGGTTTTTACTTCGATGCCTCGACTTTGCAGATAATTAATGCCCTGACAGGAAACAAGAGGATTGGAATCAATTGCCCCGATAACTATGCGCGCTATATTATTTTTGGGCGATAATATCCACGCAGGGCGGTGTTTTTCCTTCGTGGCAGCATGGTTCCAATGTAACATAAAGAGTTGCTCCGGCAATATCCGCGGCCGCATTCTTGATTGCGTTTACTTCGGCATGACTCTCACCATAGCGCTGATGATAACCCCGGCCGATGATTTTCCCGTTTTTGACAATCACGGCGCCGACCAGGGGATTGGGACTGACATAGCCCCTGCCTTTTGCGGCAAGATTCAGAGCCAATTTCATGTAGTATTCGTCATTCATGATTTATAATTACCTCATTGTCATATCAGATGCAAAGAAATTTATTGTCGATATGTCGCAAGATATGGTATGAAAAAACAATTTTTAAATGTTTAAACTAAAAGCAATTTAAGGAGCGACCATGAAAGGAGTTGTTCTTGCCGGTGGATTGGGCAGCCGGCTCTATCCCCTGACCAAAGTGACCAATAAGCATTTGCTTCCCGTTTATAACGAACCGATGATTTATTATCCCATCAGGATTTTAGTCAATGCCGGAATTAATGAGATATTAATTGTAACCGGCGGCAATAATGCCGGTGATTTTTTGCGCCTTTTGGAAAACGGCAAAGACTTCGGCCTGAAACACATCAATTATGCCTATCAGCAGGGAGAAGGCGGGATTGCCGCGGCTCTTGAGTCTTGCGGAACATTTTGCGGATAGGGATAAAATAGCCGTAGTTCTGGGCGATAATATTATTGAGGGAAACATCAAGGCAGCCGCGGAAAAGTTCCGTAATCAAAAAGAAGGAGCACGCATTTTACTGAAGGAAGTGTCCGATCCGCAGAGATTCGGTGTGCCGGTTTTCGACGGAAAAAAAATTATTCGTGTAGAAGAAAAACCGTCAAAGCCGGCATCCAATTATGCCGTTATCGGAGTTTACATGTATGACTACCGGGTTTTTGAGTTTATTAAATCGTTAAAACCATCCCAGCGCGGCGAACTGGAAATTACCGATGTAAATAATTTTTATATCTCCGAAGGGAAGATGCAGTGGGATGTGCTGGAAGGCTGGTGGTCTGATGCCGGAACTTTTGAATCCCTGCAATCCGCGGGAAACATGGTGGCTAAAACAGGAGCAAATAAAATATGATTAACGGTGTAATAGTAAAAAAACTCAAAGTTATTCCTGATGAACGAGGAAGGCTGATGGAAATACTTGCGTGCTGATGATGAATTTTTCCAAAAATTCGGCCAGGTGTATATGACCACCGCCTATCCGGGAGTTGTCAAGGGCTGGCATTATCATAAGAAACAGGATGATAACATGGCCGTAGTCAAAGGAATGATGAAAATAGTTCTATACGATAGCCGCAAAGAATCAGCTACTTTCGGTGAAATAAACGAAATATTTGCCGGTATTCATAATCCCGTTTTGGTGCATATACCTCATCTGGTTTATCACGGTTTTAAATGTATTTCGGAAGAAGAAGCAATTGTAATAAATATACCGTCGGAGGTTTATAAATACAATGAGCCGGACGAATTTCGTCTCCCCGCTCACGGCGGTGAAATACCCTATTCCTGGGAGAGAAAAGACGGCTAAATTCAACTATTTTTAAAATGAGCATCAGCAATTGAGCCGGATTTCTTTGATTTATGGATAAAGTCAGTTCCTGTTCGATGATAATTTTTATAAATAATTAATATCATTGATATAATGCTGGGATAATTTAAGAAATTGTCCTTGACTTTGAAAATAAATATTATATAATTATTAACAATACTGGAAAGGGCAAACCGTCTGAAAAGACGGGACGCAAAGTTACTGACCTAAGTCTTGTAAATTTATTAGGGATAGGGTGGCAGAACTGCCGGATAACTTCTACGGAAGTCCAGCAATTCTATATACCTATCCCAGTTACATAATTAATTAAAATTTGATTGGAAGTAAATTAATGCTATTAAATTTATTTGCCTTTATTTTTGGAGCTGTTGTCGGCAGTTTTTTAAATGTTTGTATTTTTCGCCTGCCGGCCCATGAATCGATTATAAAACCGCTGTCGCGTTGTCCGCATTGTCAACATCCCCTTCGTTTTTTCGATAATATTCCGCTCGTCAGCTTTATTATATTGAAGGGGAAATGCCGTGACTGCGGGGCAAAAATTTCCTGGCGTTATCCGCTGGTGGAATTAATTACCGCGGTCCTTTCGTTGATCTTGTTTTTAAAATTTGGACCAACCTTAAGTTTTTTGATCTTATTTCATATTTAGTGCCGTATTAATCGTGATTACGTTTATTGATCTGGATCATCAAATCATTCCCGATGTTTTGACCTTGCCGGGAATACCCGTATTTTTCCTCCTGGCTGTTTTTGTCCTGAAAGTTGACTGGCTGGAAGCTTTAATCGGTATTTTAGTTGGCGGCGGGGTGCTTTTTGCCATTGCCTTTTTTTATGAACTTATATCCAAAAGGGAAGGAATGGGCGGCGGGGATATTAAACTTCTGGCAATGATCGGCGGATTTTTGGGATGGAAATCGTTGATATTTATTCTTTTGTTTAGTTCTTTTTTCGGAGCGCTGGTCGGCATCATTGCCATGATTATCAAAAAACAGGATATGAAGTATGCCGTGCCTTTTGGACCATTTTTATCGGCGGCGGCAGTGGCTTATCTTTTTTGGGGTGATTGCTTTATGCGCATGTTATACATGCGTTATTAATATAATATTAATAACTTACGAACGTGAAAAATGATGAAAATGTTTCATCATATATTTTATTTGGAGATCGGATCGGGCAAAAGGAATAGATTGACGGGGGGGAAATAATAACGTAAAATACTGTTATTAAAAGATATTGATGCATTGACGTGTTAATAAAAATTTATCATACTGGCTTGTAAAGATAAAATAGTTTTTTTATAATTTTATTTGAGGTTGGTCGTGAAAGTAAGTGCAAATAGTGGTTACACTTTAATAGAATTAATAGTCGTTGTTATGCTGTTGGGCGTTGCCGCGGGTGTGGCAGCACCGTCGTTCATATCTTATCGGCAGAATGCCAATTTACGGGAGGCGGCGAGCGATCTAGCTTCCGATATTTCCCTCTATCGGCAAAAAGCTGTCGCGGAAAATAGACGATACCGTATTATTTTCGATCAACCGGGAAACAGTTATTCAGTTCAGAGAGAAATTCTAAATAACCCCGGTAATTACGAGGCTTTAGTTCCGGCAGTAACAAAAAGCCCCGGTGATATTAGTTCTAATGTTATAATCTCTGATATTACTTACCCCGGTCTACAAATTACTATTCAGCCAAGAGGAACGATACAGCCTGCGGGTTCAGTAACGTTGCAGCACACGATAAGTTCTTTAACAAAACAAACAACCACGAATTTAATGGGCAGGGTGCATATTGACTAAAATATTCAGCAATAAAGGTATCAGCATTATTGAATCGTTGATGGCGGCTCTTTTGACCGCCGTTGCCATTATTTCTCTTCTTCCCATGCAGGATACGTCAATGAAAACGGGATTTCGAGCGGATTATTTGGGCAGAGCGGCCGGGATTATGCAATCGGAGCTGGAATTGCGTGAAAACCAGATAATGATTGGTACGATTCCAGCCAGTCCGATTAACCAGACAATTACAGTAAGCGGTCAGACCGGAGCGCCGGGGGACGCCACCTTCAACGTAGTAACGACAACCGCAGTTAATATTTCCGCGCCTAATTCCTGGCTGGTAAACGTACGGGTTACCTGGACGGGAGGGCCGGCCAACGGTATAAACAGCAGTGTAATCGCAACGAGGCAAACGAGATTTTAGGCTAATGGAAAGTTTTAAAATATGAAAAAAAACGGTTTTACTTTAGTCGAAGTATTAACAGCGCTTGTTGTTGGTTTGGTTATCATGACGGCGGTATACGGCGTGATGACAATTGCCCAGCGCAGCTCGGCTAATTTAGGCCGGAAAATAGTGACCCAACAGGATACGCGGGCGGTTCTGGATTTTATGGCGATGGAAATCCGCATGGCTTCATTAAATCCTCTCAATAACTCGGCTACATGGAACGGTGCTATATTGGCGCCGGCATGCAACGGTCTGGTAATGAATCAAGCTTTCAAGGGCGTTCAGGTGGCTAATACAAATACAATTGCCATTGCCATGGATTTGGATGGCCTATTGCCAGCTGGTGGCACAATTGGTAATGTTGATAACGAATACATAGTATATTCCTATAATGGAGTTGATTCCATTACCAGGAGTGTAAGTTGCGGCCCCGCTAACGCTATTTTAGGCGGCAACGCTCCGGATAGTAATGTTCGCAATGCGACGGCGGGAATTAATTTATTCCGTTATTTTGATAGAAACAATTTGGAAATTACTAATACTGTAAATAACAACCCCAGTTTAGTAAATGGAATCCCGGCAATCAGGCGGGTGCTCATTACAATCGTTGCCGATACCGCCGAAATAGACCTGAACACGAAGCAACCAAGAAGAATGATTTATTCCACCAATGTTATAGTGAGGAACCATGCTCTCAGTCCATAAAATATTTGATTATCGGCAAAAATCCGAAGGCGGTTTTGTTTTTCTTGCCGCGATTATGGGCGTGATGATTTTGATGGCCGTGGGCTTTTTTGCCTTAACCATTACCGGCCAGGATATAACAATCAGCTCGCGGTTGGTTGGTGAACGCAAGGCGCTCTCGGCGGCAGAGGCATGCGTGCATTACGTTTGTGCGCAATTAGACCCGGGCAATTTGACCTCCTACTCGGGCATTTATTATGATACAGCCAACCCTACCGTATCCTTCAGCACCACTATCCCTTCTCTAAATAAGGCTATTTCCAATTTGGCTATACCCGGCTATGATTTGGCGAAAGGTTGGACTTCCGGCGCGGGATTCAATACTGTTTGCACTGGGGGGGATGCCAGCTACAACTCAAGAGCAGATGTCGCCATTGGCACGACAGGACGGCCTGTTAAATATGATCTTCAGTATCCGGATTAAGGAAAAGTGGGTTCCCGTAAGAAAAGAGTAACCGTTTTTTGTTTAATTTCAGGAGGAAAGCTTATGCCAGACAAAAAAAGCTTTGTAACCTTGGTAATCATAATAAGTATGATTATATCGTTCTCTACGTCAATAAATGTCTGTGCTCAGGAAGAACCGGCGGGCGATGAAGAAGGCACCTTTATCACCGTTGCCCCCGACGCACTGATTGTTTTTGATTTGTCCGGAAGCATGGGTTTAAATCCCGTGGGCACTTCTGATATTTACGGAGATGCTTCATGTGCTGGACCTTTTTATGCAGCCAGCGGTACAGGACATACGGTCGACTGCAGCCGCATTGCAATCGCCAAAAGAGTGCTTTTTAATATTTTAGATGACGACAATAACAATATTATCGATAGCCAGGACGCCAAGAGCCTGGGCATCAGAATCGGCTATATGCGCTTCACAGTCGGCGATGACACTGCCGGAATTTACAGCTCAGGAAATAACAGGCTCATTACAAAGATTAGCGAACTGGGTAAGGATACGGGCACTTCTTACTCGTTAACTTATTGCGGGAATTCCACAAGCTGTGCGTCCACTGTCACTGCCTGTTCTACGGGCGAGTGTATTGTGGGGGCGACAGCCGCCGGAGGCACACCACTGGCTTCATCGCTAAGAGAGGCAAGGACATACCTGGATGCGCATAAGGCCAGCGACAAGGCTAAGGCCTGCCGGCAAAAATTTGTTATTTTGTTGACGGACGGAGAGGATAGTTACGCCTGTGGAGGTAATGGAGCCTCATGCCAAGGGGAAAATTATAAACGCCGGAGAGAAACAGTAGCCGCCGCCAAACAGTTAAAAGATGCCGGTTACAAAGTTTATGTTGTCGGCTTCGGCGCCAATATGCCCCAATATTTGCAATGGACCCTTAATTGGATGGCTTATTACGGCGGTTCCGATAATCCACTCGAGGCAAATTCGGGTAATACAAGTCACTATAATATTAGCGCTACTGATTATTTTCCAGCTGGGGTTACGAGTTGCCAGACCGATACTCAAACTGAAACGGCTGATTGCTGTACTTATGGATGTAGTCCGGTTGCTAACTTTAAGGCAAAGAATAACGATCCCGCCTATACCAATCTTACCGGTTATGCCTTTATAACCGGTAACGCGGATCAGTTGACAGCGGCGCTCAAAAGCTTGTTCGGCATAATCCGCGATTCGACCTATTCTTTTACCCAGGCCGCGGTTCAGGCGGTAAGGACAGTTGACGAAAACTTCCTCTATGAAGCTTCCTTTCAACCGGCTACCTACGATCCTTTCTGGATTGGTCACTTAAAGAGATATTCCATTCAGACCGACGGAACCGTTAACACCACGGAAGATTGGGATGCTGGGGTAATTTTATCCGGCACATCGGCAGGTAGCAGAAATATCTTGACCTATACGGGCGGTTCATTAAAAAGTTTTACCTACGATAATATGACCAATGCCGACCTGGGAGCCGCTGAGCGATTGCGGAAAGAAATGCAATTATCAACTATTTCCGCGGCGGTGAAACTAATGGAACTGTAACCAACTGGAAATTAGGCGATGTGTACCATACATCGCCCATGTCCATAGGCACGCCCAATTTATATTTTGTGGACAAGTTGGATAAAGGCGATCCTCCGGCATTCAAGACATTCCGGACAGACCACATTCGCTCTTCCGTCAATGGAAAAAGGCTCATAATGGTTGGAGCCAATGACGGCCAACTGCACGCCTTCAAGACCGGAGAAGTGGGCTTGGGCGGCGGTCAGGAATTGTGGAGCTTTATCCCTCCCAATTTACTTCCCAAACTGAAAACTATTGTTCACAGTACTCATCCTACCTCATTAGACCATCAATACTTTGTTGACGGCCCTTTGAGCGCCGCGGATATCTGGCTGGGGACGGGCACAGTCGGAGAAACATACAAATCGCCGACGGACTGGTACACTTATCTGGTTATGTCGGAAGGACGCGGCGGCATCTACGTATCTCTGGAGTTCATCCACCTCTTGCGATTCCGGCTTCAGTCCCAACTATTCTTCAACTTACTCCAATTATTGCGGCTATTATGCCTTCGATGTTACCAGTACGTTAAGCAATCCGGTTTACAAATGGAGAATAGGCGGCAACAGCGGGCTGGCGTTGAATGAAGGTGCGCATTTGGGGCAGGCCTGGAGTAGAATGTTTATCGGGCGTGTCCGGATAAACAATACCGAAAAATTTGTCGGATTTATCGGAGGAGGTTACTCGGGAACAGACTGCAAAGGCGGCGGGACCTGTGACCCTCGCGGCAAAGGTTTTTATGTGGTGGATATGAGCAATGGTTCCATATTGTGGAGTTATACCCACAATAGCAGCAATGCCAATATGGATTATAATCTGGCCGCCGGGCCTGTTGCTGTCGATTACGACAATGACGGTTTTCTGGATACGGCCTACATAGGCGATTTGGGCGGAAACATCTGGCGCTTTAAATTTTGCAGTAAAAGCGACGTCACGGGTTGCGGTACTGCTAATTGGTCGGGCAGTTTGTTATTTGAAACAGCTTCCGGCAATATCAGGCCCATCTATACCCCAGTCGCGGTCACAATTGATACTTCTAATAATCTCTGGGTATATTTCGGTACGGGGGATAAAACCGATCCCACCGCCGCGAACGCCCAGGAAAAATTTTATGCCATTAAAGATA
>CAVXLI010000034.1:0-59848 GCA_963762595.1 uncultured delta proteobacterium
GCCGATCAGATCAGGGCCGCTCTGAAATCAACCAGCCTGGAAAATAGCATCATCCAACAGTTTGGAACTAATGAGTTCTTGATTCGTACCGCCGAATCCTTTCATGATCAAAAGCTCCTAACAGAAAACGTGGAGACACCACTAACCACTGCGTTTAATAAAGATTACGAAATCAGGCGTGTGGAAGTGGTCGGTTCAAAAGTCGGTATGGATTTCCAGAGAAAAGCCATTTTCGCCGTAATTCTTTCCTGGCTAGCTATGCTTTTTTATATTGCCTGGCGTTTTGAATTCCGTTACGGATTGGGTGGTATCATTGCTCTTGTTCATGACGTTGTGATTATTATCGGCACAATTTCCATTTTAAAGATGGAATTCACCATCAACATTTTGGCGGCAATATTCTTCATCATTGGTTACTCTATCAATGATACAATTGTTGTGCTGGATAGAATCAGAGAAAATGTCAAGTTAAATCCTAAACAAAAGCTCGCCGATACAATCAATTTGAGCATAAACCAGACATTGAGTAGAACAATATTGACTTCCTTCACGGTGTTTCTTACCGTTATCGCTCTATACATCTGGGGTGGACCAGTAATACATGATTTGGCATTTTCGTTATTGGTCGGCGTCGTCTTCGGAACTTATTCTTCCGTTTTCATTTCCTGTCCAATTGTGTTGTTTTTTGAAAATATGCAACTTTCCAAAATGAAAAGGAAAAAATAATTGTCCTTCCTTGCCTCTCTAGCTTTCGCCGCTTTTATTTTGATACTTTTTGCGGGTATTTATTTAACATTATTTGATTTGCTCGGAACGGTGATCATCTTTATAGATGTCTTTCTTTATGCCCTTTTCACCGGCTTTGATCGAGTCAGCGGGAAAATTATTTTGTTTCTCCTTCTTATTTCTATAATTGTTGAAATATTTGATTTCTTTTTAGTTATGACCGGCGCGCTCCAACCGGCGGCCACAAAAAGAGTTTTTTGGACCGCGGCGATAAGTGCTATTGTTGGAGCGTTTATTCTTACGCCGTTTTTTTGGGGACCGGGCGCATGGGTGGGATTTTTTTTAGGAGGATTTGCCGGAATCATAACGTTGGAAGTGGCCCGGCAATTGAAATTAAAATCTCTTTACCGAGCGTCCAATCGAGCCATAATCGCCATGGCCGGAAGAAAGATAGTTAAAGGATTAGTTGCCTTATTTATGGTCGCTCTTTCTCTTTCCAATATTTATTCATAGAGGTTTAGTTAATATGATTGACGATAATAAATCAAAAAAAGAAAAAATAAAATCAAAAGTCCAAGAATACATTGAAGCAATTATTATTGCGATATTGATCGCTCTTGTTATTCGGACATTTGTCATCCAGGCATTTAAAATACCTTCCCGCTCTATGGTGCCGACATTACTTGTCGGAGATCAGATATTAGTCAATAAATTTATTTACGGCGTAAAAATACCTTATTTAAGAAAAACGATCATCCCTGTCACTAATCCGCAGAAGGGCGATATCGTTGTTTTTATTTACCCCAATGATCGTTCCAAAGATTTTATCAAACGGGTTATCGGCATAGCCGGAGATAAAATCGAAATTAAAAATAAAAGGATATTTATTAACGATAAAGAGTATTCTGACTCTTACGGTGTTTACAGTGATAATTTAATTTATCCCGGCATAATTCAGCCCCGCGATAACTTTGGTCCGGTGACTGTTCCGCAGGGCTCCCTTTTCGTCATGGGTGATAATCGTGACGAAAGCTCGGACAGCCGTTATTGGGGATTTGTTGATATAAAAGACGTTGAAGGAAAAGCTTTCATCATTTATTGGTCATGGAACCATGAAGATAATAATCTCCGCTGGCGGCGTCTGGGAAGTCTGCTGCATTAAAAGAATACTGATTATTATGAGAAAAAGGCTGAAACCACCATCGCCACAGACAAGCCATTGAGAATAACGACAGTCACCCAGGAAACAATGTTCATCAGCCTGCTGTTGACGAAATTTCCCATGATCCGTTTATCATTAATCAAAAACAGCATGAAAATTAAAACAAAAGGCAGCAGGATTCCGTTAATAACCTGAGAATAATACATGATGGCAATCAGGGGCACGTTGGGCAAAAGAATAATGCCCGCCCCCAGAAAAATCATCAGAGAGTAAAGGCCGTAAAACTGTGGCGCTTCGATAAATTTTGTATTTAAACTTGATTCCCAGCCAAAGGCCTCACAAATTGTATAAGCCGTAGAAAGCGGCAGGATGGATGCGGCAAAAAGCGATGCGTTAAGCAAACCGAAAGCAAACAGTAAGGAGGCGTATGATCCCGCAAGAGGAGCTAGTGCCAGTGCGGCATCCTTCGCCGTTTCAATCTTGAGTCCATTCTGAAATAAAGTAACAGCGCAAAGCATAATAATGAAAAAGGCCACCACATTAACGGTTATCGAACCGAAGATTACATCCATCCGGGCATATTTATAACTTTCAGCTTTTAAACCTTTATCCACAATGGATGACTGGAGATAAAATTGCATCCAAGGCGCAATTGTTGTTCCGATAATACCTATGGCCATCGTCAGCATCCCCGAGTCAAATTGCAGATTCGGTGTTATTGCCGCGGTTTTTATTTCCGACCAGTTAGGATTAACCAGAAATCCCGAAATGATATAGGAAAGATAAAAGACGCAGGCAACCAGAAAGGCTTTTTCTACCGATTTATAATTTCCCTTCACCACCAGCCACCAGACAAAAAAAGCTCCCGCCGGTACAGAAATATATTTACTGACACCGAATATTTCCATACTGGCGGCAATACCTGCAAATTCACAAAGCGTATTGCCCAGATTAGCCAAAAGCAGAATTATCATCAGGTAAAAAGTTATTTTTGCCCCGAAACGTTCCCGAATTAAATCGGAAAGACCCTTGCCGGAAACAACACCCATGCGGGCGCACATTTCCTGAATAATGATTAAGGCTACAGTAACGGGAATAAGTATCCAAATCAGGCTTAATCCGTATTGAGCACCCGCCAGAGAATAAGTAGTAATACCGCCGGCATCATTATCAACATTGGAAGTAATAATGCCGGGACCGATGAAAGCAAAAAAAAGTCCCAGCTTCCAGAAACCTTTTTTGAATAAATCTTTACCAATATGTCCTATCTTTTCGGTCATTTTCCCAACCATCAAAGGTTGTATTTATTTCCCCAGATGGGGAGCAACAACATCCAAAAGATTTCTGAATATAATTGTCCCCTGCATTCGCTCATTCTCATCAACAACCGGTATAGCGGTCACCGCGTACTTGGCAAAATGTTCGGCAATCGTATCATCTTTATCATCGAGTTTTACTGAAATGACGCGATCATCCATTATTTCTTCGAGTCTTTTATCTGAATCAGCTAAAATCAAATCACGCAAACTGATGACGCCCAGCAGCAGATCTTCTTCGTCCGTCACATATACATAGTAAACCAAATCGATGTCTTCTGCTTCCTGACGAAATTTCTCCAGTGCTTCCCTGACTGTGGTAGATGGACGAAAACTTAAGTAAGATGTCGTCATCATACCGCCGGCTTCCCTTTCCGGATGCGTCAATAGTTCTTTGACATCATCGGCAATTTCCTTTTCCATCTCTTTTAAGATACCTTCAGCTTTTGCCTTGGGCAAATCCCCTAAAAGGTCGGCCGCTTCAGATAATGACATTTCCTCGATAATGTCTGACGCCTCGGCGGAATTGAGATCATTAATCAAGCTCACTTGAATTTTGGGATCGGTTTCTTCAAGAGTTTCCGCTGCTGTTTCCACATCAAGAGCTTTAAAAACAGCCCCGCGCTGTCTTATATCAAGGTCTTCCAAAATATCCGCCAAATCCGCCGGATGGATCTGACCAAGCCTGTTTTGGGTAATATTTAAACGCAAGAGATCAGGTGAATGCAACGGTTGAACGAATTTCCACGAAATAAGCTGATTGGGCAATTTATAGTCGAAAAGACTTTGCAAGATTGCATCAAAAGGTTTAATCAAACCCACGCGGCGAATCAAACCGCGGAATCCAACATCAACATGGACAAGATGCAATCCATGGCTCGTTTTTAAAAACTGGAGATCATTGACCCTTCTTATTTTCGCGCCATCGGTATCAACAACCTGTTTATCTAAAAGATCTTCTCTTAAGCAAAAGCTCCCCTTGCCGCAAATTAACGCAGATAATTCACTGACTGCATTTATGGCAACGGATACCTTCTCATTTAAATCTGTTACATCTTTCCAAGGCAGGATAAGAGAATTTTTTTTTCAAAGTCGGAGCTGAATACCATTCCTGTGACTACGGGATAAGGCTCAACGAATTCCGCGGTAAGATCATAAACGCGGCCCAGCACTTTACCCTCAACCCCAACAATTTTTTTCCCCAGGATTCGGCTTAAAAATAAAAAAACCTGAGGTTCGTGATTTATTGCCATATTTTTCCCCTCCAGGCTGCTTCCTTATATCATTTATTTTTTTTAAACAAAAGGCATTTTGAATAATTTTCCGGCTTGACACATAAGTTTCTTAGTTGTATAAAGATGAAAAATTTAGTCCTTTTAATTTAATCCGGCGAGATTGAAAAAGGAATTGGCAATGAAAGTAAAACATCCTAAGGGTATAAAGCCTTTCTCCGCAAGGGGGAAGGCTTTTTTATTCATGAAACTCCAATTTCCATAACGAAGTGCAGGGAAATTGGTAAGTTGTAATGAGACCCAAGCTTCAGAAACAGAGCGCATAACCTAAAGGTCACTGCCGCTGAAGCTTGCAGGTCGAATTATCCCGCGTGCGAGGCTTAGCGGGACAATTTTCGAAAGCTGTTTTGGGGTTTATACCCATGATTGCATAATTTAACGTAAGCTGATGGCATTACTTAAAACACGCCTGGCATAAATTGATCCTTAATTGAGGTTAAGCAATATGACGGAAGATAGAAATATTAAAATAGTGATGGACAGTGACGGAATCGACCGATGCCTCACCCGTATTGCTTATGAAATTTTGGAAAAAAATAAAGGCAAGGAAAATCTTGTTCTTGTCGGTATTCGTACCGGTGGAGTATATCTGGCTGAAAGGTTGCAGAAAAAAATATTCGGCATTGAACCTGGTAAAATTCCCCTTGGTATCCTTGATATAACTCTTTACCGCGATGATATTTCCACCTCCAATAAAAAGCCCCGTTTGGGGAAAACAAAGATTCCCTTTTCCCTGGACAATAAAAAAGTTGTCCTGGTTGACGACGTTCTCTTTACCGGTCGGACCATTCGTGCGGCAATGGACGCTTTGATCGACTTTGGCCGGCCAAAAATGATTCAGCTTGCCGTTTTAATTGACCGCGGCCATCGCGAACTTCCGATCAGAGCCGATTTTGTGGGAAAAAATCTGCCCTCTTCCCTTTGGGAAGCCGTTAGCGTTAACCTTGTGGAAAAAAACGGGATTGATGAAGTAGTTATTGAAGAAGGAACTTAAATATTAAATTTTAGAACCTGATTATGAAATTAGAAAAAAAAGATATCCTTGGAATGAAAGATCTTACAGTCGAGGAGATTAATCTCATCCTGGAAACAGCCGAATCTTTTCTGGAAATTTCCACCCGCGAAATTAAGAAAGTGCCGACACTGCGCGGCAAGACGATCATTAACTTATTTTTCGAAGCCAGCACTCGAACGCGAACATCCTTTGAAATCGCGGGCAAAAGGCTCAGCGCCGACACAATCAATATTTCCGCATCGACAAGTTCCGTCGTCAAAGGAGAAACTCTCATTGACACGGCACGCAATTTGGAAGCCATGAATCCCGATGTAATTGTCATTCGCCACAGCGCTGCCGGAGCTCCGCACTTACTGGCATCATTGGTTAAACAATCGATTATCAACGCCGGCGACGGTGCGCATGAGCACCCCACGCAGGCGCTTTTGGACATGATGACCATTAAAGAAAAAAAAGGCAAAATTTCCGGATTAAAAGTAGCAATCGTCGGCGACATAGCCCACAGCCGTGTTGCCCGATCGAATATTTACGGTTTGTCGAAAATGGGCGCTCAAGTATTGTCTGGCCGGCCCTGCGACCATGCTTCCCCGGGACATCGAACAAATGGACGTAAAAGTTTACAACAAGCTGGAGGACGCCATTGTCGGTGCGGATGTAGTAATGATGTTGCGTATTCAACTGGAAAGGCAAAAGCAAAATATCTTTCCTTCACTGCGCGAATATTCCCAGCATTACTGCCTTAACCGCAGCAACATTAAGCTGGCCAAAAAAGACGTTATCGTCATGCATCCGGGGCCAATCAATCGCGGCGTGGAAATATCACCGGACATCGCCGATGATCCATCCTACTCAGTAATTCTCGATCAGGTAAATAAAGGCGTGGCAGTAAGAATGGCTCTGCTTTACCTGCTGACCGGAGGTAATGAATGAAGATATTGCTAACCGGCGCGAAGATAATCGACCCTGCCCAAAAAATGGACGCCGATATGGATGTTTTGTTGGAAAATGGAAAGATTGCCAAAATCGGCTCAGATCTTTTAAAATCAGTAAAATCCAGAGATTCGGAAAAAATAAAAATTATTGAACTGACCGGAATGATTCTTACACCGGGCTTAATCGATATGCACACTCATTTGCGCGAACCGGGGTTTGAATACAAAGAAACGGTTGCTTCAGGGGCCGCAGCGGCCGTTGCCGGAGGTTTCACTTCGATTGCCTGTATGCCAAACACAAATCCAATCAACGATAACCGCTCCATTACCGAATTTATCAGAAGGAAAGCTATTGAGGCTGATCTGGCTAACGTTTACCCAATCGGCGCAATCAGCAAGGATTCCTCTGGTTCCCAATTGACGGAATTTTGGGATTTGAAAGATGCTGGCGTAGTTGCTCTTTCCGATGATGGAAAACCGGTAATGGATGCCGCTTTGATGCGCCGCGCTATGGAATACGCTTATTCACTGGGATTGCCGATCATTTCGCATTGTGAAGATATAAATCTCTCCGGCGGCGGTTTGATGAATGAAGGCTATCATTCCACAATTCTGGGGCTCAGCGGCATCCCCAGCATCGCGGAGGAAGCAATGGTAGCGCGCGATATTTTGATTGCCGAATTCACCAAGACTTGCGTCCACATCGCGCATGTAAGCACAGCCGGCTCCGTTCGCCTGATTCGCGAAGCCAAAAAAAGAGGCCTGAAGGTAACGGCGGAAACCGCCCCCCACTACTTCACGTTGACCGATGAAGTCACTGCAGGGCTATGATACAAATTTAAAAGTCAATCCGCCTTTAAGAAGCACCCAGGATGTTGCCGCAATTAAAGAAGGCCTTGCTGATGGAACGATCGATGCGATCGCCTGTGACCATGCTCCTCACGGACGAACGGATAAAGAATTGGAGTTTGAATATGCCGAAAAAGGTATCAGCGGTTTGGAAACTTCGCTTGGCCTTGAGTTTAGATCTTATCCAGAGAAGGAATTCTTTCCTGGCTGGATTTAATTGCCAAAATGAGTCCCAATCCGGCACGCATCTTGAACCTGCCCAAAGGAACACTCCATGCAGGGGCGGATGCCGATATCACCGTCATCAATCCACAGCTTAAATGGACTGTTGATGTAAAATCATTTCGTTCCCGCGGCAAGAACTCTCCCTTTCATGGCCGGAAATTGCAAGGTAAGGCTATTCTCACCATCGTTGGTGGAGAAATTAAGTACGACGGACGCTGAAGAAAAACAAAACTCAGAGAAAGACGGGGCGGCTTCATAAAATGTCGTAAGAGTTAACTTAAGTGGCAAGTATTTTTCCCTTCATCATTCCGGCAGGAAACCCCGGCGAATGCTTACGAAGGCCGGAATCCAGACCTAGAACATCAGCTTCTTAAGTCAGCTTTTATGCCCATAAATTAGCCTCTTATGGAGTTATAAAAAATATGAGTGCCAGAGAAAGCTTTAAAACTACTGGATTTATTCTGCGTTGTCTTAGTTACTCAGAATCGGATTTAATTGTTACCTTTTACAGTAATGACTTCGGCAAACTTACGGGAATCGCCAAAGGCGCTAAAAGAAGTAAAAAGCGGTTTGTCAATGTTTTTGAGCCTTTTTCTCTGACGAATATAATCTTTTCCCGCAAAAATCGCGATGTGCTGGCGTTTATTGAATCCTGCGAAATCATCGACCACTACAATTCCATACGGCAGGATTTGGAAAAAACGCTAATCGCCTCTTATTTTATCGATCTTGCAGATCATTTCAGCCCGGAAGGGAAAAAAAATGAAAAAATCTTCGAACTTTTACAAAACTTTCTAGCATTGCTTGACGATGAAAAGGCATCTACTGCCACCGTACGTTTTTTTGAAATGCGCCTGCTGAAATTGGCCGGTTTTGAACCGGCGCTTGACCACTGCATCAGATGTAAAACTCCTGTTGCCAACGGCAGTTCATACTACTTTTATCCGCAGGATGGTGGAATCAAATGCGCGGCTTGTGCCCAGCCCGAACGATACGATCAGCCCATTTCCGCGGGTACCGTGCGGACATTGCTTTTAGGCAAAGACATGGACATTGATAAAATTAAGCTGATAGCTTTATCCAATAGTTTAGCAATGGAATCCCGCAACATCCTCACTGGTTTTATTTCGCATGTTCTTGGCCGGGAAGTAAAATCACTGAAAGTCATGGAACAGGTGCACAATCTCTGCCTGTAATACATTTTGCCCTTCCATATTGACACTATACCCTCTGACATGCTAGGAACGCACTTGTCTAAAACCAACACCATTGTCTATCGATTCGCCCAAAAGCTAAGGAGGAATTTGTGACTTTTCAGGAATTAATTTTTGCCCTCGAAAAATACTGGCACTCTCACGGCTGCATAATTCAACAGCCCTACGATATGGAAGTCGGCGCCGGCACATTCCACCCCGCTACTTGCCTGCGCGCGCTGGGACCGGAACCCTGGAACGTCGCTTATGTTCAGCCCTCACGTCGTCCGACCGACGGCCGCTATGGCGAGAATCCTAACCGTCTCCAGCATTACTATCAATATCAGGTAATCATGAAACCATCGCCGGTTAACATTCAAGATCTTTATCTTGATTCACTCAAAAGCTTCGGCATTAGTCCTCTGGATCATGATATCCGCTTCGTCGAAGATGATTGGGAATCTCCAACATTGGGCGCTTGGGGCCTGGGCTGGGAAGTGTGGCTCGACGGCATGGAAATCACACAATTTACTTATTTTCAGCAAATCGGCGGTTTTGATCTTCGTCCGGTTTGCGCGGAACTGACTTATGGAATCGAACGCATCGCCATGTATATTCAAGGAATCAATAACGTCTATGATTTGCAATGGAACGATAAAGTCAAATACGGTGATGTACATCATCAGGGCGAAGTGGAATTTTCCACTTACAACTTCGAAATCGCCGATATATCCATGCTGCGAAAACTTTTTGACACATACGAGCAGGAAGCTTTGCGCACTGCCAAAAAAAATTTGGTACTACCGGCCTATGATTACTGTTTAAAATGTTCTCATACATTCAATTTACTCAATGCCCGCGGCGCAATCAGTGTTGCCGAACGAACCAGTTATATCGGGCGGGTCAGAAATCTGGCGCGCATCAGCGCCGAACTTTATTTGAAACAACGTGAAGAAATGGGGTATCCACTCTTAAAGAACAACTAATGATCTGGAGAAAAAATGAGTAAGGAACTGCTTTTTGAAATCGGCACCGAGGAAATTCCCGCCGGATTTTTGTTCAAAGCTATGGCTGACATGGAAGAAATTATCCGTAAATCACTCACGGAAAAGAGGATTGCCTTTAACGGAATAAAATGCATGGCCACGCCGCGCCGGCTGATTCTTTATATTTCCAGTGTTGGGGAAAAACAGGAAGACCAGACCATAGAAAAAATGGGGCCAGCCAAAAAAGCTGCCTTTGACGAAAACGGTAATCCGACAAAAGCAGCGTTGGGCTTTGCCAAGGGCCAGGGAATGGAAATATCTGAGCTGAGTACAATTGTCACCGAAAAAGGTGAATATCTGGGCGCCCGTAAAACAATCACCGGGCAATCCACAACAGTCCTATTACCCGAAATTCTGACCAATTTTCTTCTGACTATACCTTTCAGAAAATCTATGCGCTGGTCTAGCTATGATTTGCGTTTCGCCCGGCCGATTCACTGGCTTCTCGCTCTATATGGCGGCAGCGTTATACCGCTTAAAATTGAAGATATGAAAAGCGGCAATACTTCCTGCGGTCACAGGTTTATGAGCCCTGCTTCTTATGTTGTTTCTAATTTTGAGGATTATCTGACCAAAGCCAAGCAAAACTATGTTATTGCCGATCCGGCGGAAAGGAAGAAATCAATTCTGGACCAGGCGCAAAAAGCGGCAAATGAGATCGGCGGAAAAATATTTTATACTGATGACTTGCTCGACACTCTGACTTTTATTGTAGAATATCCGGTGATCGTACGCGGCAGCTTTGATAAAGATTATTTAAAAATACCCAAAGAAGTTCTCATTACAACAATGATTGCACATCAGAAATATTTTCCTATTATAAATGATGAGGGAAAACTTTTGCCTTACTTTATCGCGGTAAGCAATACAAGAGCACAAGACCTTCAAGTTGTGGCACTGGGCAATGAAAAAGTCCTTCGGGCCAGGTTTGCTGACGCTCAATTCTTCTTTGAAGAAGACAGTAGAATTCCTTTGGAGCGTCGTGTCGAATCATTGAAAAAAGTTGTTTTTCATACTCTTCTGGGTACTTCTTATGAAAAAGTTATGCGCTTCCGTAAACTGGCGCTAAAGATCGCTCAAAAAATAAACCCAGCAATCAAAAAGAATGTTGATAGGGCGGCACTTCTGGCCAAGGCCGATTTAGAATCGCTGATGGTCGGTGAATTTTCCGAACTGCAGGGCATTATGGGCCGCGAATATGCCCTTTTATCAGGAGAAAAAACGGTTGTAGCTCAGGCTATTTATGAACATTATTTGCCTATCGTCTCCGGAGGCGAATTGCCGGGAACAGACGAAGGAGCCATTGTCGGCATTGCCGACAAGATTGATACCATTGTCGGTTTTTTCGGTGTCGGCTTGCCTCCCACCGGTACGGCTGATCCTTACGCTCTTCGCCGTCAGGCTTTAGGCATAATCAATATTATTTTGGCAAAGCGATATCCAATAACACTCGACTTTATTGTCGGCGAAAGTATCACCTTGTTCAAGAGTACACTAAAAAAATCGTCAGCAGAAATCAAAAAAGATGTTTTGGATTTCTTCCGGGGACGCCTGCAAAATCAGCTCATCGCGCAGGGATACGCTTATGATACAATAGAGGCTGTATTGACTGTCGATTCTACAGATGTTGTTTTGGCACTAGAAAAAGTCATAGCGTTACAGACCTTCCGCACAAATCCCGAATTTGAACCAATTTCCATTGCTTTCAAACGCGTGGATAACATTTTAAAAGATTTTCGCAATCCTCAAGTGAATACGGCTCTTTTTTCTTCCGAAGCCGAGAAAAATCTGTTCTTTTCTTTTAAAAAAATCAAAACCCACGTTGAAACCGGAATTAAAAAAAGCGATTACAATTTCGCACTAACGCACCTTGCCGGCTTACGCCCGCCGGTAGACGCTTTTTTTGACAGTGTTATGGTTATGGATAAAGATAGGAAAATACAGTTTAACCGATTATCTCTTCTGGCAGAAATATCATTACTCTTCCATAAGATTGCTGATTTTTCTAAAATTGTTACTGTGGACTGATTTTTGTGCTGATCATATTATAATTAATAAATTATTCACTACATTAGTCGCATTGATATTCATGTAAAGCCTTGTTAAAATTACACAGTTTTTAGTTTCATGACACTACCGGAGGGGCTTGTTAAATGAACGGTCCGACCAAAGCACAATTTTCAGAAAATGTTGATGAAAAACTGCGTATACGCAAAGCACTACAGGAAATAACCAATCGTATTCACGCGGCTCAAAATATCAAACAAATTCTTGTTGATTTAAAAGACGGCATTCTCAATCTTTTTAATGCCCATTCCATAACTATTTATGTTGTAGACAAAGCACGCAATGAAATTTATTCCATGTTTCTGACCGGTACTCAGCTAAAAGAGATTAGAGTTCCCATCAGTAATAAAAGCATTGCCGGATTTGTGGCTAATACAGGCAAGGTTGTTAATATTAGTGACGCCTGCGATAAAACCGGATATAAAGGCAGAATGGGTATTCATGAACTCCTGATTGGCACCGATAGTATAAAAAGAATGGTACAAAAACACGAACCCGCGGAGGTTATGCGGAATAAAGCCGTGAGCGAAGGAATGACGACACTTTTACAAGATGGTATTTTGAAGGCCTTTAAAGGCTTTACTGATTTTAAACAAGTACGCCGTGTTTGCATTAAATAATTTATTTTTGTATTTTTTTAGGTTTTGCCCTAAGGCCTAATATCATTTTTTTGTCTACAAAATAGATCCATTCCCTGTTTCAATTCACCTAGCTTTATTTTTTATATTAACTTTTGAAATCTCTCTCTTTATTACCAATTTCTCCAAGATTATTTTTAAGAACCTCTTTCACATTTCGTTCAACGGATTTTTAATATTTCATTTAAAAAGAAGGCAGAAAGGAAGCGGTTTAGTTGACGGATATGCAAGTGGGATTTATTCAATTAGTGTATATTATCAAATATTTATAAGTATTAATGGGCATTATTGATATTTTGGCACGATCCTTCCATTAATATAAAGGCAAATAAGATTAGAAGGAGGTAACAGATCATGAAAAAGACATTAGGAACAATGATGGTAGCGGCAGCGGTTGTCCTTTTAACAGCAACCTTCTGCTTTGCCGAGTATGCGGCAGGTGAAGCAGGTAATTTCCCCTATTTCCAGCTGGGCTGCCTGATTGTCGGCGGTTTGATTGTGGTTTCTTTAAAACGCAAATATGAAAAGATGTATACCACGGAAGCAGTCGGTGTCTTCGCTCTGTACACGATCTTGATGGCGCTTTTCACCAATCCGGTGATTGAAGCGGTAAAGACTATCGTCAGCTAAAAGCTTAGAATAGACTCTAATGAGGAAGGAGGAACGGACAATGCAAGCGACACACAAAACACAATTGGAGCAGTACATGGGTTTCGGTTCGATCTTGATGCTTTCGGCCTGGGGATTCGCGATGGTGATTGCTTCTTTCCTGTTCCTCTATATTGGTCACTTACTGGACGGTATTTTCGGAACTGCGCCTAACTTCATGCTGGGGCTCTTCTTCTTAGCCATCTTCCTGTGTGTGATGAGGCTTTATCAGGAAGCCTGGAAGAAAAGAAAGGATGTTTAACCTCCATCAGTAACGTTAAATCATGATCTGCTAATATATAACCCCCCTTAAAGCAAAATGCTTTAAGGGGGGTGTTATTATAATTTTTTTCAATTAAAATACATAGCTTATTTAATTTGACCATGTACTGTAAAGAATAAACCACAGTATTTTACCGTATTCCATTGAAATATTTTTCCAATCTGCTAATGACAGATCCCGGTAATCCGCTGATGCTTTTTCGTAACTCGTAGGAACAAAATAAAAATTACCTTTATTCGTGTCAAATACTTTTGAGATGATTAACTTGATTCTTCTCATGTGATAAGGTGAACTCACTAATATTGCAGAAGTCAACTTATAATCAGACATTATCTTTTGCGCCTCGATAATTTCCCAATGTGTATCTTCATAAAAGCGAATTTGATCATTATTATCGTTCTTATCGCTCCTATTCGGGAATAAATTCATCGGCATCCCTTCCATTTGCCCTTTTTTAAAAATTCGATAGGCTTTGTAATAGGCCGGAATAATAAGGTAATCGGCCATTCCTTCGTTCATTAATCTATAAGCTTCTTTTTTGCGGGCATTAAAATCCGGGCCTAAAAGAAGAATGATTGAATCTGCTTTCTCATATTTTGAAGAGTAAAGCAAAAACCTTGGTGCATACAAAATAAATCCTCCTAATATAACCAATATTATAATACAGAAGGCAATGCATTTATTGAATTTTATCATGAAAATATCCTTGACATTCCCAATAATTATTTATATCAAATACATAAGCTTCAAATAGAGGCTTGTCCGTAATTGAGAAATCGAACGGAAAGCTACGGCTAGTAATAGGTAGCAATACCGCCAATGATAAGTCAAGTTATCCGGGCGGTTTTTTTATTCTATGATATAATGTGTTATATAAACTTAAATAAATTGTAAAGAGTTTATAACTATTATGAATAATCTTTTAATAGAAAGCAACTGTCCTGTAATAAATAACAAAAGTCCTGGCAATTGCCTTTATGCCTATATTATGGAAACCATAGATTTAGGCATTGTTATTCTGAGTGTAAAAAAGAAGGAAATTGTTTTCAAAAATAAATTTGCCTCCGACCTGTTTCAAGACGATGATGATAATCTGGGATATAGAGCTCTTATGACATTGCTTTTATCTGAGTATGGAAAAGTTCCAACCAACGAAGTTATAGGTAAAGTTTATACCTTGTGGTATAAAAATCGTCTTTTAGGTTACACACCCTATATGATCTCCGACCGCTTTATCTGGGTCATTATTAGAGACATTACGGAAAGAAGGCGATTGGAATCAATTGCCGAAGCTGTCAATTCAATGGAAAATATCAGCTACATTTTTTCCGGTATTCGCCATGAGTTGGGAAATCCCATTAACTCCATTAAAATGACCTTGAGCGTTCTTAAAAAAAATCTTGATGATTATTCGACAAATGCAGTAGAAAAATTTGTTGATCGCGCTATGTCTGAAATTTCTCGTGTCGAATTTCTTTTACAGGCACTAAAAAGTTTTAGCATATTTGAAAGTCCTAATATTCAAAACATAATATTAGCAGAGTTTTTAATCCGTTTTATCTCGTTGGTCTCTAACGATTTGAGTCAATCAGGAATTAAAATCAGTAAATTAATTGTACCACCGGTGGAAAAAATAAGCGCTGACCCGCGTCTTTTACACCAAGTCATGCTTAATTTGATCACTAATGCTTCAGATGCTTTAAATAACTGTGAAAATCGGAATATTTTTATTAGAGCTGAAAAAAAAGAAGGGCATGTAGCTATTACCGTTGAAGATAATGGCATCGGCATGTCTGAGGATGAACAAACTAATCTATTCAAACCATTTTATACAACTAAGCCGCAAGGCACCGGCCTGGGTTTGATGATTACTTTGAAAATGGTAACGCTGATGAAGGGCAACATGGAAATAAAAAGTTTTAAAGATGTAGGAACAAAAGTAACCGTCTTCATTCCCGAAGGCAAGAAAGATGAACAAAACTAAAAGAAATATTCTTATCATTGATGATAACGATATCTTTTGTGAATCGGTAAGGGACATCCTGAGTGATGAATCAACGGAGGTTCTAACTGCCAATACCGGCAAAAGCGGACTAAAAATATGTACGGAGGCAAAAATTGATATCGTAATTCTGGATCAAAAGTTGCCCGATACGGAAGGCGTTTCTCTATGCCCTTCCATCCTACAACAAAACGACCAGACAAAAATAATCTTTGTCACGGCATATCCCAGTTTCAGCAATGCCGTAAAAGCGATAAAAGTAGGCGCGCACGATTATCTTTCCAAGCCTTTTGAAATGGCTGAGTTGGAACTTACTGTAAGACAGGCTTTTCGCACGCAAGAATTGGAAAAAACCGAACAAATCCAAAATTACCATGATAAAAAAGAAAGCGAAGAAATAGATCTTATCTCCGGTCAAGGAGTTTTTGATGAAATACATAAAATGATAGATCTGGCAGCAGTCAGCGATGCTCCGGTTCTTATTACTGGAGAAACGGGTACAGGCAAAAATGTTGTTGCCCGCGCTATTCATTATAAAAGCAATCTGCCTAAAAAACTTTTTTTAACAACAAATTGCGCCGCCTTTCCGGAAAGCCTTATCGAGGCGGAATTATTCGGCTCAGAAAAAGGCGCTTTTACCGGTGCAACATCTTTGCGCCGGGGAATTTTTGAATTAGCTGACGGGGGAACTCTTGTTTTGGATGAGATCGGTTCCATGCCCATTCATCTGCAATCGAAATTATTAGGTGTTCTGGAAGAAAAGCGAATTCGTCGCGTAGGCGGAGAACTACTTAAACCTATTAATGTCAGGATTATTGCTATTTCTAACAGTGATCTTGAAGAGGCAATAAAAAATAAGCTTTTTCGTGATGACCTTTACTACCGTCTCAGCGTTATTCGCATTCACATTCCTCCGCTGAGAGAAAGAAAGCAAGATATTCCTAAATTATGTGAATATTTTATTAATAAAATGGCTAGAGATACCAATACCCGGCTTGCCGATTCAGAACTTAACAAATTAATAGAGTATGAGTGGCCGGGAAATGTCCGTGAGTTAAAAAATGTAATAGAAAGAGCCTTGATCATCCAACATGGACGTTCTCTCAAGCCCTCACAAATGCTCAAAAATGGTTATACTTTATCCCCCTCCGCCATTAATAATTATGAGAATAAAGAAACTGAAGTGCTTACGCTGGAAACTATGGAAAAAAAGTGTATCGAACAAACGCTGGAAAAGTACAAAAGTAATTACTCACAGACAGCAAGGGCTCTGGGCATTTCCCTATCTACTTTAAAACGAAAAATTAAATCCTACCAGCTCACGCATATCGGCTCAACACACTCAAACTAGGCCATAATGGACTATCCATTTTGAACCAATTGTTTTCCCCAAAAAATCATTTTCCCATTGTAATTGCTTGGAACAAATAAGCTATCAACGAAGCGGTTTAATCTGGCATAGCAATTGCTGTATATAATTAATTATTTGTTGATCATTGTTACGGTAAAACATAAATCAATGGAAATTATTGGAGAGTATTATGACAAACGGATTAAGCAATTTTGAAGTTCTCAAGCAAAAAATATCTACTTTACCCAAAGACGATTTCCTGAAAGGACGACAACCCCGTGTAGGAGAAGTACTAATCGTTGATGATGAAGAAGGCTTTGTTTTAAGTCTTTCTGACGGGTTGAGCGCTTATAGAAAATACTTCAATTTACGAACAGCTCCGAATGGAGCCGAAGCTGTCAAAATCTTAAAATTATCTCCTATTGATCTGGTTATTACCGACTTGAGCATGCCTAAAATGGACGGCTTTGAACTTCTGGCCTATATGAACCGGAACTACCCTAAAATCCCTGTCATCTTGATGACGGCTTACGGTACTCCTAAAATTGAAGAAATCGTCGGTACTATGGGTATTTTCCGTTACTTGGAAAAGCCTTTAGATATAAATTCCATTGCTGACAATATATTTGATGCTCTCGGAATCAAAACCTCGCCCCTGGAATCAAAAGCACAAGTATCTGGACAACGACAGAAAACAGAAATGCAGTTATCTTCATCGTCTCCTTTTGGTGAACGCACCAGTTTTTCTACCACTGATGTACAAACTAAAACTGCTATAGCAAAAAAAGTTTCTGAAGAAGAAAAAAATAAAGTAAAGCTTAAAGATCAATCCAAAGCTGAAATGCCAGATAAATCCAAATCATTAGCAACTTTTGGTTCACGTACCAGTCTTTCTGTTGTTGAATTGGAAAAAATGCGAAACGAAGCGCGCATGAAATTAGAGGATAAGGCTAATGATAATGCAGGAAAAAAATCTTCCGAAGACGAAGAAAAGAAAGCTTTAGAAGCAGCTGAAAAGCGAGCTATATTAGAAGCCAAGGCCAGGGCCGAGGCCGAAAGATTTACCCGCGAAGAAGCGCAACGTAAAGCTAAAGAAGCGGAAGAAAGAGCAAGACAGGAATCGCTGGCCAGAGAAGATGCGGAAATGAGAGCAAAAGCCGCAACCAAGGCTAAAGCGGAAGCGGAAGAAAGAGCAAGGCAGGAATCGCTGGCCAGGGAAGACGCGGAAATGAGAGCAAAAGCCGCAGCAAAGGCTAAAGCGGAAGTGGAAGAAAAAGCGAGGCAGGAAGCGCTGGCCAGGGAAGAAGATGCAAAAAAGGCAAAAGCCGCAGCAAAGGCTAAAGCGGAAGCGGAAGAAAGAGCAAGACAGGAAGCGCTGGTCAGGGAAGAAAATGCAAAAAAGGCAAAAGCGGAAGCAGAAGAAAGAGCAAGACAGGAAGCGCTGGCCAGGGAAGAAAATGCAAAAAAGGCAAAAGCCGCGGTTGAAGCTAAAGACAAGGCGGAAGCAGAAGAAAAGGCTAAACAAGAGGCTGAGCTTAAGGCCAAGGAAGCGCAAAACCAGGTGAGGGATAAAGCGCAAAAGGATCTAAAAACGGAAACGAAACAAAAGCTAAGTGCATGGAAAAAGAGTTAGAAAATCAATAATTTGATAAACCTAAAATCTAATAGTGAGCAGTAAAATTATGAATATAGGAAAATTAAATACTGCTATTGAAGTTCTTAAAAGCAACTTAGGAGAAAGCTTGCTTTCCACGGCCATTGCCATGAATGTTGATGGACAATCAATAGCCGGTTTCAACTCCAGTCCTAAATTTGCCGCACTTATTGTGAAAGCAATCAATGTTATCAACGATACCACAAAAATAGGCGGTTTACCGGAGATTGGAAAATATGCTACTTTTGATTTACAGGAAGATCTAGTGCTAGTTGTATTACCGTTAGGAGAATACATATGGGGAATACTTTTAGACAGTTCTAAAACGCAAATGGGACTTTTGTTGAATCTTGAAATTCCCGCTGCTATTGATGCGTTTGCTGAAGCAATTTCTTAAATTACTGTTTACCCGATGCCCTAAAAAATTAGCAAGGGAAGAAAATTGCGAACATAAAATACTTTGACAAATGAGTCTATCCGGGGAGATTAAAAATGCGTAAACCAACTTCTTTTACCACTGGACCGCAAAAAGACACTCTAAGCAATGCACCTCAGGTAGAGGAGCTTTTAAAGAACCTCGAGTTTCACAAATCTATCCAAAGCATAAACAACCGCATAAATAGCGCTGAAACTATAAAAGAAATAATTCTTGAAATTAAAGAGGAAGTCCGCAATCTTTTTAACATTCATGTTCTAACAATTTATGTGTTCGATAAGGTCAAAAAAGAAATTTATTCGATGCATTTAGAGGATTCTGTAATTAAAGAAATCCGCTTACCTGTGAATGACTCATCTATCGCCGGCTACGTAGCAAATAACAAAAAAATAGTTCTAATTGCCGATGTTTACAATGAGCGTGAGTTAAAAAACATTAATCAACAGTTGAAGTTCGATCGTAGCTCGGACAAGAAGCTGGGAGTATTATCGGGTCAAGTTTTAGCAATTCCAATTCTGTACGAACGTAATATCATGGGCGTAATGGAAGTAACAACTCAAAAAGGCGGGGATAAAATTGACGACTATCGTCAAATCTTCCTAGATGAAATATGCAGCGTGCTGGGAATTGCTTTTTATAATCAGGAGAAGTTCAGCAAACAACGCCGCCATTCAAAATTCGATTATTTAATCAGACATGGCCATATAACCCAAGCATACATAGAAAAAGCCACAGAAGAAGCGCGCGAGCAAAAAGAGCCGATTGAAAATGTTCTTATTAATAAATATAGAGTTTCGAAAGATGATATCGGAGTGTCACTGGCCGAATATTATAATTGTCAGTTTATTACCTACAGCGACAAAGTGCCGATACCGGGCGATTTGCTGAGAAATCTTAAAAAGCCATATCTGAAACGCGAAGTATGGGTTCCCTATGGACAGAGTTGATGGCAAAATACGTGTTCTTGTCGACGACCCGACGAATATCATCAAGAGAGATACTATTGAAGGCCTCTTAAAAACAAAAGCAGTTAAATATGATGTTTCGTTTGCTGATGATATTTTGAAGTATATTGATCGCTTTTACTCTTCGCCGCAAGATAATACATCGATAGATGAAATACTGGGAAAATTGGACCAGGACGAAGAGGTCATCGAAGAAGAAAATGGAGAAGTTATCACAGAGTCGCACAGCATCATCATGCAATTGGTTAACAAAATTATAAATGATGCATATGCCCGTCGCGCTTCCGATATACACATTGAACCCAACACAGACACCAAAAATGTCGAAGTGCGTTACCGAGTTGACGGAGAATGTTCGCTTTATCAGACATTACCATATAACTATCGTGCGGCGGTTGTTTCCCGTATTAAAATAATGTCTAATCTCGATATCACAGTAAAAAGATTGCCGCAGGACGGAAAAATCAAATATAAACGGGCGGGTGATGAAGAAATCGAATTACGCGTCGCCACAATACCTACTCAGGGTGGCGGTGGCGCGGAAGATATTGTTATGCGTATTTTGGCTAAAGGAAAAACAATGCCTCTGGAGGAGATGGCACTATCGGAACGAAATTACTCCGAGATATTGAGGATAATGGAACAGCCCTATGGAATGATTTTATGCGTTGGTCCTACGGGCTCCGGTAAAACAACAACCCTGCATGCGGGTCTCAAGCATATCAATACCCCGGGCAGGAAAATATGGACGGCCGAAGATCCTGTGGAAATCACCCAACATGGACTTAGACAAGTACAAGTGCAACCGAAAATAGGATTTGACTTTGCCGCTGCAATGCGCTCCTTTTTACGCGCTGATCCGGACATTATCATGGTCGGTGAAATGCGTGATTTTGAAACGGCTAAAATTGGTGTGGAAGCATCGCTTACCGGACACCTTGTTTTAAGCACCCTGCATACCAATAGCGCACCGGAAACAATTGTCCGCCTATTGGATATGGGCATCGATCCGCTAAACTTTGCTGATGCTCTGCTCGGCATTCTGGCACAGCGGCTTGTCCGAACGCTATGCAAAAAATGCAAGGAAGCCTATCACCCCAGCAAGGAAGAATATGAAGAAATCGCCGAAACATACGGAAAAGAATATTTTGCTAAGTTGGATATTCCTTATAACAATGATTTCTCTCTCTATCGTCCGAAAGGTTGCGACGTTTGCGAAGGGTCAGGATATCTGGGACGTATGAGTATTCATGAGCTTCTTATCGCCTCGGATAACATTAAAAGAATGATTCAAAAACATGAGCATGCCGAGCAACTTCGCAATACGGCAATTGCGGAGGGGATGACCACGCTGCTGCAAGACGGTATCATCAAAGCAATCCTGGGACATACAGACTTAAAACAAGTGAGACGCGTTTGTATAAAATGAGACTAAATTCGAAAAATATTAACACCATAAGAAAACCAGTCAATTCAATAAATATAACACTGAAAGTGCATCAAAATTATAATGATTCTCTAGCGGTAAATAAAAAATGATGAAAGAGAGAAAATTCGCGAACAGGAATATTTTAATTTAAAAGAGTATAATAGTGCATGGATTTCTAAGTTGTATCGCCAAAATAATCTGCTGAGAATATGTAAATTTCAGTTTCTTTATCTTTCCATGCCTGTGGTGGCAAGCCGGCTTTGTAGCAAGTTTCCCGTAAAAAATATTCCCTGTCCCATCCATATTCAACGGCCACTTGCGGCAACAACAAGCCGGATTTATAGCCACGTACAATGTATAAGCCATGCTTCCCCACTTCAATTTCATCAATATTTTTAATACGTTTCAGTGGACTCAGTACGGACACTTCAAAGGTTAAATCTTGAATTTCCTCGGCCTTCAATGATGGGAACCGGGGATCATGGAATGCCGCCGCCACAGCCATTTCCTGCACAGTTTCCCAAAGCGGTTTAACCGCTTTTATGTAACCGATACAGCCGCGCAAATGGCCATGCTTTTTCAAAGTCACAAACGCACCTCTTTTTTCCTTGAGCGTTTCTGACTCCAGAGTTAATTTCGGCATTTCCTTATTACTGAATTTAGCCGTAATCGCTTTTTTCACAATATCCAGAAGCGTAGTTTTTTCTTTTTCTGTCAGTTCCATATCGGCTCCATTTTACTACACCAAACAGTCTCCAGAAAAATACTTAAGCGGCAAGAAAAGCTCCCCTTAGGCGGCTGCCCGACACCACGAAAAACAGACAGCTAAGACATAAAGGCAATCGCTTAAAGACAACTTGTCATTATTTATAGTAAACTGCCGATGCATATCCAACAACGGAATTCTTATCGCCGGTTACATCTCCGGAATTTGCATATTTTAGAAGATGTGCTTTTTTTGCGCCGAACATGCGCGCCGCCAGCATAGCCACCACCATTGGACCGCCGCCGCATGCCTCCGCAGTCCCACTGGTGAGAGTTTCCAAAAGACCTACCGCGTCGCTTTCTTTCAAATGCCGCAAAATAACCTCATCCAACTTTTTTGCTGTGTTATAATCGTGAAAATGAGATAAATCGGAACTGGCTACAATCAATATCTTCCTGTCGCCTGCCGCCCTATGAATTGCCGCCGCAAGCTTACAGCAGGTATTTTCGCTTTGATCGCCCATCACCAAGGGAACAAAGGAAAAATTACCGAGCGCCACCTGCATAAAAGGAAGTTGAATTTCTAAAGAATGCTCCTGCAAATGAGCTGCCGGTATCTCCTTAATTATTTCATTCAAATCCTTAATTGCTTCAGCCAGGGATTCATTTAATGAAACAACGCCCAGCGGCGTCTTGTAACCGCCTCTACTGTATATTGACACACCGGAAAAAGCAACACGATGGCTCGGACCAATAACAACAACCGCATCATATTTTTTCCCGCAGATAAGCTTATAGGCATAGGCCGCAACTTGTCCCGAATATATGTAGCCGGCATGAGGTGCTATTAAACCTACGATTTCTCCTTCCAATGTCAGATCCGGCACTGCTTTAAAGTAACTCTGCAATATCTTTTCTCAGAACGGAAGGATCTCCGGGATACCAGGAACCGGCTATTACTGATTTTCTTAAAACATCCATATATGCTATCTATTTAAATCGCCAGATTGCCCCTTGGGGTGTATCTAAAACATCAACACCGAGTTCGGTAAGCTGATTGTCTCATAAAATCTGCTTCCTGCCACTTGCCAGCAGCTCTAGCCTTTTCTCTTTTATGAATCAGTTCAGTTATTTCCCGGCTGAGCGGATTGCTGACTAAAATCCATTATCCCCAGGATCTTCGTTAATACTTTTCAAGTGCCGTTAGAATTTTTTGGGCATCACCTTTGCTGATCATTCCCCGTGCCAAAGGCGAATTTAATTTACCAATAAAATCAAAAAGAGCCGCCAGCGCACCGGCAATATTTAAATCGTCATCTAAAGCAAGCTCAGAAAGCCATGCTTGAGATCGTAAATCAGCTGATCAACTTCGGAAAAATCTTGCCGCATCATTATTAATAGCGTCAAGCCGGTAAATAAAAGTATCAATTTTTTTAACCGTATTTTTTGCCGTCTGTAACGCTTTCTCGGAATAATTGATCGGTTTGCGATAATGCATCCCCAGCAGAAAAAATCGTATATCCCTGCCGCTGTAACCATTTTGCCTTAATTGAGCTAGCGGCAGAGCATTATTCAAAGAGCGAGACATCTTTCGTCCGTCAACCAATACCAGCTCAGCGTTAATCCAATAATTAGCGCCGCTGTGGCCGGAAAACGCCTTATTAATAGCTAAAATATTTTCACAATGGGGAAATGTTTCATCAGCTCCGCTAATATGAATATCATAAATTGCGCCCAGATATTTATGAGAAATGGCCGCACATTCCAGATGCCAGCCCGGCCTCACATTGCCCCACTTTGTCTTATGATAAATACCTCTTTTCAATTCTCCCAGACTTGCTCTTTTCAGCAGAGCAAAATCGGCCGGGCTGTCTTTTTCATAATCGTCAAGATCAATCGATTTACCCAGTCTTGTCTTTGCCCAAATCTATATTGGAAAGAAGACCGTAATCGGCCAATTTGGAAATATCGTAATAAACAGAATGTAATTTTTCGTATGCATAATTCTTATCGACCAATTTCTCGACAATCTTGAGCATCTCTTCAACATTTTCGGATGCTTTGACGTAAATATTATCCTGACGAATATTTAGATATTGCGCATCTTCCAGAAATATCTGCAAATATTTATTGGAATAATCGGCAAGTTCCATCGCCGCTTTTTCCGAACCCTTAATCGATTTATCGGTAAGATCGACAATATCCAGAACATGTTTGACCTTGTAACCTTTATAAATCAGATAGCGGCAAATTAAATCGGAAACAACCAGACGCCGGTAATTTCCCAGATGAGGCGCATCATGAACTGTCGGCCCGCAGGTATGCATTTGCACTTCTTCAGCTTTAACCGGTTTGAAAAGAGTTTTTTGGCGCTTTAAAATATTATAAAGATTCAAAGTGGAAATTTCTTCTTTAACGGCAAACAATTCAGTGCTTAAATATCGCTCGCCGCTATCCGGAAAAATGACCACAATCATTCCTTCTTCCATTTCGCTGGCTTTCTGAGCGGCAACAAACATGGCCGCTCCGGAACTCATTCCCGCCAGTATACCTTCTTCACGGGCGAGTCTTCGGGACATTTCAAAAGCATCTTCATCCAAGATATTTACTTTTTCATCAAGACACTTTTTATCAAATATTCCCGGACGGTAGGACTCCCGCATATTTTTCAATCCTTGAATCTTATGCTGCAAATAAGGTTCAACTCCGATAATTTTAATCTGCGGATTTAATTCTTTGAGCCGTTTGGAAATACCCATGGCCGTACCGGTGGTGCCGAGACTGGCTACAACCGCAGTAACTTCACCTTCAGTTTGATCCCATATTTCCTGGGCAGTGCCGTAATAATGGGCGGCAATATTGTCTTCATTATTGAATTGATCAGTGCCGAAATATTTATCCGGATTTTCACGCAACATTTTGTAGGCAACTTCAATGGCACCATCAGTGCCTTGAGCGGCCGGCGTAAAATGCAATTCCGCTCCCATCGCCCGCAGAATCTTTTTTCTTTCTTCACTGGCCGATTCCGACATCGTCAAACATAACTTATATCCTTTCGCCGCGGCAATCATCGCCAAACCTATTCCCGTATTGCCGCTGGTCGCTTCCAAAATAATTTTATCGGAAGTTAATTTTCCTCTTTTTTCGGCATTTTCAATCATGAACAATGCGGTGCGATCTTTGATGGAGCCGCCGGGATTGGCGCTTTCCAGCTTGGCAAAAATCTTTACTTTTTTATTGGGATTAAGCCTGCATGATTTCCACCAAGCGGGGTATTGCCAATACCTTCAATAATACTTTTATAAAATTTGTTCATAAATTAATACCTGTAAAATAATAAAATCCAGATTATCGGGAGAGGAATATTTAATTTGTCGGTTAAAAATCATACGAACTAAAAATGGATCTAACTATCCATTTTCAGCAGAGGAATTTTAATAAACTGAACGCCTTCTTCCTTTAAATTTTCTTCTTCTTGCGGCGTGCTTGTCCCTTTAATATTTCGTTTTTCTTCATCTCCACAATGTATCTTTAAGGCAACTTCGGCAAATTTATCACCCACATCTTCGAAATTCTTATCAATATACTGATGTAACATTTTCAGAGCTGTTAGCCGGAGAAATTTCTTTTTCTTGAAACTTGCTTTCCGCCCGCGAATCCTTTCCCATAATCGTAATTGAAGAAGGAACTATTTCTATATTCGAGCTATTACACACCGGACAAGAAACTAACTTTTGCGAATTTTGTAAAATCCAGGTCTGCTGGTCTTTAAACCAGCCCTCAAATGTATGTCCTTTTTCACATTTTAAATCGTAAATAATCACCAGCTTATAATCCCTTTCCAGACTAATTTTAGTTACATTTTAACACGCCGCTCAAGCAAAAAACAATTGTCAATATATAAATTGAATCAATACCAAAATAATACGCAGCAAATTATATTTATCACTTAACGAATAAATTTTGTTTGAATAAAAAAAGTGGACAATTGGAAATAAATTTTATATCGTCCCTGCCGTGTCGGGATGTGGCCCAGCTTGGTAGGGCACTGCGTTCGGGACGCAGGAGTCGCGCGTTCAAATCGCGCCATCCCGACCATTTTAATATCCAAATTTCAGCTATATGCTGATTGTTATCCTAGCCAACAGACCCGGCAGGCAATGTTTAAAGATGGCAGAGTACATGGCTATAATCATACCGCCGACAACTACCTCCCAAGAAAAACCATCATTACCGGTTCCAAAAGCGTCGTCATGGCATCCACCGCGACATCAACTTCATCATCATAAAAATCGGCAATTTTACTAAGCATCGAATCCAGGGCGCCTGTCGCCTCGCCCACGGCAATCATTTGTACAACCATGGGCGGGAAAATTCCTGCTGCCTCCAGTGGTTCCGCTATAGACTGACCTTCACTAATGCTTTGACGTGTTTTCAACAAAGCATTTTCAACAACCACATTACCGGAAGTTTTACTGACAATAGTCAATCCTTCCAAAATCGGCACACCGGAACTCATCATTGTTGAAAGCGTACGCGAAAATTTAGCCACGGCAACTTTTTTCAACAAGTCAGCCGAAAATTGGCAGCTTTAAGCATCAGAGAATCAACCGTCCAGCGCCCCTTTTCCGTTTTATAAAATCTGTTGAAAGGCAATAAAAATGGCAATCAAATATACCAAGTATAAACCACCAATAACTTTGGGCAAATTCACTTGCCGCAATTAAGCATCGCCGTAGGACCGGGAAGTTGCCCACCCATGCCTTCAAACATTTTTTGAAATACAGGAATAACCTTGAGGAGCAATAAAGCAACGACACGCAAATGAAATAACCAAAACAGCTATGGGATAAGTCATTGCTCCTTTAACCGTGCTTTTCAACTTCATCGCTTTTTCCATATAATTGGAAAGACGCTCCAAAACAACATCCAAAATACCGCCAGCTTCACCGGCAGCAATTAAATTGACAAAAAGTTCATCAAATATTTTGGGGTATTTTTTTAAAGCATCGGTTAAACTGGTACCGCCTTCGATATCTTCCTTTACTGTCCGAATAATTTTAGCAAAAGCTTTATTTTGCTTCCTGCTGAGCCAAAAGATCCAGACATTGAATAAGCGGAAGGCCGGCATTAATCATTGTGGAAAAAATTCGGCAAAAAACAACTACATTTTTTTCTTTAATTCTTGCCTGCTAAAAAAGGCAGATATTCAGCAAGGTCTTTGGGTTTTTTTCTTGACTTCGATGGATTTAAATCCCTGCCGGCGCAAAAGACCGCGAACGGCAAGTTCATCAACTGCCTCCATTTCTCCTTTTTTTACTTCATCTTTTTTTGTTGTACCTTCCCAAATAAAAACCGGCATATTTAAAATCCTTTCTTTATATGGGATAATATTAATTTAATTGTATTATAAACTATCTTCCATATAAATTCAACAAGTTAAATATATAAATTTAATAGATGCTCCACATATTTTATTTTATTTCTTAGCATCTGCTTTTGTTTGTCTGCGTTGACAAAATATTTCATACTGAATGATTCCCGCAGCTACAGAAACATTCAAGGAATCAAAGTTTCCCACCATGGGAATGGTTAGTAAAAAATCGCATTTTTTCTTCACTAACGGTCTGATACCTTTTGCCTCTCCTCCTAATACCAAAACCACAGGACAATTAAAATCCATTTCTCTTAAATTGCTTCCACCATGAGCATCAGCGCCAAAAATCCAAAATCCTTTATCTTTTAAATAATCAATGGTTTGCGCTAAATTAACTACTCTGGCAACAGGTATTTGTCTGAACGCTTCCGGCGGAAGCTTTATAACTGCCGCGGTAACCGGAGCAGCCCTGTCTTCCGGAATTACTACACCGTTTGCGCCCAAACAATGGGCGGTACGAATTATTGATCCCAGATTTTGGGGATCCATAATGCTGTCGAGAATTAAAATTAGATCAAAATTAAAAGATTTGTTGCGGTTTTTTATTAATACATCCAAATCCGCATAAACAAAAGATTGATGCAAGACCGACAACTCCCTGATGATTCAGATGTTCCCGCCAATTCATCCAGATATTTCCGTTCGATAAAACTCAACAGGAATTTTTTTTTGCCGGGCAATCTCTATTATTTCTTTTACGGAAGATCCACTCCGTCCGGAGGCAATGATAATTTTTTCCCATCCGTCCTTCTTGCTGCCGGAGGAGAACCTTAATGGAATTTATGCCGTAAATTACCTCCATGCTTTGCTTTCCATTTTGTATCGAATGCAATATCATCTTGCCGCCAGACCAGTCAGCAATTTCCTGAACAATTTGCCGGCAAGCTTCCAAGCGGATCTTTGGCCTGCGCGAATCGGCCTGCCCACAACAATATAATCAGCGCCTGTTTTTACGGCTTCATAAGCGCTGAGAGTTCTTTTTTGATCATCTTTTTTTGTTTCGCCAGCACTGCGTATGCCCGGTGTTACAATAACAAATTCATCGCCAAAATTAGCCCTCAACACGGCAATATCCTGCGCTGAAGCAACAACACCTGATGCGCCCGCAGCTTTGCGCCAATTTAGCCAGATGAAGAACCAATTCATTGGTGTTTTTTTGAAATCCAATTTCCGCCAGATCAGCATTGTTCAAACTGGTAAGCACCGTAACAGCCAAAATAATCGGCCTTGCTTTGCCAAGTTTATCGGCACAAGCCCAGGCAGCAGAAACCGTTTCTTTAATCATCCTGCTGCCGCCTGATGCATGAACATTAAACATATCCACATTCAATCTTACGGCGGCTTCAGCCGCACGGGCAACTGTATTGGGAATATCATGAAATTTGAGATCTAAAAATACCTTCTGGTCTCTTCGTTTGATGCTCTCAATTATTTTCGGTCCGACAGCAGTAAACAATTCCTTGCCCACTTTAAACATGCCGACATGACCGGAAAGAAGCTCTACCCAGGATAAAGCTTCCTCATAACTGTCAGCATCAAGCGCAAAGATTAATTTATCGATCGCTTCTTTATTCGATATATTCTTCATCGCCGATGAACTCAGTATTATCCGGAATTGGTTTGAAATCTTCCTTTGTTCCGTTTAAATATTCCGGATTGAGCGTAAACGACCTTTCCGGCGGCAATTTCGCGTAGCGCCAGCACAATTTCCCTGTTTTTACTTTCCATTAACGGCTGCCGATCCTTTCAAGCAACTGGTGTGCACGCTTTGATGCCAGCGATACCAGACCAAATCTGGTTTTGGCAACACGCAAAGAATCTTCTATTGTAATTCTTGCCATTGTATTTAAAATCTCCTTAAAATATATCATTTATTTTTATAAATTCTTTAATTTTATCACGCAATCTGCTTCTTTTACATTTTTGCGGCAATATAAATCGAACTCAATTGATTGACTGCTTTTTCCAGATCATCGTTAAAAATTACATAATCATACCACGAAATTTCTTTTAATTCACTTTCTGCCTGATCAAACCTGTTTTGAATAACTTCATTGGTTTCATGACCGCGTCTTTCCAAGTCGTTTCAAAAGCTCTGCACGGGACGGTGGAAGCACAAAAACAAAAATACCACCCTTAAACTTTTGTTTTATTTTTTTAGCGCCCCGCGGCTCAATATCCAGCAATAAATCATTGCCTTCTTGCAGAAACTCTTCCATAGTTTTCCTGGAAGATCCCATACAAGTGACCGTAATTTTCTACCCATTCGACAAATTCACCCTGCTTAATACGCTCTTGAAATTCTTCGCGGGAAATAAAATAATAATCTTTTCCATTTACCTCATTGGGACGCGGAGGCCTGGAGGTGTAGGAAACGGAAAATTTTATTTCGGGACAAGCCTGCAGCAGCCTCTGGCAAATACTGCTTTTCCCCGCTCCTGATGGCGCGGAAACAACTATAAACAATCCTTTGGCCATAATATTACTCAATGTTTTGCGCCTGCTCGCGCAATTTGCCCAATTCACTTTTAACTTCAATCACCTGACGAGTTATTTCAACATCGCTACTTTTCGAACCAATCGTATTAATTTCACGATTCATTTCCTGTAAAAGAAAATCAATCTTTCTACCTTCAGCTTCATCGCTTTGCAGCAACGCTTCAAACTGACTGATATGACTTTGCATCCGCACTATTTCTTCGGTGATATCGCTTCTTTCCGCCATAATGGCTACTTCTTGGGCCAAACGGGCATCATCAAGCGCATATCCTTCAGTCAAATCTTTAATTCTTTCCGATAAACGTTTTTGATATTCAAGAACAACCTGCGGTGCGCGCGAATTTAATCGTCTCCAGAATATCCTGTAATCACTTCGAGCCTCATCTCCATATCCTGGAAACATGGCAAGGCCTTCATCCTGTCTCATATTCATCAGCATCTCCAAGCGCTTCCAGAAATGTTTTTTCCACCTGACTTCAAAAAATCAGGACTCAAGCTGGGATTCTGTCGGCGGAGTAAAAATATCGCGAAAACCGGTCAACGTTTTTAAGTTAATGGAGCTTCTGCAGAATCGAATTCCTTTTTAAGCCGGTTCAAAACATTAAAATAATTACGGGCAATTTCCAAATTTAAATTGACTTTGGAAACATCGGCACCTTCTCCTTCCAACCTTATAAATACTTCAATGCGACCGCGCTTGAATTTTTCAGCTAATTTTCTTTTTATACTCCAGCTCCAGAGGGAAAAGCGCTGAAGGTATACGCAGCGAATATTTCCAGAAAACGATGATTTACGGATTTCGCTTCTACAACAATATTTCTGCCTCTGGAAAACTGCTTCCGCCCGCCCATAACCGGTCATACTTTTTATCATTTATCCACCTACTTCAATTATAATAAACATTTTTATATCGGTCCACCATTTTTAACTGCAATAAATATTTCGCCCTGATTTTGCCCAACATCAAAAGTTGCTTTTCATCAGCATAATCCGGATAAGTCCAGGGCAGAGAGCAGAACTTTTTTCCCTGATAAATCAACGTCAAATCGGCATAAATCCCGTCACGCAAATAAGGCCGGTGTGTGTAACCCTTTCCGGTGGCTAAAATTAAATGCGCCTTGGATATATAACCGGGATCAATATTAATCTGCCGTCGCGAATCCAACGCCGATCTATCTTCAATTTCATTCGTCGCCAGCTTAATGTCGGGCAATATCCTCCGGCCTGATTAACTTTTCCATAGATAAAAAGCGCCGGACAAGATTATCACCCATTTCTGCGCAGTAATAATCCGTATAATCAAATGGCATTATCGCACTTATAAAATCAGGCTGTCCGTAAGCAGCAGACAAAATCGTTATTGTTTTATTTAGCAAAGCAGCTTCTGTTGCAAAAACGCTGAATATCAATTTTACCGGTTCAGCCGTAGTCGGTTTGCTCATAACACTTCTATCAGTTCTTCCTGGAAACAGTGGCCGTGCCGATTTTACCAACAACAATGCCTGCAGCCAGATTAGCCAGACATGTTGCTTCCTTCATATTCGGCCTGCGCAGCCAGACCAAGGGCAAGCACGCCGATAACTGTATCACCGGCACCGGTCACATCATAAACTTCTTTGGCCTGTGCCGGAAAATAAGTATGAACAATTTTCCGACCATTTTCAAAAAGACTCATGCCTTCTTCTCCCCGCGTGATGAGTATTGCCTGAAAGTCAAACTTTTTTAAAAGAGATTCGCTTAATCTCTGAATATCATCGGCATTGGTTATCTCCATACCGGCGGCACGCTGGGCTTCATGATGATTGGGAGTAATCACATGCACCCCTTCGTATATGGAAAAATTGTTCTGTTTCGGATCAAGACAGATAAATATTTCCGAATTTTTCACTATTTTTTTTATTCCTTCGACAAGTTCTTTGGAAATAACTCCCTTATTGTAATCGGAAATAACAATAGCTCCAATTTTCTTTCGCAGTGATTTCACATATTCCAGAATTTTATTGGTGTTTGCTTTGGCAATCGGTTTTCTTGCTTTCCTTGTCAAAGCGCACCATTTGCTGGCCGTGCGCGACAATTCTTGTTTTCAGAGTAGTCGGCCTTTCTTTTTCCACAACGATACCATTTGTTTCGATTTTCCTTTGCGTGCAGTTCCGTAAGCAGCCTTTTCCCAATATTATCCGCACCAATAACTCCGGCTACATAAACCTTACCGCCCATAGCATAAATGTTGTTGAGGACATTCGCACAACCGCCCAGCAAAATGCTGTCTTTTTGAACATCAACCACCGGTACCGGAGCTTCCGGAGAAATACGGGAAACCTTTCCCCAGATGAAATGGTCAACCATTACATCTCCGACAACGAGAACACCGGCTTGGTGGAAATTAGCAATAATTTCCAGTGCCCTTTTTTTTGTTAAAATTTTTTGCACTTTGGAAAAACATCTCCTGGAAGACTTTCCCCTAAAATAAAAAAGCGCTTAAAGCGCTTGCCTTGCGAAAAACGTTCGTTATGTTATTACCAAGGCCTGAATTTGTCAAATATTTTTTAAAAATATAAATTGCCGACAAGAAGCTGATCGCCCGGCAAGTAATGGACTTTTACGATTATCTTGACACGCAAGCGTTATCTTCATTATACTACGCTTCCTGAAAATAAATTGTTATTAACTATAATTTTCGAAAGTGTTCTGCCTTTAAGAGAAAGTAAATGGATTTTTCATGCTAAATGTTGAACAATTTCGCTACGGCACTGATAATTTTGCCTACCTAATTTACGGCACAACACAGGCAATGGCTATTGACGGCGGGGCATGGCAGGAAATACTTTCTTTCCTGGGAAGCAATAGCCTGTCGCTTACGTTTGTCACCAATACGCATCAACATTACGATCATACGCCGGGCAATGATCACCTGCTCAAAGCGACCCCCGCGCAATTTTTGAATTCTGCCGCCTTTCCCGACAATCACATAATCATGATTGACGGAGAAACAATTGTTGTTTACCGGACTCCCGGACATACTGATGACTCGGTGTGCTTTTACACAGGACAGGCGCTAATCACCGGCGATACTTTGTTTAACGGAACAGTGGGTAATTGTTTTTCCGGTAACCTGAAAAATTTTTATCTGTCCATCAAGCGTCTGATGAACTTACCGGATGATACCATAATTTACGCCGGTCATGATTATGTACGCGATTCACTTGCTTTCGCCCGGCATTTGGAACCCGACAATAAAGATATCGAGAAATTCCGGAACTCTTACGACCCGGATCAGGTCTATTCGACGATGGCTGATGAGCGCCGGATTAATCCCTATTTGAGATTCAATGAAGAACCTATTGTAAATCTGCTCAAAGAAAACAATCTTCCTCACGCTACGGAGTCGGAACGCTGGCATTCGTTAATGTCCATTGAATAAATAAAATTATTATAATATTTAGTTTTAAAATAATCTAATGGATATTTAACAAAAATGATTTTTTTGCTATAATTTGCTCCGGTGTAATACATTCTAAAACAATTTAAAAGGAGTAAACTGATGAAAGGCAATGTTCTTTTGAAACCGATGAAGCTGGGGCGATATGAACTCCCCAACCGGATATTTATGGCCCCTATGACCCGTAGCCGTGCCGACAATCCCGATAACGCGGCAACACCGCTCATTGCCGAATACTATGCCCAGCGAGCCTCCGCCGGCCTGATAATCACCGAAGGATCGCAAGTCTCCCCACATGCAGTGGGCTATATAAACACTCCGGGAATTTACAGCCCTGCCCAAATTGAAGGTTGGAAGTTGGTCACTCAGGCCGTTCACGGCAAAAATGGGCATATTTTCTGCCAGCTCTGGCACTGCGGCCGCATATCCCACCCGGATTTGCACGGCGGCAAGCTTCCTGTAGCCCCCTCGGCAATAAATCCTATGGATAAGTCATTCACACCCGAGGGTTTTAAAGACACCGTGACTCCGCATGCCCTTACCACAACTGAAATACACGCCATTACCCGGGATTTTCGCAAAGCTGCCGAGAATGCCATCGCCGCCGGGTTTGACGGAGTGGAGATTCATTCCGCCAACGGGTATCTTTTTCATCAGTTCTTTACCAATTGCTCCAATAACCGGAAGGATGACTATGGCGGCTCTCATGAAAACAAAGCGCGTTTCTTCTTCGAGACATTGTCTGCAATAGGCTCTGCTATCGACTTCGACAGAGTCGGTGTTCGACTGAATCCTTCCTTCCATGGTTTTTTCGGTATAACCATAGACAAGGAAACCATCCCTACTTTCGAATATATTGCACACAGGTTAAACGATTATCATAATTTAGCTTATGCTCATTTCACCGAGCCATTCAGTCCGGTGGACAATGTTCCCTATGCGGCAAAGGAGGTTGCCAAGCATTTCAGCGGAATCTATAAAGGAACCATGATTATTAATTCCGGCTTCAAGAGCGACAGCGGCATTCGTGTCATTGAAGAAGGCTATGCCGATGCTGTTGTTTTCGGTAAACCGTTTATTTCCAACCCTGATCTTGTGGAGCGTATTGCGAGCGGAGCTAAGTGGGACAGATGGGATGAGCAGACATTTTATACGCCGGGTCCGAAAGGCTACACGGACTATCCCAGATTCACGGAATAAAGCGGCTACGTCACGCGAAGCGTGCCTCGTGAAGCGTTAAAAAGTGAAACGCGAGATACGCTTCACGCTTTACAAATCACAAAAGACAAAAAAAAGGAGGCGCGATAACATGACCAGAATTAATGTCGGAGATAAATTTGGAGATTTTTCTTTAAAGAATCACAAAGACGCGGTTATCGATACGGCGGCATTAACGGGCAAAAAAATACTTCTTTCATTTCATCCCCTTGCCTGGACAGATATCTGCGCCCGGCAGATGCAGTCACTGGAAAGCAACTTTGAAAGCTTCCAAAATTTAAATACCGTTCCCTTAGGCCTTTCTGTTGATTCCGTGCCCTGCAAAAAGGCCTGGGCGGAAAAACTCGGCATCGAAAAAACGGATTTATTGGCCGATTTTTGGCCGCATGGAGGCCTTGCCCTGCGTCTGGGGATATTTATCGACCGGTTCGGTTTTTCCGAGCGAGCCAACATAATTTTCGATAAAGACAGAAGAGTGATATTCATCAAAATTTATCCTTTAAAGGAATTACCGGATGTAAAAGAACTTCTGGAGTTCCTGAAAAAATAGGTCTTTTAGCGTTTTGAAAGTGCCGGGTTTATTTCAACTAACGGATAAAAAACAACCGGATGTTTTATTTTTTTTGACCCGTGACATCGACCTCTTAAAAAAATCAATGCCTACAGGCCTTTATCATTATCTGCGAGTCATTACAGTATAAGGGTAAAAATATTAATAGGTTTTTATATATAATTCATCATTGACTTCATTAACATTATCAAGTAAAAAAATTACATATTAAATTAGCCTTGAAGGAAGAACTATTATGATCCGCTCAGCGCTTTTAGTTACGCTAGGTGTTGCTATAACGGCTTTTATGTCTTTTTGGGCTGTAGTATTTTCGATCTTTCCCAATGCCCACAACAAAGTTCATAAAATAGCCAACCTTTGGGGCAAGATTTTACTTTTAATATGCAATACAAAGGTGGAGGTAATCGGCAGAGAAAATCTCCAGCCCGGGAAACCACATGTTTTCATGGCCAACCATCAAAGCGATTTTGATATATTAATTGCCTTAGCATATATCCCCGGCCAATTCCGATGGCTTGTAAAAAAAGAGTTATTCAATATACCTATCTTCGGCGCGGCAATGAAAAGCGCCGGATATATTGAAATTGACCGGCATAATCGAGAAAAGGCATTGCAAAGCCTCGATGAAGCGGCGTTGCGCATTAGGAAAGGAAAGTCAATAATGACCTTCCCAGAAGGTACAAGAAGCCGCGACGGAGAAATCAAAGCTTTCAAACAAGGAACCTTTTATCTAGCCATTAAATCGGGCGTATCTATTGTTCCAGTTTCTATCATCGGCAGTGGTCAAATTATGCCTAAAAGATCCCTGAGAGTGCGCCCCGGTAAAGTGAAACTGGTCATTGATAAAGCCATTGACGTAAAAGACTATGATATTGAAAAGCGGCAGGAACTAATTGAAAAAGTTAGAAATATAATAATTAAGAATTATGACTATTGGCGGGAAGCCGGTACCGCCGGCATCAAAGACATGGAAAGGGAACCCGCTTGAACCTTTCTACCGCGGTAGTTTTGGGAATCGTTCAAGGGTTAACCGAACTATTTCCCGTGAGCAGTTCCGCTCATCTGGTTATCCTTCAAAGTTTTTTACCGGATTTTCATCAGCCGGGAGTAGCATTTGACGCTATCTTGCATTTGGGTACGCTTGTTGCCGTTTTTTTTTATTTCCGCATTGATATCTGGAATATGTTCAAAGCCCTCTTGCCCCAGAAAACTGTAGCAATTTTAGGAAACTCCGATCTTGCCACTTCCAGAAAGCTTATCCTCTTTTTAATCATCGGCACTCTACCGGCAGCCTTTTTCGGTCTCTTATTTAAAGACGACATTCATAAAATCTTCGAATCCGCTCAAGCGGCGGCATTTTTTTTAATCATTACGGGATTCCTTCTTTTTTTCTCCGACAGAGTAAAGGATGCTTACCGCGGCGAAAAAGATATGAATATTGTTGATAGTATTGTGATCGGGCTTGCTCAGAGCGTAGCCCTTTTGCCCGGTATTTCCCGCTCCGGCGCTACAATAACCGCCGGTATTTTCCGCAAACTGAATCGAACCATCTCAGCGCGGTTTTCTTTTTTGCTTTCCTTGCCTGCCGTTTGCGGCGCCGTTATTTTGGAGGCACCATACTTTAAGCAAATTCCCTCCGGGGAAATCTGGCTCTACTTTGTTGGTTTTATCTGCGCCGCTTTAGCAGGACTATTATCTCTTAAGCTCTTTTTTCTGGTTATCCGCGAACCGCGCTTGAAATTCTTTGCTTACTACTGCTGGCTATTCGGACTTTTTACGCTACTTGTCAAATCGCCTTTTTTCTGAAATAATCACCGCCATTAACATTTTTGTAATGTGCGGAAACAATGGAAGAAAAAAATACAGACAATAAAAGAACCCGGGAAATTAAAGGCGTAGTGTGTCTGGCCCTGGCTGTATTTGCGCTTTTGTGTCTTGTATCCTACGATCCGCAAGATCCTTCTTTTACCCGTTTCGTCGTTGACGGCAAAGCGACACACAACTTTACCGGCTATATCGGTTCGTACACTGCCGATTCATTAATCCGTCTTTTAGGATTCAGTTCTTTTCTTTTGCCTTTAATATTGCTTTTGTGCTCTTTTAAATATTTTTTAAGACCTTCTTTCGCCATCAAATCCGGCAGGCTTTTTGGTTTTTTCTTTTTTGTTCTGGCTTTTGCCGGGCTTATGGCAATAATTTTAAATGACGGTATAACAATTTACGGAGAAACACTGCAGGCCGGCGGCATAATCGGCGCATTAATTGTCCGTCTGCTCTTATATTGCTTTAATGTGGCCGGAACTTATATTATTTTAATTTTCGTTTTTATTGTGACGTTGATCTCTTTGGTTGAATTTTCACTGGTATCCGTAGCTCAAAGAGTTTCTCAATCTGCATTGAAAATAATCACCTTTGGCAATAAACGTCTTTTTGATTTTGTTAATCTTGCATTTAAAAACATAAAAATCGAAAGGCAACCTCAACCGGTATTTGAAGAAAATTCATTCGGCAACAAAAAAACTAAAACCCAAAAAAATTGAGCAAACTCATTTTAATTTCACTAAAACAACAACGGACGGCAAGTTCCAACTGCCTCCCTTTACTTTATTGGAAGAAGCTCAGCACAAGGATGCCCGCGTCAAGCGGGATAATCTGATTACCAATTCCCGTATTCTGGAAAAGAAATTATCTGATTTCGGCGTTGAGGGCGCGTGTTACGGAAGTCATGCCCGGCCCGGTTATCACGATGTATGAGCTGGAACCGGCCCCCGGCGTCAAAATCAACAAAATAACCAATCTCGCCGACGATCTGGCGCTGGCGCTGATGGCGCCGAGTATCCGCATTATTGCACCCATTCCCGGCAAATCGGTAATCGGCATTGAAATACCCAACCTGAAAAGAGAACAGGTTTTTCTCAAAGACGTGCTGGACAACGATGCTTTTCTGGAATCATCTTTGCGGCTGCCGATTGCTCTGGGCGTTAATTTTGTGGGCACGCCGGTAATTGCCGATTTAACCAAAATGCCGCATTTGCTCATTGCCGGCACCACCGGCTCCGGCAAAAGTGTCGCGCTCAACGCCATGATTTGCAGTATTCTTTTTAAAGCCCAGCCGGATGATGTCAAATTCCTGATGATTGATCCCAAAAGGCTGGAACTATCTTCCTACGAAGGCATTCCGCATTTAATTCATCCTGTTGTTGTTGATCCCAAAAAAGCTTCACAGGTATTGCGCTGGACAGTGGAAGAAATGGAAAGGCGCTACCGGGTGATCAGCGACGTGGGAGCGAAAAGTATTGATTTTTACAATGACCTTACTTGCTAAAGGACCAAAGAGCAAAGCTGTTTCAGCAATGCAAAGGAGCAACAGTCTGAACCATGGCACAAAACTGAAGCTACATACCCTTCAGACGGCTCCGCCGAAAGCGAACCGCAGATAAATCATGTAAAGCTTCCTTATATCGTCGTCATTATCGATGAGCTGGCCGATTTAATGATGGTCGCGCCGCAGAGATGTGGAAGAATCTCTGACTCGTCTGGCGCAGATGGCACGGGCGGCGGGAATTCATCTGATCATCGCCACACAGCGGCCGTCGGTGGATGTTATTACCGGTTTGATTAAAGCGAATTTCCCCACGCGCATTTCGTTTCAGGTATCTTCCAAAATCGATTCCCGCACGATTATCGACCAGCAGGGCGCGGAACAACTGCTCGGCGCCGGAGACATGCTTTTTATTCCGCCGGGCACATCCAAACTTTCCCGCATTCACGGCGCTTATGTTTCGGATAAGGAAATTTCGCGCATTGTTGATTTCATCAAAATGCAGGCACAGCCGGCTTATGATTCCTCCATTGAAAAATTTGCAGATAGCCGCCGCGCAGATCTCAGCATGAAGATGACGATTTCGATGAAAAATATGATGAAGCCGTGGCCTTGGTTGGCGAACTGGGACAGGCATCCATATCGCTGTTCAGCGTTACATGAAAATCGGTTATAACCGCGCGGCGCGCATCATTGAACAAATGGAAGCCGAAGGCATTGTCGGTCCATCCGACGGCGCCAAACCCAGAAAAGTTCTTATTCGAAAGCTCCCCCGTTGAAAAAAATAAATCAAAACAAAGTTCATATCATCAGTCTGGGCTGTCCGAAAAATCTGATTGATTCGGAAGTAATGGGCGGCCTCTTAAATCAGTCCGGCCATGCAAACTGGTTGATAGCAACGATATAGCCGATATTGTCATTGTCAATACCTGCGCCTTTATCAATCCCGCCAAGGAAGAAGCCCTCGAAGAAATATTAACGCTCGCGGCAGAAAAGAAAAAGGGCAACCGTCAATTTAAGATTGTTGTCGCCGGATGCCTTGCTCAGCGCTACGGCAAGGAACTTTCTCGCCCAAATGCCCGAAGTGGATTTATTTATCGGCACAGGAGAAGTCGGCAACATTGTCCGGCACATAAATAAATTAGATGAAATAAAATCAAGACGCGCCGTTATAATCACCAAACCGGATTTTTTAATGACATCTCAACACCCGCGGATTTTATCCTCCAACAACTGCCAGCGCTTATTTAAAAATTTCCGACGGCTGTTCCAATTGCTGTTCTTACTGCGTGATACCGTCCATTCGCGGTAAAGCCCGCAGCCGCATGCCGAAAGATATTCTGCGGGAAGCCGAAATACTGGCAGAAAGAGGAATAAAAGAAATAATCATTACCGGCCAGGATACAACAACTTACGGCAGGGATTTAAAAAGCCGTCCGCGATTATCCGACCTGTTAAACGACATGGCGCAAATCAAAGGCATCAAATGGATTCGCCTGCTTTACGCCCATCCGGCGCATATCACCACAGATTTACTGGAAACTATTGCCGCCAATGAAAAAATCTGCCGCTACATTGATTTGCCGATTCAGCATATTGACGATGATATTCTTACAAGCGATGAACCGCAAAGTAACCGGCGCCAAAATCAAAGAAATTATTGCTCAGGCAAGACAGATAATTCCCGATGTCGCGCTGAGAACATCGCTCATTGTCGGATTTCCGGGCGAAACACAAAAAAGATTTGAAAGATTGCTTGATTTTGTGCACGAAACAAAATTTGACCATCTCGGTGTTTTTACCTATTCGCGGGAAGAAGGAACAATCGCGGCAAATTTAAAATCGCAGGTATCCGAAAAGGAAAAAGAGCGCCGCCGTGAAATAATTATGAGTGAACAGGCGGCAATTTCCCACGCCATCAATAAAAGCTTGATCGGCTCAATTCAGGAAGTGCTTATCGAAGAAAAAAGCGACCGACCGGATTATGACTTCATCGGCAGATGCCGCCGACAAGCCCCGGAAATAGACGGCATAACTTACGTTAAAGGTACGCAAGCTAAAAATCGGCACAATCGTAAAATGTAAAATCATCTACCGCCGATGACTATGATCTGTTTGGAGAAATTATTTAAAATAAAACTTATTTGACAAGCGCGGACAAATTAAAATATAGTTTTTATCATTTTTGCTGCTCTTGTCAAAAGTTCAATAATCGTCATAGCGGTCGTAGATGACCTTTAGGTTACGAAGGCCGGGAACCAGCGCTCTGAATAAATAACTGGATTCCGGATCAAGTCCGGAATGACAAAAGTGCAAATAATTCTAATCAAGAGATTATATATGCAAATTCAAGATGTTTTTTCCGCATATAAAGACGACCTTCAACAGGTAGAAAAATACCTCAATAAATATATAACTTCCGATGTCAAACTGATTCCCGAAGTTTCGCACCACTTAATTGACAGCGGCGGAAAAAGATTCCGTCCGCTTTTGCTTTTAATATGCGCCGGGCTTTGCGGATATAAAGGGAAAAACCGTTTCCCCATGGCCGCGGTCATGGAATTTATTCATACCGCCACCTTGCTGCACGATGATGTGATTGATCAGGCGATTATCCGCCGCGGCAAAACTTCCGCCAACAACATCTGGGGAAACGCCGCCAGTGTCCTCGTCGGCGATTTTCTTTATTCCAAATCTTTTACTTTAATGACCGAAATCGAAAATATCGCTATTTTAAAACTGATGTCCGAAGTCACGAACGTTATGTCCGAGGGCGAAGTTTTTCAACTCATGAAATGCGGCGATGTCAATCTAACCGAAGAAGAATATTTAACCATCATCGAAAAGAAAACAGCCGTTCTGATTTCCGCCGCCTGCGCCTCCGGCGCGATTCTTGGTTCGGCATCATTAGGAAAAAAAGATGCCCTGGCCAATTTTGGCAGGAATATCGGCATGGCTTTTCAAATGACGGATGATACGTTGGATTATATGGCCAAAGAAAAGGAATTCGGCAAATCCGTCGGCAAGGATTTGGAAGAAGGCAAAATGACTCTGCCGCTTATTTATTCTCTAAAAAAATGTGCGGCAAAAGAAAGAAAAATAATCAAAGAATTGATATCCCGGAAAAAATATTCGCAAAAAGCTCTGCGGGAAATTTTAAATTTTATCCAAAAATACAACGGAATTGATTATTCATTAAAATGCGCGGAAAAATTTATTAGAGATGCCAAAGCCCGGTTGAATCTGTTTCCCGAATGCGTGGAAACAAATCAACTCAATGCTGTTGCGGAATACATCCTTTCCCGTCGGCTATAAACATTTTATCATTACCCAGGTTGACCGGATGATCCAGCCCTTTTATCTTTTGTTCATACGATTGGCGCGTACGTTCATGAAAGTGGATGAAATCAACGCCCAATAGCAAACAATCTCTCTTTCACCTACAAAGCAACAAACACAGTAAATAAAATATTGTGAGGATTTGCGTTTGAAATGTTTGATCTAAAGAATGGCTTCATCGGGAGTCATCGGCGATCTGCTGAAAGCCATAGTTATGCTGTTTCTTAATGGCAGTCTTCATAAACCTTATCACACAAGTCTTCAAAATCCTCTCATGCGATGATAGGCACCATGATTAATACTGCCATGGTCAGCCCACCACCAGCCAAGAATTGCAGCAATCCTAAGTGCAAGCGGCATTGATTTGAATATATTAGTAGATCTTGTGAGGATAATGGGAAACTATCTTAGTGTAGTTTGTATTCAAACAGGAATGTCTTGTTGTTATTAACGACAACCATATCCTGTTGTAACTCTATTGTCGAACCAATGGCGGTTGTTATATATTTAGTATTACCGATCACAGACGTTGTTGTTGCCGTCCAATATTGTGTGTAGGGTGTAAAATCTATTTTCAGGCCTTTGCCATGGTAAGTGGCAATAAGCAACAAATATTGCAGGCAATCCAGTTGGCCGAATTCGTGTATCAGTTGCTTTGTAACCGGACTGAGAAGACTTTTTATGTGGGCTATGGCCTCTTCTTTGTCCCTACGCTCGGCCTTCCTTATAGCGACAATGTCATCGTGATTTAACAAATTTGCCAATACGACTAATTTTGTTTTTCCACCATTTTCGGACCATCTTGCCGGAAGCTGTAGATCTATCCGATACCTATTGCCTTGATAGATTATCTTCTGAATTCTCCCGCTTACCTGGGTTTTACATTTAGCGTACTTCGAACTAGCGCCTTTTTCGCTGAGCAAATAGGGTTGGCTTATAGGTCTGAGTTTATATAGTCGGTTTCTACCATCCAAGCTCAAATCCACAACGCTTTGGTTGTATCCATATTTGACCAGCAGAATCCTTGTATCATCTTTCCCATCTAAATCATTCTTGGTTACTTCTAAAGGCGTATAGCCCAAAAAATAATATTCACCCCGTAAGTAATGGAAAACACCAGCACCATCCGGTTCGCTCGACACCACCAAGGCATTTCTGTCGCTGGTCGCGCTAAGCCCTATTCCGATATCCAAACAAAGAAAGCAAAGTATACAAAATGCCTTGAGTGTGTTTTTCATATGCTAGTATGTTGCGAGAACGCTATTTATGCCCGATACCAATTTTTGCAACAAAAGTATTTGAGAATTGGTTCCAGCTGCACAAAAACTTACGTGGTCTACAACAATTGTTACACGTGTTTTACGTTTCCCAATCTTATTCATATAAACCGCATATACTTGATTTGGTCCACAACCTCCAGTGAATCCTGGCGGGACCCATTGACCGGTACCCGAAAGCATGTTATCATTTAGTACATCAAATGTCAGGCCATTCATTCCAGCTGCCGTAATAGCAGCTTTCCGAATATCTTCCGCATCGTAGTCAACCACGAAAGTCTTAAATGATTGACCATATGATCCCTTGACATTTTGCTTGCCCGGCGTGAGTCCATAGTAACCAACGGAGGATGCAAGCGGTGCGGAACATCCAACAATCAGTAGTATTGAGAAACAAAGTAAAGAGTTAACAATGCGGTCATTCATGATTACACCTCCTATTATTCTAACAATAAGTGGATATTCATAAGCCGTATGGAGAAATGACTAAAATTAGATAGATTGTGATATACATACAAAAAAGAAAATAGCTTGTCAATAAAAATTGACCACAATATAAGTGGTGTTGATGTTTGTTGTCGTGTTTGAATGGTGTTTATTACATTTTGAAATCCAGCATCTTTATCGTGAGTGACGTTCTAACGATAACAGGAAGAAAGAAACAAAATTCCGATTTCCGAATCGGCGGATTTGTTGCTTTCACCTACAAAGCTTCACCTTTCAATTCGGAATTGAAGTGAAGATTACCAGTTCAAACATACAATAATGGTTTTCCTACTTGTTTCTGTCAGTCTAGTGAAATAATTTCACCCCAGCTTGCCCGCACTTTGCAATTTGTCTGCTACGGCCTTCATACCCAGTTGTTCAAGCTTGGCTCTGGCCGGCCGGGCGTTAGCCGGATTCCAACCGCGGACAGCATAGAATCTGTCTTTCAGTGCCTCCCATTTAACCCTATCCAGAGGCGCCGCCAAAGACTCCGTCCTGCCACCAACTAGCCTTTCGAACCAAGCCTGGCTCAGATCATCCTGATCACGGGTTCGGTTTTCTCGCATTACCGATACGGCACGTCGCAAGGTATAAATTCTATCACCGGTTTCCCACAATTTTTCTACGGAATAATCGATGCCGGTGACGGCGGAAAGCATGCTGGATTCAAAAATGCGGATATCCATATTTGGCGGATGAAAGAAGCTATACGGCATGCTGGCATATTCACAGATCGGCATCGAGTTCTTGATGCTCTGGTGGTTCTGCACCCAGACTGTCTGGTATTCTGTTTGGTCATAGACCATCTTCTTGCCATAGGCCATATCGCCGCCGGGCACACCAAAATGGGAGGCAATATTAGCGAAGGGTCCAAAACCGGATGAATAATCGTGACAGGAAGAATAGGGATCGCGGGTATCCATGGCCCAGTGTAATGCTGCTCCAACGTTTTCGATATGGTGCCGCATGTAACCCCGGGCCGGGAATACTTCATTAAAGACTTTCTGTGCGGCGGGACCAAGACTCTCTGCCGCTCTGGCCGTGCCTTGGGAAAGAATGCTCTTGCGGCCAGCCATCCCGCTGAGAAGTTCGGTTAGAAAATCATGATGAGCTTTTTGCCCGCCGTAATGGGATTCACCGGCATTATCCAACATAGGAATGGATGTCAATCCCAGCTTCTTCTTATCTAAGATGCCGTACTTCTGCAATGCCCACAGCCAAGACATAATGCCAAACAGTTCATAATTATTGATACCCAATTTCTGCGATAGTATATTGCCTTCCCAATACCCTTCAGAACTGCCGCCACTGTACCAGCCATACCAGGCTTCCACACACATCTGCGCCCCTTTGCCGATGCCCAGAATATCATAAAAGCCCATGCACTGATAGGTGCATCCGTGGCATCCTGCCATACGCTGGAGACGGTTTGCCTTCATGTCCGCGGCTATGGTGCCTCCGCATAATGGGTATCTGCCCCAGGATTGGGCCGCACCTTTCAGCCATTCCTTGGCATCCATCCTTTCTTTCTGGAGCTTCATCAACAAATCCGGCCTGGCCACCTTTAACGTACCGGTACCTTTAACAACGATAGCTTTGAGGTTTTTAGAGCCCATGACCGCACCATAGCCACCCTGTCCGGCGGCACTGGCCGTTTCGTTAAGGATAATCGCCACGCGGCACAAATTTTCTCCGGCCGGTCCGATGGTAAGAACAGCGGCATTGGAATGCTTAGCCATCAGGGCTTTTTGCGTTTCAAAGGTATCCATACCCCAGAGGGATTTCGCGTCCTCAATCTTCACGACATTATCGAGAATAGAAAGATAAACAGGTGTTTTGGATTTACCTACAATCACCATTCCGTCATACCTGGCGAATTTTATTTCAGAGGCAATTTTTCCCCCAACCCCAGAATAGGCGAATGTTTCCTGCGGATAGGACTGGGGAGCTATGCCGCAGATTTCCGCCCGATTGAAAGGTCCTGCCGTACCTGTCACCGGTCCGATAGAAATAATGAGGGGGTTACGGGAGTCAAAAGCGTCAACAGTGGGACATCCTAATTCCCAGAATATCTTGGTGTTCAAGCCGACCCCGCCCAGATACTTCTCCGGTTCATAATTGGAGGTGGAAACGGTGCTGATTTTCTTTGTGGTCAGGTCAACCCAGAGTATTTTGCCGGTCCAGCCGTACAGGTTCATGTTTACCCTCTTTCATCTCCCGATATCTTCTTTAGAGCCTGCATTGTGCAGTACTCCACACAGATAGGTCCGTCTTCCCGGCCGCGGCATAGGTCGCATTTAAAGGAGACCTTTTTCACCGGATGCACATTGGCGCGGGGCGGAGTGAACTGACAGGCGCTGGTGCAGGCACCGCAACCTATGCATTCGGCGGTATTCACATATTTCACTCCGGTCTGTTTATCGATACGCAAAGCGGCGTCTTTCTTTGGGCAGGCGAAATAGCAGGCGGGTGTTTTGCACTGCTGGCAGACATGGAAGGCATAGTCAGCATTAAATGGATCGCGCACCAGTTCATTACGTGCCAGTGAATGGCCGTATTCTTTTTCGTGGTAAAAGGCACACATCAGTCCGCAAACACCGCAACCGGCGCATAGGTTAGGGTCGTGGATGATCAGTGCGGATGTGGGGATACCTTCCAGAACCGGTTCAGCTTTCGTTTTTGCGATCGCGGGTGCGCCGGGTGTCAGGCTCGATACCGCGCTGAAAGCGAGAACGGTGCCCGCCCCGGCGATAAATTCACGTCTGGTGATTTTCATCTCTTCAGATTTTTTATCAGCCATCGGTATCCTCTTCCCGTGATCCGTGAACTACTGCTTGCAAGCAGATACAGCATAATCGGCAATTTTACGCATTTTGACCTCTGTCTGTCTGTCTTCGGGGACATTGCCGGTAGTCACTATCACCATTTCCTGTTTTTCCATGACATAGATTCTCTGTCCTCGTATCCCAGCTGCGTAATAATAACCATCCAAAGGAACCGTCCACCAGCTTTCGTAGCCGTAGCCGGAGTTAGAGTTGAAGGTTGTCTGGGTCTTGACCGATTCAGCAACGAATTCAGCGGGGATGATCTGTTTTCCTTCCCAAAGACCCTTGTTCAGTATTAGATATCCATATTTGGCCATGTCCCGCGGCGTCAATAATAAGCCGCCGGCCGCATCATAGATACCCTGCCGGTCTTTTCTCCAAATATATTCTGTAATTCCTAGCGGGTTGAACAGGTTCTTCCTGGCGAATTCCATGGTGTCCATTCCAGTTTTATCTGTAACAACGGAGGAGAATAGTTGAGAATATCCGCCGTTATATGCCCAGACCGTGCCGGGTTCGGTGGTCATCTGCGTATCCAGCACGAACTGAATGGTGTCATTGCTGCGGAGCGCCTGAATCCAGGGATTGCGGGGATCCGAATAGGGATATGTCCACTCCGCCCAATCAAAGCCGCCCTTCATGGTCATAAGGTTGAGCAGAGTAATACTTTTCTTCCTCTCATCCAGATTCTGGATGGTACGGTTCGGGAAATAGTCCACCATCTTATCATTAAGGCTTTTAATTTTGCCTTGTTGCACGGCAATGCCTACCAGTGAACCCATCACACTCTTGGTACAGGAGAAAATGTTGTGCACTTTATCTTTGCTCCAAGGTTCACGAAAGTATTTCTCATAGACGATATAACCATGCCGTACGACTATGACAGAGTCCACATCAAGTTTGTAATCCTGAACGTAACCGGTTATCTGGTCGAGGATGCTGACATCCATATCCTGTTTTTCAGGACTACTTACCCGCCATTCCTTGGTTGGCCAGTAGGGACGTTTATCCGGGGATTGAGTAGCGGCTGGCGGTACTCTCTTGGTGGCTGCGATCAACGTTTTGGGTATACCCTCAGCCCAAAAAGATATGATTGTCAGCACTATGAGAAAGGCAAACAGCTTTTTCATAAAGTCACGTCTCTTGTGATTTTTATAAAAAACCTGAATGTACCTTAGCACACCCTATCAGAAAAAAACAATTAACATTGCGCCCCGGGAAAAACCCATAATCGTGGCCATTACGCGTCGCACCAGTGTTTGCCACGGATGAAGACACCGATAATTCAGAATCACTAACGCTTGACAGTTTGCCGAACAGATGTCCGCCAGGTCCTTAGGAGGTGCGAAGAATCTATAATGGTGTGTTGGGTAATTTTATATCACTTCTTTTTTCTTTTACCTGTTCCTTTAGAAGTTCATCTGCTTTTTTGATTAGCAGTTCATCTACTTTTTTGATGGTTTCCTGCAATTTTCTATTGAGGTCACTCACTTGGAATTGTACCGCTAGTATTATCACCATTAGAAAAAAAATAACCCAGACAAGAATATTACCTTGCATAGCATACTCCTTTTGTTAAGTTTGAAATCAGCCATTTTTCAAACATTACCATTTGTAATTTATCATAAAACGACAGAATTGAGAAACAAGAATTACAGGAAGTACGCATCAACAGGATTAAACTCGTTTTCGCCCCTTAGAGACACAAAACTTTGTATCTTTATAAAATTACCGGCGGCGCATAATATTTTTCATCAATAGCGCCTTCACGGTCGTTCTTCAGCGCCTGCGGCAGAAATTCCATAATATCCTTTGCGGTGATGCCGTCTTCGCCTTTTTTCGCCGCGGCTAAATCTCCGGCATAGCCGTGGAGAAATACACCCTTGCGTGTTGCTTCTTCCGGCTTTAATCCCAATCCGTACATCGCCGCGATGCAGCCGGTAAGCACATCACCCGAACCGGCTGTAGCCATACCGGCGTTGCCGCTCAAATTGATATAAACCTGGCCGTCGGCATATCCAATCAGTGAATGCGCGCCTTTCAAAACAATCGTGGCTTTAAGCTTTTCTGTTGCTTCCCGCAAAACAGCTATTTTATTGCCGTTGATTTCAGCAGTCGGATTTTCCGGTAAGCCGCGCCATTTCACCCAGGTGCGGCGTCAGGATTGTCGCCGCTTTCCGGCTGCGTAATATTCCCGGATTTTCCGCAATTGCCGTAAGACCGTCACCGTCAATGAGGAGCGGTACTTTGATTGCCTCTGCCAGCTCTTTGACCAGTCTCACCGTTTCTTCCTGCAAGGAAAGGCCGGGACCGATAACTACCATATCCACTTTTGCTGCTGCTTCCAGCAATTTATTTTTGCACTTCATGGCAATGCTTCCCGCCGCTGTTTCTTCCTGCGGCAGATAGACAATCTCTCTCCCTTTCACTGCCAGCTTGCCGATCATTGACTTAGGCGCGGCAAGCCTTGCATAACCGCCGCCTGCCTTCAAAAAGGACATGGCCGCAAAATAAGGAGCGCCATAATAATTGGCGGCACCGGCAATGAAAAGGACATCACCCACTGAACCTTTGTAGGCTTCTGCCGGCCGCTTAGGCAGGGCCACATAATCATTGGTGGCAATTTGAAGATCGTTGCTTTGAGTAAGGGAGGGCGGAAAGGAAATATGGCTGACAAAAATTTGTCCGCAAAGCTCATATCCCGGATAAAGCATGTTGCCGATTTTGGGGAGACCAAAAGTTACGGTATAATCAGCTTTAACCGCTGTGCCCATAATTTGGCCGGTATTGCCATTAACGCCGGAGGGAATATCCAAGGATAAAACTTTCTTTTTACTTTTATTGACGAGCGCAATTACATCCGCGGCCAATCCTGCAACATCGCGGTCAAGCCCTGTACCGAAAATCGCGTCAATAATCATATCACTGTGCGCTACATCTTTTTTTGCCGCCGCCGCGTTTTCCAGTTTCAATACTTCAATGGGGAGTTTTTCAATTATCGCCATATTGGTTTGGGCGGCACCGCGAAATTTATTTTTATCGCCCAGCAAAAATACTTTTACTTTCCCGCCGCCGGAATGAATAAGACGTGCCACAACCAGGCCATCGCCGCCGTTGTTGCCCGTACCGCAAAAGACGACAAATTTTTTATCGCGAATGCCGATTTCGCGCTGTAGCAAAGCCACGGAAGCCAGCGCGGCATTCTCCATGAGTATTTCTTCGGCAATGCCCAGTTTTTCTATGGCAATAGCGATCCATAAAACGCATTTCTTCAACACTGGCTAACTTCATAAAATTACCCTCAAGGCCTGGCTATCTTTATGCAAATATTTTATATATACTTATATTACCTTTACAAAAGCGATTTGCCAACAATAATTTTAAGGGAGAATTTATGAAGGCATTGAGTGAATTCATCAAAAAACGAATATCGTGCAGAACATATGCGGAAAGACCTCTTGAAGATAAAGTCCTGCGGGAGCTCTCCGGTTACATCAGCGCCGCACAAAAAGGGCCCTTCGGCAATCAACCGAACTTTAAATTAATCAATATGGCCGTCATAGAACGCCGCGGGAATGGAAAAAAATGGGCACGTACGGCGTTATTAAAAACGCCCGCTATTTTCTGATAGGTATTATAAAAAAATCTCCCCTGGCCAGGGAAGATTTAGGCTACTGCAAGGAAATATTGATCCTCAAAGCGACCGCGCTGGGCTTGGGAACATGCTGGCTGGGCGGAACTTTTCAGGCCAGCGGCTTTGCCCAAGCAGCCAGCCTGCGTGCAGGTGAAATATTGCCGACAGTAAGTCCGATAGGTTATCCGGCAGATGAAAAATCGCTCACGGAAAAAATTATGCGCCGACTTGCCGGCTCTGACCACAGAAAACCCTGGTCGGAACTTTTCTTTGCCAATGATTTTTCAAAACCATTGACGCAAGCACAGTCTGGAAAATATCGCGATGCCTTGGAGAATCTTCGCCTGGCGCCTTCCGCATCCAACAAACAGCCGTGGCGCGTTTTATATGACGTAAAGCTTAATACCTTCCATTTCTCACTGGAGCGATCGCTCCAATATAAAATGCTGGGAACAGTCCACTTGCAGGATATTGACATGGGCATCGCGATGAGCCACTTTGAAATTACGGCGAAGGATCAGGGTCTCGCAGGAAGTTGGAAGGTTGATACGAACGCTCCAAAAGAAAAGTCACTCGATTATATAGTCAGCTGGCATGAGACAAAGTAATTTTGATGATCTAGTAAAAAAAGCCGTCACACCGGTGAAAATCGGTGTCCAGTTTTTGTGAGCCTTTGAAATCTCCTGGATTCCGGCTTTCGCCGGAATGACGACTCTGAAACTTTCTTGGCTTTTTGCGAAACTGTCACTTTTAACTTATTCTCAACACTTTGGCGCCTTTGATTTTCCCTTCTTTCAAATCCATCAACGCGCGGTTCGCATCATCGAGCGGGTACTCCTCCACTTCCGGTATTATTGGTATTTGCGCGGCCAGCCTTAAAAACTCTTCAATGTCTTTACGCGTCACATTGGCGACGCTCTTTATTTCCTTTTCCTGCCAGAGGTGTTGTGAATAGTCTATATTCAGTAAATAGTCTTTGTCCGTTTCTTCTTTACGTATCGCGTTGATTACCAGCCTTCCGGCAGGCTCCAGATTATTTAGGGCATAAACAACAGGTCCCCAGGCAGGTGTTGTATCGATAATGGCATGAAGTTTCTGCGGCGGCTCTTCGCTTGTATCCCCCGCCCAGAAAGCGCCCAATTCCATTGCAAAATTTCTTTCGCGTTCGCTACGGGCAAAAACAAATATTTTAGAATGAGGGTAAAGATACTTTGCTAATTTTAAAACCAGATGAGCGGATGCTCCGAAACCGGTTAATCCCAGATGCTGGTCGTTAATAAGATTGGTAAGACGAAGCGACCGGTAGCCTATTGCCCCGGCGCACAAAAGAGGTGCCGCTTGCACATTGGAAAATATTTCGGGTATGGCAAAAGCGAAATCTTCGCGCACCTTGACATATTCAGCGTAACCGCCGTCAACATCTCTGCCGGTTGCTTTAAAATCATTACAGAGATTTTCGTTTCCGGAAATACATGCCCGACATTTTCCGCAGGCCGAATTTATCCAACCGATGCCGATTTTCGCGCCCAACTCGAATTTCTTTGCGTCCCCGCCGCGATCAGCAACTGTACCAACAATTTGATGTCCCAAAATTACGGGAAAATGAGGCGGCGAGGTTCTTCCTTCAATCTCATCCAATTCCGTATGGCAAACACCGCAGGCGGATATTTTAACCAGAATTTCTTTATCTGTAATAGCTGGTTTAGTCAATTCAACCAGTTTCAGTGGTCGTTTATTTTTTTTTAAGCTGGTTATTTTTTCTAAAATTACCGCCTTCATCCATTTTAAACCACGGGAAAAACTTAACCTTTTAAGGCCACAGGCATCTCTAAATGCACATCGACCGGTTGAATATATTTTTTTACGATTTCTTGCTTTTTGGTCACTTTTAGCTTTCCTAATAAAAAAGAAATTTGTTTTTCCAATTCAGCGCCCAGTTTATCGCGTGTATTTTCCGGCAAATGCCACAACTCCAGCTTGAAATGACCAAAGCCCTTTTTACGGGTTTTATAGATGAACTGCTCTTCAGTATCTTTTTCTTTCCATTCTTCTTTTAATTTAGTTTTCAAATATTTGTAGATTTTTTCCCGCAGGTCTTTAGGAAAACTTTTACTATCGTAAATAATGTTTTGGAAACCGGTAGCCAGATGAATTTCCGCAGTGTGCGCCGCCGGAAATTTGTCAAACGCCTCATCAGGAAGAGTGGAGGCACCATGCTGAACGGCTCCGGCAAGACCGTATTGAGAACGCGCCAATCCAGATAACTTTTTCAGCACATCAAAATCTATTTTAACTTTTGCCACGCTCCCGTCCGCCAGTGGAACGCCTCCGTGTGTTGTTCCTGTCTGGACGCTGATTTTGCTTATCCCTTTAAGCGCTGCGCCGCGTTTTTTGAGTTCTGCAAGGTATCCTTCCATAAAAGCCTGCAGTTCTTCCACGGTGCTGTTTTTTCCGCCGACCTCTCCGATTTCTCCACCCACGGAAATGGTAATTTCTTCCGGCTCCAAATCACGGATCATTGTTGTGAGCTCCGCCGCTAGAGTGTAATTTATCTTTTGCTGCTCTTTAACGGTTGCTTTTGTCAAATCAACAAGCGTGGAGGTATCAATATCAATATTATAAAAACCGGCGTCAATTGCTTCCCAAATTAAATTTTTTACCGCCTGTGTTTCTTTAGCGGCATCGGCGGCAAATTTTTTGCTGTCCACTTGAAAATGATCTCCCTGCAAAAAGATAGGCCCGCGATATCCTGTTTTAATTGCGGCGGCCTTCACGGCGCAGGCGTATTCCAATGGTTTTTGCGCAGTGTAACCGATTTCCGAGCGGGCAATTTCGAAAATAACCGGTCCTGCCTGTCCTTTGATTGCCGCACGAAAAACCGCCTGGGCGACATCGTAAGTTATCCCCCGGATATTAATCGCAGGAACAGTGAATCCCTTCACTTCTCCGCGCCCCATTGCCTCGTAGAAGGATTGAATGGAAGCGGACATAATTCCCAGAGCAACTGCTACACGGCGAATAAGCCAGCAGGCGGCTTCCTGTGTTGCCTTATCCGGGCTAAACACGACTGTATAAATCAAATCATCAATAAGCTCGTTTTTGAGCTTTGCCTCATCCAAAATGTGAATATCGCTGCCGTCCAATTTAACAACCGGCGCGCATTTATCTTTTAATTGGTTTTTATTTTCAAAAATCATAAGTGCTCCTTTTATATAACATTATATATAAACACACTATTAATAATTAATTTAAAATCCTTTTTATTGCTTTGATTTTAGCGTGTAAATTAAGCAAATAGGCCTCTTCAGGTTGTTTGTCGCCAACAACCGAATCATATTCCTCTTTTCTGATGATTGAAGCGATGGTTTCAAAATCATTATCATATTTTTTTAAGAGCTTTTCTATTTTTTCACGAAATCTCTGTGTATGTTCAATCGCCCGCGGCATATAGGATTTGGCATCCTCGCCTGTGTAATATAAGGCGTGCGCGAGCACCAAAATTTCCACATCATAATCTGCAAGCTTTTTAAGCGAATCCAAATACACATAATAGTCGGTCAGAAATTCACTGTAAATATATTCACCTAATCCGGGCATGCCGATAGATTCAGATGGTATCAATATTTTTTGTTCAGGTATGTAGAAACTCAACATGTCCCTGGTATGGCCAGGGGTTTTTATCACTTTGACGCTGAGATTTTTCGCAACTTCTATCACGTCACCATCATTAAATACGCAATCTATCGCAAAAGGCTCGAAATAAACCTTACCGTCTTCACCGAAGGTATTGAGCTTTTTAATCAGCCCAACAGCAGACGGTTTTTTTATTATCTCCTTTGCCTCATAAGAGGCGCCAATTTTCAGCTCCGGCATAACTCTTTTGAGAAATCCGGCAGAGCCGCAGTGATCAAAATGCACATGGGTTAAAAACAGATATTCCGGCCTCCTGTCGCCCATTATACGAAGTGTTTCTCGAAGATAGTATTCTCCAAAAATATATACACCAGCATCAAACATTATTGGATGATCACCGTCCAGAAGAAATGACGGAACGGAAACCGGCCCAAGGCAATAAAAATTATCTGTGATGCCGGCGGGTTTGCTCTCATATATCATAATTACCAATCCTGCTTTGATGCCGTATTATTGATAAAAGATTCTTCAAATATATTATCCCTATCAGGTTACAAGTTTATAGCAATTCATCCAAATCTGTACGGATAAAAAATCAGCAAATATCACGATAAGAATTGCTTTGCCATTCGCACTTCTGCGGAGCTGCCAATATAAATCGGCGAGCATTGATGGATATTTTCCACTTTCAAAGAGAGAATATCTTCCTTGCCGTCAGTAGCAAGGCCTCCTGCCTGCTCCATAATAAACGCCATGGGCTGCAATTCAAACAAGAGCCGCAATTTTCCCTGCGGAGATTTTTGCAGGGCAGGATAAGTGAATAAACCGCCCTTTTTTATTAACACTTGATTGATGTCGGGAACAAATCCGCCACTATAACGCAATTTGTAGCCATCTTTTTCCAACTGGTCGATAAACTTGCGGTGTGCCGGTATCCAATCGCAGCGCAATCCACCGGGAGAGAAAATAGATCCTTTCTCTTTTAATTTAATCTTTTCCTGCGCGAGAACATACTCACCTTCACGATTGAGAACAAACTCGTGAGCGCCTTTCCCCGCCGAATAAATCATCGTAATCAACGGCCCATAAGTAATATAGAGCGCCGCCACCATTGTATTTTTACCTGTATCCAAAATGGATTCTTTGTGGATACCGATAATCGTGCCAATGGCCAGATTGGTCTCTACAAGCGATGAACCATCAAGAGGGTCTGCCGTAACTATATATTTTTCTTTGCCGGAACCAATTTTGACTATCTTTTCCTGCTCTTCAGAAGCATACTCGCGCACAAATCCGGAAAATTGTAATTGACTTTTCAAAATTTCATCGGCGGCGCGATCCAGCGTAAGTTGATCTTCACCGTAAATATTTTTGAATCCGACCAATTTCCGGTTGGCTTCATGTATTTTCGCGGATATATATTTGCCGACAACGGCAATTTGCCAGATAAGACGCCGCAATTCCTCTTCTACCCCGGCCATCCACATATGCCGTCTTAAATCTATAATATTTTTTGTGTAATCGTTGATTCCTTCCCCCATCTTCCCCCCTAATTTTTAACAACACAAAAGACTTTACGTTCAGGAATATTTTCCAAGCAATCGTATTAGTTTATTAACTAATATTGCTTATCATTACAAGCAAATATTTATGAAAACAATTCTGCCTTATAGATGATTTTGTTATCGATTCGGTCACTTTTAAGAAATGGTCATCAAACGATATTTTTATACTTTTCCAATTTTTTTCGCAGTGTTTTACGGGTTATGCCGAGACGGCGGGCGGCTTCGCTTTTGTTTCCGCTGGAAGCTTCCACGACATCCAAAACAGCCCTTTTCTCCACTTCTTCCAACGGCAAATTTTCCAGTAACCTATTTTGAGTAGTCTTAACATCAACGGAATTATCCGCCATTATTAGCACCAACTCTTCGGCATCAAGATATTCCTTACGCGACAGAACAACCGCTCTCTCTACAGCGTTCATAAGCTCCCGGATGTTTCCCGGCCAATTATATTTTAATAGCTTTTCCATCGCCTGCGGCGTGAAGCCTTTTATTTTTTTGGAATTCTGCGCAACAAATTGTTGCAGGAAATGCTGCGCAAGTATCGGTATATCTTCTTTTCTTTCCCGAAGTGGCGGCACATTTAGGCCAACAACATTGAGCCGGTAAAATAGATCTTCCCGGAAACGGCCTCTTTCCATTTCCTTTTTTAAATCCTTATTCGAGGCGGCAATCAACCTTACATTGACTTTAATGACTTCCGCTCCACCCACGCGGGTTAATTCTCTTTCCTGTAAAACTCTTAAAAGCTTCACCTGCATCGCCGGCGACATTTCGCTCACTTCATCCAAAAACAAACTGCCGCCTTCCGCCTGACGAAATTTCCCCTCCCTCTTTCGGTCCGCGCCGGTAAAAGCGCCCTTTTCATGGCCGAATAGCTCGGATTCCAAAAGTGTTTCTGTCAGCGCCGCGCAGTTAATCTTAATGAACGGTGCATCCTTGCGGGAGCTGTTGTAATGAATAGCGTTGGCAATTACTTCCTTACCAGTCCCCGATTCGCCGGCAATCAAAATGGTGGCTTCCGTCGCCGCTACCTGCGCAACTGTATCCAATAGCTTTATCATTGATGGGCTCTGGCCAATCAAGTTTTGTCGATCAAACTGCTCACCTAACCTTACTTTTAAGTATTCGTTTTCCTTCTTGAGCCGGTTGTGTTCAGTAGCACGGCCGATGGCGATTTTAAGTTCGTCAAAATCCAGCGGCTTGGTGAGGTAATCATAAGCGCCTTTTTTTAAGGCGGTTACTGCCGTCTCCACGGAAGCGTAGGCTGTCATGATAATAACCGGAATTGCCGGATTGATAATTTTAATTTGTTCCAGAGCCTCAATTCCCGAAATATTGAGCATCCGGATATCCATTAAAATCAAATCAAAAGATGTTTGGCGTACTTTTTCAATCGCGCCTGATCCGTCATCAGCTTCGTAAACCTGATAGCCCCAGCCCCCCAGTACTTTTTTGAGCATCATGCGGTGGGCAAGATCATCATCCACGACTAATATTGATTGATCAATTTTCATCTGTATTCCTTTTTTTGCTGATATCAGAAAGCGGGAAAATCAGAAATAGCTTCGTTCCTTGTCCCGCCGTGCTTTCCACTTTAATATGTCCTCCGTGCGCCTCCATTATTTTTTGCACAACGGCCAGACCCAGACCCGTTCCTGCCGGTTTTGATGTAAAATACGGATCGTAAATACGGGGCAAATCGGTCTTCTCGATTCCCACTCCGGTATCGGAAATTATAACAGTAAAATAACTTTTCCCCGGCAAAAGCATAATGACCAGTTTGCCGCCTTTTTTCATAGCTGCCAACGCATTGAGAAAAATGTTGAGAAGCACCTGTTTAATTTTATCGGGATCAACTTCGATAAGAGAGGCGTCATCATCTATTTCCATATCAATAGTGATTTTATTTTTTTGTGCTTCGGCGTCAATTAATTTTACCGTATGCCGAACCAAATCCGAAAATCGCGTTCTTTCTTTTTTTAATTCCACTGGCCGGGCAAATTCGATAAGCTGACTTATTACGCGGTTGAGTCTTTCGACTTCTTGAATCATAATTTCCGCTGTTTTTTTATCTTCAATATTGCCGGACAACTTTTCCTTTAGATAGACGGCAAATCCCTTGATTGAACTGAGCGGATTTCTTATTTCATGGGCAACGCCTGCGGCCAGAGAGCCAATCGAAGTCAAATGACGGCTTTTGGCCACCTCCTTTTCCAATTGTCGGATGGCGGTGACATCGTGCATCAACATTATTTTGCCGACGGGAATCCCTTCCTCAGTCAGCGTCGCGGCAACTACTTCCCATCTTTTCTCTTCACCCACGGGAGAAATTAATTCGATATCTCTTTCTAGTAAGCCGCCGCTCTCAGGTATTTCTTCCAACATCTTTTTCAAGGGCAGGGGTATAATATCCACCGCCTTCTTGCCCAAAACGTCAACACTAGACACTTTTAAAACAGCCTCTGCTTTTTCATTGCAGCTAACGATTTCCCCGCCATCATCAAGCGCGATGAGACCAATGGGCATGTTTTTTACCAGCGTCTCGGAAAACACCGTTATCCGTGAAAGAGACGCTCGAGCAAGACGATAGGCCTGCACAAGTAAAAGGGAAACAATTGCCAGAGAGCCTATTAATAAAAGTATCAAAGCGCCGATAATCGTATTCTTTGTATCTTCCTCGGTGGCCTTTTCAATTTTAGCCATATTAAAGCCGACATAAACGATTAACTTGTTTTTTAAACCTTCAGGCTTTTCTTTTGCCGTAATGTCACCCGGGAGGTAACGTTTCCCCGGGAAAAAACCTCGGTATACTTCAAAGGTGCCCGCGCCCCCGGGATTCGCCACTTGACGCCACATAATATTCGCGTTCTCGGCTATTTTTGCAGTATCCAAATCCAGGCCATACTTCTGAAAAATCATTGAAGGGTCGCTGTCCGCGATGATATTGCCTTTGTTATCGGTAACAATAATATAGTCAATATCCGTTTGCTGGGCTATTTCCATAAGCAATTTGCGTGTGTAAAAGGTACCCTCTTTCTCGTTAATTTTACCGTGCAATCCCGCCTCAAAAGATCTAATCAATGTAGCACCTTTTTCCTTAAAAATCTCTTCTGCCTGCTGTTTTTGACGCTGGAAATGAGCCGCCGTTATCATGGCAAAAATCGCCGCCAATACAGTGATCGCGCTTATTGCGACCCAAACGGAAATATCAAATTGGAATTTTTTCTTCATTTTATAAGCCATTGCGATTTCTCACTATAGACCGGATAAATAGTATCCAGCTGGATACTTGTATTGGATACATATTATCCATATTATTCCTAAAAAAACAAAACATCTTTTTCTCTTTTAATAAATAACTATTAATTACAACGTATTAGCAAATATCATTACTGATGGCACAGGCCTTGCTGTATAACCAGCAGTAAGAAAATAAAAGAAAGAACTAGTTAAGGAGATTAATGATGAAAAAAATAGTATTATTATTAGCGGCAATTGGATTGGGCGTGCTCTTAACCACGCCGGTGTTTGCTTTTGGCCCTCGTGAAGGCAGAGGACCGGGAGCGGGTTATGGAAATCTTGACGGCACTGGCCGTGGATATTATCACCATGCAGGTTACGGGAGATTAAACCTTACTGATGACCAGGAAGCCAAGATGGAAGCTCTGCAAATAGCTCACGAAAAAGATATCAGGCCGATTAGAGAAAAGATGTTTGATAAGTCCGTGGAACTTCGTCGGCTCTGGTTACAGACCAATCCTGACAAAAACAAAATTGACGCCGTGCAAAAGGACGTAAGGGCATTACGTGATAAACTGGAAGATAAAGATACGGCTCTGCGCTTTGAAATCAACAAAATATTGACACCGGAGCAAAAGGAAATCCTGGCGAGTTCCGGTTGGGGCAGAGGCCCCGGTTTTGGCCCGCGCGGCGGCATGAGAGGCCCGGGTGCTTTTGGTCCGGGGATTTGTTACTAAACTTAAGTTCTTTTTTTAGCTTCACCTCCTTTCAAAAATGGGGGAGCGCAAGCTCCCTCATTTCTTTTACATTATCGATAAAATAGTCTATAATCTGACCTATGAGAACGAGAAAAACTCCTCTCAAAGAAAATGATTGGCAAATTCGTTTAATCTTTTCCACGCGTTTGCTGTTCATAATTATTTTTTTAGCTTTTTTGCTTGCCCCTTTCGCTGGCTGGACATCCATTGATATTGATTTATTGGAAAATAGCCACGGTAAAAAAAATCCCGCGGCTCCCAGAATGTTGGTTGCCTATGCTACGCGTGCCGGGTCTACCGCTGAGGTTGCCGATGCTATCGGGAAAAGGCTCGCCCAGAGTGGTGCCGTGGTGGATGTTAAACCTATAAAAAAAGTGCAAAGTATAGACGGTTATCAGGCGGTGGTATTAGGTAGCGCTATTCGTCGAGGAGCTGTTTTGCCGGAAGTGACGGATTTTGTCAAAAACCATAAAGACGAATTGGGAAAAATACCCGTTGCCTATTTCATCGTTTGCATGATTTTGCGAGAAGATACAGAAGAAAACCGCAAAAAAGCCGCCTCCTATCTTGATTCTTTGCGCGCCGAAGTAAATGCGGTGGATACGGGTATGTTTGCCGGAAAACTTGATTATTCCAAATTAAATTTTGTTGACGCGTTTGTCGTTGAACAC
>CAVXLI010000035.1:0-138305 GCA_963762595.1 uncultured delta proteobacterium
CCGTGGCATTGTTTTCCTTTTGTTTTAAAGGAAAGCCAGAGCATGCTTTTTTCGGCGACCTCTATTAATGTGCCTTCCCGATTTCCGGAATCGGGAACGACAATCAAGTCATCTTTTTTAAACGGCTGATCGGCGCGACTCCAGCATATAGCAAGCGCCCATTTTGCTGGATGTTTCTTCGTCGGCAACAAAAGCCAAGACCGATGGACTTAGCCAATACGATTCCTTCATCCAGAATCGCCTTGGCGGCAAAAATGGATGCCACCATGTCCTGCTGATTGTCTTCCACGCCGCGGCCGAAAATATGGCCGTCTTTAACATAGGCGCTGTATGGATCGTTGCTCCAGAGTTGCAATTCACCGGGAGGAACAATATCCAGATGAGTTATAATCCAGACAAATCTGGTTTTATTTTTACCTTCGATCGTGGTAATAAAATTCGGACGGATGCCGGAAGAAACGCTTTTATCTGGCGCGTCATAATGCCGGAAATTTTTAAAGCCCAATTCCTGATAAGGCGGTTTTTCAATAGATTAGCCTTCAATAATTCACCTTCACCGCCGTTTTCCGGCCCGACAGCGGGAACGGCGCTAAGAGCAATTTGCAGTTCAATCATCGCTTCCCGGTAGGAATCGATTCTCTGAGCGATCCGTTTAAATTTATTTGCATCAATCATAAAGATATATTCATGAAAAAACTATTCTTCGGGAGTTATTAAAATAGGTTGGCCTGATATTGGTCGAAGGTTTGTCAAAATTTTTGCTGTCGCCTAAAATCAAAACGACAGTTTTTTGTTTTATCCAGATATTTTGCGGCAACATTATTCAAATCTTTAAGAGTGTACGCTTTCTATTTTATTGCGGTAATTAATAAGAAAATCTGCCGGTAGTTTTTCATATTCGATGTTCATCTGCTGCCAGGCAATTTGTTCGGGAGTGGCAAAAGAAAAAATAAAACCATTGTTGATCGATTTTTTGGCCCATTCGATTTCTTGTGGCGGTAATCGTATCGGATTGAATATTTTCCAATACGGAATTAATCAGTGAAAGTGTTTTCAGGGTTGAGGATGTTTTGGTAAAGGCATAGGTGCCAAAAACTCCGTACGCGGGTCTTGCGCGGTAAAAACTTCCGGCGCTGTAGGCAAGGCCTTCATTATTGCGCACGGCGCTGAAAATTCGTGAAGAAAAACCGCCGCTGCCGATAATAAAATCAAGAACGGTAAAAGCGTAAAAATCAGGATCATTTTTACTTGCGGCAAATTGGCCGCTGATAATTGTGGATTGAGGGATTTCTTTATTAATGTAATAAACCCCGGCATTGGATTTTTGAGGCGGCGAAGGAGCTATCGGACGAGGAATACTTTTTGCCTTCCAGTCACCAAAATACTGTCTGAATTTATTTATCAGCTTCTTCTTTGGTTATATCTCCGCTTACGGCAAACATAATATTATTGGGCTGGAAAAACCGGCGGTGAAATTTGATTAAATCATCGCGTTCGATATTGCCAAGTGATTTATGAGATGGAAAGCGTCCGCGCGGATCGCCGCGATAGATAAGGCGGTTGAATTCACGGAAAGCGAGACTTTGCGGGTCGTCTTTCAGTCTTCTTAGTTCTTCGTTCTTTAATTGCCTGGCCAACTCGAATTTATTTTGTTCAAAAGCAGGTTGGATAAGTATTTGTGCCAGCAGATCAAGTCCCTGGTCAAGGTCTTTGTTTAAAACGGAAAAATTAACCTGAGCCGATTCCAGAGACATGGAAATTGACGCGGATGCGGCCATAAAATCAAATCGAGAGTCAATTTCCGCGCTGTTTAATTTTGCCGTGCCTCCGGTTCTCATCACATAAGCGGTCAATTCGGCAACGCCTTCTTTGCCTTCCGGGTCATGCATTGTTCCGGTTTTAATCACGGCATTGATATTAACAATAGGCAATTCGTGATCTTCCAGAATATAAAGAACGATCCCGTTTTCCAAAACCACACGTTGAGATTTGCGGCAGATTAAATTGCAGCGGCGGATAATTGAATTTTTCGGGAGCAGGGCAACTAGAGAATCAGAAGCTGACTGCGGGAAGATGCGCCTCCGTTAATTATGAACAATCGAGCGAAGCAGTAATGAAAGTGAAAGATCTAATTAAAGATGTACTCATTAATTTTGTCTTGTCATATCAAGTACTGCATTTAATCTTTCTTGTTTCATTGAGATACAGCAATCGTGCGGTTTTCTTTATTCAGATAAAGTTTTGCCGCTTTTTGAATATCTTCAGCCGATAACCTTATCAATGATATTTAAATAATTGGATATATATCTGTAATCGCCCAGCAATACTTCGTAATAAGATAACATCGAGGCAAGTTCGCAATTGGAATCAAGATTTTTAATATAATCCATTCTTAACTGATTTTTAGCTTTGGCTAATTCCATATCCGTTACCGGTTGAGTTTTAATTTTTTCTATTTCGCGAAGAATAACTTCTTCCAGTTCCGTATTTGTATGAGGATGACGGGGCTTGAGCAAATATCGTAAAAAGGTTGGGGTATCTTGTTGCCGGTATACCGTTGGACAGCGCTCACGCTTTTCGCAATTTCCATTTCCGTTACCAGTAAATTATATAATCTGCTGGTTCTGCCTTTGGTCAGGATTGTTTCCAGCACATCGAAAACATAGTCATCGTAGGCCGGAGCTGTAGGTTTGTGATAGCCGATAATCATCATCGGATTGGCATCGAATATAACTTCCACTTTTCTTTCTTCGGTTTGCGGAGGCTCCGCGGGAATCTCACTTTTCTTTTTATTGTTCGCGGGAATCCGGCCAAAATATTTTTCAATCAATTTTAATGTATCTTGCGGCTTGATATCGCCGACCACAGCAATCACAATGCTTTCCGGTGCTCTATATTCTGCAAAGATTTTCTTTACCGCGTCCGGGCTTAAATTTATTAAATCTTGAGTCCAGCCGAGTATCGGCCTTCCGTAGGGATGTATTTTATAAGCGGCGCTTATAAATTGTTCGTATAATTTGCCGTCGGGGTCGGCTTCAACGCGCTGTCTTCTTTCTTCCATCACCACATCGCGTTCCGTGTAAAATTCGCGAAAGACCGGATTGATGCAGGCGATCCGCTTCAATTCTTGCCCAGAGTTCGATTTTATTGGCGGGAAGACTGACCTGATAAGTCGTTACATCCTGGCCGGTGGAAGCGTTCATATCCAGTCCGCCGTTTTCCGTGTAGAGGCGGTCAATTTCATTGGGAATGAAATATTTTTTGTGTTGATCCTGTAATTTTTTTAGCTGTGCGGATAGCTCTTGAATAATTTTTGGTTCGGCCTTTTGGCCTTTTCGTTTTTCTTTATCCAGAGTCTGTGCCGGTTTTTTCGATATCATCCAGATATCTTTTTTTCGAGCCGTGTAATTTTTGGTGCCGATGGTTGTGGTGCCCTTAAACATCATGTGTTCCAAAAGATGGGCGGCGCCGCTTTCGCCATTTTGCTTCATCAACGGCACCGATACGATGCCGGATGTAGAGAGAAACAGTCGGACTTAAATGACGCTCCAGCATCAGCACCGTTAAACCGTTTTTCAGCTTGGTTTTAACAACCTTCTTTTCCAGATCAAATCCGTAAGAATGGCCGAAAAGTAATAAAACAGCCGCGAGCACAAAAACCAATCGGCCGAAGGTATTATTTCGTTTCATCATTATCAATTCCATCTTGTTGTTTATTGGGGAAAAAGCGAGAAGACAAAGTAGATGATTCCCACAATACAAACTAAAATTAAAAGGGAAGCGGAAAAAAAATACATAACGAATTCCATACGGATTATTCAGAGTAGAACGAACCCCACAGCGTGTTGATGCCGATAATTAAAAAAACCAACGAAAGCAACAAAATCAGCAATATTTTTAATCCAGATCAAAATCATAGTCATTTAAAACCGCCTAGTATTCTTTCCCCAACTAGTTTTCAGCTTCTTCTTTAGTTCCGTCATAAGCGGCAAAACTAAAATCATCATTCCGGCAGGGAAGCAATGAATTGTTATGATATAGCGGTTCGCTTTGAATGTCAAAGGGGGATGCGATTACAGCTTCCGCCCACATTTTTGTGCCTGGGATGGGCGAGTATTCGGCGAGCATTGGTTTGGCGCCGCATTCCCGAACAAAATCAATGCTGTCTTGGACTTCCGCGGCGCTTTGATTGGGCAGGCCGCAGAGTAAGATATATGCCTATATCTTCTGTTTTATAACCGGCTTTTTTTAAATGACGCACGCCATTTTGCAATTCTTCGTTTATGACTTTTCCTCCGGTTTGCTTCTGTCTTTTGAAATCGGATGTTTCAAAGCCGAAGCGAATTGTCTTAAATCCTGAATCGTAGAGTAATTTGCTTAAACTCTGCGTTTATTTCCCGCAGATGCAATCCGTTAGGGCAGTGGAACTGGCAGGACAAATTTCGCTTTTGGAGTTCATGCAAGCAGAGGAATAATCATTTTGTCCGGATTCAACAAGCAGGGCGTCATCGTAAAAACTGAAATTCTTCACGCCGAATTTTTTTTGCCAGTGTTCGATTTCGTCGGCAACCTTTATCGGATCACGCCGCGAGAAATTTTCTGTTGAGAATATGCGAAGCAGCAGTAACTGCAACGGTAAGGACAGCCGCGGGAAGTGATAATGGGCAGTTGGTCAATTTTGCGGATTAAGTCGAAAGCGGGGTAGGGGAAGGAATCAAGGTTTTCGCTATCGGGTATAAAGGAAGGTTCTTCACCAAATAAATCTTGCAGTAACTTAAGAATTTGTTTTTCTCCCGCGCCGGAAATTACAAAATCGGCGCCGGAATATTTTATAGCATGCTCAGAGCAGAGCGTAGCGTATTTGCCGCCCAGCACAATAGGGATTTTAGGCAATACTTCTTTGATTATTTTAATAGCTTCAAAAACTCCGGGATACCAGTAAGTCATCATCGAAGTGATTAAAATGATGTCTGCATCCTGATGGTTTTTTAGTTCGTCGCGAAATATTTCCGGTGTAATCCCATATCGGCAATAATTTTTTGGCATCATTTTTAAGCTTTCGGGTTTGGGAATAACCTGCCGGAAGAATTTGCCGCGGCCATAAGCATGACGCTGGGGTCGTTTGTGACCTTCTTTAAGCATTTCGGGGTGATAAGGGTCAAGGCAATCAATAAAATCAATCTGATGGCCGTTTTGGCGCAAAAGGCCGCCTAAATATAGAAGCCCGAGAGGTTTTAGCCAGAAATCATAAGCCGCAAAATCGTGAATCCAGGGGTTGATCAGAAGAATGTTCTTACCCATATCCTGTAATCTATATTTGATTTTACAGATATTGTCCAATCAAGTGCTGCGCGGTTCTCGCTTTCACCTACAAGTCAATGTTTTTCAATTTAGAGTTTAATTGAGGATTTCCATTTGAGGTGGTGACCACTGCGGTAATTGTCTCATGGCCGAAAAATGAAGCTTAGTGGTGCGACTTTATAAGTATTGATTTATTTTTGAAGCCGTATTCACATCAGTGGTTTGCAAACAATTATATTTACCGTGTTATTTTGATTTATTATACTCTTCGATGACTTTCTTACTAAAATCATTTTCTTTAGTATAATAAGGTACCGGCGTGCTTGATATGTCTATAACCAAAGTGTATTTCTCTTTTTCAGCGATAACGCGTATGATTTTTACTATTTCCGGCAGCAGCTTATGAGAAAGTTCCAGATCGCGCCTTTTGAGTTCTTCATTGGCGTCCTTAACCAGCAATTGATAGTCGCGCAAATTCTTTTGGTAAGCGTCTACTTTATCTCTGCGCTCGCTAGCCGTCATACTGGAGCCTTGACTATCCAATTCGTCCTTCATTTCCTTAAGTTCTTTTTCCGCCGAAGAAATTGAAGCTTGCTTCTTTTCCATCACTTCTTTTAAATCCTCTCCCGCCTTTTTGCCTTCGGTGGAATTTTGTATTATTTCTCTCATGTTGATAAACCCGATTTTATACGCAGCCAAAGAATTAGTGCTCCAGATAAAAAGCAGCAAGATAATTCCTCCCAGCAGGCAAATATTCCTTTTCATATAAACTCTCCTCTCTATTTGTTGATAACAGTTGTTGAGATAACGAATTGATATCTTGCAAATATGCTAAAATTTGTCAATCTAGGATTTCAGGAAGAACTGTTTGCTGAAAACACCTACTACTATTTAGAAGTGTGTAGTTGTCAGAATTGAGGATTACGGATGGAAAGAGTGTAACAGAAAGAACGATAATGTTAATCTTGAATATTTTTAACGGGAGAAGTATACTTAATACAATTGGTATGTTGGTTGCGCGGAAACAAGAGTTAAGGTAAAATTAAATGGAATTATGGAATTTAAGAAAAGTATAAAAAATGAGTAAAGTGAGAGGGTATTATGCTAAAGATTTTCCGTAAGAAAGGACGAAAAGGTTTTACATTGGTTGAAGTGATGATCATTATCAGTGTTATAATTGTTGGGGCAATCCTCATCATGCCGAAGTACTCATTTTACAGGATAAGAGCATACGACCGTCAAGCTATGGAAGAATTGAAAAGCTATTACACAGTATGTCAGGCTTATCTGGCTGATAAACCGACTTTACAGAATGCTTGTACACTTGCCCAAGTATCAGGCAAATTTGTAAAATCGCCTGAAATTAATATCGTACCCGCAGGTGATTCAACCTGTCGGGGCACGACATCACAGTATTCAGCCCCAAATACACAAATATTCACAATTCAGCGGGGCGGCGACATTACTCCACACCTTTATTAAATCTAATATCCCTGGATTCAGGTGCTAGAGGACGCTAATTTAAAGAGTTGTGTGGCTTGAACGTGTTGTAGCCAAGGTACCATCTTTCAATCAGCACGTGAGCTTTTTTATCTGTAAGGTCTTCAAGGAAGACTGTTCTAATATTAGTTAAGAAATTGGATGGAAGTTACAATGTTGTTACTTTGATGAAACCATCCCTCATATGAATTGCTGGAAGAGGAAGGAGATGTACAATGTACAAAAAGAAACCCTGGCTGAAATTTTACAATGGCGTTCCGGAATCAATCGATTATCCACGCGTCACCATGTACGAGGCACTGATGCAGACCGTCGAAAAATTTCCCGAGCACATTGCATATGATTTCTTTGACTATACATCGACCTATCGGCAGTTCGTCCGGGATATCGATACCTCTGCCAACGCTTTAGCCGCGCTGGGCATGAAGAAAGGGGACCGGATTACCATTTCCATGCCTACGTCCCCACAGGGCATCATCTGTTTTTATGCCGCCAATAAGCTGGGGGTCGTGGCCAGCATGATTCACCCGCTTTCGACATCGAGGGAAATCGTTTATTATCTGAATATCAGCAAGAGCCGGGTTGCTCTGACCCTTGATCTTTTTTTTGATAAGTTTAAGGAGATTAAAGGTGAAACGCAATTGGAAACCCTGATCCTGACGGAGATCTTCGATCAGTTGACTCCGCGGGGAGAGGGCGCCGATAAAACCCACGAGGACCCTATGGTCAGATGGTGGAAGCCCCTCATGGCGGCAGCCTACCCCGAGGCGCCGAAGGCGAACATGGATACGGACGAGATGGCTGTTATCCTCTACAGCGGCGGCACGACGGGATTCCCCAAAGGGATTATGCTGTCTAACTATAACTTCATCAGTGAAGGCTTGATGGTCGCTAACTGGGGAGGCGGTCTTCAGGCCGAAAACGCTTCCGTCCTGGCCATCCTTCCCATTTTTCATGGTTTCGGTCTTGGAATCTGCTGCAATGCCGCCTTTATGGGCGGCGCCAAGAGCATTCTCGTGCCGCAATTTACGCCGGAGATTGTGGCTGATCTCATCAAGAAAAAGAAGCCAACCCTCATCACAGGTGTGCCGACGCTCTATGATGCGCTGACCCGGAACCCCGATTTTCAGACGGCAGATCTGAGTTGCCTGCAAAATACATCCTGTGGCGCTGATTCCCTGCCCCGGCAGGTTAAAGAAAGGTTTGAGGAGATTGTGAAGCGCCAGGGAGGAAATGTTCAGCTCGTAGAAGGATATGGCCTCACGGAGGCCGTAACGGGCATTATATCCACGCCGATGGACGGCTACCGGGAGGGAAGTGTGGGGATCCCCTTCCCGGACATGCTGGCAAAAGTTGTGGCCATCGGCACGACGAAGGAAGTTCCGATAGGCGAGGAAGGAGAGCTTTGTGTAAGCGGTCCCGCAGTGATGCTCGGCTATCTGGAGAGCCCCGAGGAAACAGCAGCGGTCATCAAGAAGCACGAAGACGGCCTTACCTGGCTCCATACGGGGGATATTTTCACCATGGATAAGGACGGGTATTGCTATTTCAAACTGCGCCTTAAACGTATGATCAAATCTTCGGGGATGAATGTTTATCCCGTTCAGGTGGAAGCCGCTCTGGATAAGCATCCCGATGTGCAGGCCGCCTGCGTTATAGGCGTGCCTGACGAGGCTCAAGTAGAGAGGGTCAAGGCCTTCGTCGTCCTGAAGGATGCCGCAAAGGCTTCGCCTGAAATGGAAAAGACCCTCATTGATCATTGCCGCGAACATCTTATTAAATGGTCATGCCCCCGGGAAATCGAGTTCCGGGACAGCCTGCCCGTCACCCGGGTCGGAAAAATCGCTTATACTGAACTGGAAAAGCAGGAGATTGAAAAACTCCGCTCAGAAGGAAAATACACAGGAGGCAAATAAATAAATGAAGCTTGAGTCTGTTGATCACATCAGTTATGCCGTAACCGATATCGACCAGGTGATCAAGGCATGGTCGAGGCTATACGGCATCGGACCCTGGACCTTCAAGGAAAACGGCGGTAAAGATGTAAAGGGACGCTCCTGGAAGATCAGAATGGCCTTTGCCTATTTGGGAGCTGTGGAGATTGAGCTTGTTCAGTGCGTCGAGGGGAAAATCTTCCAGTCCAAATTTATCGAAAAGTGGGGAGAGGGTATCCATCACCTCGGATTTTTTGTGGATGACGTCGAGGCGGAAGTGGCCAAGCTGGTAAAAGAGGGTGCGAAACTGCTTATCCATGATCCTGGGCGATTCGCCTATGTGGATGCAGGAGGTCCCGGCGGCACTATCTTTGAATTGATGAGCAGAAGAGACTGAGCAGATATTTTCCAATCAAGTACTGTTCGGTTGTCGCTTCACCTACAAATCTTCAAGGCACTTATCTGGCCAGGTTATTGAATACGGGATGGAATGTGCAAATGCGTGACAGCTTATTATCCGTTCTGGTGTAATCCATCTGTCTTTTCGAACGTGTCAGCACGAATAGTTTTCATTTCTGTAGTAGATTTCAAATGTAATTTGAGAAATATTAATAAACATGGTAGTAGTCGCTGCTCAAAAATGTCAGCGGAACGATCGCTGTCATACAATTGCTATAATATTTCTTATGAAAGAAGGATGTCTCCTGTGAAGAATACGGAAAATCTCGATTTTTTATTTCATCCCAAAACTATTGCTGTTGCCGGTGTTTCGGAGAATACGAACAAGTTCAATGCGGGCCTGATGTTCATCCAGAGTCTGACGCAATTCGGATTCAAGGGAAAGATATACCCAATGAATCCTACCGGCGGCGAGATTATGGGTATGAAGATATACAAAAGCGTCAAAGATATCCCTGATAAGATCGATTTCGTTATTTCTGCCATTCCTTCCCGCTATACCCCGCAGCTTGTGGCGGATGCGGCTGAAAGGGGTGTAAAAGCCATACATTTTTTTACCTCGGGTTTCAGCGAGATAGAAAATATTGAAGGTAAACATCTGCAGGCGGATATCATGGCGAGAGCAAAATCCGGCGGAATCCGCGTGATCGGGCCAAATTGCCTGGGCCTTTATTGCCCTTCAGGCGGTCTTTCCTTTAACGGTGATTTTGATAAAGCAAGCGGTTCTGTTGCCATGATCTCTCAAAGCGGAGGCAACGCGTCACACTGTGTACAGGAAGGCAATGATAGGGGCGTGTTATTCAGCAAGGTCATAAGTATGGGTAATGGAGCCGATTTGAACGAGTCTGATTACCTGGAATATCTGGCGCACGATGACGAAACAAAAATTATTACCGCTTACATAGAAGGTGTAAGAGAGGGCCCGCGCTTTTTGAGGACTTTAAAATCGGTCGCAAAGAGCAAGCCGGTCATTATAATGAAGGTAGGTACATCTGAATCAGGAGCCGAGGCGGCGGTATCACACACCGCCGCGATGGCCGGTTCCAGCCAGGTGTGGGAAGGCGCGCTGCGGCAGGCCGGCGCGATCCGCGCGGGCAGTGTTGAAGAAATGATCGATATAACAATAGCTCTTCAGCATATGCCGGCCCCCAGGGGGAATAAGATTGTTATTGCGGGCATTGGAGGAGGCGCGAGCGTTATCCTCGCGGATGAATTTACCAATGCCGGACTGTCATTGCCCAGGCTGGGTGATAAGTTGCGTAAAGGCCTGATTAAATTGTATTCTTCAGAAGCCGGACGAATCTTTAAGAACCCTGTCGACCTCAATAATTTTGAAAGCGCTGAGACATTTTCTAAGACGTTAAAAGCGCTGGATCAGTGTGAGGAAGCGGACCTGTTGGCCATTCACGTAGCATTTGACCATTTTGGCCTCATTTCCATAAAAGATAAGGAATTTATGATTAGGGTGTATCTGAAACTGGTTGGTGAAATCAAAAGGGAAATTAAGAAGCCGCTGGCAATCATCTTGCATAGCTACGCCTCCACCCAGATGAGGAAGCTTGCATATGATGCAGGCAAGGAATTAACTGCGGCAGGATTCGCCGTTTTTCCTTCAATACAGCGGGCTGCCATGGCCCTGACCAAGTTCATACGCTATCATGAAGAACGCAGAGCAGCGGCTATTTCAGAAATTGAGGTGCGATAAAATGACTGATCCCAAATCTTTAATTTACAGTGCGAAATCTTCCGGCCGCAAGGCCTTGAATGAATATGAGGCTAAGTTGTTTCTTGCCGCTTTTGGCATACCCGTGTGCCGGGAGGTTTTGGCGTCTTCCGTTGACGTTGCGGTTGCGGAAGCGGTCAAGATGGGATTTCCCGTTGTTCTTAAGGCGTCGGGAGAAAAATTGGCGCACAAGACTGAAGCCGGCGGCGTCGTTCTGGATGTGAAGAGTGAATTGGAGATCAGATCGGAAGGCCGGCGTCTTCTTGAAATTCCGGGATGCGAATCCCTTTCAGTACAAGAAATGATCGTGGGCGCCCGGGAACTGGTCTGCGGCTTGACCCGTGACCACTCATTCGGGCCGTCCGTGATGTTCGGCCTTGGGGGCATTTTAACAGAGACGCTGAAAGACACCGTTTTTCGGATTGCACCTCTGACAACGTACGATGCAAAAGATATGATGTCGGGAATCAGAGCCAAGACCATCCTGCAGTCTCTCCGCGGAGAAGCGGCAGTAGATACGGATCTTTTGGCAAAGATCCTCATCGCACTGGGTGAGATCGGTCTTCAATTCGAATCGATTGCCGAAATAGATATCAATCCCCTGAAGGTTCGCCGTGACGGGAAGCCTGTGGCAGTAGATGCACTGATTGTACTCACGGCCTGATTTTTTATCGTCAACTATGACACCTGCAACAAAATACCTAAACAATATCATTTTAGCTTGTGCCTGACCTGCACCCAGATATTTCTACCGCATGTTAAGTTAGAGTTCCGCAGTTTTTTGATTATTACCGATTGAAATGTTGTATGCTTTGGGAAAATAGGAAAAACAACATTACAAGAAGAAGTCAATACCTGAGGTTACAACCTGCCCAAAAAATGAATTGAAATAAAGAAAATTGCGAGTATATTTAAGCACATGGTTTTTCGTGAAACTCCAATTCTGAAAGCAAAGTGCAGCGGAATTGGTAAGTTGAACGATAGGTATGAGACTCAAACTTCAAAATCGAAGCGAATAGAAGTTTGTTAGCTGAATTATCCCGTGTAAGCAGGGATATTATACCCGTGATTAAAATGTATTTAAAAAACAGGGCGCTTTCATTAATTTTGATTAACCATTTTTATCTTGCATCGTATTCGTGAATTATGTAAAGCTATGTAATCTTATTAGCGAAGTTAGCATGGTAGTGAATTTCTTTTTAAAGGATACCGATCCATGCACTATAAAAATTAATTAATCCCCTCAGAAATAACGCTTTCAGTGGGGATTATTTGTATGGCGATTGACATAATATTTGCATGTAACAGTAAGTAATAAAGAACAATTGGCGATATAATGGTCAAGAACGTATACGAAAATCGATGCGCTCCTTTTTTAAAATGGGCTGGGGGTAAAAGGTGGTTAATAGCAAGACATGCAATGATCTTTCCCGATACTTTTAACAGATATATAGAACCATTTTTAGGAAGTGGTTCTGTGTTTTTTAAGCTACAACCCCAAAAAGCAATTTTATCCGATATTAATGAAGAATTAATGGATACGTACCGTGCAATAAAAGCAGACTGGAGAAAAGTCTTCAAAAAATTGCAGAAGCATCATGAACATTTCAATAAAAATTATTATTATAAAATTAGGCGCAGTCAACCACAGAACATATACGATAAGGCGGCGCGATTGATATTTCTAAATAGAACATGTTGGAATGGTCTTTATCGCGTCAACTTAAAAGGAGAGTTTAACGTACCTCTTGGAACTAAGACTGCTGTAGTGAGGGAAGAGGATGATTTTGAAAATATAGGTAAAATACTTAATAATGCAACCCTCAAGGATGGTGACTTTGAAGCTATAATTAATCAAGCGAAAAAAGATGATCTTATTTTTGTTTGATCCCCCACCATATACAGTTCTCCATGATGATAATGGGTTTATAAAGTACAATGAACAGCTTTTTAGTTGGGCGGATCAAGTTCGCTTAAAAAACTGCTTGAAACGCGCCAGGGATCGTGGAAGCAAAATCATTATAACCAATGCTTCACATATATCAATAAAGAAACTCTATGAATCCGAAGTTAGTATCACTGAAATACAGCGTCATAGCATAAACGCTGCAAGTTCTGAAAGAAGAAAACCTTGTAAAGAATTAGTCATCACAAATTTTCTATGAAAAAAACAATAATCAAAATATCGAAAAACTCCCAATCATTGGCGGCCTCGTAAATTGTTGTGCTGCGGATTTTACTGCTGCTACCAAAGAGTTACTAAGTACTTTGTTGATTGCTATGTCACCAATGTGGTTGGGTGCATGTTTATTATGGATTAAAACAAATGAAAAACGTGATTATTTTGATATCCTGATAAATTCGATTCAGAATGGCGAATTAATGATCTATTGCACTGCCCTTCTTGCTCCTGTTTTTTATATTACTATTAGTGATAAACATCCAATTCGTTTTTTTCCAAATAAATTATCAAGCGTGATTACTGCTATAGCGATATTAATGGTCACTGCAGCAGTGTATGCCCATCAAAGGAGTGGTTCTTTATACAAACAGGAACTTATATTTAACTTATCAGTTTTTTTATTCTTTACCTCACTCCTGATTCTGTTTGTAACTAAAGTTTATAATAATAGCAGGTTCTCTACCTATATGGATATTGCTCAGCAAGAGAAAAAACTTTTCGTCTCAACTTAATCAACGCAGGCAATAAAAATGAAAACTATTTTAAAGGAAGGCCCTATAGGAATTGATTTTTCATGTATAAAGGTTACCCAGCCTATAGGTACATTCTATATCGCTTCAATCGATCGCAAAGTTCTATGTGATATAACTTATTTTGATGTAAGAAGAATACTCGAGAGAGAAACGTGCTGTTGAAAGATACCTTGGAATACAAAGGCCTCTCATTGCTGCGGCGCGTAAGGGAAATTGAAACATATGTTAATACAAGAGACGCTTGTTTCCCTACATCCATAATACTCGCCGTACCGGGGGTATGTGCCAATATGAAAGAAAAAAGGAAGTCGGATGTTTTTAAAAAAAGTATCTTGGATCCACGAGCTGGGGACGATCCTACTTGATTATAAAGATATCGCAAAAGTAATTGATGGTCAGCATAGAATGGAAGGGTTGCGGGCCTTTGTTGGTGAGGAATTCCAAGTCAACGTCAGTATATTTATTGATGCTGATATCGCGGATCAAGCTTATATTTTTTCTACTGTGAATTTAACGCAAACAAAAGTAAACAGAAGTTTAGCTTACGATTTATTTGATCTTGCTAAATCAAAAAGCCCCCAAAAAACGTGCCATAATATAGCGGTAGCATTGGACGAGAATGAAAAAAGTCCCTTTTATCAAAGAATAAAAAAGACTGGTGTTTCAACGGAAGGCCGTTTTAGTGAAACAATCACTCAAAGACAACGCTGGTTCAATCATTAATAGATTATTTTTGTAAAGACCAGATAGAGCAAATTACCGATCGTGATTTATATCTAAAAGGCGGAGGTTCCCCAAAAGGCAAATGCAAGACGATTTATAACAGCAACTATTCCGTAATATGTTTTGGAAAGGCAAAGTTCAGATTATCGTAGATGGTTATACGGAATTATTTTTCCGCCGTAAAGCAATATAGTGGCCTACAGCATGGGATATATGGAACGCGGTAATAGTGCTTAGAAAAAAACGAAATGGATCTAAAAGCGTTGATGTGATTCTCAAGGACCAGTCATATCTATATATTACGGCACTTGGGAGGAAACAGCATCTGAAAGAAGAATTTCGGAGGAGCGTTATTCCAGAAAATCAAACCAAAAGATAGTGACTTCACAATAGACCGGTTTGTGCCAGGATCCAGCTGGTGAGTCAGAATTATATAGGATATTAATAGCTGAAAGTGGTCTTAATGTTATTGAAAAATAGGTAGAGGATCCTTTGGCTCAAATCATTATTCTTGATACAATTGCAATGAATAATATCGATATTAGTCTATGCCAGTCTTAGCTCCCCTATCGTCATTTAATTTATTAATTAGAAATATTTTTGGGAATAAATCTTATGCCGGACAAAATAAAACTGAACGAAGTTGATAAAGTCGAAATCACAACGTTGATTGATAACTACATTGACGGTGTCGCTATGGATGGAACAAATATTATATCCAGAGCCTATCCGATTAAAGATGGAAAAATCAGCAACTCCATTCTGGCCGAACACGGCTTTTCGGCAATTGTCACCACGCAAATGAATAATAAATCCCACTCCGTCTTGCTCGATTTTGGTTTTTCCGCTGACGGTGCGGCATTCAACGCGCGGGCGCTGGGGAATAAATATGTCGGCAATCGAAGCGCTGGTTCTATCGCATGGCCACAGCGATCATACAGGAGCGCTAGAAATCCCTAACAAAGTTAATCGGCAAAAAGAAGATAAAGTTATTTGTCCACCCGCAGGCCTTTACCAAACCGCGGTATTTGAAATTCGGTGAAAATATTAAAATCGGCTTTCCGGAATTATCCAGAAAAGAATTGCAAAAATTAGGTATCGAAATTGAAGAAGCGGCCAAGCCGGTTTCTCTTGCTGAAAACAGTATTCTATATTTGGGCGAAATTCCGAGAATCACGGATTTTGAAAAGGGCATGCCCAATGCTTACTATGAAGAAAACGGCAAGGAAAAATTTGATCAGAATCTTGACGATACAGCGCTGGTCATGAATTTGAAAAGGAAGGGCTTAGTTATCCTTTCCGGCTGTGCCCATGCTGGAATTATCAATACGGTTAATTATGCGCGCAAAGTTACCGGCATGGATAAGGTTTATGTTGTCATGGGCGGGTTTCACCTGACCGGCCCTAATTTTGCGCCGATAATCGGCAGGGTCATCAAAGAGTTTTACAAAATTAATCCGGATTATATTATTCCCACCCACTGCACCGGAAGAAACGCGACCAACGCCATCGAAAAAGAACTGCCGCAAAAATTTCTGCTCAATATGTCCGGCACTAAATTGACATTTATATAGCCTTAGATCAAAATACAAATTTATTTTATCGCCATCTTTATCCAATCGTGCTATACAAAACGCAAATTTTTTAGAGGCAAAGGAGATTATTATGGAAAAGTATTTTTTTATGAAACCGGTTCTTCAATTAATTTCAGTAGGCCATTTCTTTAGAAAAGCTTTTGCGGTTTTTCTGCAAATACTCGCTGTAGTCATTGCCACCGCCGGCCTTGTGACCTGGGTAAGCGTTTGGAAGTCTGTCGCGGGGCAAGACGCTTCGTTAATATTGGGAATCATTATTTTCCAGTTATTTTTTGTTATAGCTGTTTACATGGTGGTCCATACTATGTTTATTCGCGCCGGTGATATTTCCGCGCTGCCGGATGCCGATTATACCGTTATCCCGATTGTGTCCATATCGCTCAAACTTTGTGGAGAAATATATGCCTGTTTCTCTACTGTTGTTGCCATAGCCGGCGGCATACTTATCTGGTTCATTGGCGGCAATGCCTTTTATTTTATCAGAAAGTCCAGCCTTTTTATGCCGGGTTTTGGCTATGGTTCTGATTTTTTAGGCGGGCTGATGTTCATTGTGGGCGGCTGGCTGGTAGCTTTTCTTGTGCTGGTGATTTTTTATTTCTTCGCCGAGACAGTTGTTGTTATGACCGATATAGCCAAAAATACTAAAATTACGCGGGAAGTCGCCGAGCAGTATATCAAGGAATAAATAAGACCCTTATTCTCCAAGCGCCCTTTTCGGAGTGACTTTGACGCCGCTGTTTTAGCGGCGTCAATTTTTGGTAGTTAATTTTTATGGAGTATTTTAATGTTAAAAAATGAGCATTACCGGAAACTGGAAAATATGATGCATTCAGCGCCGATTGTAAAACTGGTCGGCGCCCGTGTAGAAATCAGCCATGGCCAGGCCGATATTACGTTGCCCGTAAGAGAAAATCTTTTTCATGCCGCGGGTGCCCTGCACGGCGCCATGTATTTTTTGGCGCTGGATAACGCGGCCTTTTTTGCCGTCAATTCACTGGTAGATGATACTTTTGTATTGACTGTAAGTTTCAATATCTACCTTCTGCGGCCGATTGATAAAGGCATGATAAAAGCCATTGGGAAAGTCGTTAATTCCACCAAAACCCAGTATTTCGCGGAAGCAATTCTCTACGACGCGGAAGAGAGAGAAATTGCCAGAGGCAGCGGTGTTTTTGTTAAAGGCAAGATAAAACTGACGCCGGAAATCGGCTACAAATAAGCAATATATTGATTAAATTGACTTAATAAACCATTTATGTTAGCTAAACTGACTTGATCGCGCGTCAGAAATATGCGAATAATTGTTCTAAGGCCGAAAAAAAAGTGAAAAAATCGATATTGATCAAAATTTTTTTGAGGTCTTTTTTTATACATGCGACACTGAATTTTCGGCGGATGCAAAACTTGGGTTTTGCCCTGGCCATAATTCCCCTTATCCGGGAATGGCGATTGCAAGAAAAGGATTCAGAATCAATGCTGACCAGACATTTGCAGATGTATAATAGCCATCCCTACTTTTCTGCGCCGTTAATCGGTTCGGTTGTCCGCCTGGAAGAAGAACGTTCGGGTAAGGGAGATGCCTCAGATGTAGTCGCAGTTAAACAAGGTTTGATGGGGCCTTATGCCGCGATAGGCGATATTTTCTTCTGGAGCGCTCTGCGGCCTTTTGCCGGGATTGTCGCCGTCTATCTGGCTTTTATGGGATTTATCATCGCTCCTCTGGCTTTTTTGGTAATTTATACGCCGGCCCACTTCTGGCTCCGGGCTAAAGGTTTTATCGAAGGTTACCGGAGGGGAAAGCAGGGTATTGAGTTTATCCGCGCTATGGATTTGCCCCGTGTTTCCGTAAGACTTCGCTGGCTTTCGTTGCTGACGCTGAGTGTTTTGGCCATTTGGCTTACGTATGGCTGGTATTGGCCTTTTATAAAGACTTCAGGTATAATTGTGAAATTAGCGGCATTGGCTTCTATTTTATCTTCTCTTTTCTTGATTAAAAAAGGTGTATCGCAAATTTATATTATTTATGGTGCTTTTGTAATATTTCTTCTTATTATTTCCTGCAGAGAATTATTTAATTGATGGAAATTAGAACCTTAAAATTAAAAAACAAATTAGGAATGCATGCGCGGGCAGCAGCGGCTTTTGTAAAAGTAGCTCAGCAGTTTAAAGCGGAAATATATCTCGACCACAAAGGACAAACCGCCAACGGCAAAAGCATTCTGGGAATACTTACTCTTGCCTGTCCCAAGGGCGGAATGTTAACGATAAAAACCGATGGTGTTGACGCGTTAAAGGCCATAGAAGCGCTGGAAGTCCTGATTGAAAATAAATTTGGAGAAGATTAAACATAAGATGACCGCTGAACAAACAAAAAAAACATTCGCACTTAAGGGTATAGGTGTTTCTCCGGGCGTTGTTATCGGCAGGGCTTATCGTTTCGATCCTCTGGACAGCCAGATTTCTTTTTATAAACTTAAAGAATCTTCGTCAATTCCAAAAGAAATTCAAAGTTTTAAGAAATCTCTGAAAGACTCGGAAATTCAGTTATTGGAAATTCAGGAAAACCTCAAAAAATCAAGAATTACCGAACCTCTGTATGTCATTGACGTTCATATTTTGATTTTAAAAGATAAAAAATTCAGCAACCGCACCATTAAATATATACGCAGATTGGGAATCAACGCGGAATGGGCGGTGCGTTTGACTCTTGATCATTACAAACAAATATTTGAAGGCGTGGACGATGCTTATATCCGGGACCGTATCAGCGATGTCCAGTACGTTGGTCAAAGAATTTTACGCAATCTTACCGGTGAAAAAAGAGAAATTGTTCTGGAAATCGGCGGTGAAGTAATTGTCATCGCGCCGGATCTTTCCCCGGCGGATACAGCGCAAATGAAAATGGATAAAGTTATCGGTTTTGCCACCGATATCGGCGGCCGAACTTCGCACACGGCCATTGTTTCCCGAGCCATGGAATTGCCTGCCGTAGCCGGTCTGGGCAATATTACCCAGCTGGTGAAGACGGGAGATGAATTAATTGTGGATGGCATTTCCGGTATGGTCATTGTTAATCCTTATCCGGAAATGATAAAAAGATACGAAGAGAAACAGCTGCACTTCTGCCGCGGCCAATGATGAGTATCTGAAATACGCGAAATTGCCGGCCGTTACTACTGATAATTATCTGGTGCAGATAGGGGGGAATATTGAGTTTGTTGAAGAAATACCCTCGGCAATAGCGCATGGCGCGGAATATATCGGGCTTTACCGGACGGAGTTTCTGTATATCAGCCACCATGATTTACCCACGGAAGAAGATCATTTCAATAATTACTGTCAGGTCGTCAGTGCCAAAGATTTACTCTGGTCGACAATCAGAACTTTTGATTTGGGAGGCGATAAATTTACCTCCTACCAAAAACATGTCAAAGAACTGAATCCGCAAATGGGATTGCGGGCGATTCGTTTTTGCCTGAAGGAAATTGAGATTTTCAAAACGCAACTGAGAGCTATCTGGCGCGCCAGCGCAGTAGGAAAAGTTAAAATTCTTTTCCCGATGATTTCGAGCATTGAGGAAATTCGCGAAGCAAAAAAATTACTGGAAGAAGCCCGACAGGAACTTCTGGAGCAAGGCGTGAAAATTGCTCCGAAGATGGAAATAGGGGCGATGATCGAAGTGCCCGCCGCAGTTGAGATTGCCGATAAACTGGCGCAGGAAGTAGATTTTTTCAGCATCGGCACAAACGATTTGATTCAGTATGCTCTGGCTATCGACAGGGCCAATGAACGTCTGACTTATTTGTATGAACCTTTGCATCCGGCTATTTTAAGATTAATAAAAAGAGTGGTGGAAGCGGCTCATAAAGCGAAGATTCGCGTGGCCATGTGCGGGGAAATGGCGGGCGATCCCCTGTATGCCTTGATTCTTCTGGGAATGGAATTGGATGAATTAAGCATGAACCATCTGGCCATTCCGCGAATTAAAAGAATAATACGGGAATCATCAATTAAGGAATCTAAAGTACTGCTGAAAAAAGCTCTTACATTCAACACCGCTTCCGAAGTGCGCGCTTATGTTCAGGATTATATGATAAGACGTTTTCCTGATGAATTTCAAAAGGAAGAAGAGCAAAATTGCTCATAAGCCCTTGGAGTATACCTGCGGGAAAGTCCAGCGGGTAAGGGCAGGTTTTTTGAAGATATACCAGCGAAAAATTGGAAACAAAAAACGCGAATATTTCCCGTTATTACTTATGGAGCGCTTGATTTATGAAAGAAAAGGCAAAACCGGCCGACAGGCACAAGCTCAAAATAAAGAATATTATTCCGGACGTCTTTACGACGAGCAGGATTTTTTGCGGTTTCAGCTGGCAAAAACATTCCTTTCACGTGTTTCCATTGCCGATGAATATGTCGAAGCCATTAAAAAACTTTCCACCGAAGGAGTTGTGGTTTACGCCATAAAACAAAGGAGTAAACTCAACAGCCTCATCATTTATGAGCTTGCGGGACGCAAGGGACTTCCTCAGCCGGTTTATTGCCATGGAATGAATATGTCTTTTTGGCAGCCTTTGCCGGAAATGCTGAAATTTTTCTGGTCTTCTTTTTTGCGCCGTTTTGGGAAAAAACAGAAAGCTTGGTTGGGCAAGCTGGCTTATCTCGAGAGAATAGTTAGTGAAAAAAAGAGCATTGTTATTCATTTAGGCGAATCGGAATTTATTGAAAGCAGATCGGCGGAAAGTGCAATTGTCAGCTTGATTAATGTGCAGAAAAGAGTTGATTTTCCGATTTTTATCGTGCCGGTTTTGGTTTCTTACGGGCGCAGACGCGAAAAAGAGGACGAAAGCCTGATTAATATTCTTTTCGGACAAACGGAGCATACAGGAGCTTTACGCCGTTTAATTACTTTTATACGCTATTCCAGTAATGCTTTTGTTATTCCCGCGGAACCGGTTAAATTATCCGAATATTTAAATAAAAGTAAAGATCTTTCCGAGGAAGCGATTGTTCACGAACTGCGCGGAGAATTAATTGACCGTATTGACAGAGAAAAAACCACCGTAGTTGGACCGGTTTTGAAATCACGGGAAGAACTCATCGGCATGGTTTTAAGTGACGAAAAAGTAAAAAAATTTATTGATGATTATGCGGTAAAAGAACATAAGGACAAGGCTGCGGTGGAAAAAGATGCACGCCGGTATCTTTATGAAATTGCCGCCGATTATAATGAAACATTTATTCAGCTGTGGTTAAAGGCTCTTACCTGGCTGTGGAACAATATTTATGATGGTTTGGTGATTGACCTGGAAGGCTTGGCCAAACTAAGAAATATTTCCAAGAAAATGCCTTTTGTTATTATTCCCTGTCATCGCAGTCATATTGATTATCTTTTATTTTCTTACGTTTTATATAAAAATAATATTCAGCTGCCTTTTATTGCCGCAGGCAATAATTTATCTTTTTTCCCGATGGGTTATATTTTTCGCAAGTCCAGGCGCTTTTTTTCTGCGGCGTAGCTTCAGAGGCAACGAAGTTTATGCCGAAGTGCTTGCAAAGTATATTGCTATACTTTTGCAGGAAGGATTACCGCTGGAATTTTTTATTGAAGGCGGACGCAGCCGTACCGGGAAAATGGTTATGCCCAAGTACGGTCTTCTTTCCATGGTTATTCAGGCCTATCAGGAAAAGTATTGTGATAATTTTGCCGCCATTCCCGTTTATATCGGTTATGACCGCGTGATCGAGGAAAAATCATATCTTAAAGAACTGACCGGAGCGCCCAAGACTCCGGAAAACACAACGGAGATAATCAAAACCAGCAAAATATTGCGCAAACGCTATGGCCGGGTTTATTTAAACATCGGCGAGCCGATTATTATGAAATCATATTTGGAAGCGCAGGAAAAGCAAATAGATCAAATGACTCTGGATGAACGGCAAAGCCTTTATCGAAGAATCGGTTATGAAATAGTTCTGGAAATTAATAAAGTCTCCGTGGTCACGCCTTTTTCCCTTGTTGCCGCCGTGATTTTGAGCCATGACCGCCGGGGAATATCTCACGATGAGCTGCTTGGATATTTTAAATGAATTCTATGAATACCTGTCTATGAAGAAAGTAAGATTTGCCGAAACTTTTGCTTATCGGGAAAAAGCGATAGCCGATGCCCTCAATATTTTTACGCAGTCGCAATATCATCTACGAAAATTGAAGCCGAAGAAGACGAAGCGGAAGAAATGCAGGAGGTGGTTTATTCGCTGGAAGACGAAAAAAGGCTCAATTTGGAATATTATAAAAATAACATTTTGCATTTCTTTGTGCCTTTGTGTTTTGTCGCTACTTCCATGGTAAAAAGCAATGAAGATGTGATGTCGCTGAGCCGGATTATGGGAGATTATAAGTTTCTCAAGAGGCTTTTGTGGAATGAATTTATTTTTGATGAGACACAAGGATGATGTGGATGAAGTAAATAATGTGCTCGCTTATTTATATAACAGAAAAATGATTAAGCCCGAAGAGCGTGAAGACCAGGTTTGGATAGAAGTAAAAGGAAGGGGCAGCATAAAATTAAAACCTTTTGCCGGATTGATTCACAATTATCTGGAATCATACTGGATGGTCATTAGAAGTTGTTCGTATTTAAAGAAAAATCCACTGGAAGAAAAAGATTGGTTGAAAAAAATCAGAACTCTTGGAGACAGGCTGTATCGCAAGGGAGAAGTTTTACGTTCGGAAGCTCTCTCTCAATCAAATTATATCAATGTCATCATATTTCTTGAAGAAGCGGAACTTATAACCGCAATAGTTAAAGAAGAAAAAGGCGGTAAAAAAGAAATTTCTTATGCTCTGACCGAAAATAGGGCGGAAATGGAAGTACTGCGCCGCCGCCTCTTCAAATTGCTGTAGAATCTGTTGTTAACTGTAGAAAAAACGGGCTGGCTTTTGAAAAAGGCCAGCCCGTTTTAGTGGTTAATATTGGTTATTTTTTCTTACCTGCTTTCGCCGTTTGTTTAATGCTGTAGAATGCCTCTTTGCCGCGGTAATTTGCTGCGTCGCCCAATTCTTCTTCAATGCGCATCAGTTGATTGTATTTGGCCAGTCTTTCCGAGCGGGAAACCGAACCGCTTTTGATCTGACCGCAATTGGTGGCAACGGTGATGTCCGCCATGAAGGTATCTTCCGTCTCACCGGAGCGGTGAGAGACAACGCAGGTGTAGCTGGCTTCTTTGGCGCGTTCCATTGTCTCCAGTGTTTCTGTCAGCGTTCCGATCTGGTTGAGTTTAATCAGAACGGAATTAGCCACACCCAGGGAAATGCCTTTTTCGAGACGTTTTACATTGGTTACAAAAAGATCATCGCCGACAATCTGGATCTTGCTGCCCAGTTCATCGGTTAAAAGTTTCCAGCCTGTCCAGTCATCTTCCGCCAGTCCGTCTTCAATGGAAATAATCGGATATTTTTGAACAAGTTCAGCGTAAAACTTAACCATTTCCTCGGCCGATTTTTGCGGTTTCTTTTCCGCGGACAAAATATATTTACCTTTTTCAGAAAAAGGAACTGGCCGCCGAATCCAGCGCGATCATGATGTCTTGTCCCGGACGGTAATTAGCTTTTTCGATGGCCGTCATAATGAGCGAGAGAGCTTCTTCATTGGATTTCAAATTAGGAGCGAATCCGCCTTCATCGCCGACGGAGGTATTATAACCTTTGCCTTTGAGCACTGATTTTAGAGAGTGAAAAACTTCCGAGTTCATGCGAATGCCTTCTTTAAAATTGGGCGCGCCCACGGGCATGATCATGAACTCCTGAATATCCACATTGTTGTCGGCATGCTGTCCGCCGTTTAAAATATTGGACTGCGGCACCGGCAGGTCTTTGGCGTTGACTCCGCCTAAATATCTGTAAAGGGGGAGTCCTGATATTTCCGCTGCCGCTTTGGCGGAAGCCAGAGAGACGGCAAGAATCGCGTTGGCGCCGAGTTTGCCTTTATTGGCTGTTCCGTCGAGTTCGATCATGGCATGGTCGATATCGCGCTGACGGCGGCAATCCATACCGATTATTTCCGGGCCGATTTTATAAATAATATTTTTTACGGCAGTTTCCACACCCAGGCCGTTATATCTTTTTTTATTGCCGTCGCGCAATTCCAGCATTTCATGTTCGCCGGTGGAGGCTCCGGAAGGAACAGCCGCTCTGCCCATAATACCTGATATGGTGGTGACTTCGGCTTCAACGGTTGGTTTTCCTCGGGAATCGAGAATTTCTCTGGCATGAATATTGATAATTTCCGGCATAAAAACTCCTTTTTTTTTGCTTCTATAGCAAAGCGCGCGCGGTATTTCAAGACGATAATTGAAGTATCTTGATTATCACCGGAAAGTCGGATAAATAAAGACCTGAACAATATCATTTCCCAAGCGATAATTGGTTTTTACCAATGGCTAACGTTAAAAAAGATAAAAACACGAAACTTTTTCTCCATTTGAAAAAATGGATGGAAAAAGCCATTCTGGATTTCAAGATGATTGAAGAAGGGGATAGGTTGCTGGTCGGCGTATCCGGAGGGGCGGACAGCTTTGCGCTCCTGGATTTACTGGATTCACCGATGATATTCACTCCGAAGTTTTCCCTTCTTGCCGTCAATATTGACATGGGTTTTGATATTTCTTACAGCGGCTACAATGCACTGGAAAAATATTTTCAGGAAAATAATTACCGGTATGTGATGGAAAAAACGGATATTGGCCTTTTGGCGCACTCTGATTTTAATAGGAAAAATCCTTGTTTTTTATGTTCACGGCTGCGCCGTAAAAGAATTTTTGAAATTGCCGCCGCCGAAGGCTGCAATAAAATTGCCTTTGCTCATCACCGCGACGACATCATCGAAACATTGCTGATTAACATGTTTTATGGCCGGGAAATCAGCACAATGGTGCCTAATCAAAGGATATTCGGCGGTAAACTGCATATTATCCGGCCGCTGGCTTATTTGCGGGAGGAACTGATTAAAAAATATCAGCGGGAGCGGCTTTTCCCGACCGTGGAAAATAATTGCCCGACGAGCAAAAAATCAAGAAGGATGTATGTGAAAAATCTTTTGAATGAACTGGCGAAGGAGAATAAAGATATCCGGGATAATATTTTTAAAGCCATGAGCCATGTAAAGCCGGATTATTTGCTGCCATTATCAAAAAAAATAGATAGCAATATCCGAAATTTAATGTAAAAATTAACTATGGCAAAAGAAAATACAGCACAAAAACTGATTGCTTCCAACAAAACGGCGCGCCGCAACTATGATATAACTGATACTTACGAAGCCGGTATGGTTCTGACCGGCACGGAAGTCAAAGCCCTGCGCGCCGGCAAGGCGAATCTGAAAGACAGTTACGCTCTGGTAAATGATGATGAAGTATTCCTGCGCGAATTGCATATCGGCCATTATGATCACGGCAACCGCTATAATCACGATCCTTTGCGGACGCGCAAAGCTTCTACTGCACAAAAGGGAAATCAGCAAACTCTACGGCAAATCGCGGGAAAAAGGTTTGTCGTTGATTCCATTGAAGCTTTATTTCAAAAACGGCAAGGTTAAGGTGGAAATCGGCATCGGCAAGGGGAAAAAATTGTACGACCGCCGTCAGGATATCAAAAAACGCGAAGAACGCCGCGACATTGCCCGCGATTTCAAATCAAAGCTGATAAAAGTTTAACGAGAAAACAAAATTAAATGGATTGAGGAATATTAAAGACTAAAAATTGATATAAAAGGGCGCATGATGATGAAATGCAGAAAGATAAAAAAAGTCATCAAAAGCAAACCAACTCTGGAAGGAGCCGGCGTTCATTTAAAGCGGGCTTTCGGTTTTAGTGAAGTACCGCTTCTGGATCCGTTTTTGTTACTGGACGATTTTCGATCCGGCAATCCCGCCCATTACCTTAAAGGCTTCCCCTGGCATCCGCACAGGGGGATTGAAACAATCACTTACATGTTGGGAGGATATGTCGAACACAGAGACAGTATGGGGAATAAAGGTGTGATCGCTCCCGGAGATGTGCAATGGATGACTGCCGGCAGCGGCATCATCCACCAGGAAATGCCCAAAGGCGATAAAACAGGTTATATGGGAGGATTTCAGCTCTGGGCTAATCTTCCGGCCTCACACAAAATGATGAACCCGCGTTATCGTGAAGTAAAAGTGAGCCAAATCCCGGAAATTTCCGCAAGCGGCGGTGTGAAAATCAAAATCATTTGCGGCGAAATTGAGAGAACAAGGGGACCTGTCCATGATATCGTCACCGACCCTTTCTATTCTGATGTTACGATTCCGGCTAAAACAGAATTTACACATCCCACCAAACCGGGGCACACAGTTTTTGCCTATATTATCGAAGGCAAAGCCAGTTTTTGTAAGGAAAATAACCCATTTGTCTATGAAGTCGAAGGGGTAAACTATTTCGATATCCATAGAGACGCATATTTAACAAACGGTAATCTCGTTATATTCGATGATGGAGAAAAGGTAGTTGTTTCGACTAAAGATGAACCTGTTCGTTTTCTTTTAATATCCGGTAAACCCATCGGTGAACCGGTTGCCTGGTATGGCCCTATTGTAATGAACACACAGCAAGAACTGCAGATTGCCTTCGAAGAATATGATAATGGTACGTTTATCAAACATAAAAGACTAAATTAAAATAGGGAGAAACTTTCGGGTAAGATTCTTTTAAGACAATTGTTAGTTTTGTTTCCTTTGACAAATCAGTGATAAATTAATATATTACAGTCAAATAAATATTGGGGGCGTCACGGTTTCGACGGGGACATTTGAAGTTGTAGATGCGTACCGAGGTTCCTACAGGCCTCGTTAAACAGGTAGGAAACATATAATCGCAGACAACTACGATTACGCTTTAGCCGCTTAAGTCGGCTAACGTTCTGCCCGGTTTTCCTGTTGGCTTTGTAAGGACGTCATTTAGACAGGATAGCCAAACTTCTTGCCTGGGGGAGGGCGGCGAATACTTACAGGATAGCGCGGTGCGATCCGGCCTTAGGGAGCAATCCAGCGTGAAGGTTCTAAAACGAAGGCTACGTACGTAGAAGCTCCAGCGGAAGGTTTTCGGACGCGGGTTCGACTCCCGCCGCCTCCACCAAGACACAATCCAACAAAGTCCAAAGAAGTGCAAAAACCCGTTAGAAATAGCGGGTTTTTTGTTGCTATTAGTCCAAAGACGTGCTATAAGGTTTATCAAAATCCGATTGTTTTAGGGGTACCCATTCACAGCTATAAGGTACCCAAAACAAATTGCGGATACCCCAAAAATGGAGGTCTTTTATGCCAAAAAGAATTATTCCATTGTCCGACATGAAGGTTCAAAAAGCAAAATCAAAAGATAAATCGGTTACGCTATTTGATGGTGGTGGTTTATTTCTTATGGTCACACCTTCTGGTGGAAAGTTATGGCGTTTTAAATATCGGTTTGACGGCAAGGAAAAGACTGCTTGCTCTTGGCAGCATACCCGGAAATAAGCCTTCTCGACGCACGGCAAAAACGAGATGAAGCCCGAAGGCAGTTAGCAAACGGAATTGACCCCGGCGCGGTTCGCAAAGCACAAAAGCAAGCCAAAATCCGAAGAAACAGAAACCTTTGAGGTCATAGCCAGAGAATGGCACGATCAGATTTACTTCAACATGGACTGACAGGACACGCCGAAACAATTATGAGCCGTTTGGAACGTGATCTTTTCCCGTGGATTGGCAAACGTCCAATTGCAGAGATAAAAGCACCTGAATTATTGGCAGTCTTAAGACGAGTGGAATCAAGGGGAGCATTGGAATCCGCTCACCGTATAAGGACAATTTGCGGACAAGTTTTCAGATATGCAGTTGCAACCGGACGCGCTGAACGTGACCCGGCAGCGGATTTAAGAGGTGCGTTACCACAGCCACAAGAAAAACACATGGCGGCAATTACCGAACCGAAGAAAGTAGGGGAACTATTGAGAGCTATTGACGGCTATCAGGGAAGCTTTATTGTTCAATGCGCTTTAAAGTTTGCGCCTTTGGTTTTTGTCCGTCCCGGTGAACTTCGTCATGCTGAATGGTCTGAAATAGATTTTGAAAATGCTGAATGGAATATTCCCGCAGGTAAAGATGAAAATGAAAGAACCGCACCTTGTGCCATTGTCAAAACAGGCAATCGAAATATTAAAAGAGCTTAAGAAGCTTGACCGGCTCAGGCCGCTATGTATTTCCGGGAAGAACTTCTGAACGTCCTATGAGTAATAATGCTATTCTTGCGGCGTTGCGACGCATGGGATACGAGAAAAGCGAAATGTCCGGGCATGGATTCCGGGCAATGGCGCGAACAATTCTTGATGAAGTCTTGCAAGTCAGGCCGGATTATTATTGAACATCAGCTTGCCCATGCAGTCAGAGACCCGAACGGACGCGCTTACAACCGGACGGCGCACCTTAAACGAAAGACGGAAGATGATGCAGACATGGGCGGACTATCTGGACGGGCTGAAGACAGGGCGCAAAGGTATTGCCATTTAGGCAGTTGCAGTAATGAAACTATCTATGGTTTTTTTCAGGGATAGTACCGGACGATGTTAGAAAATATAAAAGGGCTTGACAACCAATGAATGAAGAATTATTTATAAAGGCAGAGATAGGGAAAAGAACGAAAAAGTTCTTAAAATTAAGAGGGACTTTTAAATCTTTATCGCCGGACTCCGGCGGTAACTGATAACCTTAAAGTCTCAACGCATTAACAGACACTTAAAGCCTCATTAGAAGTTTTGTTTCCTTCTGGGTGAGGGACTTCAAGCCTGTAATTGCCACTCTTGGCATTTACGGGCTTTTTTATTTTTTCCGCAACCCAAAACAAAATTTTGAGGTGAAGAAATGAACAAAGAAAAATTGGCAGCAGTGGGAAAAAACACCCGGAAAAAACGTATTGAGGTAACACCGACAAGCGAACTTCTTGAAAAAATTTACCTAAACGAACATGAGACAGCAGCATTAACTGGCAAAAGTGTTTTTTCATTGAGGAATGATAGACACCTTCGACGTGGGCTTCCGTATCTAAAAATAGGCACGCGCTCAGTTATGTATAAGAAGCAGGACGTAATTGAGTTTATGGAAGCTTGCCCCATTGCCTTCGGAGGTAAATAACATGACACTTCAAATCCCTGAGGAGCGACTAGTAAGACTAAGACAAATCATCGGCGATAAAACAACACCAGCAATCATACCAGTGTCGAGTTCCACATGGTGGGCTGGAGTGAAATCTGGACTTTTTCCCAAACCAATAAAACTTGGAAAACGCATCACCGTCTGGAAAGTTTCGGATATTCTCGCGCTTGTCAATGGAGATACTGACCATAACGAGGAGGGCGCAAAATGACTTTTAAGAAAAAACAGACACATAAATCACCTCTTGAAACTAAGCTTGAAGAATCTATTAAGATTAAAAAATATTTTGCGCCTGAAGTAATGGCTGTCTGCGGCAGATCTTCTCACTGGACACCATCACCTTGTGAATGCACCGATACCATAACTTGTGCTTACTGCATTCTAGCAAGTCTATTTATATTTGGAGAAGAAAGCTAAGGCTGACGACAGGGCAACAGATAATATTATACTCTACATTAAAAAGAACGGAATTAGAAAGACGGCTAGAGATTTGAGTGTTCAACCTAGTGCCGTGGAATATTGGATAAAATCAAAGCACTTACCTGAATGGGTGATGAAAAAATACGGAGAGGTGTACAAATGACATCTTACCCTACGCAGGACCGATTTTTTGTACACTTTATACATTGAAATCATTGATGTTTTTTCATCGAAATTTGGGGGTTTGGGATATGAAAACTAGACCGATGGAAATTCCAAATAAATATAAGATTAAAAATCAAATACGGATTGAAGCGGATTTGTTTTATTCTGAAGCCTACCATTGCTTGTCAGCTTCTGCAATTAACACATTGATGCGTTGTCTCCAAAAACGCAAATGGGAAAGAATAAGAGTCCGCGGTAAAAAACAAATTGTTTATACCAATGAAGGATTTATTTTCCCATACGCTGAAGCTGCCGCTCTAGGAATTGCGAGTGATACACAGTACTGGAAAAATCATGAGAAAGCTAGTTGAAGTTGGTTTCCTTGAAGTAGTTCATCAGGGCGGTTGGTATCAGAAACATGAAAGAGAAAAAGATTACTCTGTTTATAAATTCTCTGAACGCTGGCGTAAATATGGCACGCCTGAATTTGTAAGAGTGGAGAAACCCAAAGCGTTACCAAAGCACTTTCACATCAGGGAAAATATTGAAAGGCAGAAATTAAAAGTAACTTCACAAAAGCGAAGTGGACAACTTCACAAAAGTGAAGGTGATAACGCAATGTCAGAGAATGGCCGTCTTCACAAAAGTGAAGTTGAAAAACAGGTAATAAAAAGCCGTCAACCCCTTGCTGCTACTGCATGAGGACAACTATTAAGATGCAGCTTTACTTTTACCTACACCCTTTCATTTTAGTGAAGAATAAATAATATAGCCATGTGTATGTGTGAAATTAATAACAGGACATACTTAAAAGGGATATTATGTTTTAGGCAAAAGAAGTTATGTGTGGTTACGGTTCAGGGCATTACTAAAATTATTTCTATGCTGACGTGAAGGCCGTAAACGTAATAAATATAAAATTTTTTCATTTTTGCCATAAGTTATCTTTATTTGACGGATCACACTCACCTCTCGACAATTAATTTCAATATTTTGGCCAAGATATATTATTGATATTCATAGATTTATTAACTAATTATAGCGATTATTGCTTTATGCGGTAACATGGTACTAAATGGGTAATTAATAGGCGCTTCTAGATAATAATTTGGCGTGGTGTTGCTGTTATTTTGTATGCTGTTGTGCGCACTCCAATTATGTCTTGCCTTGATTCTTCCAGATTTTATTTCGGACGAAAACTGCCCAGCGTTGGGCTTTTTTGTTCGGGTATTGCTTTTACCACCCTGAAGGTTTGAAACGGATTGAAGCAGACCATCTATATTATTTCTCTAACTCAAAATAATAATGTCATCGATTCCATGAGACTCAGGAAATAGCTAGGATCATGCAAACAAGAATCACGCTGTTGAGGTTTTACAAAGCTTTCATTTGTTATCAGTAACCTGCATGAGTCCGTAAAAGTTGATGATTTAAGATGAAACACAGTATTTATGATGCCGTAAATTATAATTGACATCTCTCTGGGCTAAGAGTAAATAAACTTATATTTAGTTTAATACGTTTCGTAATAAACATTTTTTTATTTTCATCCGCCGCTTTCATCATTGCAGGGGGAGCATTACGTGAAAGATCCATCTAGGACAAATTCGAATCTTATCAAAGAGATATCCATCTTAAAGAAGAAAATAAAGAAACTGGAAAAAACAGAAACAGCATACAAGCTGGTGGAGAAGGCACTGAGGGACAGTGAAAAAAGATACCGTGAGCTCAGTATCGTCGATGATCTCACCCAGCTCTACAATTCCCGGCATTTTTACTTTCAGCTTAAAATCGAATTAGACCGGTCGAACCGCTATGAACAGCCTTTAACCCTGCTTCTGCTTGATCTCGACAATTTCAAGGTATTCAATGACACTTACGGCCATGTTGAGGGAGACCAAGTCTTACGGCGACTTGGCCAGGTGGTCAAAAGATGCCTGCGCGAGACGGATTCCGCCTATCGTTATGGCGGCGAAGAATTCACCATCCTTCTGCCCATGACAACAATCCCGGACGGCATAGTTACATCGGAAAGAATCCTGGAAGAATTCAAGAAGGAGAATTTTTCACCGGCGCCGGGTGAGGACGTCTATTTGACGGTGAGCATCGGGCTTGACCAGTACAAGCCGCAGGAAGACATGAAGGCCTTCGTTCAACGGGTTGACCAGCTCATGTATCAGGCGAAGAAGAACGGGAAAGACAGAATTTGTTCTGCGTTACACCCTCAAGAACAGTTCAAAGGGGAATCCTCACTTCGACACCTTATCTGAGGCTGAGGATAAGTAGGTTAGGCAGATGATCGACTTCTTCCTGTAACAAAGCGTTCAGCAAATTTGACAGATATCCATTCTTTCAATTGGTAATCAATGAGAAATATATTTGTTTTTTCAATAAAATACGATTAAAGGAAAAGAACAAATGGCAATGTCTTCTTTAGGCTGGCTTAGCTGTTTCCTTCACTCGATATTAGAATTGGTCGTTTTTACACTTTACCATTTGCGGAAATTCTTCAGATAGGAGGAGGGGCATTATGTTAAAGATTTTTCGTAAAAAAGGACAAAAGGGTTTTACATTCCTAGATCTGGTAATGACCATAGCGATTATCAGTATTTTGGCTGCCATTGCCGTCCCGCAATTCTTGAGCTACAGAGAAAAAGCATACAATACACAAGCCAAGGCAGAATTGAAAAGCTTCTACGTAGCCTGTAAAGCTTATTTTGCCGATCACCCGACTATAACTACTTGTTCAACGGCCCTTATAGCAGCATCTTTTATTCCATCAGGTGAAGTGAACATTGGGAATATTCCCGCCAACCAGACACTTGTCGGTACTACGTCATTCCATGTCGCAGGCACTTCAACCTACACCATTAGTGCGAGTGAAAACATTACACCGTAGTAAAATTAAAAAGATGGCTATCAAATCAAAATCACTGTTGCGTAGATTTTCCATTATATTTGTTGGAGTTGCTTTAATCCCTCTCATTATTCTTTTTTATCTTAATTCACTCTATGACGAAAGTAACAGAGTTATTCAAATCCTGAATGTTCATTTCAGCCTGATAATAATCAGTATCGGAATAATCTCCATACTCGGTTTTTTCGGGATGCACTTGACGATCAAAAAGATTGTTATATTAACGGAGACTATAAAAAAACCGGTAATAGATAAAATAGATGAAAAAATAATGTTGGAATTGGCTGAAGAAGAAGGAGAGGTAGGTGAATTAGCCAAAGCATTTATTGATTCCTTGAAACATATTGACAAAAAAGAACAACAACAAACTAAAGAAACAAAAAAAGTAATATATGACGTTTTGAAAAAGGCGAGTGAGGTTCTTGCTGTAGTAAATAATCATGATAATTTAATTCGCCTGGTATTGGAAACAACCTCTGATGCATTAGGTGCAAAGCAGGGTGCATTGTTTTTTGCCGATGACAACCGATATACCTTGAAAGCGTGGATAGGTAATGATAATGTCACACCTGAACAAGTTATGGATGCTGCACAACCCTACCTTGATCAGGTGGCCAGACAAAAGAGGCCCTTTTTAATAACTGCAAAAGAAGAAAGCAAGCAATCAGATAAATTACTTATCCCGCCTTTGGTATTTTCACCTTTAGTTTATAACGAAAAATTATTAGGAGTGCTTTGCTTTTGTGGAAATGGTTATTGGAATCAATTTTCTAATGAGCATATGGCCGTTGTGTTAAATTTGAGTCATCAACTTGCTGTTTCTTTTGAAAATGCAAAAATAAATAAGCATTCAGATCAAACTTACTTCGAAACGTTGACAGCTCTGGCGATGGCAGTGGAGGCAAGAGATCCTTACTCAAGAGGTCATTCGGGTCGTGTAGGCGAAACTGCGCAAAAAATCGGAGAAATTATGGGTTTCTCAGGGGAAGATATTAAAACTCTTGGGGATGCTTCTATGTTACACGACATCGGCAAGATAGGGCTTAGCCACAGTGTTCTTACCAAGCAAGGTAAGATCAGTGAAGAAGAGAAATATGTCATCAGAAATCATCCCGTCATTGGTGAGAGTATTGTATCGCACTTGCAAACATATAAGCATCTTTTGGATCCTATTAGACATCATCATGAACAGCTGGACGGGAGTGGATATCCCGATGGCCTTAAAAACGGAGAAATATCAAGGATTACAAGTATCCTGAGCATTGCCGATCTATTCGATACCTTTACGCAGAATCGCCCTTACAGGCCAGGAATGGATCTTAAAGATACGAAGAAGGAAATGGATAGTCTCGTTAAAGCAGGCAAATTGGATAAAGATGTAGTCAACGGCCTTTATCATATTTTTTAATAAGGAAAGCAGGGGGCAATATCAGGGACTTTCTTGTCAGCCAACTTCACTCATTAACGCTGCTAAACAACATATTGCTCTCTTTTCTTTTGTAATCCTCAATTCTGACAACTGCCCACCATATATGTAAGGAAAACGTGATTCGATACAAGGGGGACGATGCGATGAAACAGAAACACGCACCGGGGATGACCGCCCCGAATTTCACCTACGATACGGTCTCTAAACAATCTCTTGCTTTTTATAAAACCGCCGGCGGTAAAAGATCGGTTATTTTTTTCCTGAGGTACATGGGGTGCCCCATCTGTCAGATGAAGATAGGGGATCTCCTCAGGGACCATGAAGAGTTCAACGCCGAGGGATTGCAGGTGTTCGTTGTTCTCCAGAGCACACCAGCGTCCGTGAAGGAAGGACTTGCCGGGATCGAGATACCTTTCACAGTCGTCTGCGATCCGGAGGAAAAGATTTTTGCCCTGTACGGCGTTGCGCCTGGTAACCTGTTCGGGTACCTTACGCCATCGGTGATAATGAGGGCCATGAAGGCCTCCCGCGCTGGCTTCAAACACGGACAGAAAGAGGGGAAGGAGATGCAGCTCCCGGCCGTATTTATTGTAAACGGGGACGGGAAGATCGCCTACGCCTATTACGGGAAGAACATCGGTGACGTTCCGGACAATCGGGAAATACTGAACATCGCGCGGCTGTGACATGATAAAAAAATAGGAGGATGCGATGGCCATTAGCGGATTGAAGCGGGTTCTGGGGCTCTCTGAAGTCTCCTTTATAGCTGTGGGCATGACCATCGGCGGCGGCATATTCGTATTTACCGGCATCGTGCTAAAAATCGTTGGCCCGGCGCTGCCCGTGGCGTACGCCTTAGCGGTGGTGCCGGTTTTTTTGAGCATGCTCCCGCTGGCCATGCTCGGATCGGCGATACCGGTCACCGGCGGCACTTACATGTACCCCAGCCGTATGGTCTCGCCGCGCCTGGCCTTCGTGGGCATATGGGTCTACGCCCTGGCGACCTTCTTCGGTCAGATACCCCTCTACAGCATCGCCTGTGCGCGCTATGTCATGGTGCTCATGCCGGACATGCCGGAAATACCTTTTGCCGTGGCGCTCATCACCTTTTTCTGCATCATTAATGTGCTGGGAGTAAAACTGGCCGCCCAGATACAGGGGGTGATGGTGCTCGTGCTTGTCGCGGCGCTGATATTCTTTTCGACAAGCGGCCTGGCCGATATCAGACCGGAACATTTTGATGGCATTTTCCAGAAGGGGGCAGGAAACCTTTTCCTGGGCGTGGCACTCCTAACCTTTACATATCTCGGGTCAAACGGCATCATAGAACTGGGCGAGGAGATAAAGGAGCCGGGGAAGGTGATTCCTCGGTCGTTTTTCATCAACTTCCCTATAGTCACGGTCCTCTACCTGGGCGTGGCGCTGGCGGCGGTGAACGCGGCGCCCTGGCAGGGTCTCGTTGATGTGCAGGAGCCCCTCATCGCCGTGGGCAGGATTACCATGGACCGGGCCGGCCTTTACTTCTTCGTGCTGGGAGGTGCGGTGTTGGCCCTCACCACCACACTGAACGGTCTCTTCATCATGGCCACGAAATCGCTCATGGTGATTACAAAGGACGGGCTCCTTCCTGAAAGGCTCGGGACCGTTAACCGCCGCTTCGGGACAGCCCATATTCTCTTTCTGTTAATTTGGATCATCTCGATGGTCGGTGTGCTCTCTGGTCTGACGCTGGAGACCTTTGCGAGCTATTCCGCCCTGGGGGGCATCATCATCTTCATACCGGTGCTCATCGCATCGCTAGCGCTGCCGCGACGCTTCCCTGAACAGTACAGGGACTCGGTCTTCAAGCTGAAAGGTTTCTGGCGCTACTTCTGCCCCTTCATGGGCATGGCAATGGCCCTTTTTTTCTGCCTGGTGATTCTTGTTGACCTCAAGTCGCCGGTGAAGATAGTTCTTTTCATCCTTTTTATACTCTCCGGCTTCGTGTACTACGGGATGAGAAAGCGTTTTCTTCTGAAGCGGGGCGTTGACATCGAAAAGATAATAAAAAATGATGACTGGATCAAATAATGATGAAAGGAAATACCGTGGACCCGGATTCACGGAGTCGGGCCGAATACCGGCTGCCGCTGTTTAAACACTATCCCGAGCTGGAAGGCGCGCTTCCCCACGTGACCCTGGGAAATTTCCCCACGCCGGTGCAGCGTCTCTCCCACCTGGGACACGACAACCTCTGGATCAAGCGTGACGACCTATCTTCCTATATCTACGGCGGCAACAAGGTGCGGAAGCTCGAGTTTGTCCTGGCGGACGCTCTGAAGAAGGGTTGCGACAGGGTGATAACCATGGGCGGAATAGGGACAAACCACGGGCTCGCCTCGGCCGTATTCTGCCATGAGCTGGGGCTCCGGTGCAGGCTCCTACTCTTCCACCAGCCGGTGAACTATTACGTGAAAAGAAACATGCTCCTGTTCCTGAAATACGGAGCGGAAATGACATATCTGAAGGGCGTGCTTAGGACCGGGGCCTCGCTGTTGGTGGCCCAGCGTATCCTGCATCCGCGATCCTATATACTGGAGGCGGGGGGGTCCTCGCCCCTTGGTACCTTCGGCATCGTGAACGCGATGCTGGAGCTGAAGGAGCAGATCGACGTCGGAATCCTCCCCGAACCACGGTACATCTTCTGCCCCCTGGGGTCCAACGGCACCATGGCGGGGTTGTCGTTGGGTGCGTTGCTCGCCGGGTTTTCCACTACCGTTATCGGCGTGCGCGTCACCATGGACGCCGTCGGACCGATCGCCATCGCGACTGCGAAAACAGCGGAGAACCTCATGCGAAAAACCTACGGGCTATTGAAGAAACATTCCCGCGACGTGCCGGACATCACGATCCCGCCCCAGCGGGTGATCGACGACTATGTCGGAGAGGGGTACGGTTGCGCCACCAGGGAATGCAGGGATGCACTCGCCCTCATGAATGATCGGGAGGGTATAGCCCTTGACCCCACCTATACCGCCAAGACTTTCGCGGCTCTATGCGATTTCATTAAAACTCCCGGCCATGAGAAAGAACCGATACTCTTCTGGCATACATATAGCTCGGCGGACATGACGGAACAGGCACAATCGATGGATTACCGCGGACTGCCGCCGGCGCTGCGGCGCATTTATGAAACCGTAAATGAGGAGGTGGTGTAACCATGGATATGATGGCTGTTCCGGAAAGGATTGTGGTCCGCGCCCCAACCACAGCGAGGTACTTGAGATGACCGAGTCGTACCTCAAGGACCTGCTGACATCGTGAGGCATTCCCTTTTCCGTGCAGGAATTTCCACTGCGGCCCTATCTTTTGCTCATCGTGGGAATAAAATATTCATTTTCGCAATGGGTTTCACCGCATAAACTAAAAAGAATCGGGCTTTTAAGCACCGGTGTAATGTTCTTGCACGTTTTCCTCACCGGGTTTATACACCTTGATCCCCTCGGCGTAAAACAACTGTTCGATTGACTTAATCTCCACATCCATGGGCACGCTCAACTCAGGACTCGCCGGGAGTCCCAGCCATCGGCGTTTGGTCGCCCCCATGGGGTGATAGGGCACTATGGTCAGAAAAGAGAGCCCCAGCCCGCGAAGAAAGCCGGCCCAGCCTTTTATATTATCGTGCCCATCGGTCATCCCCGGCACAATAGGAAGGCGCGGCCAGATAAAAGGGCCCTCCTTTCTGTTCCAGGCCTCCACAAGGGACTTCAGGTTCTTCTTGATCACCGTGTTTTCCACACCGCATAACCGCCGGTGCTGCGCTTCGTCAAAGACTTTGATATCGAAGAGCACCAGCTGCAATTCTTGAAGAAGAGGCTGCAGCCTCTCCAGGTTGAAGAATCCGCAGGTCTCCAGGGCGACATCAATTCCTTCGTCACGTAGAGACTTGCCCAGCCTGGCGGTAAATTCAGGATAGAGCGTGGGTTCACCGCCGGTAAAGGTCACGCCTCCTCCGGAAGTCCTGAATAGAGAGAACTCGGGACGCAACTCCTCCACGAGTTCTTCCACAGACCGGGAAACTCCGAAGCGCGTCATGGCGCCTGAGGGACAACTATCGGTACAGGTAAAGCAGTAGCGGCAACGTTCCGCATTCCTTTTCCCCACTTCCGGCAAGGCGTGCTCCGGGCATTTTTCTACACACCTCCCGCAGTTGATGCAAAGATGGGCTTTGAAGGCTATTTCTGGTTCCGCCTTCCAGGATTCGATGTTCTGACACCAGAGACAGCGCAAGGGGCAGCCCTTGAAAAAAACCAGGCTCCGTATCCCCGGACCGTCATGAAGACAGAAATGCTGCAGGGAGAAGATGAGTGGCTCAGCCGATCCCATGGGCCGTCCGCTCAATGATCTCGTCCTGTACATCGGGCTGTAGATCGTTGAAGTAGGCGCAATAGCCGGCCACGCGTACAACAATCCCCGGGTAGGATGAGGGATCCTTCTTCGCCGCCTTCAGCGTCTCGGCATCGAGTATGTTGACCTGAACCTGCATCCCTCCCTGGGCGAAATAATGTTTGAAGAGGTTCACCAGGGCGTTGCGCCCCGTCTTCCCCTGGACGATATGTCTTGTCGAACTTCAGGTTCAGGGCATGGCAGTTCGTCCATTTCCTGCTGTCCAGGGAGGCGGCCGAACGCAGAACGGCAGTGGGACCCAGACGCTCTGACCCGTCCACCGGGGCGAGGCCGTTGGAGAGACGCGTGCCAGCCGCCCGCCCGTTGGGTAGGGCGCCGGTTACCTTGCCGAAGCCGATATGGCAGGTCATGGAGTAGAATCCCGGTACGTACTGCCCGCCGCGCGTGTTCTTGTGCGCCCACAGCGCGTCGGCAAAGGCGTCGGCAGCGAGCTGGGTCATCCGGTCTGCCGCGGGATCGCCGTTTCCGTAATGGGGAAGTTTAGTGGCCAGCTCGACCCTCAGGTCCTCCCGGCCGCGGAAATTGTCCCTCAGAATTTGGACAAACTCTTCCAGACTAAAGCGCTTCTCCTCAAAGACGACCTTATTCAGGGCGTAGAGGGAATCGCCCGCATCGGCCAGACCCGCCGCCTGGATGGAGGTGTAATCATAGAGGCCGCCACCCCAGGTTACGTCCTTCCCCTTGTCCAGGCAGCCCTGTGTAAGGATCGAATTCACCGGTGTCGGCCGGAGAGTCCTGTAGACTTCCTCCAGCCAGCCGATCACCTTTACCAAGTCGTCAACCCCGTGGCGGACCTGAGCCCGGAAGGCCTCCAGGACGTCTTCGAAGGTCTTCAATGCGGAGGCTGGCGGCGTGGGGGCGCCGAAGCGGCGCGGACCCTCGATCCTCGCCTTGCCGTGGAACCGCCTGCCCTGGTTCAGGGCCAGCTCCAGACAGAGCGGCAGGTTAAAGAGCGCGGCGTCCGACGAGTTGTAGGTGCGACCCTGGCTTGCCATCTCCACGCATCCGATGACAGCGTAATCCCGGGCGTGGGCCTTGGTCATGCCCGCTTCCTCCAGTGCTCTGACCACGGCCGTGTCTCCGAAGAAGGAGGGGCGGCTGGTGCCCAGCTGGAGAAGTTCGACGCTTTTGTGGAAAAACCACTCCGGCGTCCCGGGATGGATGCGAACGTGAACCGCAGGCTCACGGGTCAGGACCTGAGCATAGGCGTTCAGGATAAGGCCGGAGAGCTCGTTGGTTACGTCATTTCCCTCGGCATCGGTGCCTCCCAGGGTGAAAGCCTGGGCAACTCCGTTGCCGCTGAAGAACTGGTCGACCCGCTGGGAGTAGAGCGGCATGGTCTCGCAGGCCTTCAGGCAGAAACTGGCCGTTATCTCCGTAGCCCGCTCGGGAGTCAGCCTGCCTTGTGCAATATCGCTGCGATATAGGGGTAGAAGGATCTGATCCATCCGGCCGAAGGAGAGACCCTGTTCGAAGTCTTCCAGGTTCATGGCCACGTGAACAAGCCAGGTGGCCTGCAATCCCTCCAGATAGGTCCGGGCCGGTTCAAAGGGAACCCGTCGGCAGGCGGCCGCCGATTCCAGGAGCTCGGTCCTTCTCTGCTCAGCCACTCCCGACCGGCCAGGCCATTCTCTCCGCCTCGGCGGCCAGATTCTCGGCCATCTTCCTGATGCCCTCGATCGTGATAACCACGGAACGGAAAAAGGCCCGCTGGTCTGCATTCAAAGGGGACCCGTCGGCAAGCTTCCCCTCGTCCAGCCTCTGTTTGGCCTCTCCATAGGGGCGACGCAGTCCTTCATGGACAACCATCCAATAGTTTCCCACCTGGTGACCCACGCCCGCCTCCTCTGTCACGAAGTGGCGCTTGGCCCGGAAGAAATCCAGAAAGTAAGAAAAGCGGGCGGGTTTGAGGAGCGCCTTGGCGCCCACGCTCTTGAAGGCGTTTCTAAGCCCGATGCGAAGAAGCTCCGCAGTCTCCATGCCGGTCAATTTCAGGGGAATGGTCCGCTTCTCCAGACGGGCGATATCCTCCAGGATGTTGATCGATCCACCCTCGATGTAGTAGTTGGCGGCAATACGCTTGGAGGTCATGTTGCCGATAATAAGTTCACCCTCGTAAATGCGGGGCTTGCGGTGAGAGAAAATATATTGCAGGGCCAGGGCGCGATGGACAAGGGGATGCTCCGCCTTGGCGCTCCGGCGTCCCTCCTCGGAACTCCAGAATTCCTCCAGAAGCTTCGGTCTTTCCAGACAGATTGAGTACGGTGTGGACAGCAGCTCAGCCCTGATGGCGGCTATGCGGGAAGTGGGGCTGATAAAACCTTCACCCGGGACTAACATCTCCGAGGCCGTAGACGGCATGACGTGCGGTAATGTAGACATGGGACCATTACTTCCTTTTTTTGATTTTGATATTTGATAAGGTATTGCTTTCTATTGATGAAAATATAGGGGGGAATGTTTTTTCTTGTCAAGAGGTATTATGCATCGAAAAGCAGGGGCTGGCGATGCGATTGGGCAAATGAGGTGAGTAGTGGCCGCCCTTTTGAGAAATCAGTTCACCTTTTGGTCAAGTTACCTGTCAAGAAGGCATTTTTGAGCACAATTCAGGCAGACTTCTCATGTACATGTCTTTTCTATGAGGCGTTATGATTGGGTGTATGCATCCAAGAATTAGTCGGGACCTCTATAGAGTTGATAATTACCAAGTGAAAGCTTGAATGATTTTCCTTGCCTCATACTTGAGGAATACAGGAAGATATCTTTACGCCCTTCCAGTGAGTGATTAAACACAAAAACAAATAAAGAGAATAGCCGAATTAATCATGCAGGGTATCCCTTGATTGGTGTTTGGCAGATATCATACACTACCGGGGCAAAAGTCACTCAGCATTATGGGGACGGGAAGGATGGTCGCGTCCCTTTTTATCTGAAATGGATCATTCCGCATTACCGCTTTAAGATACTATCAAGCACCTGCCTGATGAACTCCTCCTGGGGCCATGACGATTCGTCATGGGACACCCCCAATCTTACTATTACGACATCCCGCGACGGTATGACCGCGACAACCTGACCGTTGAAGCCGCTAAGGTAATAGAGGTCAGTCGGAAGGGAGGGATACATCCTGTTCTTCGGGTTTTCCTTTTCCCCGGTGTTGAGCCAGAAATGGGCGCCGTATTCCCCCTTCGGCGCCAGGGGTGTCGGCGTTGTCGAATATTTCATCCATCCTTCAGGAAGAATTCTTTCGCCGTTCCATACGCCGTCCCTGAGGGTGAACAGGCCGAAGCGGGCCCAGTCCCGGGGAGTGGCAAACATATAACTTGAACCTACGAAAGACCCTGAGGCGTCCGGCTCGATGACTGCGGAACACATATTCAGCTTATCGAAAAGATTAATCCGGGCAAAATTATATACGTCCACCAGTTTGCCGCCGACCGTGTCCCGCTCGATTCTCGAGATTATGTTGGCGGTCCCACTTGAGTAATACCACTCACCGTTCGGTTTCGTGCCAAGGGGTTTTGCCCAGGCGTATTCAGCCATGCTTTTACTGCCGTACAGCATGTCGGTAACATCCTTCAGGGGTTCGTATATTTCGACGAATTTCAGTCCGCTGGACATCCTGAGCAGATGGTCAAGGGTGATTGTGCTTCGAAGGTCACCTGGTTTTTTCCATGCTGCCACGGGTGCCGGTTCCATAATATCAAGCTTCTTCTGCTTAACAAGTATGCCGCAAAGGGCATTGGTAATGCTCTTGGTCATGGACCAGCCCAATATGGGGGTTGCAGGAGAAAAGCCTTCGGCATATTTTTCCGCGATGATCCTGCTCTTATAAACGACTACGACTCCCTGGGTATTGCGCTTGTTCTTTGGTAAAGGCTCATTGAAGGCGTCCGCAACTGCTTTGCTCAGCCGTTCCTTGTCGACTTCCGGAGGCAGAGCTCCGATGTTAACCTTTTCGCCCTGGGGCCAGACAAGGGAAGGGTCATGTTTTTTCCGGGGGAGCGCTCCCTGCACTTGCTTGAGTAATTCATCTCTCGTGCTATCGATGGCAAGAGTACAGCCGAATCCGTCCCGGTATACCGCGGTGAGCGGTTTCCTGAAACCGAGTCCCATAGCGGTAACCGTTTTATCCTTGTAATCAACTGAATGGCTGACAAGAGAAAAAAGCCCATTGGTGGGTTTGACCTCGTGCTCAAACACATATCCATCATCCCTGTCAGCCAGGAAAACCTGTGAGCAAATATATTTTGCCGTATAACCGTTTCCGATAGGCAGCGCGGAATCAATAAAATAAATACCATAGCCAAGCGCGACAAGCAGTATTAGTGCGATACCATATATAATACCATGTATAATCTTTCTCATGAGAAGCCCCTCTTTTTAAGAATTTATCTCACTTCAGTGTTTCCAGAAACGACATATACGTACTTTCGAAAAATTACTTTTTCTTATTCGTTAATTTTTAATAAGAACTTCCTTTCCCGCAGGGGGAATATATGAAGAATGATCTTGTGTGTCAATTGAATTTTACCACAAACTATTATTAGGGTGTGTTGTCGATGTTTATCATCGAGCGTTAATTTTGTTTATTACGGATTGAAAGCAAGTAAATCGTGAAAAATCCTGAATACTCACTTACAGGAAGATATAAATAAAAAGTCTGCGTTCTTTTTTTTTCAGCTAGCTCAACGCGTTCGAGGCTCGCACCTATAACAGGATAATTATGTCAGAGACGGAAACCGGGGTCAAAGAATTTGTAAAGTAACCGCAAAGTGTCAGGCGGCTTTCTTGGCTAACTTCAGTTTGACAAAAATCCATGGCGCACCGGCAGAGATCCATGCCCCAACCAGAACATAGCGGATGTAACGCAAAATATAAGGGAACACAGCTTCTGCGTCAGGAACAATCAATCCAAAGAGCACCTTCAGTGCCGAGGTAGAAAACCAGCACTCCGACCAATCCGAGTACATAGCGTAAGATGCGCTTCCAAAGCGGACCGTTAGTATCAAACCCGCCTTGGTGGTTGAACCAGACCAGACCGGCCAAGAGTCCGAACAGCGTTCCGGCGGTGGTAAAGGCGACTCTCAATGATACGGCATCTTTTGCATATTCTGCCCAGGCCTGCTGGTGGTTGCCAGTTCGTGATTTTCAGCCAGAGGAAGGGTATGAGGGAGAACAGAATGAGCACCAGCGAGCTAAGGAAAGACGCCAGAATTTGTTGCCCCAAGCTCATCTTTTTTAGCCACGCAGTGACCGGTTTCCAGAAACGCAGTACAAGCCACAGCAATAATGCTCCTATCAACCAGCCGAGAATTACATCGTGTGGAAAGTGAACACCCAGGTACAGGCGCGAGATGCCAATCAGCAGAATAACTAGGATTGCGATCGGCCATCCCCACCACCTGCGGATGCTGGTCGCCAGCATTCCCCACACGCCAAATGCAATCTGGGCATGGCCGGAGGGTACGCCGAAGGAAGTCTCGCTGGCATAAACGATCACATCCGTACTATACCAGTACGGACGCGGACCATGGAAGGCCATTTTGAGTGCGTCGTTGACCGAAGCGCTCAAAAGGAGGATAATGCCAACTCGTAGTACCGATGTCGGTCTCCATGCACCAGTAGAGTGCTGGTAGGAGCAGTAGAAAAAAATTTTCAGTCCCGAAAAAGGAGAAGACTTCCATGGGCGTCTTCAGCCAACTGCCCAGGTTCTGAAAGAAGATGTTCCAAGTGATGCCAATGTTCCAGATGGTTTCCATAGAGCGACTCCTTTTTTTGATAACAAATTGCTTCTAGTGGAAAGGACTATAGGAAGCTCGGTCTAGTATGTCAAGGAAATCCTCGCCACAGAATATGGGGGTTAGTGCCACCATGTGTCGTCGGGCGTGAATTGTGTTTATTACGGATTGAAGTTTTACTTTTTCTTTTTCGTCGAGGTGGACAATTTGTTGACTACAGGAAGAACTGCTTGCTGAAAACACCTACAACTGTTCAATGGTGGGCAGTTGTCAGAATTGATGATTACTGATTGAAAGAGAGTAAAATACAACAAGGCCTGTGGCGCTGATGGTATGGTCTGACAACGCATTTACATACAAGTCAGTAGTTTTTCGCTATGTAGTCGAAGTGAGGATTTTTTGTTGTACTGAAGTTTCCGATCGGAGCAATAAAAAAAGCGGGGCTTGATTGCCCCGCCTATGGAATTGTTGTGCTTAACCGATTCGATCCCGAGCTAATCAACTCATCTTGCGCATAACGGTGTCCCAAACGCTCCCTAGCACCAGTAAGGCTGTGCCTCGGTTGAGTATTTTCAAGTACTCAGGGTCCGCAATAATCTTATTTGAGACTTTCTCTAAGGTCGCCAAATCCTCACAATCCCAGAACCAGCGTATCTTTCCATATTCACCGAAAAGATCAATGTAAACCATTGACTGGGCTCCATGTTTTTTGTTGATGAATTCAGCGATCTCCTTCCCCCACTGGATTGCTTCCATTATTTTTCCAGGAAAAATCTCTGCACTTCTTGTCCATCGAATCATATTCGTATCCTCCTTTCGGGGTTAAGAACTTGACACATGGTCTGTCTTCATAACCTATTTGCTGGAACGCACCGGGAGTGCCCGATTGCTGTCGCCGAGTATCTGTCCAGGCCATCCCTGTGCGTTTTCGCTGAAACTGAAACCGGCGGCGTCGGTATCGCGTGTTTCTGATGCCCAAACAAAACCACACGTAAGACGAATCAATTTCGTTAAATGAACATCATATCCACAACGGGCACCTTTATAAGCTTTACTTTTATCAGACAACCCCGCAAGCTCATCCTGCGTAGGCATCCGCCAGTCGGTATAACCGCCACCACGATAATTCTCGCAATAGGCCTTGGCTGTCTTCCAGTTTATATCGCTGCCATTGTCCTTATCTGCCCACATCAGGTTGGTCTTCGTGTCCAAAACCGTCCCGTTGTCATAGGCGATGAAACGACCGTCTCTCGCCGTCTCTCCGGCAAAGGCAAACACCGCACACACAACCGATACCATTAATACCACAACTAATCTTGTCTTCATGATACGCCTCCCTTGATTCTTGATAAAGGGAAAAGGGAACATAGTTATCGTCAAGATAATTCAAGAAGGCTCCATGGGAATAAATAATCCATGGAGCCGAACGTATCGGCAATTTCCGAAAACTCCTTTTCACGGCGGACTCCAGAAGGTTTGAGGATTAGGTTGATGGGTTTACTGAGAGAATAAGAGAAACTACGATCGACGAATGCTCTTATGTGAATGGAAAGTCAAGGGGAAAATTGTCTCTGGGATTAGTCTCGGTTTTCAAGCCCAGATTGAAGATTTTCGTTTGAAATGTTGCATTCTTGGGGACGAAACTAAAAACAAGACTACAGGAAGAAGTGCTCACTGACTTCACCTACAAGTCAACAATCATGGTGAACAAAATACTTTAAGGATTTGCGTTTGAAATGATTGATCGACGTTTGAATGCAGCGGGAGCAAAATGCGCCAGAGGCATACCCGAATTGAGAAATAAAATATGACTGAACTCTAACTTAACATGTGTTACAAGTATCGGGAACAGGCCAGTTGTAATTGCACAATTACGGGACGTTGCCGACTTTGAGAGAAGACTCATTCTGAATATTGACAAGCTCTTGAAACTTGTCATCACTGAGAAGCAGGTGACGAACCAGCATTATGCCTCTATTAGTCGGCGAAATCACTACCTGCGCATTACCCGTATTCGGAACCTTCATGCCCTTTCTGACCAGAAGGATCTCCGCGGGATTGGACTTTACCTGTCTGTCGTTTACCACAAAAAAATTGTCTGTGTTTTCCTCGAAGCAAGATACCGACCAATAAGTGTCGGTAGGCACCCTCACCGTAAACCGAATAGGCTCTTTACTTACATCGTAGGAAACTATGGAGTAAACAAGGTCGGGGCTTGGCTTGACCACCGTCCTGCTCTGTGCGGTGGTCCTTGGGGCTTTCACTAATTGATTAATTGGAAACTTAGATATGGCGACATTCATAATAACAATGGGTATCGCAATAACAGTAATTATATGTGCAATAATGGCGACGGTCAGAGTTCCTAAAGACGTCCATAAAAACCACTTTTTCATTTTCTTTCCTCCCTTATGACATGAGGTAAATCAACCGTAGCGGGGTTTTCCCGCACGAATTCTGCGGGATTGTATAATCTGAGAGAGAGCTCAAATTTCTTTTGGTCACCGAGCGGCAGCCAGTTTCCAGTTTCCCGGGTTTTTGATAAATATATGGTAAATTTTCCATCCTTGGCATATTTGACATTATTGCTGTTGTACGAATAACGGTTTAATTCGTTAGGGATGAGAAAATTATCTGCCCCATAGACTGTTATGCTCCACCAGCGGGCTTTCGGTGCTTTCCCTTCAATGCGATAGATTTTATCCCCGCCTAATGGTTCACCTTTATCGTCCGTTCTGGCGCCATAGTAAATAGTTTCTGTTTGGTTCAAAGCGAGTAAACCATGTACCGCGACATATGCCCGGACGTATATATCGGCTTTTTTGCTTCCAACTGCTAAGTTAGTTGTCCAAGGGCCATTCTTTATATACCTGCCCCTGTTAGCTAGTTTCTCATAAGCCCATATTGCAGACCCTATACCGATAACACTGCCGAGTATAAGGGCTACCAGTATTCCCAAAATGATCTTAAACTGTTTCTTCATATCTTCCTTCCTCAAATGGTGTTTAATAAGAACTTGCTTTCTGGTTAAAGGAGTTTAGAAAAGCCGTGCTTATATGTCAATAAAATTTAGCTACAAAATGTGAGGCGCGCTGTTGATGTTTGTCGTCGGGCGAGCATTGTGTTTATTACTAATTGAAGTCTTGCATTTTAGCCACGGTGGACAATTTGTTGACTACAGGAAGAACTGCTTGCTGAAAACACCTACAAGTCAACAATCGTCAGGTTTAAATTGAATTGAGGATTACCACTTCAAATCTTCAAAGATGCCCCATGCTATGGGCAGAAAATTGCGAACGTATAAACCCGAACAGGGGATGGTTCAGTCGAACCGCACTACACAAAAAAACGGCGATTGAAGAATCATTCCTCAATCGCCGCAATATGATGAAAGGACTTATCAATTAGAACAAATAAGCGACGCCCAAGGTAATGGTATGCAACTTGAGTTTCAGATCTTCATGATAAATTCCGGGAGGAGCAGCGCCATCTATGTTGGAATCATACGAAATTTTTTGAGGCTCAATGTATTTATAGCCGACACTGACGATAATATTTTTAGTCACATCTACATCAAATCCCGCCATTACCTGATAGACAAATACATTTTGATTGCCACCGCCTAGCACGAAGACGGGAGAACCGGCCAAGGATACCGTATGATCGTCAACATCTACATTGGCATATCCGGCGCCGGCTCCTATATAGGGATGAAATATTCCGTTAGGATAGCGTGCCAGAACATTTAGCATGAGGGCATTCATATTGACTTTACCTTCCAGGTCATAATTGAGGGGCCCTAAAATATTTTTTGCCAGGTCAAAGTTGTTATGTAAATAATTATATTCCAATTCTATCGCCATAATCCTTTTTGTGAACGGCGTAAGCCAACCAACTTTAGCACCGAGTAAATATCCGTTTTTCATGGTCGCGTCATACTGATACAAGGGGTTTCCCACGACCGTGAAGCTCCGCAGATGCGTCGTTAGGTATTACATACCCGCCCAGAATACCTACATAGATGCCTTTTGTATCCTGAGCCATAACAGCGGAAGAACAAAATAGTAAAACCAATAAAATAAACATAATGCTTGTTAATTTTTTCATTTTGAGCCTCCTTTTTAGTTATGTTTTTTTCAACAACAGGATAGCTTCCGTTACTCTATCCCGCGTTGATTTTTGTAAGAGATTCCCTCAAGTTGATTATATTAAGTGCATGCTTGTTGTCAAGATAATAATAAATCCGGCTGAGATGAGTTACTCAGAAATTTTTCCATACCCGTTACACCGGCCTGGTATGCGCTTTTGATAAGACATTGCTTCTGATGAAAGAGGTATAAGAAGAACGGCCTTGTATGCCAATGAAATATAGACCACAAAATGTTGGCTGTGGTGTCGATGTTTGTCGTTAAGTATTAATTGTGTTTATTACGGGTTGAAAGCAAGTATGTTCGTGAAAAATCATAAATTCTCGCTTACAGGAAGTAATGCCTGCTGACAACACCTACAAAGGGATTATGCGATGCAGGTATAAAACTGATGATTACCAAGAGAAATAAACGTCCAGTCAGAATAACTACCCCTGCGATATTCACATCGGTGTGCCCGACATGTCACTCAAGCGCACCATGCTTAAACTTCTTCTCATTGCGGCGTTCCTGTTTGCGGCGTTCCTGTTTACGGCGTTCGCCTGTCTGGCGGTTGGGACTAGGCTCTATATCCGGCATCCACAGCCATCCGCTTCCGTCACACACAGGACACTGCTTGCCTGACTTATCCACCTTCGTCCCTCTGCATGAGAAACACTCTAAAGTTTTGCTCTGCATTTTGCCTCTTTTTTGCTTGCCCCTTTGATAGCCATATTTAGAGGTCTTGTCTATCAAATTATTCTTTGGTTGTATTGCATTCACCTACAACTGCTCAGCCATGGTGATTCATTAAAACTGATAATTACGGATCGAAATAAAGTAATTGAAAAATCAACGGCACATTCCTTCGGACTATTTCTTACATGTTTTGTCCAACTTTTGGGAGGGGTAGCTCCTCCTTAAATTAAGTCCAAGTATTTCAAAATGAACTCTACAGTTTTATCAACACCTATTTTGCTTGTATCTATGGAAATGTCATACTGTCTTGCATCTGTCCATTCCTTCCCTGTAAATGTATGATTATAGTTAGCTCTTTCTTTATCGTTTTGGGCAATCATTTTCCCGGCAACTTCTTCTGACACATTATACAGCTTCTGAATACGACCATTTCGGAAAGTTATATCACCGTGTAAAAATATACTGACATGATTCGGATGTTCACGAAGGATATATGAGCCACATCGTCCTATAATAACCGCTGAACGTTCTTTTGCAATACGTTCTATTATTTCTGTTTCGGCTTTAAATAACTCACGGTCTGATGGGGCAATAATTTGTGGTGGCACATAGGTATCCGGTGCAATTGCATATGATCGTATGAATGACTGCCAAAATGAAAGTATTTTTTCATCGCGCGATTCCAAATCCTCCTTTAATATCGAAAACTGTTTGGCCGCCTGACCGATGATTTCACGGTCTGCATAAAAAACACCAAGGTTTTTTGCCAGCTGCTGTCCTACATATGCCCCTCCACAGCCTAACTGGCGGCTAATTGTAATTATAAACGGTGAAGTATTTTTCACTTTTCATGCCTCCTATTTTTATTAAAAATTAGTTATCATGAGAATTATATCATTCAAATATAATAGTTGTCTGTGCGCAACTATTCATATAATACCTTTCTTCCATGCAAAAAGTAGTAAAGAGGAATCGTCGCAAGTATCACAGTGGTCATCATTAAGTATAAGCCACGGTATCCTGTAAATGGAACTAAGGAACCGAGTAAATACGGTCCTACGCCAAATCCTAAATCTACAAAAATAAAATAGGTAGATGTTGCCAGCCCAAATCTATGAGGCGGAACTTCTTTTATTGAAATTGCCTGAGCACAGGATATAAAGTTACCATAACCGAAACCAATTATTGCTCCCGCTAATAATAAAGAAATTCCCTGATTGGCTTGACTAAATAAAAGCATACCCATTGCAAAAATGAAAAGGCAGGGATATACGACAAAATTTGCACCTCTAATATCAAATAAACGTCCGGAAAAAGGTCTCGAGAGTAAGACCGTAATGGCATATACAAGAAAGTAGAAGCTTGCAGCTTCTTCTAGATGAATCTGTTTAGTGTATAATGATATAAAAGTTAACACACCAGAATAACTAAAACCAATGACTAATATTATAATCGAAATCGGTATCGCTTTAAATTCAAGGAAATTTGAAATTTGAAAACTTTTTACCGCTTTTACTTGATCTTGTCTGGGTGATTCATAGGTCGGCTCACTAACAACAAAAGATATAGCAAAACTAATAACAGCTAATATCGAAGTAAAAATAAAAATCATCTTGAAATCTACATGCTGAATTAAAAGGACTCCCACAAAAGGTCCAAGTGCTACCGCCAATATTGCACCAATACTGTAATAGCCAATGCCTTCTCCTCGTCTACCATGAGGAATAATTTGGGCGACTATTGTTCCCGTAGCCGTGCTTGCTACCCCGAAAACAATCCCATGTAAAAATCTGATTATTATCAATAAAGGTAAATTGATTGCAGCAAAATATAATGCTGACGTAATAATAAAAAATAATGTGCTAACAATTAAAATTCTTTTGCTCCCTATCTCTTCAATAATGCGTCCAGTCCCCAATCGACCGATTAAAGTTCCAATAATAAAAATACCCGCAACAAGTCCTGCTATGTTTGTGGAAGCATGGAATTTATCTACGGCATAAGAAGCAATAGTGACCATCAATAAGAAATGTATCAAAAATACAAAAAAATTAATCACGGACACAGTGATAAAATCCTTTGTCCATAGCCGTCCCTTATTCATGTTATCCGCCTTTATTTAAAAGTCCATAATATGCTTTTAGCCATTAGGTGTTTGCTTGATAATATGATAGCCATTGTTTGATCTGACAATATATTGCTTGTTCATTGATGAATTCTAAGATCTTTATTCTTGTTTGTCAATTAAACTGACCACAGAATGTGAAGTTTTATTCCGATGTTTATCGGCACGCATGGATTGTGTTTATTACAGATTGAAAGAAAGTATATCCGTAAATAATCCTGAACTCTCACTTACAGGAAGAACTATGTACATCAGTATTTTTAAGAAAATATTAGTTCACAATGCCTACAAAGTTTCAGTAATAGCCAGTTGTCAGAATTAAGGTTTACAGATCGCAATCTGCGTTTGTCGGCTTACTTGGATTGATTTCTTGTAAACGAGAATGTATAGTAAGCCATCTATCTGGTTAAAAGAATGGACAGCGCTGTGAGTTGGCTTGGTTTCAGCACGTAAGGCCGGACCCGATGGCGATAAATGAGGCAAGATAATCCTGATGAAAAATGTTTTTTGCATCAATCGCTGGCTGGAACCGGGGCAATATCGTCTGGAAGAAGTTTTTACGGATATCCGCTCCTACGGTATTCTGTATACGATCTTTGCCGGAACGGAAGAAATCGATCAGGTCATTGCTCATAACCGGGTGTTTGTAGTGGACCATTCCTATGAGATGTTTGTAGATAACAAAGACGGTTCCATAATCATTGGTCTGGCACACCTGCGCACTTCTCCCGACAATATCCTGTATCTGGACATTATTCACGAGCTCTGCCATGTCCAGCAACTCCGGCAGGGACGCAATCTTTACGATCAGAGTAGAGCTTACGTGGATCGGGATACCGAAATCGAGGCCTATCTCGTGACCGTACGGGAAGCCCGGCGAATCGGTTTAAACGATGAGGCTATCGCTGATTATCTGCGTGTGGCCTGGATAACACCCCAAGAGCATCAACGACTTGCCCGCAGACTGAATGTGATCGTAAACATGCAAGATGATGATCCGAAATCATAACTCGCTTCAATGCCGCGTTTTCACCTGAAGATGGCAATTTATTTTTTGTTTGTTTCACCTACAAAGTCTCAGTAATGAATCTTTGTAAAAATTGTTGATTACTGGATGAAAGAGAGTGACAGACACAGGTCAGGAGTGCGGTAAGGCGTCGCCCGTCCGCGACTCGCTACACCTATTTTATGGCCTTCGCCTCGTTATCAATCGCCAGCTGCACTTGCTTGTAGAACGCAAAGCGCTTCTCATCCTGATCGCCACCCTGACGATCAGTGGCCTGCGGCCAGTTGCTGTTTGACGCGATGATCAGTTTCCGCTTGGGGTCGATGAAGATGCCCTGACCGAAAATCCCCCTCGCTGTATAGCTGCCATCATTCATGGTCCACCATTGATAGCCATAGCCATATCCGGCCTGATCGGTATCGGCCTGCTTCGTCGTTGCCGCAGCGATCCAGCCGTCGGGCAACACCGACTTGCCTTCTGCGATACCGCCGCCCAGTATGAACAGACCAAAGCGGGCAAAGTCGCGGGTTGATGCCTGCAGGCAGCAGCCGCTGATTTCATGGCCGGTGGATCCCAATAGCCAACTCGCATCCTGCTCCATGCCAAAAGGTCGCCAGACCTTCTCCGACAGATAGTCGGACAAGTTCTTCTTGGTCGCCGAACTGACCAGTACCCCGATCAAATTGGTCTCGCCGGTCTTGTAAACCCATTTCGTGCCCGGAGGCGCTTCGCGCTTCAATTTGCGCATATAGCTGACAGTCACATCGACGCCCGGCTCGGCCTTGTGCGCGTTGAACAAAGCGACGTCCGATTTGGGGTCAGCATAATCCTCATTCCACTTCACGCCCGATGTCATTGTCAGCAGCTGCTTGATCGTGACATCATCATAGACCGACCCTTTGAGGTCGGGAATGTAGTCCGATACCTTGTCGTCGATGCTCTTGATATAGCCGTCCTTGATTGCCGCACCGACCAATGTCGAGGTGAATGATTTCGCAACCGAGAAGCTGGTCCAGCGTCCATCGCCACTGAAGTCGAGTCCATATTTTTCGAGACGGATTTTGCCGTCTTGAATGATCACCAATCCGGCGGTGCGCTGGTCCTTCATATAGGCATCGACATCGATACCAACATCAAGTGGCGCTCCCTTCGGCAAGGGATAGACGTCTTTGCCAGCAGAAATGATCCGGGATTTGGAAAGGAAAGGAATCCGGTCCATCGCGCGAAAAGTAGCATCGCGCTGCGGGATTGACCAGAAAAGGACATCCCTGTTGGTCGGCATGTTGAAGATCAGCCCGCGCATATCCTTGTCAGCCGTCGCCCAGAATATGCCGCCTGCAGCCACCAGCACTACCAATATTCCAATGATCCATTTCCGCATGACGCACCTCCCTTAGTATTCTGTAATGAAACATGATCTAATCGTGATACGTATACCATTTGTTAAGTTAAAGTTCAGCCATTTTTAATTATTTCTGATTGAAAGGTTGTATGCTTTGGAAAAATAAGAAAACCAACATTTCAGGAAGAAACAAACATAAACCATCACGTTACTAAAAAATGACTTTTATAAAAAATTACCGGAACATTTCGGAGGCAGGTCAGTAATTACTTTTCATAGAGACAGACACCCCTAAGACGACTGTGGGGGATAGGAGGCCATTGAAAAGAGCAAGAATACAATAATTGAAAATATCCTTTATATACACGGGCACATTATTGCGTGGTAAAATGGCGATGATTGATTAATAAGCCATTGCCTGTTATGATAAAACTTGAATTACAAAGTTTTATTTGGTAGAAAAACATAGAAAGAAAATGAGACTTAATTTTCATAGATAAAATTATTTGGGGGTATTTTTGGGGGTATGCAGAGAATTACGTTATGTAATAAACGTAATGATTAATGATTGTTAAGTTATCTGTTCGACTCCCGCCGCCCCAAAAAAGTAAATTAGTTATTCAAAGGCATCATTTTATTTGCCTAAGGAGTGAAGTATGTGGGAATATACGGATAAAGTTAAAGAGCACTTCCTCAATCCGCGCAATGTCGGTGAAATTGAAAATCCTGATGGGGTTGCCGAAGTTGGCTCGTTGGCCTGCGGCGACGCCCTGAAACTGACCTTTAAGCTGGATAAGAATAAGAAAATCAAGGATGCTAAGTTCAAAACATTCGGCTGTGCCAGCGCTATTGCTTCTTCTTCGGCGCTCACCGAAATAATCAAAGGGATGACCCTGGAAGAAGCTCTTAAAGTAAGTAATCAAGATATTGCCAAATATCTCGGCGGTCTTCCGGATGAGAAAATGCACTGTTCGGTAATGGGAAAGCAGGCGCTGGAAAAAGCAATCGAAAATTATAAGGGGGTTCCGGCAGCACAGAGCGGCGCCAAAATTATTTGCGAGTGTTTCGGCGTTACCGACAAAGAAATCGAGCAAGCTATCAGGGAGAATAACCTGAGTACCATCGAAGAAGTTACAAATTATACCAAGGCAGGAGGCGGCTGCGGCGGCTGTCATGAGGATATTCAGAAAATAATTGATCGAGTGAAGAGTGAACCGAAAGCGGACGGAAAGCAGAAACTTACCAATATCCAGAAAATTCGAATGATCGAGGAAACTCTGGCCAGGGAAATCCGGCCGTCGCTGAAACATGACGGCGGAGATATTGAGCTTATTGATGTAATAGGCAATCGTGTAATTGTTGCGACAAGAGGGGCCTGCGCTACCTGTAAGGCTTCGGATATAACTTTGAAAAACTTTGTTGAGCACCGCCTGAGAGAACTCGTATCGCCCGATTTGGTTATCGAGGAGGTGCCCTCATGAGCATAATTTATCTGGATAATAATGCCACCACCGAAGTCGCCAAAGAAGTGCTGGAAGCCATGCTTCCGTATTTTCGCGATTTATACGGCAATCCTTCCAGCATGCATTCTTTCGGTGGCCAGGTGGCCCAGCAAATTCGTGAAGCCCGTGAGCAAGTGGCGGTGCTGATCGGTGCGCTGCCGGATGAAGTTATTTTTACAAGCTGCGGTACAGAAAGCGATAATGCCGCCATCCGCTCGGCACTGGCGACACGTCCGGATAAGAAGCATATAGTAACCAGCCGTGTCGAACATCCCGCTATTCGAGCTTTGTGCGCACACCTGGCAACGCAAGGCTACCGTGTGACTGAGCTTCCTGTGGATAAGAATGGCGTGCTGGATTTGGAAAATCTGGAAAAAAGCATGACTCCCGATACCGCTGTTGTCAGTCTGATGTGGGGAAACAACGAAACGGGAGTAATTTTCCCGGTGAAAGAAGCGGCTCAAATGGCGCATGAACGGGGAATCCTGTTTCATACCGATGCCGTCCAGGCTGCCGGAAAAATTCCGATCAATATGAAAAAAAATGCCATTGATATGCTTTCCATTTCCGGTCATAAACTGCATGCTCCCAAAGGTATCGGCATTCTCTATATTCGTCGCGGAACAAAGTTTTCTCCTTTTCTCATCGGCGGTCATCAGGAAAGGGAACGCCGCGGCGGAACAGAAAACACGCCGAGTATCATCGGTTTGGGTAAGGCTTGTGAACTTGCCGCCAAGAACATGGAAAAAGAAAACACTTATGTCAAGCGCCTGCGGGATAAACTGGAAAAACAGATTCTAACAAAGATTCCTCAAAGCCGCGTTAATGGAGACACCACAACTCGTTTACCCAACACAACTAATATCAGCTTCGAGTATGTCGAGGGTGAAGCGATCCTGCTTTTGATGAACGAACATGGAATCTGCGCTTCTTCCGGGTCGGCCTGTACTTCCGGATCCTTGCAGCCGTCGCATGTTTTGCGCGCCATGGGCGTTCCCTTCACTATGGCGCATGGTTCCATCCGGTTCAGCCTGAGCATTTATAATACGGAAAAAGAAATTGATTTTGTTATTGATAAAATGCCGGCAATTATTGAGCGGTTGCGCGGCATGTCGCCTTACTGGAACTCATCGCAGCCTGCCTGCACAAATCAATAAAGGAGCATATAATTAATGAAGCGCCCGCGGCAAGACAAAAAATGTAAACAAGAAATTGATTCCGTAAAGTATTTCAGGACAAAAATTCCGGATATCGTTAATAAACTCGTATCATCCTGCAATAAAGAAGGCTGTTTCGATCATGTGAGTGCGGAACCGATACCGTATCGGGAAGCGGCGATCGATATTTTACGCCGTCTGGCGCTTGTTCTTTATCCCGGCTATTTTATCAAGACGAGACTTGATCAAAACAACCTGGAATATTACCTCGGTCAGCAAATCACCTCTCTTTATGAAATGCTTTCGGAACAGATCATTCTGGCTATACGCCATGATTGCATTCGTCAGAATAAGCCTTGCGTAAATTGTGAGGATCTGGGACATCAGATAACGGTTGACTTTTTGAATGGCCTGCCTGAATTAAGGGAGCTTTTGGCAAAAGATATACGCGCGGCTTATGATGGAGATCCGGCGGCTAAAGGGTATGATGAAGTCATCTTCAGTTATCCGGGTCCCTGGGCTATCACTGGTTTATCGTATTGCCCATAAGCTTCATCGCAGTAAGGTGCCTTTGATTCCGCGCATCATGACCGAATATGCTCACAGCCGCACCGGTATAGATATCCATCCGGGAGCAGAAATTGGAGAGAGCTTTTTCATCGATCATGGAACAGGCGTGGTTATCGGAGAGACAGCCTCCATAGGCAAGACGGGTGCGCATCTATCAGGGAGTTACACTGGGAGCGTTGTCTCTTTCCAAAGAGGATTGCCATCGTTTGAGAAATAAAAAGCGCCATCCATCAATTGGGGATGATGTCATTATTTATGCAAACGCTACCATTCTAGGCGGCGAGACGGTTATCGGTGATCGTTCGGTTATCGGAGGTAACGTTTGGATTACTCACTCCGTGCCGCCGGATACGGAAGTATTTATCGAAAAACAAGATTTGATTTTCGGCGAGAAGAAATTTAAAGCGCAAGCGGTAAAAAAAGGCTTTAAATAATATATATTTATGCCCGCGAACATTACGGCTTTCGCTTCAGCGGTTAAAATTGATTCCCATTATCACTCAAAAATCAAATGCCAAAGATGCCGCATAAGTATCGGCTGTACTGTTCAGCTTCACTTTCGTGAAGAGGGGACATGTTTCCGCAGCAGATCGGCAAACTGTTCAGGCATAATGGGTTTACTGAAGTAATAACCCTGCATCTCATCACAGGAGTGGTCCTTTAAGAAGTTCATTTGTTCTGCTGTTTCCACACCTTCGGCAACGACGGTAAGACTTAGAGTCTTGCCCATGGCAATGATCGCCTCGGTGATCGCCTTGTCTTCAGCGTCTTGCGGGATGTTGCGGATGAAGGATCGGTCCACCTTTAAGCGTGTCGATCGGAAAATGCTTGATCTGGGCAAGAGAAGAATAGCCGGTGCCGAAATCGTCAATGGCCAGACGCACACCCAAGTTTTTGATTTTGGCTAACACAGCGATCATACGTGCAGGATTATGCATCACCATGCTTTCGGTAATTTCCAGCTCCAGCAGATTTGGCGCCATGCCGGAATCCTTCAGCGCTGTTCTGATATCATCTATCAGATTGTCATCCATAAGCTGACGCAGCGACAAATTTACCGCCATGCAGACAGGGGGAAGACCCTGCTGTCTGCCAGGCGACATTTTGGGCACAGGCGGTCTTCAATACCCACCTGCCGATCGGTACGATCAATCCTGTTTCTTCGGCCACCGGAATGAATTGCGTGGGGGTTACCGAGCCAAGGGATGGATTCTGCCAGCGCAGCAGTGCCTCCACACCGGTGATCGCGTTCGTTTTGAAATCCAACTTTGGCCTGATAATGCAAAGAGAGCTCATTGCGCTCCAGGGCAAAACGCAGGTTTGTTTCGATCGATAGACGTTCAAATGATTGTGACTTGAATATCTTTGGAGTAGAACTGGAAATTATTCTTGCCTTCTTCCTTGGCAAGATACATGGCTATATCGGCATTTTTCATCAGGGATTGTTCATCTTCGGCATCCTTCGGGTACATGCTGATGCCGATGCTTGCCGTTACACGGCATTCTTGCACCCATAAGAGTTATCGGTTTAATAATGCGGAAAGGATCTTGTGGGCTACTGTGGCGACCTGGATCAAATCGCTTACTTCTTCGATCAGTATAACGAATTCATCTCCTCCCAGACGGGCGACAACATCGACTGCCCGCAGAGTTTGCTTCAATCGCGTGGCAATTTCCTGCAGCAGTTGATCGCCGGCCTCATGGCCCATGGTATCGTTGATAATTTTGAAGCGATCCAGGTCGATGAATAAGACGGCAAACTGCCGCTTATAACGCTGTGCGGACTGAATGGCGTGGTTTAGTAGTTGGCTGAACATCAAACGGTTGGGCAGTCCCGTCAGGGCGTCGTGTGTGGCCAGGTATTGAATCTGCTCTTCGGCGCGTTTGCGCTCGGTAATGTCATGTCCGACTCCCCTGAACCCGCAAACCTTGCCTTCCTTATCCAGCTTAGGAAAAATGGAAAACTCGGCAGAGGTTACGGTGCCGTCTGTGCTGGATAAATTCATAGGGAAAATTCTTAGTCGGTTTGCCTGTTTTAAAAACCTCGATTGAATAGTTTGTAGATTGATTCTGATTCTTCCTTTTTGATGAAGGATCGAAAATTCAAGCCGGTCAGCTCTTTTTGAGAATATCCCAAAACACTGGCGAAGATATCGTTGAAAAAGGTGATATTGCCCGTCAGGTCTGTTTCAAAATACCATTCCTCCATCTCTTCTATTATGGTTCGATATCTCTCCTCGGACTGCCGTATCGTCTCTTCCATTTGCTTGCGTTCGGTTACATCTCGTCCAATCCCTCGAAAACCGATAATCTCTCCTTTTTGGTTTCGTAAAGGGAAACCTGAGATTTCGGCAAATCCTCATTGTTCCATCTGGACGAATACCCCTGTAGGAAATGCCCCTTTCGGGCTTACCGGTACTGTATATTCTGCTGAAGGCATTATACACGATTTCGATATCCTCTTTATTCATATGATCTCTGAAGCTCGCTCCGAGCAGTTCTTCTCTGGAGTGTCCTAAGAGAAGGCAATCTGCATCATTAACGAAGGTGTAATTACCGGCGAGGTCTACCTCAAAATAGCCGTCCTCCATTTCATCAAGTATAGTCCGGTATCTCTCCTCAGATTGGCTTACCGTCTCTTCCATTTTCTTGCGCTCGGTGACGTCCCGTACAATTCCCCTAAATCCTATCGGTTTACCTGCTGAATCTTTTTGTAATGATAGCAGATGATTCAATGTGTCTTTTGGTCCCGTCTTTTCTTATAATCTCAAAGTCAAATACTTTACCGGGTTCTCCTGTTAGGTAGATATTCCTGATAAGCTTGAAAGCATTTTTTTCCGTTCTCCTTATCTGTATACTGCTTGTAATTCATGCCCATCAATTCTTCTTTGGGATAACCATATATTCGGCACATTGAGTCGTTTAAAAAAGTAAAGTTGCCGGCAAGGTCTTGTTCGCAATAACCATTCTCAATGCTTTCAAGAATGGTTCGGTATTTTTCCTCGGACAGCCGTAGAGCTTCTTCCATTTGCTTGCGTTCAGTGATATCTCGGCCAATCCCTCGAAAACCGATAATATCTCCTTGTTGGTTTTTCAGTGGAAAACCTTTCATTTCGCCAAATCTCGTTGTTCCATCCTTAAGAATAGCTCTGTAGGAAATGCCCCTTTCGGGCTTACCGGTTCTGTAGATGTTACTAAAAGCATTATACACAGTATCATATTCCTCTTTAGCCATTTGACCTCGAAAGCTTGCTCCGATCAGTTCCTCGCTGGAGTATCCTAAGAGACGGCAACCTGCATCACTAACGAAGGTAAAATTACCGGCTAGATCTACCTCAAAATAGCCATCCTCCATTTCATCAAGTATAGTCCGGTATCTCTCCTCAGAATGGCGTATCGTTTCTTCCATTTTCTTGCGCTCGGTAATATCCATAAAACTTCCGAGCGCGCACCGCTTCTGTTTGTAAGCTATCGAGGTGATCATCTCCAAAACCCACATTACTTTGCCGTTCTTTCTGATGAACCTGTATTCATAGGCATCTGAGATTTTACCTTTTAATCTCTTTATTGCCAGTTTTCTGGTTATTTCTCTGTCATCAGGATAAATATAATCAAGCGGATTTGTGCCAATTAAAGCGGCACTTGAATAACCGCTAAGCTTTTGAAATAACGGACTCACATAGACAAATTTCCCATTTTGTACGATATATATCCCCACACTTATATTGGATATAATGTCTTCTGCCATATGGGGGAAATCGCTCTTTTTGGAGCTGATCATTTTGTTCGGTTTGACTGCTGCTTTATGTTTATTTGCCATCTTAGATTTAACAGATGCTTTAGGTTTAACGGCCATAGTCTTTTAACCTCTCCTGAACTTTATAATAAAAGTGTCTCAATTTGTTCCAGTAAGCCCTGCAATAACTAGAAACTTGATGTTTATTATACATTATATATCGATATTTGTTAAGAAATTCTTTTGGTTAGATTGAGTATAGCAGAAAGAGGGTAGCTAATATTCTTTGGGAGAATAGTGGATGGCTTTCCATCGATCTTCAGTACCATGCGCGGCCGTCATTATTAAGAAGCCGGTTTGAGATCGCAATGATCCGAGAATCCAGCCGGTGGAACGCCCAGTGCTTGTAAAAGACGCGCCCAGTAATTGACCTGAGCGGCGGTGCTCGCCAAAATCACGATTTCCCTCTCCGTAAAGTTTGCTTTTAATTTTTCAATAAAAGACGGAGGAAAAGAAAGGGGCGCGTGGGAAATTAGTCGCGCGTATTCCATAGCGATCTTCTCTCTTCGTGAAAATGTTTTTACCTCGTTAATTCCAACTCGGCCTTGCAGGGCTGAAATCTCATCGGCAGTTATCCCGTATTGGGTATAATCATACGAATTCATATCAATGCAGAAGGGACAGGCAACGGTAAAAGAAGTCCGCAGTCGGACAAGTTTGAGGATCCGTTTGCCCAGAGTTGCATCTTTATGGGCAACCAGGGCTTCCATAATGCCGGAGCTGATAGCGGTTTTGGGATACCAGGCCAAAAGTTTTGCGGGTAAAAGATCGCGGCCGGTAATTATTTTGGAAATCCAGATGCCGATTTTCAGGTAAAAGGGAATATGTTTTGGCGGATCGATAAAGGCTTGCATGATTAACTCCTTAATGAAGATTAACAGGAGAATTTGCCTGACAATATGCTATTTATTTTTGAGTATTGCAATAAACAATTTTATAAATTATTAAATATTGTCATCAAGCTATTGAGGGCGGCAGGATTGGTAAAATAAAGGAGTGTGGCTTTCTTATCAGACAAGGAGACTGGCAATAATGGTGCACTCAAAAAATTTGACAGGCAGAAATATTCGGGCCGCTGTTTTACGCAAAAAAGGCGGCCCCCTCAAAATCGAAACGTTGAGGATGGAACGCCTGCAGGATACAGAGGTGCTCATAAGAACAGTAGCTTCCGGAGTCTGCCATACGGATATCAGTATGGTTTGGCACTGGGAAACAGCTGACGGCCCTTTGGTGTTGGGGCATGAAGGCGCGGGCATTGTTGAGCTAATCGGCAAAAAAGTAAAGACTATCCGGCCAGGCGATCATGTCGTTTTGTCTTACCAATCGTGCGGCACATGCCGCGGGTGTAAAAATGGGCATCCGACAAAATGCCGCCGATTTTATGAACTGAATTTCGGATTCCGCCGTCTGGACGGTAGCAATGCCCTTGAGCAAGGCGGTGTGCGGGGGCATTTCTTCGGCCAGTCCTCATTTTCTTCTCACATTCTGGCAACCGAACGCAACACTGTCAAGGTTTCCAAAAAACTGCCGCTGAAAATTCTGGCGCCGCTGGGCTGTGGTATTCAGACAGGAGCAGGTACGGTGATGAACACACTCAAAGTTCAGAGAGGCGCGAGCATTGCCATTTTCGGTACGGGGGCGGTAGGCTTGGCAGCCGTCATGGCGGCTCGCATCGTTGGAGCCAATCCGATTATCGGGGTGGATATTAATCCTTCTCGCCTTAAACTGGCTCTGGAACTGGGTGCAACTCATGTCATTGACAGTCGTCGCGCTGATGTTGCATCGAACATCAACAGCATTATTACGGGCGGCGTTGATTATGTTCTGGAAATTACCGGCAATTCCCAACTGTTAAAGCTTGCTATTGGGGTGATAAAAAAACGCGGCACAGCGGCTTTTTTTACCGGCGACGGCGTTCCCGATTTTGTGCCTAAGGGGAAAAAGGCTGTGGCAATAATCGAAGGTGACTCGGTACCGCAATTATTTATTCCTAATCTGATCAAATTATACCAGTCAGGCAGATTTCCGTTTGATCGTCTTTTGAAGTTTTATGATTTCCAGGATATCAATCGGGCGATGAAAGACTCCAGAAATGGCAAAACCATCAAACCCGTATTGTGTATAGGCAATGAAAGGTGTTAATCCGGATTCAGTCATTGACATTTCATTTCCAGAGATACGGCAAGTCCGGCGGTTCCGACCAGCCGTATTGACTGTAGTAACAATAGTCCTTGCGCAGCATATTGGAGCGATGGGCGGCATGAAACTTATCCCGGCCAAACCACAGAGGGTAGGCAATCTTGCCGGAAATCTTCATTTTAAGCATGTTGTTTCTGTAGCCGCGCTTGACCCATTCATCAATGGCCAGATTGTAATAGTGTTTTAAAGCGTTGATATGTCCACGCCACATCTTAACGGCCGGGTGCTTACTATAACCATTGCCAAATTTAAGTGCACGCAAAATTTGATACGCTTCGACTCTTTGTTTGCCGAGTCTGCGATAATCGAGTGATTGTAAAGATTTCTTAAAATCCGGATAAGGAAGAAATGTCTGCATAGTCTAAATATCATGACAGATTGTTATGTCATCGCCGATCTTGATATTCCCGGGAGTGAGGACGCGGGCAAAGATGCCTTCTTTCGGCATGACGCAATCGCCCACGGCATAAAAAATAGCGCAGGGTTTGACGCAGGTTTTACCGATTTGTGTGACTTCCAGCAGCACATCCTTACCAACTTTCATTTTTGTGCCGAGCGGCAGGGTATAGAGCTCGATGCCTTCTGTTGTGAGATTCTCGGCAAAATCACCGTAGCTGACATTCAGTCCCTTTTGCCGGATTTTTTCGATGCTTTCTGCCGCCAATAGACTTATTTGACGCAATTCCATTCCGATATGCGCATCATCGGCGAGCCCCAAATTCAGCAAAGCACAACATTCACCGACATTATGTTTTTTTTCACCTTTTTTTCCACTGATGTTGACTGATAGAACTTTACCCATAATACTTATTTCCTTATCGCAATGGCTTCAATTTCTAACGGTGCATTTTTCGGCAACGCTGAAACTTCAACAGTCGAGCGGGCTGGAGGTCCCTCGGGGAAAAAATCGGCATAAATTTCATTTACCACAGGAAAATCTTCCATATTTTTTAAAAAGATGGTTGTCTTGACAATGTTAGTCATTTTCAAGCCGGCTTCTTGAAGTATAGTTTGGATGTTGGCAAGCACTTGTCTGGTGGCTGTTTTAATTTCATTAATGATCTCACCGGTTTGGGGATTTGCAGGTATTTGGCCGGATATAAAAATAAGACCATCGGCTTCCACAGCAGCGGAATATGGTCCAAAAACAGGAAGTTTATCCGAGGTAATAATTTTTTTTGCCATAGATATGCTCCCTTTCAATCATGATTAGTGCTTGGTAACAACAAAAAGAGCGTTTTGAGCAAATAAATTGGGTAAAAAATAAATCAGCTTTGATTTACCCAGAAAAAATTCTTGCTCAATGCTGATATTTTTCTTGTAACAATAATCGATGAAGTCATTAATAGTCAAGAAACGAATGTTTGGCGTTTCAAACCAGTAATAGGGCAATGCCTCATTAATTGGAGTTTTTCCCGTGAATAAGAGCGTCAACCGTGCCGTGACATAGGCGAAGTTGGGAAATCCGATAATGACGTGCTTTCCAACCCTCAGCGATTCCTGGATAACAAAATCAGCTTTTTTAATTTCCTGCATGATTTGATTTAAAATTACAAAATCAAACGATTTGTCGGGATAATCAACCAATCCACTTTCTATATCCCCCTGGAGAACAGTCAGCCCGCGTTCAACGCATTTATGCATTTCTTCATCGTTTAATTCGATGCCCTGGACAAAAGCTCTTTTTTCCCGTATTAGAAGAGTAAGTAGTTCTCCGTTGCCGCAGCCTAAATCTAAAACATGCGATTCTTCATTGATAATCTTGGCAATAATTTGGTGATCGAGTTTCATTTATAAAACAACTTTCTTCGCTTTTTTCGGCAAATTATAACAATATCAATCAAAACTGATATTGGCTAAAAAATTTTTTATTAACCGTGTTTCGTCTTCTATCTCAACTAAAAAAGCATCATGTCCGTAATTGGAGCTTAAATCGAAATAAGTAGTATAAGCATGCTTTCTTTTTAGAGTGCGGACAATATCCTGCGATTGATGCGCCGGATATAACCAGTCCGATTTGAAAGACAATACCAGAAACTTGACAGAAGTTTTTTTAACGGAAGCCATAAACTTTTCACCGGAAAGATCGAAATAATCCATAGCTTTCGTAATATATAGATATGAATTTGCGTCGAATCGCTTTACAAAGTTATAACCGCGGTAACGCAAGTAGCCCTCCACTTCAAAATCATCGGTAAATTGGAAACTTAAGCTTTCGTTTTTAAGTTTACGCGAAAATTTTTCTTCCATTGATAGATCGCTCATGAAAGTTATATGTCCGATCATCCGGGCAACAGCAAGACCATTTTCCGGTTGACCATGTTCATAATAATATCCTCCGCGCCAGGCGGGATCAGCCATTATCGATTGTCTGATGACTTCATCAAAAGCTATTTGCTGCGGTGAATGCTTCAGTGTTGTGGCAATGGGTATCGCCGCTGTAATTCTTTCCGGGTAGGCGGAAGCCCATTGCAGGACTTGCATTCCTCCCATGGAGCCGCCAATGACACAAAGAAGTTTTTCAATCCCGAAATAGTCTATCAAATGATGCTGGGCCTCAACCATATCGGCAATAGTGATTACGGGAAAATCAAGGGCATAAGGTTTGCCGGTTTCGGAATTAATAGAGGAAGGACCGGTGCTTCCCTTGCAGCCGCCGATAACGTTGGAGCAAATTATAAAGTAAAGGTTTGTGTCCATGGCTTTACCGGGACCGATCATATCATCCCACCAGCCGGCTATCTTTTCTTCAGCGTAAAAACCGGCGGCATGTGCATCTCCAGAGAGCGCGTGACAGACTAATATGGCATTTGATTTTTTCTCGTTTAACTGGCCGTAGGTTTCATAAGCCAACGTGATTGGTCCTAAACTCCGTCCGGATTCCAATTTTAAAGTGGCAGGCGGTTCGGCAAAAGAAAAAACTTGCGGTGTAACGATACCTATGGAATCTTTTTTCATAATTTATAATCCAGGTCTAAGTAAACCATCCCGTATTTGATAAAAAATATATTGTTTAGCTTATGTTATTTGCAGCATTCTTTCTATGGAGAGCCTTGCTTTATCCATAATATCCACCGGCAGTGTAATTTCGAAAGATAAATCCGTGAGCGACCAGAGTACCTTTTCTACGGTAATGCGTTTCATATTAGGACAAAAGGCCGCATCCGCTGCCGGGTAGAAATTTTTTGCCGGATTTTCTTTTTTTAACCTGTGGATTATGCCGGTTTCCGTAGCGATGATAAAATCAGTTTCCGAAGTATTTCGGGCGTAACCGCACATCTTTTCCGTAGAAGCTACAAGGTCGGCAAGGGCAGTTAAATCCGGTTTACATTCCGGGTGCACAAGAACCTTTGCTTGCGGATGTCTTTTTTTAGCCTGAACAATATTTTCCGGCAAAATTTTAACATGTGTCGGGCAATAGCCGTTCCACATGATGAAATTGTGTCCCACCTGTTGAGATACGTATTGCGCCAGATATTTGTCGGGAACAAAAATGATCTCTTTATGAGTGAGTAAAATATGCTGAACCATTTTTAGGGCGTTGGATGAAGTGCAGCAATAATCGCACTGGGCTTTTACTGCGGCCGAAGTATTTACATAGCACAGGGTTACGGCATGGGGATGTTTTTCCTGAAGAGTTTTTAAGCCTTCGGCATCAATCATGTCGGCCATCGGGCACCCGGCATTAATATCCGGAAGCAAAATTTTTTTTTGCGGGGATAATATCTTTGCCGTTTCCGCCATAAAGTGGACTCCGCAAAAAACTATTATATCCGCGTTTGTATGGGAGGCCTCAATGCTTAAACCCAAAGAATCGCCGACAAAATCGGCAATATCCTGAATTTCAGGCCGCTGGTAATTGTGCGCAAGAATGACGGCGTTTTTTTCTTGTTTAAGGTTTTTTATTTTATCGGTTATTTCCATACAAAAATCTCAACTCCCGGTTTTATGAATATGTTTGGCTTGGGCTAATTTATCCTTCTTTATTTGCACCAATTCAGCCAGGGTAATGCTGTTTAAAGTTTCGCTGATTTTATTTCCCAAAATATTCCAGATGTCGCGTGTCGGGCAAATAGCGGAACGGCTGCAGCTTGAAGGTTGCTTGATACAATGCACTAAACAAATTTCTCCTTCGAGCGCTTCGATAATGTTTCGCAAAGAAATCTCATTTGGATCTTTGGCTAAATTGTATCCGCCGCGGGCTCCGCGCAGTGATTTTATCAATCCGGCCGCTCGCAATGGTATCACAATTAAACTCAAATATTTTTCCGATAATTCTTCACTCGCAGCAATATCTTTTAATAAAACAGGTTTAACTCCATTACCGCATGCCAATGCCGCCATTAATCGCAGGCCATATCTGGACCTGGTGGAAAGCTTCATTAAAATAACCTAAAATAATATAATAAATTGAGTTTATTTAGAAAAGTTAGCATTTTTCCGCCGTTTTCGAGATAATTTCTACAGCATAAGACCTTAAATACTATTTATTTAATAGTAATTAAAGCAGAAAAAAATATTTGTCAAGACTTATATCAATGGGAAAATCCAGAATGGCAAATGTTGCGACTGTTATAGGCGAAAAATGTTATTGAACCGAGAGAGCTTCCGCTTAAAGGTTATAGACTTTTTTCGCGTTTTCCCGCAAAATTTTACGTGCGATAATCATGGCGGTTTTCTCATCAATAATGCCATCGTCAATCATGCTCGTGAGGGCAAAGTAAACGGCATCACGTCCGACTTTGGAGCTTACATATATATCCCGCTCACCGCGAAGAGAACCGGAACCATACATAATCTTATTCCAGAGAATCGGTTTTTCCAGCCATTTTCTTAAAGTGCCGGCAAGAATACGCGGGTGATTCATAAACATAATGCCCCCGGAAATATCAATATATACGTCATTGGGCATGATTCCACCGGCTAAAGCCAGCAATTCTGCGTTGTCAAAACGCGGATAGCCGCCATTGAGAATAACAATTTTTGCCTTGCCGACAATAGGATCGGAAATCATTTCGGAAAGATTCAGACAATCAAAACAATTGATATGGGGGTCGGATAAGGCTAAATACCACTGCACAGGTAAATTATATTCTACACTTTTGCGCATTATGTGCCAAATAAGAAAATCTTGGAGTCTTTTATAAGCGGCAGATTCACCTTTCTTGGCGCGTTCAAAAAGCCTTAAACATTCGGATTGCAGTACTTTTTCGCAATTGGTGTTGCGCACAAAAGCGGTAAGAAAAGCGAAACCCACTGCGCCCTTCTTGACATAATTATCAAGAACCCTATCTACAAATTCGAGATATTCCGTAAAATTTTTAGATGAATAATTGTTCTTAACCTTGATTCTTTTTAGCATATGATCAAAAGCAGCTAAACAGGAAGTGGTCAAAGGGCTTCTATTGGTCAAGTGTATATTATCAAAAGGAAATAGAAGCGGATCGATTGCGGGAATAAATTTAATCCGTGGTTTATTTATTAAGTCATAGTTAAGAAATGATTCAACTATCAGGAGTTCCACGTTGGACGCATCCATTACTTTATCGATAAAATGCTTCAGGTTATTGCGTTGGCGGTCGTACTCTATGACCAGAGCGTCTTGTTTGGCGGGATTGTTAATGTCTTCACGGCTGAATCCGTAAAGTCTCTCATATGCTTCATAGTGAACTTCCAGCAAATAAGGAAAATCAGCCCCGGAATTTTCAGGGGTGCGGTAAGAATCAATAGCAAGAATAATTCTGTTTTCCGGCGGAAAGTCTTCGAAATAACCTGCAAATCCTGGATAAGCATGCTGGTCAATCAACTTAATGCCATCGACTAATTCTCTCAAGTTGTCAGTCATTTTGCCTCGCCATAATAAATTACGAAATTTATAATGTTATGTTGCTTATTTCTTAATTGCCGCGGACGACTTCGGCAATGTATTCAGCGATCATCTTGCCTAAATCGGAAGGCATTGTACGATCAGAGCTGACAGTGGTCGATGACGACGCGTAAGTGTTATTAGCTGTAGAAAGGTTCTTTTTACGTAGAGTTCTTCTTGTTTCCGCGTCGATTAATTTTATATCAGCGGCCATTTCCGAGTTGCCCACATATGCTCCGCCTAAACCACGGGCAGAACTGCTGGCAAGCTTTAAGATAGTAATACGTGCTTTTACAATAAGAGCTCCCGCCTCACGTGAAGTGCTTAGACGGGACTTTTCAATTTTCGAGGTAACATCTTTTTTTAAAAGTTCATTCATTACCGTGCTTTCGCAGGTAACAGCAGCATCGGGCAAATCTTTTTCCAAATCCTGATCAATTTCGAATCTTTGAATAATTATTTTTTTGTATACCTTTTCCAGCAGCGCGTCTTTTTTCCAGGTAGCTTCTTCGTCGAGCTTAACTGTTTTTGATTTTCCGCAAGCGGTTGTAATGATTATGCAAGATAAAATTAAAATGAACAAAAATATCTTGTTATGATATCTTGTGTTTTTGATCATGAAAGTCACCTTTAAAAAATAATTTTCATGAAAGGTAATGGAACTATCTATAATAAATTCTACATAAAAACAACCGTAAAAAGACGATACAAAATTCCGGGCATAACGCACGGTTATTGCTGTCTTGACCGACCATGTATGGTAGTATTATTGTAAGTAAACCCTTTATTTACTTCAGATTTATTATTGCTTTTGTTATGCTGAACTGTTAAAGTTACTCAAAATAATAGGTAATTATCAATGATTAATTTGCAAAAAACAGTAATTATATTATCTGTATTATTCTTTCTGCCTTTTTCATCTTCTGCCTTGGAAAAACCAAATTGGCATGTAGCTCTGAAGGCTGCGTTATTGGTAGATATGGATAGCGGTAAGATTCTTTATAAACATAATGCAGATAAACTCATTCAACCGGCTTCTCTTGCTAAGATATTAGTGCTTTATTTGGTCAGCGAAGACATCCGCGCAGATAAAGTTAATCTTAATGATATGGTCAAAATAAGTGCGAAGGCCGTAAATACTAATTCTAGTTCAAAAATGTTGTATAAAGAAGGTGAAGAAGTCCGTCTTGAAGATCTCATTAAAATTATGGCTATACTTTCCGCCAATGATGCTACTGTTGCGATTGCGGAACATTTAGCTGGAAGTGTGGATAAGTTTGTCGTAAGGATGAATGCCAAAGCTAAAGAATTAGGCATGAAACAAAGCTATTTTGTCAATCCGCATGGGTTATCTGATAAGCATCAATTTTCAACAGCTCGCGATATATTCATTTTATCGCGAGATTACTTACAGCGTTTCCCCGATTCTATAAATATTCACTCCATTCAGTATTTTACTTATAATTCAGTTACTTACCATAACACGAATACATTACTGCAAGAAAACGGTGATATAGACGGTTTAAAAACAGGCTATGTCCGCGCTGCCGGTTATCATTTGGTGGCTACGGCTAAAAGGGGCGATAAGCGTTTGATAGCCGTCGTTTTGGGAGCGAAAAATTCTAAAATCCGCGCCAGCCAAACAAAAAGGCTTTTAGATTTTGGTTTTCGGATGGTTGGTGAAAAGGATCGGAGTTCCATGGTCGGAGCCTGATTTTTTTAGCGCCGCTGGGAAACAGGCGATTTGACGGAGATCTCAGCTTAAATATTTTAAAATATGCTATACACAAAAATTTAACTAGTAGAGTTTTAAAGCTGGATCTTCTGTTGGTGCATTTTCAATTTTATTGGCGCTAGTTTCCTTCTTTAGTTTATCGGAAAAGATGAAGAGCTTGTTTCCTGGTAATACTTTCTTGCCATTGGTGATATCGTTCCAGATCATAATTGCTTTTACCGGGACATTAAATCGTTCGGCAATAACCGATAAATTATCCCCCTTTTGAACTAAGTAAACATATTCATTTTTTTCAGCTAGCCATTGCGACAAGAGATTTTCGTAACGTTCGGAAAAACCCATGGCCGCGCCCAAAGGAACCATCAGTTTATATTTGCCGGCAGGCAGATAATAGTTTTTTATGTGCGGATTAAGATCTTTGATAACTTTGAAATAAGTTTTTGCCGCTTGAGCAATGATATGCAAAGGCACAGGTTGATTTGCAGATATTTCGACACGGTCGAATTGCATAGGCTTGTAAAGATCATCCTGGGTCAGACTGTAGCCATATTTTCCCGGATTAGATATGATTATCTTTGCTGCTAAAATTCTAAAAATGTACCTTTGCGTTTCCTGATATAAGTCGAGTTGGTAGTAATTGTTGACTTTTTGAACCAGTATCTCTGTTTTTAGCCCTTCTTCCCCTATATTATAAGCGGCGGCAGCCAGGGTCCATGAACCAAACATAGCATAAAGATCTTTGAGGTAATTTACCGCTGCTTCTGTGGAGGTAAAAAAATTGCGGCGCTCATCAATATCGTTATTGATTGCCATGCCGTATTTTGTGCCGGTACTTTCGATAAATTGCCAATATCCGACAGCTCCTTTGTTTGATCTGGCTAGTGGTCGCAACGAACTTTCAGCAATGGCGATGTATTTCAAATCATCGGGCAGGGAATTATTCTTCAAAACTTTTTCAATATGAGGGAAATATCGGCTGGCGCGTTTAATCCATAAGATCACATCGTCGCTGTTATCCAAAGATATCAGTAATTCTCTTTCCAGTCTCTCTTTTATATCAGTTTCGTTTAAGGGAACCGGTTCATTGCAGAAAGTTAATGGCTCGTTTATTTTTATAGCTTCAATGATAGCCTGTCCAGACGAAAGCGGGGAGCCTGCATAAATCTCTTCAACAAAAGTTCCGTAATTTAGAGTTGACAAGATTAAAAAAACTATTAAGAATCGATATAAATACTTCAATAGACGACTTTCTCCTGAAATTATTGATATCATATCTTTACTAGGGAATAGGGAGTTTTGTCAAACGAAAGAAATCTAAGGAAGAGCACCGAGAAAAACGATGTCAATATCCATGAAACGAAACTCAAATTTACATTCTGTTGTGTTTGACGAGTAAAAGAGCTATAAAAATAATTTATCGGCAATAAACGGTCAATTATTTGTTTTGCTCTGTTGTTGACGGTTTAATCGGTTTTTTCAAACCTTCGCGAATTTCTTTGAGCTCTTGTTTGGTGCCGGTTTTTACTTCACCCTTTTTTTTAATCAATTCTTTTTTTACCTCTTTAACATCCTTAGGCACTTGCTCTTTAATTGTTTTTACATCGCGCACAATTGCCTCTTTAGTTTCGTCTTTTGTTTTGTTAAATTCTTTTTTGATTTCTTTGGCATCATCGGCGACGGCGGAGGTTAAGCTCTTGTCCGTAGTCTTTTTAACATCATCTGCGGCGTTTAATAAAGTTTTGCAAAAGAATATGAGAAGCACAAAGAAAAAACAAAGGACAAATTTTTTCATGTTGGTTCTCCTTTTAATACTTTTTGGTCTTAATTCATTAAAAAATATGTTAATTCCGTGGTTATTGCAATATAAAAGTTAACTATGGAAAAGAAAAGAGAACGAAATCAGTCAAAAAATGAAAATGACAGGCCGTTTTTGAATACCTAAGTATGCCTTTTTTTACGCTCTCATCATGGAGCAGTTTGGCGGAATTACTTTCTAAATCAAACATGCCATTTTCCATCACATAACCGCGATGAGACAATTGTAATGCCATATAGGCGTTTTGCTTCTTGGCGGGATAATCGCAAATAAACACTTAAAAAGATTTGTTGCATCAAGACACAATCAATACTCTAATTCATAAGTTATGCCGGGAGCATTTGTTCTTGCCAATGTTAAAGCTTGATGTTATTCCAGAATTTAACTAAATATTATATTTGTATGAAAAAGATGAACTTATTTTCGAAGAATGATATCCGGCAAATCAAAGCCCTGGGCTTGAGCCTGCAGGACGTGGATAAACAGCTGAATACTTACCGGCGCGGTTCTGTTTTTTTCGATTTGAACCGTCCTTGTACAGTTAAAGACGGAATCATATCCGTTACTCCGGCGCAAAAGAAAAAACTGATTGCCCTTTATGAAAATGAGGCAGGAAAATACAAGCTGTTAAAGTTTGTGCCGGCTTCAGGCGCTGCGAGCCGTATGTTTGCCGAATGGTTTTCTGCTTGCGAAAAAGGCAGTTTCGGCTCTCTTGAACTTGATCGTCTCTTTCTCCAAAATTTAAGAAAATTAGCCTTTTTTATTTTGATTGAACGAGATAAGCGTGGGAAAAAGATTTTAGATCAAAAGAACATAAAGAATTTGCTGGAATTTATTTTGCTTCCGGATGGTTTAAATTTCGGGCAGTTGCCCAAGGCTTTAATCCCTTTTCATCGGTACCCTTCAGGCGATGTACGAACAGCGCTGGAGGAGCATCTTTGCGAGGCAGGTAAGTATATTCACAGCACCGCCGGCTTGAGCTTTGTTCATTTCACTGCGGCTGCCGAAAACAAGGCGGATGCGGCGAAATATTTAAAAGCCGTGCTAAGAAAATATGAAAATCTATTCGATGTTAAGTATAAGATAACTTTATCCATACAGTCACCGGCCTCTAATACAATTGCCGTTGATGAAAATAATTTACCGCTAAGAGATGATAAAGGCAGGCTTTTATTCCGTCCCGGCGGGCACGGTGCGCTGCTTAAAAACTTAAACAATGTTGATGACGACTTTATATTTGTAAAAAACGTTGATAATGTCGTGCCGGAAAAAAAATTAGAAAAAATTCTTCCTTATAAAAAAATGCTGGGTGGGCTGGCCCTGCAAACTCAAAAAGAAATATTTGCTATTTTAAATAAGTTGGAAAAAGGAGAGCTTAATGTTGCTCAGATGGCGAAAATAATTGCTTACTGTTCGCAAACACTCAATATTATATTGCCGATAGGTTTTTCGCAAAAAACAAACAAACAGAAAAGACAAATTATATTTTCTCTATTAAATCGTCCTTTACGTATCTGTGGAATAGTGAAAAATGAAGGCGAACCCGGTGGCAGCCCCTTCTGGGTAAATGAAAAGGACGGTACTCAAATGCCGCAAATTGTGGAAATCGGGCATGTTGATAAAGACAAAGCGGAACAACAGACTATTTGGATTAGGGCAAAATATTTTAATCCGGTTGATATGGTTTGCTGTATAAAAAATTATCGCGGGGAAAAATTTAATCTGGATAATTACGTCAATCCGGATGCTTATTTGATTACGAGTAAAAATGAGAGGGGAAAGAGCCTGAAAGCTTTAGAAACGCCAGGTCTCTGGAACGGCGGCATGGCCTACTGGAACACTGTTTTTGTCGAGCTTCCGCTGAGCGTCTTCAACCCGGTAAAAAATGTTCGGGATCTACTGCGTCCTGAACATTTAGCCGAAAAGCAACACACTAAACCTTGATGATCCATTTTTCACAATCGTCCTTTTTAGCAGCTTTGGCGCTGATTGTTATTGATGCATTTGCATGCCGGCAAATTACCTTAATCTCAATGTTGTTGGGCGCATCCGAGTAACGTACGCAAAGGGAAGCCGCAATCGGCAGCACCGATTTATCACCGTAAGGCACCAAAACGTGAGGTCCGGGAAAATCATTGATAAAAAGTATAAGATCATCCTCTGTGGAAAGCCTTTGCAGCTCTTCGTTATCGGCATTATTCCGGCCGACGATAATCTTGCCGCCGGATTCGACGCGAAAATGGCGGCCGTATTTTAATAGCTCAATATCGCGTATTTGCCAGTCCTCTTGATGAGAAAATAAATCCAGAAGGCGAAGCGTAAACATGGGATCGGTAAGAAGGCAGCCACCGGCAGGCGGCGGGTAATTGCTGATGCCGAAGGCGGCGGCTAATTGAATTTGATTCTTACGGCTGCGTCCCTGAAAAGCGAGTAATCGTGAACGGTCGATTTTTCCATCTCTTTCGGCTTTTATGGGATCAAGGAGTTGAGCGCTGAGAGGGCGCAGAATGTAATCCGCGTAGCCGGAGTTTTTAGCCACAACATAAAGAGATTGTCTACCTTGCGACATTGGACGCTGGCCCAGAACTTCACCGGTCAGGACAAAATCGGCGCCTGTCTCTTCCATCTTTTTGCCGGCTATTTGCAGCATCAGCGTATGGCAATCGATGCAGGGATTCATGTTTTTGCCGTAGCCGTACCGGGGAGACTTAAGCATCCCCAGATGAATACCGGTTATATCTTCAACAATTAACGGCAGATTTATTTGACTGGCCGCCGCCTGCGCTTTTCGCGAGCTAAAAAATGGTGTTGTAAACGTTAAGCAGTGAACATCTATGTTTTGTCTGTGGATTAACTCTGCCGCTAAGATGCTGTCTAAGCCGCCGGAAAGAAGGGCGATAGCTTTAATCATAATGAAAATCCATTCCAACTATAAAATAAATTAAAATGCGCTGCGGAGAATAAGTCCGCAGCGCCAAAAATAAATCCTCTTTTATCTAGAAAAGAAAATATCAGTACTTGGCTATATTTGCCGACCATACCTCACGCAGCAAACCGCGCAATTCCTGATCGATGTCAAAATCAATGACATACAACTCTTTATCCGTCTTAATCTTAGTGCCGCCGAAGCTCATAGTGTAGGGTGCTTGATTTTTATCCATGCCGGAAAAAGTAAAATAGCCGGAAGCAAAAGTAATATTGAAAGCGCGTAAGATCTTTTCCATGATATTTTTCGGAGCTTCATTGTCGGCAACAAAGATAAGTTCATTGCCGGCTTGTTTCAATACAGTGATGAACTGCTGGGTCAGGTTTCGGGAAAAAATAACATATTTTTTGTTTCCGTCTTTTACCAGAACATCGGCTTTAATCGACAGATTAACTCCGTCTTTCGCGGTATCGAATACTTTAACGTCAACATCCTTAGCTGCATTAAATCCCAAATTAGAAATAAGCGCGTAAGAAAAATCTTTGGCTGATGTAGTAGGATATACCGGCATTGGCGGTAGAGAATAGATTTCTTCAGGTTTTCCGACAATGCCGGATTCTTCGGAAATTTCAGTGATGATTACGCCGTTTTTCCGCGCATAATTTTTGACGGCCTTGGGCAGCAATAAATTATTTTCATAAATTATACGCAAGCCCTGTGATAATGCCTGCGCTTCTTTTGCGTTGGTTTTGACGATTATCCAGTCGACAAAAAATTCCACAGGAGGAAGAGCTCCTATGGTCATGGGCTTGTCTCTTTTAGTCATGCTGTAACTTTTGGTTGCATTAAAAACTTTTTTCAAAATTGCAATGACATCGTCTTTTTTATCAACTTTAATTAAATAGTAGTTAGCCCAGTTGTCATTAATAATCTTTTTTAAATTATCAGGCGCGCGGTTTTCCAAATCAAGAAATAATGTTGTCTTGTCGTCAAATTCAATTACCGGCATTTTAGAGCAATCAATTGTTACCTGACCGGTTTTCGGTATAGGAAGGTAATAATTACCCGTCGCAGTAATTGAGCTATTCATCTGGGTGATGACGTGTTTAAGAACAGCAAGGCGCGCCTCTGGCGGCATAGACATTTTTTCCTTTACTTCGATTATTTTGCCCGGCTGTTCCTGAGTTTTTTCAACTATTATTTCTTCCTTTTCAGCTTCCTTTGCTGCTTGGACAAAGACAGTATTAGATGGCAATTTAATAGTATCTCCGGCATAAATTTTATTGACATCGACAACATTTGGATTCATTGATTTAATAATTTTAAGTGTTTTATTTGGATCGGTTTTGATTTTCAGTTCGCGATGTATAATTTTAATTAAGGTATCGCCTTTTTTTATTGTATAAGACTGGCCGCTGACGGACGGAGCTGCCGGAGTAACTGCGGGAGCAGCGACTGTAGTGTCGAGAGCCGTAGTTACTGTTTTTATTTTCTTTTCTTCGGAAGAAGCTAAAGGTTTTCCGGGGAGGACCAGGGATTGCCCCACCTTGAGTTTATTGAGATCTGTTATATCAGGATTAAGCTCTTGAATAACCCGGTAATTATCGGAAATATCCTCTTCAGTGATACCAGGAATATTTCTCACGATAGCCGAAAGAATATCACCCTTTTTTACGGTGTAAATATACGTACTTTTTTTAGATATGGCTGTTTTTTTTAGTGTAATTTGAGCCGTGTCTTCTTTTGCCGCCGCCGGCAGGTAAGAAAAGATGGCTGAAAAAATAATCACAACCAATGATAAAACAAATTGATTAATCATTATGCTTTCCCCCTGATTATAGAGAGTAGATAAAAAACACACAATATTTTACAATAAAATACTTCAATAAATAATAAAAGTCAAACCCTTATAAGGTATTATTTTTGATGGAGTTGCGGTGATAATGAAGATTAAAAGTCAATTATGGACAAAGGGAGTTTGATTTTGATGAGTTTATCCCGATTTCAAATTACTTTTTTCATTGCTGCAATGGCAACTTCAATTTGATCATCGGATGGTTCTCGGGTGGTGATCTTTTGCAGCATCAGTCCCGGCCAACTCAATAATTGTACCCATTTCCAATGACTGTGTTTTCCGGTAAAACGGATAGCTTCATAAGAAATACCGGCAACAACGGGAAGAAGCAAAATTTTATAGATAACTCTATGTAAAAAATCCGGACGTCCCAGCAAGGAAAAAACCAGGATGGAAACTATCATTACGAACAGAATAAAGCTTGTTCCGCAGCGCGGATGACGGGTGGAAAAATCTTTTATATTTTCGAGAGTCAATTCCCGGCCGTGTTCCCAGGCAAAGACGGTTTTATGTTCCGCTCCGTGATACATGAAAACGCGGCGCATATCCTCCATCAAGAGAGTGGAACAAAGGAAAAGCAGAAAAATTCCCAGCCGGACACAGCCCTCCAGAATGTTCAGGAAAATTAAATTCGAAACAAAATATTTTATCTTCGTAAAGAAGAAAGCCGGAACAACAACAAAGAAAAAAATCGCTATAGTGAAGCTGATGATGAAAGAAAGAGACATTTCCCAGCTTTTTGGTTTTCTTTCTTCCTCGGACAGGGCGACTTCTGCCGAGAACATCAGACACTTTATTCCGATGATCATCATTTCGAATAAGTTGATCGTTCCGCGGATAAACATTAATCCTAACAATTTGTAGCGTTTGGTCAGAGGGATATAATCGCGTTCCTGAAAAACAATTTCTTTATCCGGCCTTCTCACCGCGGCGGCAATTTTATTGCCGTGTCGCATCATAACGCCTTCGATTAGAGCTTGTCCGCCGGCTATATCCTCGGGATTAGGTTTATCAGGCATATTTATTCATCCATCTTTTCATAAGTTTTGTGAAGCATTGTTATAGTATTTAGCCGGCAGTGTCAAATCATCATTTTATAAATTGATTGTTGCAAGATGGACCTTCAATGATATAATGCCCTCGTTTTAAAAAAGGAGGATAGACAATGGCGTCAATGGACTCGTCCAATGAATTCATTAAAACTTATCAGGAACGTTTTGAGAAAAAAATGAAAGAAAATGAAATCGCTCTTTTGGAACATTGGAAAGCGCAACTGGATAAGATCGTCTCTATGAGACCGGAGAGCATTGCTTCTTTGCAGATACAGATAAAGAATATAACGGAAATGATGGCCAATAGGATAAAAATATTGAAGAAGGACTAAAATGGACAGTATTGCGAATTTTTTGTTTGAAGTAGGTATGCTCAACAGGACGCCGCGTAGCGGTTATCAATTTCTGGGAAGCGGCAAAGAATCGGTGGCGGAACATATTTTGCGTACTATATTTGTCGGCTACAGTCTTTGTAAAATGGACTCATCACTCGATGAGTTGCGCGTGCTGAAAATGTGTTTGTTTCATGATTTACCTGAAGCCCGCACAGGCGATATGAATTATGTCAATAAAAAATATGTTGAAGTCGATGAGGAAAAAGCCGTGCGGGAATTGACCGAAGGCCTTTTTTTCGGCAGCGATATTAAAGCGGTAATCGATGAATTTAACCGGAAAGAAACAAAAGAAGCGTTGATTGCCCTAGATGCGGATCAGATTGCTCTTATATTACAGCTAAAAGAATACGGTGATTTAGGCAATAAATATGCCGATGAATGGATAAAATATGCTCTGCAAAGGCTGAACACAAAAGAAGCAAAAGAACTGGCCGGAAAAATTATAAAAACGGATTCTTCTAATTGGTGGTTTAGAGAAAAAAGTGACTGGTGGGTGAATGGAAATAAAAGATAGCGGCGATAAAACATTATGAGGCAAGCGATATGATTAAACGCAGATTCTTTTTTTTATTAATTATCTTAAATATTATTAATTTAATATCTTGCAGTCCGGAGATCGGCCAGGTTGTTATTTCCAAACCCGATGAGTACAGGCAAACATTTGAAGCGAACGAAAAATTTGTTCTCAAAGCGATTGCCCGTGTTTTTAGGGATAAAAATATGGGCATTAATGTTACCATAAATAAGGAAAAACAAACGGTAGAAACAGAATTTATCACTCAAGGTGATTGGCGGACAAGAAGCAGCGCTTATGTCAGGAAACTCAACTGGAGAGAAAGTGAAGTGTTTCTTTCCGTTATAACGGAGAAGAAAACCGAAAAAGGCTGGGAGATGAGGCGGCTTTTAAATAAAGAGCAATACGTTAATTTGTTCGATACAATAGAGTTGAAGATTTATGAGGAAATGGCCAAGATCGAATAATAAATATTGTGTCTCGCATATAGCGATATTCGGATAAATGCTTTTAGAAGAATCCCAAAAAAATATAAATCATCAGGTGGAGAAATGACGGAAAATCAAAAATTACCGCCGGTGATTTTGCATCGCACCGAATCAATGATATCGATAATCCTTAATCGTCCGGATACATTAAATAGCCTCAATATAAAAATGATTGATGTTATTGCGGGCTATTTGCAAAGCGCAATTGCCGATCAAAAATGTAAAATTATTCTTTTTTACGGGAGCGGCACAAAAGGCTTTTGCGCCGGAGGAGATGTCAGGGAACTGACGCAAAACGTGAGAAAAAATGCATACACCGAAGTGAATTTATTTTTTAAAAAGGAATATGCGCTTGATCTTATGATTCACAATTCGCCGAAACCTATTGTCGTGATTGCGGATGGAATAACCATGGGCGGGGGCTTGGGCATTGCGGCCGGCGCCGGTATTGTTATAGCCACAGAGAAGACAAAAATGGCTATGCCGGAAACAAAAATAGGCTTTTTCCCGGACGTGGGCGCGACCGGCTGGCTGTTTTCAAAATGTCCCAGGGGCTATCCCGAATACTTGGGTCTTACCGGTTATGACATGTTCGGAGTAGAATGTGTTCGCCTGGGCTTGGCTACGCATTTTATGAATTCTAAAAATATTTCGGAGTTAATAGAAACTTTGGAAAAATTTGACGTACCGGAAAAATTAAATAAAGATGTTTTAAAGCAGGAAATTATCGGGAAAATATCGAAATTTATAGATTTTAATATTCCCACCAATAAAGATATGGATGAATGGGTGGCAAAATATTTCGCGGGGAAAGCAGATTTAAAAGATATTTTAGCTTCTTTGAAACACTGCGGCATCCAACAGGACCTATGCGATGGAGTCTTTACCAGTATTGCCGAGAGATCTCCGACAGCTCTTGTTTTAACTTTGAAATTACTGCGGCACAATGAAGGAAGACAATTACCGGAGGTATTTGCCGCCGAACTTAAAGCGGCCGGTTTTTTAACGAAACATCATGATTACATCGAAGGCGTAAGAGCGAAACTCCTCGATAGGGATGATAATCCCCGCTGGAGACCTGATAAAATCGCTCAGGTTGATCTGACAGATTTTAAGTTATAAATTATTTTACGACTACTTTTCGACTTTGCGTTTGCCGAAGAAACCTGTTAAAAAATCCGCATCTTTTGGAGACAGGTCGAATTTGAAGACGGCTTTTTCGATAAGAATCGGTAAAGGCTGATTGTCCTTTTCCTCTAAGTTACCGGATATCCATTTAATTGCCTTTTTTATATTTTCTCCTTCCGGCATTATATTGGCCATAATGATGAAAACCCCCTGATAATTAAATATTTATGTATGATCTGCATAATTCGCAATTTAACAACTACTTTGGTTGTTTTCGCTCACTGCTATTATAAGTTTGATTAAAAAATTTACATTTATGCTATATTTGACTTCGGCATTTTGATGACTAAGTTTACATTATTAGAGATAAAGAAGCAAATTTATCTTCCCATTAATGAAAGAGGAGGAAGTTATGAAAAAATCTTTTGGAGCGGAAACTCTGCTTTATCCCGCGCCCGTTTGGATTATCGGGACATATGATAAAAACGGCAAACCCAACGCTACAACCATAGCCTGGGGAGGAATATGCAGTTCCAAGCCTCCCTGTGTCGCAATCTCATTGCGGAAAGTCACATACACTTACGGCAATATTATGGAGCGTAAAGCTTTTACGGTAAATGTTCCTTCTGTTGCGCATGTTAAAATTGCCGATTACTGCGGCATGGTATCGGGAAAAAATGTGGATAAGTTTTCTATTGCCCGTATCACGGCGGTCAAGAGCGAAAAAATCGATGCCCCCTACATTCAGGAATTCCCCATGATTATGGAGTGTAAACTTTTAAGCGCTACGGAAATAGGCATCCATACACACTTCGTAGGTGAGATTATGGATGTTAAAGTTGACGACAACATGCTGGGGAAGGATGGGTTACCGGATATGGCAAAAATAAAGCCGGTAATTTTTGGACCGGAAACATTAACTTATCATGGCGTGGGCGAATATTTAGGGCAGGCTTTTTCTGTGGGAAAAGAAATTGGTTAAGAGGTTCATGAATATTTTATAGAATATTTCGAAAAATGTCTTAAACAAAAATGAAAAATGCAAAAAATGAAAGGAGTTGAGTAAATATGGGCAAGTCAATTAAAGGAACAAAAACGGAAAAAAATTTATTAGCTGCCTTTGCGGGTGAGTCGCAGGCAAGAAACAGATATACCTACTTTGCCGGTGCAGCGAGAAAAGAAGGTCTTGAGCAGATCGCCAACATTTTCATAGAAACGGCAGAAAATGAAAAAGAGCATGCCAAAGTATTTTTTAAATATCTTGAAGGCGGCGAAGTCGAGATCACGGCCGCTTATCCCGCGGGAGTAATCGGGGATGCAAAAAAGAATCTGGAAGCGGCGGCGGCAGGGGAAAACATGGAATGGACTACTCTTTATGTGGATTTTGCCAAAGTTGCCGAGAAGGAAGGTTTCCCCGAAGTAGCGCGTTCTTTTGAACAAATATCCAAAGTGGAAAAATTTCATGAGATGAGATATAGAAAACTCATAAAGAACATCGAAAACAATGAAATATTCAAGAAAAAAGCAGCCATTAAATGGCATTGCATTAACTGCGGTTATATCCATGAAGGACCGGAAGCGCCCAAAGAATGCCCTGCCTGTAAACATCCACAGGCTTACTATGAGGTTTTAGCGGAAAATTACTAAATCCGAATAAGAGATTTTATATAATAGCTCACGCGTACTTGGTTTGATGATATGGAGAATGCGTGGGCTATTATTTTTTATGAAGCATGTGCTGTCCGTCAATTTAAATTCCATTACTCTTAAATAACGGCTGATAAACCGTTAGTCGAAATTCAGAAATTGTCTATATTTAATAATGCTTTGTTCTTCTTGACAGCCAGATGAAAATACCCTAGATTGACGCAGTTTTTTTAAGGAGTTCATTTTTTATGACGTCCAAAAGGCAACGCCGGGCAGAAGAAGCAAAGGGAAGGAAAAAAAAGAAATCCACGAGGATTCTTTATTTTTCTATTATCCTCGCCGGAATAGTTGCGCTGTTGGTTTTTTTCTTTGTGATTTTATTTAACGCCCTATTTCCACCGGTTGATATGGATTCCCTGAAAAAGAAAGAAAAACAAATAGCTGTAATATATTTTTCCGATCCGCAGGAAAGGTTTTTAATGCCGGAAAAGCGTTATGTGATTAAAGAAGAAAATCCTGCTTTGCAGGCAAAAGAAATTGTTAAGGCCCTGCTGGAAGGTTCGAAAGAGGGGCTGATTAATACATTTCCCGCTGATGTTATCATAAGAGACGTAAACCTGGATGATGAGGGCACTGCTTTTGTTAACTTCAACAAAAATCTTACTAAACTGCACCCGGGCGGCTCTACGGCGGAAATGGCATCAATTTATTCCTTAACCAATTCGATAACTGGAAATGTCCCGGAAGTAAAAAAAGTCAAGATATTATTGGAAGGCAAAGAGCTCTTATCCATCAAAGGTCATATTTCCACTAAGAACGCTTTTCGTCCCGATCCGGAACTTCTTGCTCCGGCGCAAGAGAAGAGAAGCTGATTTTCCTATGGCGGCGAAATCCAAAATATCCAGAACGCGTAATATAGGTATAGTCGCTCATATCGACGCGGGAAAAACAACTGTAACCGAACGAATTCTTTTTTACACGGGTAAATCCTATAAAATGGGAGAAGTCCATGACGGCGAAGCCGTCATGGATTGGATGCCTCAGGAACAGGAAAGGGGCATAACCATTACTTCGGCAGTCACAACCTGCGCCTGGAAAAATCACGAAATTCATATCATTGACACACCCGGGCACGTGGATTTCACTATAGAAGTGGAACGTTCCCTGCGCGTGCTTGACGGCGCCGTAGTTGTGTTTTGCGCCGTGGGCTGTGTCGAGCCGCAATCGGAGACTGTCTGGCATCAGGCGGATAAATACGGCGTTCCTAAAATAGCTTTTATTAATAAAATGGATAGAGTAGGCGCGGATTTTTTTGAAGCTGTCAGAATGATGCGCGAACGTTTTGTTTCCATTCCTGTTCCCATCCAGATACCCGCAGGAAGCGAGGATAATTTTCGCGGAGCAATCGATTTGCTCAATGAAAAATTAATTACCTGGGATGATGCAAGCCAGGGCATGGAATTAACTCTTCAGGATATACCCGATGAATTTAAATCTCCGGCCGGGCGCGCACGCGAAAAAATGATAGAGACGCTGGCCGAAGTAGACGATGATCTTGCCGAAAAGTATCTGGCCGGCGAGAAGATTGAAGCAGCGCAAATCGAAAAAGCCTTAAGAAAAGCGACAATTTCTCTGAAAATAGTGCCCGTTCTTTGCGGTGCGGCTCTGCGGAATAAAGGAATCCAGCCGATACTGGACGCGGTTATCAATTATTTACCCTCACCGGAGGATATCCCTCCCGTCAAAGGTATCAATCCTGTAACAAAGAAGGAAGAAGTAAGGCATAGTTCCGACAAGGAGCCCTTGGCGGCTTTAGCTTTCAAGATCATGCTTGATGAAGGCCGGAAACTTGCCTATTTGCGCATTTATTCCGGTCAGATCAAAGCCAACGATGAAGTTTATAATGCGGCAAAAAAGAAGAAGGAAAAAGTCGCCCGTCTTTTGCGCATGCACGCCAATAAAAGGGAAAGAATCGATAAAGCCTCGGCGGGAGAAATAGTTGCAGTGCTGGGGCTCAAAGAAACGACGACCGGCGATACGCTTTGCGATGAAAAACATCCGATTCTGCTGGAGCAGATAGAATTTTATGAACCGGTTATCAGCCAGGCCATCGAAGCCAAAACTCCCGCGGACCAGGAAAAGCTTGCCTCCGCGCTTGCTAAATTAGTCGAAGAAGATCCGACCTTAAGGGTGAAATATGAAGACGAAACCGTGCAGACGGTAATTTCCGGTATGGGGGAGTTGCATTTGGAAATTATCGTTGATCGTTTGCGCCGGGAATTCAACGCGCGCGTAAATGTCGGCAGGCCACGAGTAGTTTATCGTGAAACCATTCAAAAGCAGATGGAAGTGGAAGGTATATTTGAAAAGGAGCTGGGCGAGAAGAAGCACTTCGGTCATGTTCGCCTTTCTTTAGTGCCGCGTAAACGGGGCGTAGGAAATGAAATAATCATCATGGTTGATGAAAGCATAATTCCCGTTGAGTATCATGAAGCCATTATCGAAGGGATACAGGAAGCCACAATGAGCGGAGCTCTCAACAGCTATCCGGTTACTGATGTTGGAGTGGCCGTAACCGGCGGTTCTTTCCGGGAAGGGGAATCCTCGGCTCAGGGTTACAAAATTGCGGCCGCGACAGCTTTCCGTGACGGATGCGGCAAGGCCGATCCGGTTTTACTCGAGCCTATTATGCTGGTGGATATTATTACGCCGGGCGAATTTATGGGCGATGTCATCGGCGATATTAACGCCCGCAAGGGTGAGATTCAATCGGTCAATCCCAAAGGGACGATAAGCGAAATTAGAGCCAAGGTGTCGCTGAAGGCAATGTTTGGTTATTCCACTGATTTAAGATCGGCGACACAGGGCCGGGCAGTATTCTCCATGATTTTCTCCGAATACGGAAAAGCGTAGCTCAACTTCCCCAAGCGACATCCCGATTATTACCAATAAAATAGCGCGGGAGGCATTAGAAAAATACTTCCCGCGCTTGAAAATTACCTGGCATTAAAGATTAATTTTTTTTATCTGTAGCCGTAACCCAGAATTCCCAGGATTCCAATGGCGATCAGATAAATAGCGACAACGTAATTCAACATCTTGGGTACGACTAGGATTACTATACCGGCGATAAGCGCCAACACCGGGCCAATACTAAGATTAAGTGTCATAATTTCATCCTTTCTTTGTAAAAAAGATTAGAAAACTTTCTCCGAACTGAAACACGACAATTCTCTCGACGTGGGGCAATTCCAACCATTAATATTGTGCTATGTCTTGTTGATAAGAACTTGAATCAAGCTGATCTGAACATATAAAAACTACGCTTTCATGTCAAGGCAATAATATAAATTATTTTTAATCCCGATGCTTGCTGAATATTAAGCTGTTAGCAGTTCCAGGTTTAAACTTTCAAAAAGGTCTTGATAGCGACAGAAGGCTGTTTTATACTCAATATTATGCGGATGAATAAGCGATACATAATTTTAGTCTCCGTAATTTTTTTGTTTGTCCTTTTCGGTAGAGGTGAAATCAATGCCGAAGGCCGTAAATGTATATTGCCGGCACAGGATTTTAAAGAGGTTTCCAATTGCGTTAAGAAGAACAAAACAGGAGAGTTATTTATTGCTTTCCCATATCTCCGGCAATTATCTTTCGGAAAAAATGGTCTCGCTGTTGTTTACTCCCATGAAGAAGGTTGGATGTACGTGAACCGGAAGGGAAGGGTGATAATAAGCGGAGTTGCCGTGATGGATAACGGCGCCGATGTGTTCCATGATGGATTGGTCAGGTTTTCGAAAAACAATAAGTGGGGATTTGCCGATGAAAAGGGGCGAATCGTTGTTCCCCCAATTTATGACGGCGCAATGAATTTTGAAAATGGATTAGCCAAAGTATGCAAGGCCTGCGAGTTAAAATGCGTCGATAAGGAATGCGAAAAGCATTTTTTTTCAGGAGGCGAGTGGTTTTATATAGGCACTAAAGGAAAAATTGTTAAAAAAGCCATGTCAAAGGAGGGCGGTTATGAATAAAGAAGAACAGATTAGTTTTATGGAAAATTTAGCCGGTATTTTTATCCGTAGTTTTTTTCTGATTTACGTGCTCTTGCTTATATGGTTTGTTTTCTTTTGGGTCGGGGGAGACTGGGGTTATAATTTGACTTCACAATGGTTCAATGGGGCAAGCAAACACGAATACGAATTGCTTTCTTATTGCGGCATAGCCTTCGTGAAGATTTGCGCACTTATATTCTTTTTGGCTCCCTATATCGCGATAAAATTGGTTGTGCGGAAAAACAAAAAGAGCATTTAGCATTGGAATGAATAGTGCACCTGAAAGGATATAAAAATGAATAAATCTGAATTGGCTTCCGAATATTTGAAAAAGGGTTACAATTGCGCTCAAGCGGTTATTAAAACCTATGCCGGTGATGTGGGCATGAATGAAGAAGACGCGGTAAAAATGGCCTCTGCGCTGGGAGGTGGTATTGGAAGAACCGGTCATGTTTGCGGCGCGGTATCCGGGGCAGCGTTAGTGATTGGAATGAAGTTCGGAAGCACGAACAATACAGTCAAGCATTCCAGAGATAAAGCATATCAGAAAGCAAAAGAATTAGTGGAGAAATTCAGCGTCCAGAATAAGACTGTCTTATGCAAAGATCTCCTAGGTTATGATATTAGCACTGATGAGGGACTGAAGCAGGCCAGAGAAGCAGGAGTAATGGTCCAAAAATGCCCTCTGTTTGTTTTATCGGCGGCGAAGATATTGGAGAGTATTATTAATGAGACTCCAGTTTCAGAAATGAAGTGAGCTGAAACTGGTTAGTCGAATCAATGAAACTCAAATTTCAAAAGCAAAGTGCATTGAAATTTGTTAGTTGAATTGATACCGCCACAGGCGGAGAATATCGCAGATATCCGTGGTTATCCCGTAAGCAAAGCGAATCGGGATTAATGACTCCTTATACAGGAACAAAACTTAATCACTTCTTCCTGTAATGTTGTTTTCTAACTTTGTCCGTCCATGCGATATTTCAATTGGTAATGTTATTTTAAAACAATTGACATACAAACGGAACTTTCCTATATTTAGCCTATAAGAAAGCAATGTCTTATTAAGACAAGCTCCTTCTCAAGGTTAGGGCGTTCGGCAAGGCACGGGTTGTCACGCCTAGGCAGTTCGTGGATCACTTTCTCTGATCTAAGCGTTTAAACAACGTAGCGGCGTCAAGCTGTCGCGAAGGGGAATGAGCACCGATGATGGATGAAACACCGGCAGCGAGAAATGAAACGGTGAAGCCGAAGCGCAGCCTGCGGTTCAAGATCGGCGTGTTCTTCCTGGTCGTCAACATGCCGTTCGGGTACGGGGGCGGGGCCTTGGCTTCCGCCATCGGCGTGAAGATGGGACAACCCGTGCTCGGCGTGGGCTTGGGAGTCGGCATCTACATCCTCTCCTGGATCATGCTGGGCCTGGGCATATGGATGGCCGGGCCCGAGGGTGTGCAACTCGTCAAGAATCTCCGCAAGAAGTTGTTCGGAGTGAAGAAGGCGCCGCCCGGCCCTGCAGCCCCTTTGGCCTGAATGCCGGACTCTACAGCAAGGCTTCGACCGGCTAGTACAGTTTCGAGTGCTTCAACCCCGGCTGCCAGCGCTTGAATGAACTTTGGATTTGGCATAAGTATTTGTTGGCATTTTCATGTAAGTACAGTCATTTTTGCACCTCTTGCCATCAGAAGCTGGAGGTGCAATTCGGGGAGTGGCTATTGCTTGTTTCAATCGGTAAGTAATAAACTTTAACTGCCCTGTTTCTGTTTGTTTGTAGGTGTAAACAACAAATCCGCCGATTCGGAAATCGGAATTTTGTTTCTTTCTTCCTGTAAGCGAGAATTTATGATTTTTCACGAACATACTTGCTTTCAACCCGGAATAAACACAATTAACAGTTAACGACAAACATCGACACCACAGCCAACATTTTGTGGTCTATATTTCATTGGCATACAAGGCCGTTCTTCTTATACCTCTTTCATCAAAAGCAATGTCGTATCAAAAGCGCATACCAGGCCGGTGTAACGGGTATGGAAAAATTTCTGAGTAACTCATCTCAGCCGGATTTATTATTATCTTGACAACAAGCATGCACTTAATATAATCGACTTGAGGGAATCTCTTACAAAAATCAACGCGGGGTAGAGTAACGGAAGCTATCCTGTTGTTGAAAAAAACATAACTAAAAAGGAGGCTCAAAATGAAAAAATTAACAAGCATTATGTTTATTTTATTGTTTTTACTATTTTGTTCTTCCGCTGTTATGGCTCAGGATACAAAAGGCATCTATGTAGGTATTCTGGGTGGGTATGTAATACCTAACGACGCATCTGCGGAGTTCACGGTCGTGGGAAACCCCATGTATCAGTATGACGCGACCATGAAAAACGGATATTTACTCGGTGCTAAAGTCGGTTGGCTTACGCCTTTCACAAAAAGAATCATGGCTATCGAATTGGAGTATAATTATCTGCACAGCAACTTTGACCTGGCAAAAAATATTTTAGGGCCCCTCTATTATGACCTGGAAGGTAAAGTCAATATGAATGCCCTCATGCTAAATGTTCTGGCACGCTATCCTAACGGAATATTTCATCCCTATATAGGAGCCGGCGCCGGATATGCCAATGTAGATGTTGACGATCATGTTGTTTCCTTAAGCGGATCCCCCGTTTTTATATTAGGCGGTGGCAATCAAAATGTATTTGTCTATCAGGTAATGGCGGGATTTGATGTAGATGTGACTAAAAATATTATCGTCAGTGTCGGCTATAAATACATTGAGCCTCAAAAAATTTCGTATGATTCCAACATAGATGGCTCTGCTCCTCCCGGAATTTATCATGAAGATCTGAAACTCAAGTTGCATACCATTACCTTGGGCGTCGCTTATTTGTTCTAATTGATAAGTCCTTTCATCATATTGCGGCGATTGAGGAATGATTATTCAATCGCCGTTTTTTTGTGTAGTGCGGTTCGACTGAACCATCCCCTGTTCGGGTTTAAACGTTCGCAATTTTCTGCCCATAGCATGGGGCATCTTTGAAGATTTGAAGTGGTAAGTAATCTTCAATTCAATTTAAACCTGACGATTGTTGACTTGTAGGTGTTTTCAGCAATTGTCATTACCACCGTTTTCAGCGGGATTGTTCAACTTACCAATTCCGATGCGCTTCGCCCGGCATGCGCCGGGCTTCGCTTTCGAAATTGGAGTTTCACAAAAAAAGCGCCCCAAAGTGGAGCGCTTTTTTGTTGGTTAAAAATTAATTCTTTTTAATCGAGTTTTTCTTCGGAAATTCGCATACTGTAGAATGAACGATAAACGAAAATCAAAGCGATGACAAAGAAGCTAGCGGCCAGACCGTACTTCAAATTGACTGATTGGTCATGGTAACCGCAATTTCCGTTGCCAGCAGATCCAAACAGGGTCGTGAATTTGATGACCGGGTTCAAAGAAACGGAAGACGTATCTTTGAAGGGGTCGCCGACGGTGTCGCCGACAACGGTGGCTTCATGCAGCGGAGTGTTTTTCATCTTGAGATCAACTTCAACAATCTTCTTGCCGTTATCCCAGCAACCGCCGGCATTGGCCATGAAGATCGCCTGGAAGAGACCGAAGAAGGCAATACCGATCAGATAACCGATAAAGAAGTAGGGGTTAAAGAAGGACAGCGCCAGACACATAAAGAAAATGACGATGAAGATGTTGATCATACCCTTTTGCGCGTACTGGGTACAAATCTGAACGACTTCCTTGCAGTCTTCAATAGATGCTTCTTTTTTATCCAGTTTGATGTTCTTCTTAATGAACACAACCGCCTGATAAGAACCGGTGGTAACCGCCTGAATGGAAGCGCCGGTAAACCAGTAAATGACCGCAGCCGCCCATAATCAAGCCCAGAATGATTTCCGGCTGAACCAGAGAAAGTTTGGCGACAACATTGCCGAAGAGACCTTCCAGCAGAATGATGATACCGAACACCATGGTGGTGGCGCCGACAACGGCCGTTCCGATCAACACGGGCTTGGCTGTTGCTTTAAAGGTATTGCCCGCGCCGTCGGCAGATTCCAGAAAGTGCTTGGCCAGTTCAAAATCAGGTTCAATGCCGTATTCTTTTTTCACAACGTCTTTTGCATCGGTACGTGATTCAATCATGGAAAGTTCATAAATGGACTGAGCGTTATCGGAAACCGGTCCAAAGCTGTCCACGGCGATGGTCACAGGGCCCATGCCCAGGAAACCGAAAGCCACCAGACCGAAAGCAAACACCGGAGCGGCAAAAGTAAATGCCGGAGGCATCAAAGCCATAACGGCCGGATTTTTCGATACCAGGTAGGCAATGAACATCAAGAACATGATGGTCATGACCTTCCCAGAAAGCAGAGAAGTTACCGGCAACCAGACCGGAAAGAATGTTCAGCGAAGCACCGCCCTGTTTGGAAGCGTTGACAACTTCTTCGCAGTGACGTGAAGATGTGCTGGTGAATACTTTGGTAAATTCCGGAATCAACGCGCCGGCGATGGTTCCGCAACTGATGATGATGGAAAGAGCCCACCACAAATCCTGTATATGTTATCGGTCAAGGTCGCCCAGCAGATAATAACTGGCAACAAAAGTAACGGCGATGGAAACAATCGATGTAATCCAAACCAGATTGGTTAAGGGATGTTCAAAGTTAAAATCTTTCTTGCCGGCAAACACTGCTTTGCTGATAACATCATTGACAAAATAAGAAGCAAGAGAGGTCAGGATCATGAGGATTCTCATGGCAAAAATCCAGACAATCAATTTGCCGCCCATTTCGGGATTGCCCGCCAGAGCCAGAGCCAAAAAGGCGATCAAGGCAACGCCGGTAACACCGTAAGTTTCAAAACCGTCTGCGGTGGGGCCAACGCTGTCACCAGCATTGTCACCGGTACAGTCGGCAATAACACCGGGGTTTTTGGGATCGTCTTCCGGCAGATGGAAAACGATTTTCATCAGGTCGGAACCGATATCGGCAATCTTGGTGAAGATACCACCGCAGATACGCAGAGCGGAAGCGCCCAGAGATTCACCGATGGCAAAACCGATAAAGCAAGGACCGGCCAATTCTTTGGGAATGTAAGCCAGAATGATAATCATGAAGAACAGTTCGATGCTGACCAGAAGAAGTCCAACGCTCATACCGGAACGCAGACAGATGTTGACGATGTTTAAAGGATTGCCGCTCAGTGAAGCAAAGGCGGCGCGGGAATTAGCCACGGTATTGATACGGATACCAAACCAGGCCACAGAATAAGAACCCAGAATACCGACAATCGAGCAAACAAGAATGATTATGATGTCTGATACGGCTTTTCCCTGCAAAGCGCCAAAGTAATAAACCATACAAATGGCGATCAGTATCCACAAAGCGATAAGGAATTTGCCCTGTTGGAAAAGATAGGTTTTGCAGGTTTCCCAAATGGTCTGGGAAACATCCAGCATGGCCTTATGCGCGGGCAGATTCTTTGTTTGCACATATTGCATCATACCGAAAATCATCCCGATGACGCAGATGATCAATCCGACATTAAGAATGGTCAACCCGGCAAGGGCGCCACCTAAAAAGCTGACTTGCGTCAGATCCGGCAATTTAATGTCCGCTTCACCGGCAAATGCGGCGCCGGCAATGAGCAGGAACATCAAAGCGCTCAGTAAAAATGTCCAGATACTTCTTTTGTTTTGTAACATTATCCATCCTCCTTTTTTAAATTACTTATATTTTTTGTATGGTATTTAGCCATAGCTTGTTTGCATACCTGATAATAACAATTTCGGCGGCTAGCTTCGGCTGCCGATTGAATAATTTGCTGCAAGCAGAGCTGATTCTTCCGGATTCAAATTGTTCCAAAACATAATCTTCAAGCGGAGTTTTGTCGGCAGGTTTGCCGATACCCATTCTGACTCGCATAAAATCCGCAGAACCCAAGATCAGTCCATGATGGATTTCAAACCTTTATGACCGGCATCTCCTCCGCCGGTTTTCAGGCGAACCGTGCCGAAAGGCAAATCAAGATCATCGTGAATAACTATTAAATTACTTATATCCACTTTAAAGTAAGCAAGTAATTTTCTTACCGCATTACCGCTTAAATTCATGTATGTTTGAGGCATGGCCAGAAGTACATTTTTACCGGCGATTTTACCTTTATTCCAAAGAGCGTCAAAACTTTTTTGTTTTAAATCAATTTCCCATCGGGCGGCAATTTTTTCCAAAACCATAAACCCGATGTTATGTCTTGTAAATTGATAGCGATTTCCCGGATTTCCCAAGCCCAATAATCAGATACATTCTTGCTCCCTCTCGTCAGACGCGCCGGAAAAATATTTTTTTCAAATTCGAGAGAAGCACTCGCTACCACCCAATTATTGATATCTGTCTATAAAGACTTACTTTTCCCTCTTTTCCTTCTTTTCCTTATCCGGCTTTTCTGCTTTTTCTGCCGGTGCTGCTGCCTCCGCTGCTGCAGCTGCTTCGCCTTCCGCTGCAGCGCCTTCTTCAGTCGGCCGCTTCTTCTTCACAGGCTCTTCGACCTTGGCAACCTTAATTACCGCAACCGATGCAACCGCGCTATCAGGCCAATCCAAAATGGTTATTCCTTCGGCAACTTTCAAATCCCTTACTTTTATGGAATCTCCGATATCCAGATTGGTAACATCCACATCAATATGATCGGGAAGATCTAGCCGGCAGACAGGAAACTTTAACTTCGCGTTTTATATGCTGCAATTCACCGCCGTTTTCCACGCCAATAGGCTTTGCCGATAAAACGCAAAGATACTTCAATGGTAAGCTTGTGTTTCATATCCACTTCATAAAAATCAGCATGATAAAACTTTACCGGTTAAAGGCTGAACCTGCAATTCTTTGATTAACGAAAGTTTCTCTATTTTTTTCTTCCGCCGTCATCAATAATCAGTTTGATAAAAGCGTGATCTTTTTTATCTTTATGCAATTTGACCAGTTCATCATTTTTTACCGCCAGCAATATATTTTCAGCGGAGCGGCCGTAAAAAATCGCCGGGACAAATCCCTTTGCCGTAAACGGCGGGCTGGTCCTTTCTTTTGTTCTTTACGGACTTGAGCCGCTAAATCGGTTACCTCCATTTGTTCCTCCTATATAAATAATGAGCTTACAGAATCGTTGTAATAAATTCGGCGCACGGCTTCACCTAAAAGTCCGGATACCGATAAAACTTTTATTCTTTTACAGTTTTTTGCCCGATCACTAAGCGGTATTGTATCGGTGACAATAACTTCTTTAATATCGGAGCTTTCGATACGCTCAAGCGCCGGGCCGGATAAGACCGGGTGCGTGCAGCAGACGCAAATTTCCAAAGCACCCGCGTCTTTCAGGGCGTTGGCGGCCTGCACAACCGTTCCGGCCGTATCAATCATATCATCAAGGATGATAACTCTTTTGCCTTTGACATTACCGATAATATTCATTACCTGAGCTTCATTGGGGCCTTCTCTTCTTTTATCGATAATGGCCAGGCATGCCCCCAGTCTTTTTCCAAACGCCCGGGCTCGTTCCACGCCGCCGGTATCCGGCGAAACAACCACGGTATTGTTCATGATAATTTTTTTTCATATAATCGAGCAAAACCGGTGTGGCAAAAAGATTATCCACGGGAATATTGAAAAAACCCTGAATCTGACCGGCATGCAGATCCATGGAAAGAACACGGTTAGCACCCGCGGTGGTAATGAGATCAGCCACTAATTTTGCCGAAATCGGCGCGCGGGGAGCGACTTTTCTATCCTGGCGGGCATAACCGTAATAAGGAACGACAGCGGTAATCCGGTCGGCCGATGCCCGTTTCATGGCGTCAATCATGATCAGGAGTTCCATCACATTACATTGACCGGCGAACAGGTGGATTGGATAATAAAAACATCCATGCCGCGAACATTTTCATTAATTTCTACTCGAGTTTCACCATCGCTGAAAGTTGTTACATTAGCTTTCCCCAAAGAAACACCCAAATTTTTACAAATTTTTTTAGCCAGCGCAATATTGGCATTTCCGGAAAATATTCTAATTCTTTCTAACATTTAAAGCCTTTCTCCGATATTTGTTTATGGCTGGGGCGGGAGGATTCGAACCTCCGAATGCAGGAACCAAAATCCTGTGTCTTACCGCTTGACGACGCCCCAATGATATTCAACAAATTTCACAATTTTAGCCGGATAATGCAGCAATTACAACGAGCTGGCAAAAAAAACAACACATGTGACCGGAAACTTCTTTTTCCATAGCTCTCACAGCTTTTTTTGCCGATTTTTCATCCGGAAAAATGCCAAAGACCGTAGGGCCGCTGCCCGACATCAATGCACCAAGCGCGCCATGACACAGCAACATTTGCTTTAAATTATTTAATTCGGGATGCAATTTTAGCGAAACTGTCTTCTAAATCATTATGCAATTCCCGAATTACATCACCCAGTGCGAAAAACCGCGGAATGCTATAATTAATTTTTTCCCTTGTCAATCTTAAATTAAGGTTTTCATAAACCATTTTTGTCGAGAGGGGAAATTGGGGATTGATGAGGACAAGGTTTAGTTCGGGAAGGTTTTGCACGGCTTTCAACTTATCGCCGATGCCGGAAGCTAAAGCCGTGTTTCCAAAAATAAAAAAGGGGACATCCGCCCCCAGTTTTGCTCCCAGCATCATTAGTTCTCGTTTTTTTCAACCCCAAAGAACATATTTCATTTAAAGCCATTAAAGTTGTCGCTGCATCGGAACTGCCTCCGCCAAGACCTGCGGCCAGAGGAATTTTTTTGATAAGCTTAATTTCCACGCCAGAAGGATAGTCGGTATAAGCAAAGATAGATTGCGCCGCGCGAAATACCAAATTATCTTCGGATGTTGGCAGATCGCTCCCCGGACAATCAAGGTTAATTCCAACAGGCTTTAGGGTAAAGGTTAACTCGTCGTAACAGGGTTATTTTTTGCATGAGGGAAGAAATGTCGTGATAACCATCGGTTCGCTTCCGCAGGACGCGCAAGAAAAGGTTGATTTTTGCGGGCGCCTTCCAGAGCATTTCATGCCTTTTCTTTGACGTAGCGCATTTTCAGTTCGTAAAGAACATTTTGGATTAATTTATTTTCGTTCTCATCCAGATTGCCTTTTGTTTTTTCATTGAGCATATCCAGAATGTCAATAGTTTGTTTTGCGGCCGGCAAATTCTTTTGCGCTTTTCCGCCTTCGGGATCAGGAAAATCGCCAAAATGAAAAAGGGCGGAAGTACTTAGGGACAAAACAAAATTAGTAAAATTTATCGGCGGATAATCGGCCTCTTGATTGGTTGCGGTCTCCGGGATTTCTTGAGGTTTGGGCGCCTCTGTGGAAACGGGAGTCTGTGTCTCTTCCTCACGACGCGGCTCATCCGATTCGGCAAAAAGACGTTTATCCTTTACTACAAATCCTGAATCTTTTTTCTTTTTTTCTTTCATTATTATTCCTTCCTTTATCGAAGTACGGAAAAATTTTTAGTACGGTTTCATGCTTTTTAGACGGGCAATTCTATCTTCCAGCGGAGGGTGAGTGCTGAAAAGATTCATGAGTAATTTTCCCGAAAGCGGATTGACGATAAATAAATGAGCGGTGGAAGGTTTGGCATTCAGGGGAATTATTTGCGAAGCACGGGAGAGCTTTTCCAGTGCTCCGGCCAAGCCATATGGATTTTTCGTGATGCCCGCACCACTGGAATCCGCCAGATATTCGCGGGAACGGGAAATGGCCATTTGGATGAGCGTCGCGGCAATGGGGGCAAGAATAGCCATGGCAATGAGTCCGATTATCCTCCTCCGTCATCATCATCACTGCGGCCGCCGCCGAAAATAGCCGCCCATTGAGCCATGTGAGCCAGCATAACAATGGCGCCGGCAAAGTCGCGGCAATCGAGCCAATCAGCATATCCCTGTTTTTAATGTGAGAGAGCTCATGGGCAATCACTCCTTCGAGTTCTTCCTTGTTTAAAATTCGCATAATACCTTCAGTCACGGCTACAACGGCGTGCTTTTCATTGCGGCCGGTGGCAAAGGCATTGGGTGCTTCTTCGGGAATAATGTACACCCGCGGCATCGGTAATTGGGCTTTTAAGGCGAGATTATGCACAATGCTGAAAAGGCCGGGCGCCGAACTTTCGGAAACCTCTTGCGCATGGTACATTTTCAAAACAATTTTGTCGGAAAACCAGTAACTGCCAAGGTTTAAAATCATCGCGAAGATAAAAGCTATAAAAACGCCTCCGCGTCCGCCGATCAGGCCGCCGATCAGCATCAATAATCCGGTTAATGCTCCCAGTAAAAGAGCGGTTTTTACAGTGTTGCCCATTTCCATCCTCCATTATTTCTTGATTAAAGTTATTTCACCTTTTTTGGATAAACCCGCTACGACTTGGTCTCCCTCGGCAAATTTGCCGGCCAGAATTTCCATCGCCAGCGGATCCAGAATAAGTTTTTGCAGTGAACGCTTAAGCGGGCGGGCGCCGTAAACAGGGCTGTAACCGACTTCGGCTATATATTTTTTCGCTTCATCTGTCAATTCGATGCTCAGTTTGCGGTCTTTAAGCCTTTTGTCAATAAGCGTCAATTGAATATCAACGATGCGGTTGATATCTTCGAGCGTTAATGCGCGGAAAATAATAATATCGTCGATACGGTTTAAAAATTCCGGTTTGAAAGTCGCGCGCAGGGCTTCCATTGTCCGGTTTTGTTTTTCTTTCTCATCCAAAGTTGAATCCTGAATCCATTGACTGCCGACATTGGAAGTCATAATCACAATTGTATTTTTGAAATCGACAGTCCGGCCGTGTCCGTCGGTCAGCCGTCCGTCATCGAGTATCTGCAATAAAATATTGAAAACATCGGGATGAGCTTTTTCGATTTCATCGAAAAGCAGGACGCAATAAGGTTTGCGTCGTACGGCTTCGGTTAGATGACCGCCTTCGTCATAGCCGACATAGCCGGGCGGAGCGCCGATTAAACGCGCCACGGCATGTTTTTCCATGTATTCCGACATGTCAATACGCACCATCGCCTGTTCATTGTCAAACATGAATTCCGCCAAAGCGCGCGCCAGTTCGGTTTTGCCGACACCGGTCGGCCCCAGAAAAATAAATGAGCCGATGGGACGGTTGGGATCTTGCAGTCCGGAGCGCGCGCGGCGCAGCGCCGCAGAAACCGCTTGAATGCCTTCATCCTGGCCGATAACACGCATTTTGAGCCGCTCTTCCATGTGAATGAGTTTTTGCACATCGCTTTCCATCATCCGCGCCAGCGGAATGCCCGTCCAGTTGGAGACGACTTCGGCCACGTCTTCCGCGTCCACTTCTTCTTTGAGCATCTGTTTGTTTTTTTGAATTTCCAGCAGTTTTTCCTGATCTTCTTGTAATTCTTTATCCAAAGCAACCAGTTTGCCGTAACGGATTTCCGCTGCTTTGGCGAGATTGCCTTCGCGCTGGGCATTGACTTCTTCTATTTTCAAGGTCTCCACTTGACTTTTAATATTTTGAATTTTTTTGATGATATCTTTTTCACTCGACCAGTGCAATTTCATCTGGTTCATGCTTTCTTTGAGCTCGGCCAGTTCTTTGTCAATTTTGTTGCGCCTTTCTTTGGCGGTTTTATCCGTTTCTTTTTTCAGGGATTGCCTTTCAATTTCCAGTTGAATAATTTTCCGGTCAATCGCGTCAATTTCCGAAGGCATGCTGTCCAGTTCTATTCTTAAGCGCGATGCCGCTTCATCAATCAGATCGACGGCTTTATCCGGCAGAAAACGGTCGGAGATATAACGGTTGGAAAGAGTGGCCGCGGCGATAATGGCGGAATCTTTTATTCTCACGCCGTGATGCACTTCATATCGTTCTTTCAGACCTCGCAGAATGGCAATGGTATCTTCCACAGTCGGTTCCTTGACAAAAATAGGCTGAAAACGCCGCTCCAGAGCCGCATCCTTTTCAATGTATTTGCGGTATTCATTAAGAGTTGTGGCTCCGACACAGCGCAATTCTCCGCGCGCCAGTGCCGGTTTCAGCATATTGGAGGCGTCCACCGAACCTTCCGCGGCTCCTGCTCCGACAACTGTATGTATTTCATCGATAAAGAGAATGATTTCGACCATCGGAACTGATAACTTCTTTTAGAACAGCTTTGAGCCTTTCTTCAAATTCACCGCGATATTTTGCTCCGGCAATTAAAGCTCCGATGTCCAGACCGATTACCCGTTTGTTTTTCAGATTTTCCGGCACATCACCATTGACAATACGCTGCGCCAATCCTTCCACAATTGCCGTTTTCCCGACACCCGGTTCTCCGATTAAGACCGGATTATTTTTTGTGCGGCGCGAGAGCACCTGCATGATGCGCCGTATTTCTTCATCGCGTCCGATTACCGGATCAAAAGAACCTTTGCGGGCCAGTTCATTGAAGTCCCTGGCATAGCGTTCCAGCGCCTGATATTTACCTTCCGGATTCGGATCGGTCACTCGCTGATTGCCGCGGATTTCCACCAGAACTTTAAAAATGTTGTCTTTGGTTACGCCCACTTGACGCAGAATTTTTGCGGCTTCGCCTGTCTTTTTCCTCGGTTAGAGCAATCAACACATGTTCCGCGCTCACATATTCGTCTTTAAGGTGGGCCGCTTCGGTGAGGGCTTTATCGAATATTTTGTTCAGACGGCCAGAAAGATATATTTGACCTGTGGCTGCGCCCTCGATACGCGGCTGTTTTTCCAGATAATTGACAATCTTCTGTTCAATCTGCTGAGGCTGTTGCCCCCAGCTTATTCAGAATAGCTCCGACAATGCCTTCTTCCTGCCGCAGAAAAGAAACAAGCAGATGTTCCGGCTCAATGGCTTGATGGCCGTAGGAGCCGGCAAGCGTCTGCGCTTCCTGAATGGCTTCCTGAACTTTCAAGGTGAATTTGTCAAAACGCATATTTTTTAGACCCACTACCCCTGCTTTGCGGGATAATTCGACTAACAAATTTCAGTTCACTTCGTTCCCGAAATTTGAGTCTCATTACTCCACAGGTTTTTCAATGGTGACAAACAGTTTGCCGTTTTTAAAAACGGTTACATTTCCCGAAGATTCGGAAATGACTATGGCCACTGCTTTGGTTACGCTGGTAATGCCGGCGGCGGCAATATGGCGGCTGCCCAGACCGGCAGGAAAATCACGGCTGTCCAGCGCGGCGTTCAGATGTCTTCCGGCGGTCACCAGCACTCCGTTTTCTTTGATAATAAAAGCGCCGTCAATGGCGGAAAATTCTTTGATTGTTTCTTCCAGTTCCGGATTCAAAATATTAAGCTGTTCTTCCGAATATCCTAAAAACGGATTGATAATCATTTGCTGGGAAAGCTGCATGACTTTTTCATCATCTCCCAGCACAAAGATCGTTCCTACTTTTCTGCTTTCCCGTCCCTGAGCGCGCCAGTTCGCAGGCAATATTTAAAGCGGCGTTAAAAACTTCCGGCTGAACATTTTCAATGACATCACTAATGAAATCGGATGTCAAAATTTCAAATTCTTTGCCGACATCAATAACAAAAATGCTGTCGGCATAACCGAACTTGGGCACACCGCTCAAACAGACTATTTTATCTCCTCTTTTAAAAAAGCCTAAAACTATTCCTTTGGCAATGGCTATTTTAATTTTTCCCACACGGGTTAAATTAACATTGGGAATATCCAATTTTTTTGCAAATTTCTTAATATCTTCGGAGAGTTCTTCATCCTCACGGGTAACAATAATTACGCCGATAGACTTTTTTATTTCTTCCGCTATAGCGGCAATATCCGTTGATGATATCAACACAGACTAGAAATGAATCAGCTTTGACTTCATGCGCGATTTTTATGGCATGTTCAATCATGGTTTTATTTATTGATTTCATTTCAATTCCTTAGATTGTTTGTCTATAGAATAAACATTGATCGTTTGCCTGTCAAGAAGTGACTTGTTATTAAAGCATTAATCCCGATACGCTGCGCTTACGGGATTAATTCGGCTAACCAGTTTCATTTCACTCTGTTTCTGAAACCGGAGTCTCATTAATAAATTACTTGACCGGGAAAATTTAGTTGGATAAAAAGTTAAGTCAGATGAATTATTAAGGAGGCCTGATCGTTGAAACTACCTGTAGTAGTCGGCACTCTTGATTTATATATTGCGGAAATTAACCGTTTTCCGCTTTTGACTCGCGGAAGAAGAATTCAAATTCGCCGTGCGCCTGAAAAAGTATAATGACATGGAAGCCGCCGAAAAGCTCGATTGTTTCCAATTTACGTTTTGTGGTCAAGATTGCCCACGAATACCGCAACTACGGATTTAAACTGGCCGATTTAATTCAGGAAGGCAATATCGGTCTTATTCACGCCGTGAAAAAATTTGATCCATACAAAGGCTACCGTCTCATTTCTTACGCGGTATGGTGGATTCGCGCCTACATTCAGAATTATCTTATCAAGTCCTGGAGCATCGTTAAAATCGGCACAACGCAGGCGCAGAGAAAACTCTTTTTCAAATTAAGCCAGGCTAAAAAACAACTGGAGACGATTTCGAAAAAAAATCCGGAATTTGCCGAGATTGCCGAATCTCTGGGAGTTAAAGGTTCCGAAGTGGCGGAAATGGACTTGCGCATGGGTTCGCGCGATGTTTCGCTTGCATGAATTTATCGGCGACGAAGGAGACACCACTCATATTGATTTGCTTGCTTATGAAGGCGATGATCAGGAAGTAGCTTTGATTAAAAATGAAGAAAAAAGCTTGGTCAAGCAAAATATTGCCAGCGCTCTGGCAAAACTTAGCGAAAGGGAAAGTTATATTATCCTCAATCGCGTAATGGCGGATAATCCTGAAACACTGCAGGAAATAGGCAACAAATTCAACATAACGCGGGAACGCGCGCGCCAGATTGAAAAGCAAGCTCTGAAAAAAGTGCAACTGGCCCTGCCGTATTTGAAGCCGGATAAATAGTGGATGCGGTATGATAGAATGTAAGTATTAACTCTTAAAAAGAAACTAGTATAATGTTCCAAGGTTCCCCAAATTTCCCAGAATCTGTCCTGTCCCATAAATTTCTAAGATAGTTGACAGAATTAATTAAAAAATATAAATAAATTTCGAAAAGTATATGAATATCTAAATTAAACAAGAAGGGCAAATACTATGCCGGGAAAAACACGAAACGAGAAGCGCGGGAAAAAGATAGAGCGTATGGCTCGAATATCTTCCGCATTTAAGGCATTATCCAATGAAACGCGTTTGGCGGTTTTTGAGAATATCCGTCTGGGCCGGGGCCAGGCAATCCTGGATAAAGAAAAACGACCGTCTGTGTGTAGTGTAGCAAGTAATTTTGATATTTCCCTTTCCACGATTTCTCATCACATCAAAGAACTTCGAAATGCCGGCCTCGTCCGCTGTGAAAGACGCGGCCAAACTATCCTTTGACAGCCAATGGATAAAACCATCAGGATGATGGTGGAGTATCTAACGGGCGACCTTAAGGTATAAACGAAACTTTTTCTCTGACATCATCGATAATTCTAACCAAGTTCAACATTCGTAAACTGTAATGCCTAGAAATTTAAAGAGATATAGCAAATATTTGTACCTTTAAAAATCTCCCTTGACAAAAGAAAATCCCTGATTATCATATTATTCGATATATATCGAAATATAGAAATAAAAAAGGAGGAGATTTATGTCTACCAAAGAAGAAACTGACAAAAATATGGGCTTTGAATTCTGCCATTCCTTGATGGGTAAGTGCTTTAAACCCGGGTTAGAAGAAGGAAAGGGAGAAAATTTTAATTTCAAAAGCTGCGAACAAATGATGAAGCAGTTCTGTGCCGAAAAAGACGGGAAATTCGATTTTGAGACATTACGATCGAAAATTGCGAAGTACTGTAGAGGAAAGAATAAAGAATCGGATGACAAAGGAAATAATTAATCATATCTGCAAAATGATTTAACAACAAGAAAGGAGTAGAAACATGACGGGAAATGAAAATTCAAATGAGTCAATCAGTAAAAGACATCACTGGCATTGCATGTGTGGAGGGAGAAACAGCAGTATTTTTTGGGGAATCTTCTTCATAGTAGCTGGATTTTTCTGGCTGGGGAAAAGAGCGGACTGGTTTTCACCTGAACTAATTACGATGTTTTGGCCGCTTGTGCTCGTCATAATAGGTATTTGGATTATTGGCGCAGTAGCGATAAAAAGAAGGAAGTCGTGATTAAGCCGGAATAAAAATTTATTAATGTAAATTGAAAATGGGGCACTTTCCAAATTAAATCTATATGGGAAGTGCCCCGCCGGTTTAATGTTTCCCAGGGTAAAGTGTAAATATATTAATTGCCCAGGAACAGATTTCTGGGGTTATCCACCATCATGGTTTTGATCTGTTCATCGGTCACGCCCTCCGCCTTGAGAAGGGGGAGAACCTTTTCGGATATAAAATCAATCCGCCAGTTGGCGAATGCGGGCACATAACTATCCGGTACCCATATCGGCCGTCCCAGCCAGACATTGACCGTGTCATGGGAAAGCATGATCTGATTAGCATAGCCCAGCTTGCAGAGTTCGGCTATATTTTTTACATTAACTGCAGTAGGAGTGATGATTTCCAATCCGATGCGGTCGAAGGCAATGTACACACCCTTCGCGAGAATCGCTTTGTGATATTCGATATCTTTGGAATTGGATACATGACCGATCATGACTTTTTTCAGATTAGCGCCTTCGGCGAGGAATAAATCAGCCTGCTCCACACCGCCTAATGGGCCTTCCGTATGAGTAATGATGGGCACACCAGTCGCCTTTTGCGCGACAACAGCGGCTTTCAGGACTGCCGTTTCATAGGGAGAAATTGGGCCACCGCCGCTAGTTCCGCATTTGATCACGCCAGCTTTGACGCCGGTCTTGCCGATGCCCTGAGTGATCTCTTTAATAAAGAGTTCGGCCATCATTTTAGAAATATCCGCGCCCCAAACTACCCTCGTCTTCCAGTACGCTGGAGAACCTTCATGCTCCGTATAGAGGCCGGTGGAGCAAATGATATTGATGCCCGTTTTCTTGGCCAGCTCTTTGTAAAGCATGGGGTTGCGTCCACCGACATCATTGGTCGTGGCATCAATGATGGTTTTGATCCCGTATTTCTTGGCCGCTTTGATAGTCGCTAGGTCGGTCTTCAGCACCGCTTTGTAATTGTAAGGAGCAATTGTTTCATCCGCAAACCAGCCGGGGTAAGCAAAGGCGAAATGTTCGTGCACAAGCGTTGTCCCCAGTTTAGCGGGTGAAATAGGGCCCAAGACCGAGTTGATCATGCCCGGCGGTGTTGCCATAACTTTTGTTTTTGCCGGAGCAGAGACCACAAAAGCCAATACAAACAATAAAGATAGAATAGCTAATAATGAAACTCTTGCAACTCTTCGTTTGTCCATGGTTCTTCCTCCTTTTTTATTATCCGGCTTGTTTTAGATTCAAACCGGAAAAATCCCCATATTAATGATCGATTAGCTTACATAACGAACGGGCGTTCTTCTGTCAAGCCGAAAGATTTCTCTCGTATATGCTTCCTACACACGATGGATGCAGCAAAATTTTGGGGTTTATAAGCAATCGAGGTTATGATAAATTCTAATTAGAAGGGCAGATTAAAATAAGGTTGTTTTTGCTGATGGGAAAAATGTTTCGGGGTATTAACTGAAATATATATTTAAACCGGAAATTTTGAGGAGAAAATTATGTCATTCATCCAAATTTTGCTCGTACACATACCGACGCCGTTGCTTGGTTTTCTTATGGTTGTTATCTATGTAACTTTATCTATAACCGGCCTTATCATTATCCGGAAATTTTATCCGCATTACAAATGTAAACTCCACAATGATATCGCCGGTTTTATTTTTGCTGCCCTTGGAGTAATTTACGCGGTCCTTCTTGCTTTCACTGTTATCATCACGTGGCAGGATTTCGATAAGGCAAGCGAAGTGACGAGCAATGAAGCTAATTGTATCGCGTCACTTTATCATGACGCAACAGCCTTTCCTGCCGGATTTCGCGTCCAGCTTAAGAGCGAACTGGTTAATTATGTAAATACCATTGTTAATGACGAGTGGCAAAAAATGGCCAAAGGGCAGAGAAGTCATCAGGTGCAAAAAATCCAGGAAAAATTGTGGTTGTTGTACGGCGGTTTTCTGCCGAAAAATGAAACGCAGAAAATTTTTCTAATGGAATCTGTGAAGAAAATGAACGAGGCCAGCGAAATGAGGAGGCAACGTATTGTTTATGCCAGTTCCGGTATTCATCCGCTTCTCTATTTTGTTCTCATCGTCGGCAGTTTTATTACCATAGCTTTTACAATGATGTTTGGTACGGAAAATCTTGTTCCGCATTTGATCATGACATCATTTCTTGCGGCAATGATTGCTCTTACTCTTTTTACAATTATTGCGCTGGATTATCCGTTTACGGGAAACGTCAGCATCAAGCCCGAGGTTTTCACAAGCATGCTGTCGTCTTTAATGAGCTTGTGACACCGGGCGAAAAACCATCATCAATTTTTTTGCCGATCTGAGTCTGTAACCCGAGAACTTCTGAAATGCGGAAGTATTTATGCACAAAGTTTTTTTAGATGCTTATATAATTAAGATGTGCTGTCGGCTCTAGTCAGATTTTCGAAGCTGGTGAATTTTTCCAGAAAGGCAAGCTTGACGGTGTCGGTGGGGCCGTTTCTTTGTTTGGCGATGATAATTTCCGCAATGCCTTTTTCCGTATTATCTTCCGATTTGTTGTACACTTCATCACGGTAAATAAAAGCGATGACGTCGGCGTCCTGTTCGATGGCGCCGGATTCCCTTAAATCCGCCATTTGCGGACGGCGGTTGGTGCGGTCTTCCACTTTACGGTTGAGCTGGGAAAGAGCAACAACCGGCACTCTGAGTTCTTTGGCCAGAGCTTTTAAGGAACGGCTGATTTCCGATATTTCCTGTTCGCGGGAATCACGATAACTGCCGGAACGCATCAGCTGAATGTAATCCACGACAATCAATCCCAGTCCGGTATCGGCTTTGAGCCGGCGGGACTTGGCTTTCATTTCCAAAACGGTAATGGCGGGAGTATCATCGATAAAAAGCGGAGCTTCGGAAAGACGGCCGGCGGCAGTCGTCAGTTTCGGCCAGTCGGTTTCACCCAAAAAACCTTTTCTCAGACGCTGCGAATCAACCTTGGCTTCGGAGGCGAGCAGACGAAAAGCAAGCTGTTCTTTGGACATTTCCAGAGAAAAAATAGCCGCAGGTGTTTGCGTTTCCAGTGCGGCAAATTGAGCAATGTTCAAGGCGAAAGCAGTTTTCCCCATGCTGGGACGTCCGGCGATAATGATCAGTTCGGATTTCTGCAAACCGGAAGTTAAATCATCAATTTTTTCAAAACCTGTCGGCACGCCGGTAATCAGCTCTTTGCGGGAGAAAAGATCTTCGATCGAACGGAAACTGTCCTTGACAATATCCCTAATCGGGAAAAAAGACGGACGCACTTTATTTTCGGAAATTTCAAAAATACTGTGTTCGGCTTTATCCAGAACCTCATCAACATCGGAGCCGGTTTCATAACAGCTGTCTGATGATTTCCGTTGCCGAACCGATTAATCCGCGAAGAATCGCTTTTTCCTTAACAATTTTGGCGTAATTGGCAACGTTGGCCGCCGAGGGAACGTTATCCACCAGATGAAGCCAGATATGTTGTGCCTCCCACCGAATCCAGCATATTTTTATCTTTCAGGGCATTGCTTAAAGTAATAAGATCAACCGGTTCGTTTTTTTCGGAAAGTTCAACGATGACATTAAAAATTTTGCGGTGAGCTTCGTTGTAAAAATCATCTTTGGATAAGAATTTCCAGCACGCTGTTGATGGCGCTGTTTTCCAGCAGAATACTGCCGAGGATGGACTGCTCGGCCTCGATATTTTGCGGCGGAAGTTTGTATAAAGATGGATCGATGTCTCTCATTATTATTCGCCAGTAACGTTTAATTTGATTTCAGTTTCCACATCGTCTGTCAATTTGATTTTTACTTTAAATTCACCCAGTGATTTTATATGTTCATCATGTCATGGACAATCATTTTTCGATTAATGTTGTAACCTTTTTCTTTTAATGCTGCTTCGATATCCTTGGTTGTTACCGAACCGAATATTTTATCCTGATCGCCGACTTTGCGGGAAAAGGTAAGGGTGACATTGGCCAAAACTGGCAGCCAGATCCTGCAGCGCTTTTATGTTCCTTTTCCGCCTTTTGCAGAATATTCTTTTTTTCATGTTCAAAGGTTTTGATATTCTTTTCATTGGCTTCAATGGCCAAGCCTTTCGGAATCAAAAAATTGCGGGCATAACCGTCATTGACTTTAATTAAATCTCCGGCCTTGCCTAAAGAAGGCACGCTTTGTTTCAAAATTACTTTCATGAAAATCCTCCGTTGATTAAAGAAATAGTGACTAAAATATTAAGTAGTTGTCTGATCTTTTTGAAAAAATTTCCTGAAATCAATCCAAATGTCGAATAATCCAACGGCCATTATTGGTATCATAAGAATTTGCTGAACTGCAATTAAAAAATAAAAAAGATAGCGGAAAAAATGAGGCACGTTTTTGTTTTGGAAAAGGAAGCTAATAATAGCAAGGCCTTGCAGTAAATATATAAAGCAGGTCATCAATAAATATGTTCCAGCTGAAAATGATTATTTGCTCAAGCGGAACAAAAAGAAGCGCGCCGGAGATGATAAATATCCAGATCATAAATTCCGGAGCTTTCCAGCGGGATAAGCCTTTAAGTTGAGGCAATAAAATGCTTTGCTTGCGGAGCAAATTTCTTCCCATGAGTATATTAATCCAGGCAATAAAAGCGGAAGCGATGATAACCAGGAAGGAAATATGCGGTGAAGAAATCAATTATGGTCTGCTTGTTATCATTAATAAAATTAATATCTTCTTTTTCACAGGCAGCATGGAATACATTTTTATATTTTCTTCAACTGTTGCAGTGACAAATTTTTGAACGAGATGCCACGGGTTAATAGTTTGGCTATAACCGTCGTAAAGAAAATAGGAACAGATTGATGCGATGATAAAAAGGGAAGTATAAATTACTGTTTTTTCAGCAGATAAATTTTTAAAAGCTAATCGCGGCAATTAAAATACCGGCAATTCCCATCGTTAAAATTGCCGGATAAGATGTATCAAATTGAAAAAAGTGAGAAAGAAGAAAAAGCGCCAATAAGAGAAATTAAGAAAGCGCCTGCCGATTTAACCATGCCTTTGGATATGCTGTAAAAAAATAAAATCATCGGGAGAAACAGAAGAAAAATAAAGCCGAAAATCGGAATGAAAACCGCCGCCGCAACAAAAAAAGAAATAATTAATAAAATTCTGAGAAAAGGGTTATGGGGAAAGAAACTGCCGAAAGTTTTCAAAATTGATAACCTGTTCAAAGTAACTGTTCGGGAAAATTATAAAGTTAGCCGGCCTTTTTCATTACTGGAAAAAAGCCGACCGACTTAGTCTGTGAAAATATCTTTTATCTTCCTTCGGCGGTGACAAAAGGCATAATCGCAATAGCGCGAGCGCGTTTAATTGCTATAGCCAGCTCTCTTTGATGTTTGGAACAATTACCGGTAATTCTACGGGGCATAATCTTGCCTCTCTCGGTTACAAAATTATTGAGAATGGCAGGATTTTTGTAATCAATCTTTATATTAGAATCCGTGCAAAAACGGCAAAATTTCTTTCTATGAAAAAACTTTTTCTGGGGATATCGTACCTGGTCTGTCTCCGTTAGCTGTTTCCATTGCTTATTCCTCTTTCGTTGATTGTTCTTCTTTTTTAACAGATTTTTTAGGAGAAGGTCTGCGCGGTTTTGTATCTTTTGTATCGGCAGAAGCTTTTTCTATCTGATGGATAACTTTTTCTTCAGCAGGGGAACCGGTGGAGTCGCTTTCTATGCGGACCTGAGTGCGTTTTGCTTCTGCCGCGGCGATTTCCTGGTCAATGCCTTCGCGAGTTACTGCGCCTTCTTTTTTTACCGTTATGAATTTCAGAATGCGGTCGTCAATTTTATAGTTTCTTTCAATTTCATCGACAATGGGACCGTCACCAGCGAGATCGATAAGAAAATAATAACCGTCTTTTTGTTTGTTGATTTCATAAGCGAGGCGTCTTTTGCCCCATTTATCAATTTTAACAATCAGACCTTTGCGTTTGGTAATGATTTTCTGAATGCGTTCGATCAGAGTGGTGATATCGTCATCGGGTAAATCGGATTTAACTATAGCTATAACTTCGTATCTTTTCAAAATTTCCTCCTTTCGGCTCTAAAGCCCATGGTCAAGGCCACAGGCAAGGGGAGTCTTAAAAATTTGTGATGTGTGCTTTCTATACCAGACTTAATTAGAAATCAAGGATTATGTTAGTACTTTTTGCCAACTAATTAGTCCAGTCTAACCCGGATTGAAATAATCAGTAAAAAAACTCGAAGATAGAAATTTGATTTCAGGCAGTATATATCGTTATTTCAAAGATTTACACTATATTTCTTGCTGAAAAGCGACTATTTATTTTATTTACGCCAGGTCACTTGCGGCGCTTTGCGCTTCGGAATACGGGCATACTTGTATTGAGGGTAGCCGAGCATTACCGCACCGAAGCACTGGTGTCCTCCCGGTAATGCCATAGCCTGCGCAAGTGGTTCAGAGAAATTAACTGCCGCTGTCAGATAGCCGGCCCAGCAGGTCCCGAGCCCTTTCGCATAAGCATAGAGCTCCAAATAGGTCAGAGCAATAACACAGTCCGCCTGAGCGAAAGGCAAATCGGCCGGGGAATGGACAGCAATCAAATGCGGTGCACTGCGAAGGATCAGGTCTTTTCCGTTATCCCAGGCCTCGATCTTGCGCTTCATATTTTTGGCCATGACCTCGTCCGTTACCGATGGGACCATGAGCCTTGTCCAGTCGATGAACAGCGAAACGAGGCGTTGTACCTCGGCGGGATCTTCAAAGACTGTCCAGTGTACCTGCTGTTTGTTGCTACCGGTGGGTGCATACCGGGCCGTGTCAATCAGCTCTTTCAGAAGCTTGTGGGGGACAATATCCTTTTTATAAAAGCGTATAGAACGCCTGGCTGTTAAGAGCTGCCTTATCTGATCGGCTTCGGGAAGGAGATTCTTCTTTATAGTGGGGCAGTCATCGAGGGGCATCGTCTTCAGCGTTAAGGCTCCATGGGGGCAAATGGCCACACAATGGCCGCAGTCGATGCAGAATGCCTCGGCATCCTCAAGGAGCGAGGGAAAGGCGTCTTTTTCTTTAAAGACAATAATCTGTGCCGGGCACTCCTGCACACACCTGCCGTCACGTTTACATTTCTCCTGATCAATGGTAAAAAGATTCATCTCTACTTCCTTGCCTTTCAATGGTTGTTTTATATCCTAATTATTTACACAAAAATTAATATTATTTAAACAGAATGTTTCGAATTTATCTTGATGAAAGCAGAATTATATTCGCAAGCACCGGAAAAAATTCCGTTATATAATAATATTTATCCATCATATTTGTTCCCCTGCCGCAAGAAGGAGGCAGGGGAACAAATTATTACTATAATTATTTAACTCTAAGCCATTGCTGGGATCTTCCAAACAAACTAATACCAATATATCCACGGGAGGTTAATACATCATCCTTGACCCACATTTTACATTTATAGGTTTCGGCATTATCAGGATCCATAATCGTTCCACCAGCGTACTCTGCACCGAGTTCTTTATCCACGTCCCCGGTTTTTTTCATGTCTTGTAAAATTATCATGCCGATCAACGGTTTATTTTTTAAATCTCCCTTGCATTTATCACAGACCTTATCCGGAGGGTCGATCAAGAGTTTGGCAATCTTGCCGAAAAATACGCCGTTTTTTTCGAATATTTCCACATGGGATGACGCTTTCCCTTTGTTCGGACCTTCATCATCTATCGTCTTCCATGTTCCAATAATGGGACTCTGTGTTTTAATGGGACTCTGTGTTTTTGCGGTAACACTGAATAATACAACGACAAACATACAAATTATTGCACTCACTAAAATTTTTTTCATGATGTTTAAACCTCCTGAGATAATGTTATATTTAACAACAGAATAAATTCTGAATGAGCGTAGGTTGAATTGGTTTATCCCTCGCTCCCGCACATCGACGTTGTACTGCCCAAGATTTTACGAAAAAAATACTATATATATAAATAGCGAAAAATATTTATTGACTTTGTAATTTAACTACATTAATTTAATGACGTTCAATTAATGTTTATAATAGGTTTTTATAAAAAGCAAGTTCTTTTCAAATCATCAAAATAAATACAGGAGGTGGTTATATGGAAAAAGATTTTAAGGTTTACGGCTACAGATGGGTTGTGCTTCTGGTGTATGTTATCATCAACGTGTTGATGCAGATACAGTGGATCGCCTTTGCGCCCATAACCAGTGAAGCGGTAGCATTTTATAATGTACCCGCCTTGCAAATCGATCTACTTTCCCTGATCTTTATGATCGTCTATATTTTTATATCCTTTCCGGCATCATATATAATCGACACATGGGGAATCCGGATCGGCATCGGGATCGGCGCCGCGCTTATGGGTGTCTTCGGATTTATGAAAGGATTCTACGGCGCAAGCTACGATATGGTCATCATAGCTCAAATCGGGATTGCTATTGGACAGCCATTCGTTCTGAATTCTGTTACCAAGGTTGGAGTTCGGTGGTTTCCCCTGCATGAGCGGGCAACCCAGGCAGGCATAGCTGTGCTGGCCCAATTTGTGGGCATTATTATCGCGATGGCGCTCACGCCGCCCCTTTACAAAATATACGGTATGGAAAAGATGCTGATGATCTATGGGATCGTTACTTTTGCCGGCGCTGTGATCTTTATCCTGTTCAACAGAGAGCATCCCCCCACACCACCCTGTCCCCCCGGCCATGACGAAAGGATTGCGGTATTCGCTGGTCTGAAACATATATTAAAGCAGAAGGATATGATCTATCTCATCATCGTGTTCTTCATCGCACTGGGAATCTTCAATGCGGTCACAACCTGGGTCGAGCAAATTATCAGCCCGCGTGGCTTTAGCATTACAGAAGCAGGGATCGCCGGGGCGCTCATGATGATCGGAGGCATAATCGGCGCCTCCATCTTGCCGCCTCTTTCCGACAAATTGCGTAAAAGAAAAATTTTCATACTCATCGCGACGATCGGCGCTATCCCCGGAATCGCCGGAATGACCTTTGTCGAAACTTATGGGTTGCTCCTTGCGTCATGCCTCGTATTTGGTTTCTTTCTTATGGCGGGCGGGCCCATCTGCTATCAGTACAGTGCTGAAATATGTTATCCGGCGCCCGAGGCCACCTCACAGGGATTGCTTCTCCTTGCCGGGCAGATTTCGGGAATCATCTTTATCTTCGGCATGGACATCTTAACGGCGGCTGGCGCCTCAAAAACGCCCGCTATGCTCGTCTTCATGGTGCTCATGATAGTGAATGTATTTCTCGTTCTTAAACTCAAGGAATCCAAGCTAGTCAAGACGGATGAGATTTAAAAGACTGATTTTGTGTGAGAGTATTTTTAACGGTAACATCACTACCGGTATTCAGGTACCATCCCGGTTGGAGAACCGGGATGGTACACACTTGATCAAGGCCATTATCAAGATTGATGACAGTCGCTACGAAGAATGGGGATAGATGCTCGACACTCAGTTCCTAAAAAGTTGATAATTGAAGCTTAAACTAATGAACAAATATATAGATCAGGACTCTGTTTAATTTTAAGTTGTTGTAAAAAAAGCTTTAAAAAAATATTTATTGACTTTATAATTTAACGACATTAAATTTATTGTAAAAAAATAATTACATAAGGTTCTTAATCATGCCCAAAATGACCAGAAGCGTTGAGGAAGTTGATGCAGTTCGCGATCAAATCCTTGAGTGTGCTCTCAAAATCCTCGTAAAAAATGGATATGAAAGCCTATCTATGGCCAGGCTTGGTTCCAAGATGAAGATGACCGCGGCAAATCTCTATAATTACTATGCCAACAAAGATGAGCTCCTTATCGCTATACATAAAAGGGCCTATGCAATGCTTTACGATAAAATACGCAGTGCCGTGGAAATGGCAAATACACCATTGGACAGATATAAGAATATGGCCTACGCTTTTGTGGAATTCGGCACAGGCCATATCAACATCTATGATATTATGTTCAACAGACCCATAAGACAGTACAGTGATTACATCGGTACTCCCCAGGAAGAATTGTCTCGTGATGAATACCGTAGCTCAATGCGAGTACTATCTTTTGCCATCAAGGTAATTCGGGATTATAGGGAAACGAGGCCGGACTTAAAGCCTGCTGATTCGAAATTTTTAGCAATTCAAAGCATCAGCACACTGCATGGCATAATTTCACTGCACAACAGCAGGGTTCTTTATCAAATTGATGATAATCCCGAAATTACTCTGAAAACTATTGTCGATGACGCAATACATTTAATAACCGGATGAGCATAATGTTTAGTCTGCGGGCTTTTTTGAAGTCATGTGTGCGATATAAAAATGAAATGCTAAGTCATTCGCAGATAAAATAAAGGGGTTAAGATCATGAAACGTAAAGACAAGTATATCTTGGCAATTGATTTGGGCACATCAGGGCCCAAGACCGCTTTAATCTCAGTTTATGGAGAGGTGGTGGACAGCGAGTTTAAAGACACCCCCATTATCCTGCTTCCTGACGGGGGAGCTGAACAGGACCCGGAAGGCTGGTGGAACGCCATTATGTCCACCGCAAAAAAAGTGATTAGTAAAAATCTTGTTTCGTCTGATGATATTGTTGCCGTGAGCGTGACCTCCCAGTGGTCAGGTACCGTTCCAGTTGATCAGACAGGCAGAAACTTGATGAATGCCGTCATCTGGATGGATTGTCGGGGCTCCGAGGCGGTGCAGGACATATTGAAAGGCCTCATTAAAATCGACGGCTATCCTATATTCAAGATGATAAACTGGCTGAAGCTTACCGGGGGCGCTCCCGCTCAGTCCGGCAAAGACCCGCTCTGTCATATTCTCTGGCTAAAAAAGAACCATCCGGACTTATATCGTAAAACATATAAATTTCTCGATCCCAAAGATTATATCAATTTACGTTTCACAGGCAAATTTGCCGCCACATATGATTCGATCCTGCTGCACTGGGTTACCGATAATCGCGATCCGTCGCATGTGGTTTATTCTGACAAACTGTTGAAGATGGCCACAATCGAGCGGGAAAAGCTGCCCGATCTGATTCAAGCGATGGATATACTGGGTCCGATAAAAAGGGAAATAGCTGCCGAACTGGGTTTAAAAGAAGGCACACCTGTTATCGGCGGCACTCCTGATGTGCCGTCAGCGGGCGTGGGTTCAGGAGCTGTTCGTGACTTCGAAGGTCATATCTATATTGGCACTTCATCATGGATCTCGGCTCATGTTCCTTTTAAGAAAACCGACATCGCACACAATTTCGGGTCTTTCCCCAGCCCCATTCCCGGCCGTTATCTCATTCTCTCCGAACAGGAGTGTGCCGGTAAATGCCTGACGTGGTTGAGAGACAACGTTCTGTATCACAAAGATGAACTGATGATGGAAGAAAATGCCCCTGATATTTTCAAAGTCCTGGACAAAATCATATCACGGGTCCCGGCCGGCGCCAATAACGTGATCTTCACCCCGTGGCTTTACGGAGAGCGCTCACCCGTGGATGATTGCCATATCAGGGCATCCCTCTTCAACCTTTCCCTGGAAAATACCAGAGAGGACATTCTCCGTGCTGTTTTCGAAGGGGTTGCTTTCAATTCGAAATGGCTGCTTGCGCCTGTGGAAAAATTCATGGGCAGATCTTTTCAGTACCTCAATTTCATCGGTGGTGGCGCTAATTCGGATGTCTGGTCGCAAATTTTTGCCGATGTGTTCGACAGGAAAATCCGTCAGGTTAAGGACCCGATCTATTCTAACGCCCGCGGTGCGGCATTCCTTGCTTCAATGGCTCTGAAATACATTACCCTGGAAGACATTCCTCAGTATATTCAAATAAAGGCCGAATATATTCCCAATCCGGACAACCGCAAAATATACGATGAATTGTTCAGCGGAATTCGTTAACTATTACAACGCCCAAAAAAAAGCGTGTGCGCGATTGAATAAGCACGCAGCTGGAGTGTGTAAGTAAAAATACATTTACCATTAGCAAACAGGAGGACTTAACTTTATTTATGGAATATCAGGAGATTTTATCGAAGAGAAAAGAGCTTTTATCGAGACCGGTACGTCCTATACCGGAAAACAAACTGGCTTACGAACGCGATCTCTATACTAAGCGGAACAAACGGTCACTGGAGATATTCGAAAAAGCCAAGAGCATTATCCCCGGAGGAGTCCAGCACAATTTAAGCCAGAACAAACCATTTCCGTTGGCCATGGATAGAGGCAAAGGCTACAAGGTGTGGGATGTGGACGGCAATGTTTACATAGATTATCTAATGTGCGGTGCGCCCATTATCCTCGGTCACAGTTTCGAACCGCTGGACGAAAAGATTATCGAGATCATCAGGGAAAAGGGACCGGCCAGCGGCTTAACCTCAGAATATGAGCTTTTGGCTGCCCAGGAAATAATTAACCATATGCCCGGTGTGGAAATGGTCCGCTTTCTGCAGTCCGGCACCGAAGCGGATATGGCCGCTATCCGGATCGCCAGGGCTTTTACCGGAAAACTCAAGATCATTAAGATCGGCGGCAGCTACCACGGATGGTCCGATCAGATGGTCTACTCGATCCATATTCCCGGTACCGGAGCACTTGAGTCCAAGGGAATCCCCAAAGAATGCTTCGCCCACATAATCGATGTGGCACCGAACGATTTCGATGCTCTGGAAAAGGCATTCAAAGATAATAAGGATAAAGGCGGGGTTGCCGCTGTTCTAGTGGAGCCCATTGGCGGTGAGTCTGGAGCCCATCCGGTTCACCCCGACTGGAACAAAACAATCCGTAAATTATGCGATAAATATGAATCGCTGCTGATCTTTGACGAAGTAGTTACCGGCTTCAGGCTAGATATGGGCGGAGCCCAGAAGTATTACAACATTATGCCGGACTTGACTGTTCTGGGCAAAATCATCACGCACGGTTATCCCTCATCCGGCGCTGTAGCCGGCAGGAAAGATGTGATGAGCGCCTGTTCCGGTGGATTGGGTGATAAGGTCTTCCTTGGCGGCACACTGGCTGCCAATCCCATTTCCATGGCGGCCTGTTACTATGCCCTGAAGCTCATGGTTGAAAATGACGCAGTAGGGAAAGCTACCGCTTACGCAAACAGAATTACCAAAGCCTTAAACGACCTATTCGCGAAACGCTCCGACCTGGGATTCTTTGTCTATAATTTCGGACCGATTATCCACTATATGACTACGGCGTTCTTTTCCTTCGACCTGACTCAACCGGACGCTTTCACCCAGATTCTCACAAGGAAACAGGTCGCAGACGACTACCAGTTGGTTACCATGGCCCACGGATTGTGCACCCTGGCCGGCACCCGTATGTATACATGCATGCAGCACGATGAGGAAGCGTTAAATAAAACACTGGAAATATGGGAATATCTGCTTTCCCTGATTCCTAAGAATTGAATAGATAATAAAAATATTAAGGAGACTGAAGACAATGATAGATACTTTTGCAGACAAACCCATAGCACTGCCGGAGGGCATTGATATGGAAAACCACGTGATCGCCACTTATTGGATTCAGGCCGATAAAGCCTGGGACATGTCTGTTATGGGTCAGGTGCTGGCCATTGAACAGACCACGGGCACATGGGTGCCTGTGCCCGGTGAAACGCCGGAAATCCGTGCCAAACATGTAGCTAAAGTAATCGGCGTATATGAGGCACCATACTATGAATACGCTCTGCCGACTGAGATTATCAACCGTCAATACATTATTCAAATCGCATTCCCCTCGGCGAACATTGAAGATCAACTGCCGATGATGTTGACCGCTACCATTGGTAACATTTCCATGGTGCCTAATTTCAAGCTTTTAGACCTCAGAATACCCAAGGCCACGCTCGACCAATTCAATGGGCCGAGGTTTGGTCTGGACGGCTGGTGGAAAGCCCTTGGTTTGAAAAAGGGGCGCCCATTGCTCAACAATATGATTAAGCCATGCAGTGGATATCCACTGGAGGTCGGAGCCCAGCTCTTTAGAGAAGCGGCACTGGGCGGCTGCGATGTGATCAAGGACGATGAATTGATTGCTAACATGCGTTACAACGACGCGGTAAAAAGGGTCAAGGCCTATATGAAAATCGAGAAAGAAGTGTATGAAGAAACCGGCGAGCATACGCTATACACTGTCAATGTTACCGATCGCCTGCCGCGCATGTTCGATCTGGCGAAGCGTTGCGTCGATGCCGGTGTCAATGCGATGATGGTTAATTATCTGGCCGTCGGTCCTGAAGCCATGCGCGCTCTGGCCGATGACCCGGCGATCAATGTGCCCATACTTGCCCACATGGATCTGGCCGGGGCATACTTTATGTCGCCGTATCAGGGTATTTCCTCGCCCATTATTTTTGGTAAAATATCACGATTATGCGGCGCGGATGCAATAGTGCTTCCCTTTTCCATGGGAGGGAAAGCCATGTATATGCACGATCGTTTCATGAATACAACAAGAAACCTGACTTATCCCTTCGGCAAACTAAAACCCACCATGCCCATGCCTTCCGGCGGTATTACACCCGCCAATGTGTCTGATATCGTTACTGCCCTCGGTAAAGACATTATGATCGGTTCAGGCGGCGGCATCCATGCTCATCCGCAAGGGCCAAAAGCAGGTGCTCGGGCCTTACGTCAGGCCATCGATGCTGTGGTCAAGGGCATTAAGCTGGAAGAGTATGCCAAAGAACATGAAGAGCTGGGTGTTGCCTTAGGGGTCTGGGGTAAGAAAACAGATTTCAAGATCTAGGTCAAAACACAAAACTCATCATCAAGCCGGTGCGGATCATTGATCAGATTCGCCCGGCTATTTATGTTGATGCCGAAAAGATTTATTTTATGCCATTCTGCTTTCAAAGGATAATGAGGCGGCAAGGAGGAGACTCCACAGACGTATTGTACATACGTTGAGGAAGCCGACGACACTGCCAACAAAGCTAGCCAAAGAAAGCGCATTGGTATTGGTGGAAGGATGTAAAAACTTGGATTATTATCTGCATGACGATCCACGCCTGCCTTTAGCTTGGGCACCGTGGTTCTCTCATGAATACATTACCTATTTTTCTGTCCAAGCCGTAAACAGGCTCATTACCCTGCCGCAGGTTCAGGTAAAACCGAACCCTAATCTCAACAATAAAAATTGGCCTATCGGTCCAAAACATGTCGATTTGTATAAGGAAAGTTACAGAGAATACCGGCAATTGGATCCGCTTTGGTCTTTCGATTACGAGCAACGCAACGCTGAATATAGCCTTGACCCCCCGGTGCATAAAACCATTGAGCCGTGGAAGGTGCTGGTTATTTACAGTACCGAACCTGATCTGCACCCGGACTGTGATCTCTATCTCCATAAAAATCAGAAAATCACCGGTGGTTCTCACGGCTGGCGACACATGCAATTTCGGGCATTGGGTATGAAATTCGGGATAGCATCAGAGTCATTCCACATGCACATGAATCTTGCCAGAATGGCTTTGGAGAGCGGCAATGATTATTGGGGCTGGCGGTATCTGGCCCGCTGCGCCCATTATCTGGCCGACTTGGGAAATCCCTTCCATGTTAAAGCCGTGCCGGGCTGGTTGTTGATTAAGAAATTGTTGTCGCCGCAAAAACTTTTCAAGATGGTTTCCTCCGTGCATCAAGGTTATGAGGTATATGTCGAACGCCGATTTCGCGAGGGTTTCCCCGCCTTCAAAAAGGCCCTATTAGACGGCGCACGCGAAGGGCAGGCAGCTTGTCGTGATGTGACCTCGGAACTGAATGACTACATACGTAAGGCAGCCAAACAGCATAATCCGATTTTTCATTTTTTTCTGGATCAATTTGGTCATGACCTGATCGATGCTTTTCACCAGATGGATCCAAAGAGCCATCTGGATGCGGCCACTCAGACTAATAGGTGTTCGAAAGACGCAGCAAAAGTCATTTTTCGGGACCCCAATCTTCCCGCTCTGGACTTCTTAGACAGGATCACGGCAGATATTCTTTTTGATGTTGGTCAAATGCTGGGAATACTTTTTGGCGGAATTTTTCCCCGGAAAAAGTAAAAAAGCTTTATCTGAATCCGGAGACGGTCTTCTTATTTTTTCTCCTTATTCTTCCCCTGTCCTTCGTTAACCTCATAGTTTCTCACAGCCATGATCATCTCGATTGTTGAATCGGGAAGGGTGTGGATAGCCCTGCCGGTAGATAAGGCCAGGCAGTAGATTTGGGCGACCTTCTCCAAAAGCTCGGCATTGAGGAGAGCCTTATCGAGGTTCTTGCCCAGAGACAATATCCCGTGGTTCTGAATAATATAGGCATTGGCATTATTGGATAATTTCCCGGCAACGTTATTGGCAAGCTCTGAGCTTCCGGAAAGAGCGTAGGGGATGATTTCCACCATTTGGCCCAGCGAAAAAGAAACCTCATCAAAAAGAGCGGGTATTGGCGTATTGATCAGGGCAAAAACACTGCCGTAGATTTGGTGTGTATGGACAATGGCATTGACATCGGGCCGCCTCTGGTAAATGATGCTATGCATTCCCGATTCCACAGATGGTGTCAGTTTACATTTCTCACCGATTACTGAAAGATCAAAACCGACAACACATATATCTTCAACTGAAAGTTCTTGATATCTTACCGAGGATGGGGTTATAGCCATGCACTCTTCATCGATTCGCACGGAGACATTGCCTCCGGTGCCCCTGTGCGATCCAAAATAGCCATGCTCGAAAAGCCAGAGACTTGTCTCAAGCACTTTCTTTTTATAATTGTCGTATTTAATCATGATTAATAGATGCTCTCCTCACTTATGTTTTTTAAAAAGTTTCCTTAATTAATCAGACCGGGTTAGTTCTACATGGAAGTAAAGAATTAACATTTCTTAAAATACTTGACAAGCCTTTTAACCGGTGCTAGCTTTGCAACGTTATCCATTTGTTGAAGTATAAGCCATTAAATTAATTAGATAAATAACGACTGGCATTATATTTATAATCCTTTGTTAAGAACATGCTAAAAGTAAAAAATATTTATTGACTTCATAATTTAATAATATTAAATTAATGCTGTTAACGCAATGCTTATACTTAGGTTTTTAATGATGCCAACAATAACCCGGAAGCAGTGAAGAAATTGGTAATGGAAACATTTTCCTCGACTGTAAAAAATGCTGAAATAGAATTGGCCTTTAGAGAGTGCCCGTTTTTTAAAGACCTAATTTTAAATCTTGTAGATTAAGGAGGAAGAAATGAAGAGATTTTGGTTAGTTTTGCTTGCACTGGGGCTGGTCATGGCCTTCAGTGCATCGGCATTCGCGATCGATGTAAAATTTAGCGGTTCTATTTATGTAGCAGGCATGTATCAGGATAGAACAAGCTTTGAGAAAGGCGCCACTACTGATGGTCCCAGCACCGCCTTTTATTATCAGAGACTGCGCGTCCAGACCGATTTTATCGTGTCTCCTGGTCTGAAATTAATCACTCGCTTTGACGCGATGGAAAGAGCCTGGGGCGCCCCGAGATCAACACCTGATATTTACTTAGACAGGCAATCGTCAGGCACCCCCGCGGAAAACGAGAATATCGCTTTCGACTGGGCCTACATTGAGTATACGTCTCCGATTGGAATGTTTATGGTTGGTTATCAGGATGACGGCGCCTGGGGAACAGTTTTTGGAGACAGCTCCGTACCTCAAGGCCTGGTTACTTGGGCCGTGCAACAGAGCGGATGGACGGCTTTCCTGCAAATCATCAAGATTAGGGAAAATAGCAAAACAGCAAAATATTCTACAAATGTGACGGACAACGATATCGACAAGTATACAGGCGGGGTAGTTTATGAATGGAAGGGCGGTCAAGCCGGTTTGCTGGCTGTCTATTATCGCGATGCGAGCAGTAGACCCATAATACCTGCGGGAGCAGGTTCTAGGGAATGTTTTCGCTTTAGCAGCCCTATGCCATTGTCCAGATCGGTCCTGTTAAAATTCAGGCGGAAGTGGATTACGCCTGGGGCAGTATAAAATCTGATATATTAGGCCGTTCACGGATGTAAGAGTAGATAATCTGGCCGGTTGGGTTGACGCCACCGTTGATCTCAAAATGTTTTATTTCGGCGGCAGCGTTGCTTACGTCGCCGGCAATGATTGGACTAAAACCGATGTAATAAAAGGCGGCTTCCTTACCGGTGGCATGGATTGGAATCCTACTTTGCTTCTCTTTAACAACGAACGCGAGTACTGGGCAGGCCCGATTCCCGGTAATAACATGACGAGCACATCCATGAATTTTGTTGCGTCAGTCTTTTGGCATTGACGACACCGGTATGTATAATGCCTGGTTTTTTCAGGGCAGAGCCGGTGTCCGGCCGATCGATAAGCTAGACATTATGGCTTCTATTTCTTACGCCATGGCTGATAGCAAAACTCTTCCCGCTGCTCCTGACGCTGTTTCGAATGTGTACGGTACTGAAATTGATCTCATCGGAACTTATAAAATAACCAATAACCTGACCTATATGTTGGGCGTGGGTTACCTCTTCACCGGTGAGTACTTCAAAGGTTTTGATTCAACTAGCGAAGTTCGTGACAACTACATACTCATCAACAAGCTGACTCTAACTTTCTAAGAGAGGTCTTTTTTAACTGTTAGTTTAAATCCCCGGGAGAATGGGTAAAAAACTCCCGGGGATTTTTTTAATATTAAAACCCTCCGAAAGCAGAAGCATTTTTCTTCAGTATCTTTAGTAATTAATACGAGGAGCAACACCAATGTCGGATAATCGCAAATCAATTTTAGTTACGGGTGCAAATAGTGGAATCGGACAGGCAACGGCAGAATATCTTGCCTCCCATGGTTTTCATGTTTATGCCGGGGCTAGAAATATCAGTGCCTTGGAAGATTTGTGTAAAAATCCGAATATTACTCCCGTCAAACTGGATGTGACAAACACAGAAGATATAACTGAAGTTAAAAAAATTGTTGAACAGAACGCTGCGGGATTGTTCGGTTTGGTGAATAATGCCGGAATAACTAAAGCAGGTCCATTAATGGACGTAAGCGTCGAGGATCTGCGCGCCCAGTTTGAAGTCAATTTATTCGGCGTCCATCAAATCACACAAGCGCTATTTCCCATGCTATTGCAAGCGAAGGGGCGAATCGTGATGATGAGCTCTGATAGCGGATTTTTTGCCACCCCCTTCGTCGGGCCTTATTGTTCCAGTAAATTTGCTCTGGAGGGATATTCTGATTCTTTACGCAGGGAAATAATTCCATACGGCGTGAAAGTGATTTTAATAGAACCTGGCCGCATTACCACGCCTATCTGGAATAAAGGGGAAAAAATTCTGAAGAATGCGAAATATACTGATTCCATATTCTGGAATGAAGCTAAAGCCATGGGGGGATATGCCATTCGCAAAGGGAAAACCAGTGGATTACCTCCGATTGCAGTCGCCAAAACGGTATATCATGCATTAACCGCTGTGAAGCCGAAATTACGGTATATTGTCGCAGAAAATAGTTTCGAATATAAATTAATGAAGATTTTTCCCGCATGGTACGTTGATAGGTTGGTGCTAAAAAAAGTACAAGATGTGACACGACTCGCAGAAAAAAATGCTAAAGAATCTATATTAACATGAAAATATGGTAGGCGATGTAAGATAGGTTTATTTTTTCACTTTATTTTGCTTCGGTGTTTTGCTAATTTTATACTTTCTTTGTGCTCATGCGGTTTAATGATTACCTTGATCGATTCCCGGCCATCTGATACCAACTGAAACCCGGCAACGATATCGGTTAAAGGAAGCCGATGCGTGATCAGATCATCCACTACGATTTTGCCCGATTCGATCAGTTTCATCGCTTCAGCAATATCGGGAGGCCCGCAATAATAAGAAGTGATGATCGTAATTTCCTTCATCCAGAAATCGTTGATAGGAACGACAACCTTCTTGTCCGGTGCGGGAACGGCAAAGAGTACAATCACACCGCCCTTATCTACGCATCCCCATGCCTGCTTCACTGCGGAATCAGCCGAAGCGCATAAAAATACGACGTCGGCCTTTTTGCCATTTTCCGCAACAATCGCTCCGGAACATTATTCACCGCATCGATGATGACGTCGGCCCCCATTAGTAAGGCAAATTCCAGTTTCACTTTGTTAATGTCGGCGGCTATTACTTTACATCCCTTTGCCTTAGCCAGCTTCACGTTAAGCAGTCCGGACATGCCGCAACCGATCACCAGCACCGAATCTCCTTTTTTCAGCTTGGCCTGCCGCTGCGCCCTGACGACGCAGGCCAGAGGTTCAATGAATGTGCTTTGATCGTAGGTAATATTTTCAGGCAGTAGATATGTCCCGCGCTCTACAAGAATCTCCGGAACCAGGATGTATTCGGCAAAACCGCCGGGGAGCCGCTCCTTAACCTCCGAGCATTGAGGATAGTGTCCGTTTTCGCAATAAAAACATTTCAGGCAAGGCACTTTAGGAGCGATAAATACCCGGTCGCCCAATTTATATTTATTTACGGAATTGCCGACTGCAACAACCTCCGCGCCTATTTCATGTCCCTGCACCAGCGGCGCTCGCGGGAGCCGGTACCATTCGACGATATCGCTGCCGCAGATGCCGCAGGAAATAACCTTGACCAGCATCTCCTTCGGGCCGGGTATCGGAGTCGGGACTTCTTCGATCCGGATATCTTTGTTGTTGTACCAGTAGGCAACTTTCATTGTTGAAACTCCAATTCCGAAAGCGCAGCGTAGCGGAATTAGTAAGTTGAACAATCCCGCGAAGCGGAGGGTATAATACACCGCAGCTTGCTGCGGAAATTGTTTCCAAAGCTTGCTTTGGGGTTCATACCCGTGATTTTTTCTTCAATGTATTATAAAGATCAAATGCCTTTGCCGGAGTCTCGTTGTCATGGACGACAGCCCGCACCGCCTTAATCATGGCAATCGGCGCTTCCGACTGGAAAATGTTACGTCCCATATCGACACCGGCGGCGCCTTTCTTAATCGCGTTATAGGCCATAGTCAGGGCGTCAAGTTCCGGTATCTTCTTGCCGCCGGCCATCACGATCGGTACAGGGCAGGATGCGGTGACGGTCTCGAAACCTTCATCTACGTAGTAAGTTTTAATATAGTGGGCGCCGAGCTCCGCGCATATCCGGCAAGCCAGCCGGAAATACTTCGCATCCCGGGCCATATCCTTGCCTACCGCTGTTACGGCGAGGGTCGGAATGCCGTAACGGTTACCGATATCAACCATCCTGGTCATATTGATGATCGACTGCCTTTCATATTCGCCGCCGATAAAGACCTGAACAGCCATGGCGCAGACATTCAAACGGATGGATTCTTCGATATCAACGGCAATATCTTCATTGGACAGCTCTTTGAGAATACTGGCGCCTCCGGAAACCCTGAAGCACAATGGATTGAGAAGTGGAAGGCGGTATAACGCTGCGGAGAATCCCCCTGGTCAGCATAAGGGTGTCCGCATAAGGCACTAAAGGAAGGATATTGATATCGACTCGTTCCAGACCGGTGGTGGGTCCCTGGAAATAACCGTGATCGATGGCCAGCATAACCGTTCGGCCGGAGACGGGATTAAATATCCGCGCCAGCCTGTTTTTCATTCCCCAATCCAGGGAATTCGAACCTTTGAGGAAAAATCCCTCTGTCTTTTGCGGTATATCGCTATAAAACATTTTGGCATCTTTGATTCCATCTGTGTCCGGCATCTTTTGTGTTCTCCTTATACCAAGTCGCATTCTTTAGCTAACTTTGTTGGCATCGTCGTCGGCTTCCTCAACGTATAACCTGAAGGTCACGCGTTAGTAATACGCCTGCGGAGCCTCCTCCTTGCCCCGCTTATGCGGGACAGTTCAACTAAGAAATTCAAGTTCACTGTGTTCCTGAAATTTGAGTTTCACTGCCGTCTCGTTATCTTTTTAATGCAACTCGTTATTATTGGTTATAATCTTACATATTTTTAAAAATCCGTCAATTTCGCTTTCAGGAAGGACTAAATAAAAATTCGATTGGTGATCTTTCAAGATTGCCCAACCTGTGGAATTGTAGAGTGCATCTACTACTCTTCATTCCAAGCTAATCTTTAAAAATGAGGATTACCGATAGAAAGTGAGCATATGGAAGCTTTTAAATAAAAAAGGCAGGGTCATTCCTGCCCTGCCTTTAAAAGTTGTTTCAGTAAGATAAAGAGAGAATCTTGAACTGTAAAACTCGCATTAAACCAAATAACCTATTTACTGGAACGCACCGGGAGTGCCCGACTGCTGTCTGCCAGGTTCTGTAGATTCCATTCCTGTTCGTTGTCGCAAAAATCAAAGCCGGCAGCGCTAGGAGTGACGTTAAAGTCGAATTGGCGCGTTTCTGAAGCCCAAATAAAACCACACGTAAGACGAATCAATTTCGTTAAATGAACGTCATATCCACATTGGGCACCTTTATAAGTTTTACTTTTATCAGACAACCCCGCAAGCTCATCCTGCGTAGGCAGCCGCCAGTCGGTATAACCGCCGCCACGATAATTCTCGCAATAGGACTTGGCTGTCTTCCAGTCTATATCTCTGCCATTGTCCTTATCTGCCCACATCAGGTTGGTCTTCGTGTCCAAAACCGTCCCGTTATCATAGGCGATGAAACGGCCGTCTCTCGCCGTCTCTCCGGCAAAGGCAAACACCGCACACACAACCGATACCATTAATACCACAAATAATCTTGTCTTCATGATACGCCTCCCTTTTGATTCTTGATAAAGGGAAAAGGGAACATAGTTATCGTCAAGATAATTCAAGAAGGCTCCATGGGAATCAATAATCCATGGAGCCGAACGTATCGGCAATTTCCGAAAACTCCTTTTCACGGCGGACTCCAGAAGGTTTAGGATTAGGTTGATGGGTTTACTGAGAGAATAAGAGAAACTACGATCGACGAATGCTCTTATGTTAATGGAAAGTCAAGGGGAAAATTGTCTCTGGGAATAGCCTCGGTTTTCAAGCCCTGATTGAAGATTTTCGTTTGAAATGTTGAATTCTTGGAGACGAAACTAAAAACAAGACTACAGGAAGTAAACCAAAATTATTGACTCAAAGAAAAGTGGTTTCTGTTAGTAAATTGGTGGGCGATGCGAGATTCGAACTCGCGGCATCTGGCTTCGGAGGCCAGCACTCTATCCAACTGAGCTAATCGCCCTTGTAAAAGCTAATTCTACTGTATCAACGTATATCAAAATTCAGCCTAAAGTTATTAGCTACTGCCTTGTTTTTTTGAGGTATGGTCTTTCCCCAGATAGAAATTGATCCAGGATGAGGTTTGATAAAGATCCCAGTTGCAGGGTGGAACAATATCTTTACCCAGTTGCATCTTCCTCCCCGTGTTTCTTCAACCGGGCATAGGCCCGGACATAGACGCACTGCTTCTTTCCGGGATAGACTTCGCACCATCCCTCGAAGCTCCCGCCGCAGGCGCCGTTGCGCTGATTTTTCGGGCATTGCGACATCGGGCAGAGGTAGGCCACATCTATGAGGGCGCAGTCTCCGCAGTCCTTGCAGTCAAAGATCATGACCTTGGTTAAGTGTTCCAGTTTGTGAAAAATGCTTTCCATTTTTGTTCCAGCTACTTTGCGGCTGATATCTCTTCATAATGCCGTAGAGTTTTTTCCCCGGTTCAAACATCAGTTTATGGAAGAACCGTGAAAAACCATAGGAACATTCAACTTTGGCATCAAGTGGCCGTGCTTGTCGATTAGTTCGGCGTTTCCCGGTTTAAGCCCGTATTCGGATCATGCTCAAAGTAATAAAAACCGTTGGTAATGGGATAATCGAAATACTTGACCAGACTCGGTCCATTGAGGAGACAAGTGCTTCTCCCTGCCGGATAATTTCTTCCACCTGTTCATATTTGATATTGTGTCCGCCGATATGGACTCCGCTGAAACCCATTCCCTTCAGAATGGCATACATCCGGGCGGCGCGCAGTATTCTGGCTCCTTCTCCCTTATCGGGATCGTTTCGCTCCCGATCCAGATCTCTGCCAGAAGTTTATCCGTGACGACGGAGCCGGGCAGTTCGTTGCGGTTCATCATTTTGGCCGCACCATAGGGAAGGATATAAATATTTCCCATCAGCGGGAATGTTAAAACCGCTTTGTTTCATAAAGAGGAACACTTCATGAAATTTTCGGGCATCGTATCCCAGTTGCGTAACGATGAATTGCGCGCCGGCAGCGATCTTCTTTTTCAGTTTGTAATACTGGACCATCTGTTCCGCTTCGGTTGCCTTGAAGGGAGAAACGACAGCTCCGGCAAAAAAATCGCTGGGTTGGTGACGAACGTTACCTTTGATTCCCGGATACGTCAAGCCCTCGGTTCATGTCCGATATCAGTTGCAGGATATGAATCGGATCCAGATCAAAGACCGGGGCAGGTCTTCCCTGATAACCGGACACAGGGTAATCGCCGCTCATAACCAGAAGGTTTCTGACACCTGCCCGATCCAGGGCATAAAGCTGGCTTTCGATTTGATTGCGGTTCTTGTCTTTGCAGGTAAAATGGACGAGGGGCTCAATGCCCAGTTTCAGAATTTCGCTGCCCATGAAATCGGCGGACATGGCCGGCGTTCCACCCGGATTGTCTGTAAGGGTTAGAGCGTGAAACTTTTCCTCCAGAGGCGGCCTGCTTGGCCAAAGTTAGAGTCTTTTCCTGGGCGGCTTCTCTTGCGCCTCTTCCCGGTACCAGTTCCCAGGTGACCGGAAACACTTTGGGATTCAATAGAGATTCTTTAAAACGATTTTCCTGCATAAATATCCTCAACAATCTCAAATTTTCGTTTATCTTTATAGATGAAAATGACATTATCACAAGTACTTGTCAATATCTTTTCTATCCGACAGTTGCAGTTCCTGAACAAATTTGCTATTTTAAGACATGATAAATAAAGTAAAAAAGCTTTTAAAGAAAATTACTTATTACCTGACTATTATAGTAGTAGCCTTGATATACGGTAATTGTTATGCGTCCGTAGAAATATTGAATGTTCGTTACTGGACAGCGCCTGATCATACAAGAATTGTTCTGGATGTGGATAACGAACCCGTTTATGATGTTAGGGAAAGTGAAAACCTGCTCGTTTTAAATTTCAAGGATGCCTCCTTAGATAAAGCAATACCACATGAAATCATCTTAAATAAACCGGGGATTAAAAAAATTGTTTTTTATCATATTGATAAAAGCGATGTAAAAATTGAATTAATTTTGGATAAATACCGAAAAGCAGAAGTTTTTAAATTAAAGAAGTTTCAGGATAGGCCGGATCGGGTTGTCGTGGATATATTTTTGCAGCAGGCTCCAGAGGAAGAGATGGTGAAAGAACAATTCCCAATGATAAAGCAGAAAAAAATTATTGTTATTGATCCGGGGCATGGCGGTGATGATCCGGGTGCTGTGGCTAGGAAGGGCGTTTATGAAAAAAATATTGTTCTTTCCATCTGCCGCGAAATTAAAAAAGAAATTAATAAAATGCCGGGGTACCGCGCGGTCTTAACCCGCGAGGGAGACTATTATGTTTCTTTTAACAAAAGGCTGCAAATAGCCAAGAATTTAGACGCCAGCTTGTTTATCAGCGTCCATGCTGATGCCGCCAGAAACCGTAAGGCCAGAGGCAGCTCGGTATATTGTTTATCCACCCGCGGCGCCAGTAATGAAGCCGCAAAACTGCTGGCTAATAATGAAAACTTGTCCGATATTATCGGCGGTGTGCCCAACGGCGAAGGCAAAAATGAATCCGATCCGATTATTCTGAATATGTTTCAAACAAGCACGATTAATTTGTCGAAAACTTATGCCGACACTTTAATAAATCATCTCAACAAAATAAGTTATTTAAAATATAAGAGCGTTCAGGAAGCTCCTTTCAATGTTTTGAAATTACCGGATATTCCGGCAGTATTGATCGAGACGGCATACATATCCAATTCCCAGGACGAGCGTTTATTAAAGAACAGCAGCTTTCAGAAAAAAATGGCATTAGCTGTCGCTTCTTCAGTGCGAGATTATTTGTCCGGAACTGCCTCTATCTATCCAGAAAATGAAGCGCTAAAAAAAGATAATAGAATCAGTTACGCAGATGAAAGTGAGCAGGAAAAAAAGAAAAATGACAAGGAAATAAAGACAACCTATTACCGGATAAAACGTGGCGATACACTTTCTTCCGTGGCACGGCTGTTTAATACAGAAGTTTCTGTGCTTTTAAAGCTCAATAACTTAAAATTGCAGGATCAGCTTGTTGTCGGCCGGAAAATATTGGTGCCGGCGAATAAAACGGGAAATGATAAATTATCGGCAGCAGGGAAAAAAAATAATCAAAGCAATCGCAATAAGCCGCCAAGGATTTATAAGGTGAAAAAAGGGGATACACTTTTTTCTTTGGCAAAGAAAAATTCCATAACTGTTCAAGAATTATGCAAGCTTAATAATATGAAGAGTAATGATCGGTTATTACGCGGGCAAAAAATAAAGTTGCCTTAGGTGGAATCATTTTTTAGGAACGCACGCGAGCATATCCTGCAGCTTGATTTCGGGGTGATGGTAACGTTTTTTCTCTTTAGTGTTTTTGCCGTATTGGATTGCTTCTTCGGGGCACCATTGGAGACAGGCAAAACATTGTTCGCAATGATGCTGCCAGGCAGGCTTTCCTTCGGTCATCAATATATTTTGGACCGGGCAGATTTTTTCGCATATCATACAGCCGGTACATTTAGCGTCAGCCCAAAAAGATTTATCCATTTTTGGTATTTGCGGAAAAGACATTCGATATAATGCCGAAAACAAAATATTTTGCCATAATGGGCCCTTGTCGGGTTTTCTTGCTTCTTGCGCTTTGATAATAGCTGAAATAAGGCCAATTTTTTCGAGGGCTTCGTTGAATTTTTTCTGTTGCTTTTCTTGTGCAGGAGCACCTCCCCAGGGTATATAATTACTGGGTAAGTTGATGGAGAATCCTGCGGAAAGATTAAGACCCCGTGCCTGCATCATTTTCTTCAATTGAAGCAGAGTGGCGGCAACCTGGCCGGCATTAACCGCTATCGCGAAATAATAAATTGTTGATTTTGATTCCAAACGTTTGACAAAGTCAATTACCAGTGAGGGCATACCCCAGATGTGTACAGGAAAAACAAGGCCGATATTTTCCGCTTGAGAATGAATCGATCCTTGGCCTGTAAGCGTCATGGGACAAAGTTCAGTGTTTCCCAACTGCTCGGAAAGTTTTCTCGCCGTCCACAAGGAATTACCTGTTCCGGTATAATAATAAATTAAAGTTTTCATTTATTTTTCTTAAGGAATAAGTTGCAGCGCCCGCTCGTAAACGCTTTCCGAGAATCCATATACTTGCGTTCTGTTGATAATTGCAAACGGGACATCTTCGCTGTTATCTATTTCTTTTCTTTGCGCAAGAGCGTCTTTGTCTTGGTCCATATTATATTCTTTAAAAGCAATTTTTTTGGATTTTAGAAATTCGCGCGCATTATCGCAATCCTTGCACTCGTTTTTGGTATAAAGAACTACTTCCGGTTTTTTATTCTTTTTTGATTTGGAATCTTTAAAAGGCACGTCTTGCTCTTGTTCTTCTTGCTGTGCGGCGGTATTGTCATCTTTATATTTGTGAACTTCAACCTTCTTCGAGGATTTGGTCTCAGGAGGCGGATAGTCTGTTATATGAATAGTTCCAGTTTCATCTTCCCATTTATAAAAATCGGCGTTTGCTACTCCATAAAAAACAAAAACCAATGTCATCAAAAAAAGTAGATATTTTGCCATGGATGCCTCCCCGGGAAACCTTGTTTATTTAGGATTGACTATTTCCTCTTTAATTTGGGAAGAATTATAATTTACATTCTACTGGATTTTTTTAAAAATTGCAATTTAATACATTGATTTTTGTCATATAAGGGTTATCTTAATAAAGAAATCTCTCACAAGGAGTTATTATGTTTGGTCGTCCGGTAAGTCTTTTTAAAATTTTTGGATTTGAAATTAAAATTGATATTAGCTGGCTTATTTTAGCAGCTTTGGTAACCTGGTCGTTAGCCAGCGGTCTTTTTCCTGAATATTACAAAGATCTTCCCCGTGCTTCTTACTGGTTGATGGGTGCAGCCGGCGCGGCAGGACTTTTTCTTTCAATTGTTTTTCATGAATTAGCTCATTCTCTTGTGGCCAGAAATTACGGTATTTCTATGAAGGGGATAACTTTATTTATTTTTGGCGGTGTGGCCGAAATGGAAGATGATCCGCCTAATCCCAGAGCTGAATTTTTCATGGCCATTGTCGGACCGCTATCGAGCGCGGCAATTAGTTTATTTTTGTTTTTAATAATATTTTGGGGAAAGGAAAGAGGCTGGCCGGTGACAATCAACGGAGTGTTGGCTTATCTGGCTTGGCTAAACATTGTTCTGGCAGTTTTTAATTTAATGCCTGCTTTTCCTTTGGATGGCGGAAGGGTATTGCGTTCGGCATTGTGGAGTTGGAAAAAAAATTTACACTGGGCAACGGCCATCGCCGCGAAAGTGGGGTCAGGTTTAGGAATTACATTAATAATCCTCGGTGTAATTTCCCTATTCATGGGCAATTTTATAGGTGGTCTGTGGTGGTTTATGATTGGATTATTCATACGGTCTGCCGCGCAAAGATCCTATCAGCAACTTTTAGCGCGCGGTCTTTTTCATGCAAAAAAAGTAAAAGACCTGATGGTAAAGAATCCTCTGACTGTGCCGCGTTCTATATCACTTACGGAATTTGTTAATGAGTATGTATATAAACACCATTTCCAGATGTACCCCGTACTTTCATTTGGGAGATTGACGGGCTGTATTTCCGTGAACCAAGTCGCGGCGGTTCCGCGCGAAGAATGGTCGACGCAAACGGTAGGGGCTATTGCCTTACCTTGCAATGAAGGGACGACGGTCGGGCCGGAGGAAGACGCCAACAAAGCATTAGAAGTTATGAACCGGACAGGTAATAGCCGGTTGATGGTTGTGGATGGGGATCAGCTTGTGGGCATTATCGCGCTTAAGGATATGCTGACACTTTTGTCCCTGAAAATGGAACTAAACGATTTAGAAAAAAGTAATATAAGGGAGGAAATATTATGATTTGCAATGTAGGGAAGACGGATAAAATTATTCGCTGGATTATTGGTATTGTAATAGCTGCACTTGGTTTATATTATAAGAGCTGGTGGGGACTGCTGGCTATCATTCCAATAGCGACGGCGATCTTCGGTTTTTGTGCTCTTTATATCCCTTTCAAGATTAATACTTGCAAGAAGGAATCATAAAGAGTATATGCGCAATGAAGTGATAATAAGAATAAGTTGCGTGTAGGGCAACTGATCGATAATCAGCCTGTGAATTTATTGTGCCGCCTGACGGCGGGAGTAAAGGTGTTTTGCTGTGTAGTTTTTACGAGGGAATTTAATATACGGCCTGATTTTCTGGTTGATATTTTTGCCGGTGCCGTCGTAGTTGAGGGTGACAATGGGAATTCCTGTGTATTCTTCAATGCGCGGCGCCATTGCCTCTGTAATCAACCCGGCACAGCAAAAAGCGGGATTGGTCTGCACGAACAAAGATATATCGGGGTAATGGCGAACCAGCGCGGCAATTTTTAGCAGGTTGTCGGCGGATTCTCCGCAATGCTGTAACTTTCACGTCGAACACATCATATATTTCTTTGTAATCGATGTTAGTTCCCAGCGACGGTTCATCAAGCAATTCGTTAAATAATTTATAATAGCTTTTTTCCAATTGATTCACGAGAGCGATCAGGGTTTTGGTATAGATGACATCGAGGAATTCTCCTTCCAGAAACCAGCGCCGCATATAAGGGTTGGCGATAATTTTAGCGAATTCATTAAAGGGAGTGGTTATCACTTCGCCGCCGTATTCTTCTATGCAGTGAATCAGGTCCTGATTGAAGACATCATTGTCACGGGCATACAAATCACCGAAGATGGCAACCTTGGGACGTTTTTCGGGAATTGTTTCAATCTTTTTAAAAAGGCTGATAACTTTGGCCACATCATCATCCTTGTTTCTTCCGCCCAGCAAGGTATTGTAGAGAATATTCAGTGACTGGGCGATAACTTTGTCCGTCATTCCTTTTTCTTTTTCATAGGGTCTTATCTTGCAGCCGATTTTTCGCAGCATTCCGCCGAACATGTGCGCAAAGTAAGCTTCGATTGACGCCTGTATGGAGATATCTTCCATAGAGATGATTTCCGACATAAACTTCCACCTTCTCTAAGCCGTTGCCGGTTGATTCCATGATACCCTTGATCATTTGCGGATACATTCGAATGTTGCAGGCAACATGGCTTTCAAAGCACCAGACAGCAGTTTGCGCGGGATCAAGAACGTTTTGGCCAATATAATCCATGTAGCTCTGCGCGATGAGATTGACAGGAAGGCATTGTCCTGTATTTGTTCTGCAGACCGCGTTGAATTATTTTTTCGGTTAGCGGCACCAGGCGCGCGTCGATTCCCTCTTTAATAAATACGGCTTCCACCAGTTTTGAGTTTAGCGGATCAAAGCTCGGGAAAAAGCAATGTCTTATCTTTTATTTTGTTTACACTCTCCGAGTTAAGCGGCAATACGCGGGAAGAAGCCAGGCGAAGCGTTTTATTTTTATCGTGATTGCGAAAAGACCGTACGGCGGCCTCAATGCGGGTTTCGTAACCGACATTGGAATCATGTTCATCAAGCTCCAGGATCAGATAGGGTTTGCCGTATTTGTCCATGATGCGTTTAAAATATTCGATGGTGAATGAATCGGGACTGCATTTAAATGATGTTATATAAACCGGATAAAGTCCGGGCGTGTGTGCCGCAAAAAGGGCTCCTTTTAAAATCTTAGCTGCATAGTTCCAATGTAATCTTTTCAGCAGTGGTTCAATTTCGGATAAATCGTCTTTGTCAATGGGCAGCATATCCTGATAGAAAGCTTTGATATTGAGATTGCCGAAAATGTCCGGTATTCCTTTGTTCATTGTGTTTTGTAAAATACAGTAAGGTCTGCCCAGCAAAGCCACGCGGATATCCTCCTTGCCGGGCATTTCGCGGTCGTAAATATTGACGAGATTTTTGCGGGCATCGTCGTAGAAGGAAAGGGCAGCTTCATAAGCGTTGTAAATTTCCCAGTAACTGGCTGATAAAATCGGTTTGAGCAAAGAGAAAAGTTCAATTCGTGATTGAAAGGAATGATGATCAATTACGGGCATGATAACTTTATTTTTCAGATGAAGGCTTTTGATACCTGTAGCGAGAGTAGCCGCAAACTGAGTGTAATAGCAGTAGTATCGGTAAGCGTCTTCTTTCGGATCCGATCGCTTCAAGATACACAGGCAGAAAAATGTAGTCACATTTGTCGACAAGATTTTGCACATGGCCGAAAAAGGCATTCATCGGAGCGCAAAATTCGGCTCCGGCAATTTTTTTACCGGATTTAATCGCGTTTTTAAAGTTATCGTCGATAATTGTTTCTACGCCAAGTGTCGAAAAGAAATGCTTCCATAGCGGCATTTCTTCGGCAAGATACAGCGCGTTGGGGATACCGATTTTTACCGGTTTTATGAAAGGAGCTTGTTTTTTTTCTGTGGTAAAAACTTTGTTTCTTTCTTTGATTAACTCATATTGCTTTTTTGCTGGTCCGACATAGTGCTTTGTGTCGTAATCACGGCCGCAGAGAAATCCAAAAGCGACTGTTTCTCCTTGTACTGTTACCTTGTTTATTTTGCAGTTGTTAAGACAAAGCTCACAGACTTCGTTTGCCACCGGAATTATTTCCTTATGTAAGGCCAGCCCGCGAAACGCTGAATGCTTTACGGCGCTTTCCGCAAGAATCAAAGCGCTGCCCAGCGCGCCCGTCAGGTGGCAGAATTGAGAAACGAAGATCGGTTTTTTCAAGCGGTGTTCAAAAGCGGCAATCAAAGCTTTATTGCGGGCTGTGGCGCCCTGAAAACAAATCCTCTCTCCGATATTGGCTTCTACGGCAACCTTGGCCAAGATAGTTTTCGCAAACCGAATGCAGTACGCTGGCCAGCACTTCATCAACGGAATAATCCTTCCGTAAGATAATTGTTGATGTCGCGTTCCATAAAAACCGTGCAGCGGTCGCTGGAAATTGGCGCCGGCGTATTAATAGCCCGGCCAGCATATTCAGTGAGCGGTACCCTCAGTTTTATAGCTTGCTCTTCGATAAAACTGCCTGTTCCGGCGGCGCAGACATTATTCATGACAGAGGAGGTGACCATGCCGTTTTTCATGGTGGTAAATTTAGAATCCTGTCCGCCGATTTCGATGATGGTGTCAACGAGATTATCGAGTTCATAGGCGGCGCGGGCATGAGCGGTGATCTCATCAATGACTAAGTCTGCTTTAATAATGCGGCCGATAAATTTGCGGCCCGATCCGGTAGTGCCGACGCCGAGAAAAATAAAATTGCAATTATGTTTTCGGCCAATATTTTCGATGGCCTCAAATAGAGCCTGCAGAGCTTTCACCGGCTGGCCGGAGGTAAGAGTGTAAAGGCCGATGAGCACGTCGTTATTTTCGTTGATTAAAACCGCCTTGGTGCTGGTAGAGCCGATATCGATACCCAGATATACTTCCTGTTCTGTTTTTTAAAGGCGCATAAATATCTACCTCAATATCCGCGTGATTATTCATCGGTTTGTAGAGGTAACTTTCAGCGCTTACAAACTCAGGATATTTGGACATGGATAATTGCAGAGGCGGATAACCATATTTTTTTTCTTTTTGCTCCTTCTGGAAAAGTTCATCCCAATTGTTGATGGCCAATTGCTGAGGAATTGATTCTTCCAAATAAAGAAGCGCGGCGCCGATTGCTCCGTAGAGATGGCTATATTCATCGATAACAGGTTCTGTTTGTAAAAGATTGCGGAAATGTTTAACTACAGCCTGATTCATGGAAACACCGCCGGCAAGTATCAACGGAGTTTTGATGTTTTGATCGGGCATTAATGTGTCGATGACATTTTTGGCCAGTCCTTCGCAGAGACCGTCGCTGATCTGGCCTATGGAATAACCTTCCTGTTGGGCATGGATCAGGTCGGTTTTGGCAAATACAGCACAGCGCGTCGCGATTTTGGGTGAAGTTTCTCGATTACAGAAAGCAATGGAGCTCAGTGTATCGATGCTCTTGAGGTTGAGCCTTTTAGCCTGCTGATCGAGAAAGCTGCCGGTTCCGGCCGCGCAGGAGGAGTTGGAGCGGTAGCGTTCATAATCGCCCTGATCAGTAAAGGTGATAAGGCCGAAATTTTCACCGCCGACAAACAGGATACTGCCCACTTCCTGGTGATATTTTTTTGCTGCGGCAATAATAGCAATCTGCGTGTCGTAACGGGAAACGTTGCTTAAAATTTCCGGACCGGAAAGGGACATGGCAATGCCGCCCACCCGGTGAATGTCAATATTGTTGAGCATAGAGAGCAAAGTTTCGCTGATTGCTCCCTGATGAAACTGATAAGAAGAGTTAATCACCGTTCCATTCTCATCAATGATGACCACCGAAAGAGCGACCGAACCAATATCTATTCCCACAATGTGCAGCATAAATTTAATACCTCAGATTTTTAGATCAAAATCATGCCGTTTTTCTCACCATTCGTCAACCGTGAACTTTTTGTATATTTAGATTAAAATTAAAAATTCAGCATTAGCAAGTAAAAAATAATTTTTTTTGTTGCTTAATAAGTGTTTATTGATTAAAAAAATAACGAAAATTTAGATTTCATGAATAGAGGAGAAATGATTCGTCTGTTGAAAAATCGCAATTTCATTTTTCTGCTGTCTATAACACTTGGCCTTTCTTTTCCATATGCGGCGGAATTAGCGCAGCCGTTAATACTTCCGGTGCTGGCGCTGGTAATGATGCTGGCGACTATTAACGTTCCCAATGATTTTTTTCGTTTACCGCGTTCACTCCTTGTGCCGTCCATAACTGGTATCCTGATGACTTACTTGATTCTCGGCGGCGTCATTTTGGCTTTCGCTGCGTTATTGATCAGGCAGGAGAATCTTTGGATTGGTTTTGTGCTTGTTGCTGCCGTACCGCCTGCCATAGCAGTGATTCCGTTTACAGGCATATTGGATGGCAATGTAACATATACTTTGGTCGGAACTGTGGCGGCTTATCTGGGTGCGTTATTGATTATGCCGCTGATGTTTTTACTGTTTATCGGAACAAACTTTACGGAACCCGGAAAATTAATTGAAATATTGCTTTTGCTGATTGTTTTGCCTCTTGTTGCCTCCCGGATAATAATTTATGTGAATCTGCATAACAGGATTGCCGCTTATCGTGGCTTGCTTACGGATTGGGGATTTTTTATTGTGCTCTATACTATAATCGGCGTCAATAGAGGCCTGATTTTTGGTAAACCTTCGGTGATTATCCCGGTGGCTATCGTCGTCATTGGCGGTACTTTTATTCTGGGCTTCTTAATTGAAAAAATCTGTAGGCTTTTAAAGATTGAACAAAAAAATATTGTCAGTCTTGTTCTTTTAGGCACAATGAAGAATCAGGGGATTGCCGGCGGCCTGGCTCTATCCTTATTTCCAAAGGAAGCGGCTCTTCCTTCAGCTGTGTACAGCATCTTTATGATAACCTATTTTATCTGGCTTGATAACCGCAGAAGATGGCCGTAATAACGCGCCTGTTTCATTTAAAAAACAGATCGAATTTATTACCACTTGATCTTTTGTAAAATTTTCATCAGGAAGCTTTTGTTGGGATACGTTAAGGCTAAAGGATCAATTCTGCTGGAGCTTTGAAGTATGCTTTTAAAATGAGTAAATGTGTTGAAACTGGCTTTTCCGTGGTAGGAGCCCATCCCGCTGGAACTGACTCCCCCGAAGGGCAGAAAATGGGATATAAAATGAAAGATAGTATTGTTAATAGCGCCGCCGCCGTAAGAAATTTGTTCGGTGAGCTTTTTTTGTACCGACTGATCATCGCTGAACAAGTAAAGCGCCAAAGGTTTCGGCCGTTCATTAATTTTTCGGATTATATCATCAAGGCTGGAGTATAAAAGTAGCGGCAAAACTGGCCCGAAGATTTCATTCTGCATAACCGATTCATTCCATTCCACAGGATAAAGAATTGTGGGCTCAATATAACGGTCAGCGGGATGGGCCTTTCCGCCGTAGACAATTTTTTTGGCGTCGAGAAAAGCACTTAGGCGTTGAAAGTGCCGGTCGTTGATTATCCGGCAATACCGTGGATGAGCCGAAGCATCTTCACCATAAAAGGTATGTATCGCTTTTTTTAATTCTTCCAGGAATTCATCTTTTCGCTTTGTATGAATCAGAACATAATCCGGAGCTATACAGGTTTGTCCGGCATTGATGAATTTCCCCCAGGCTATTTTACGCGCCGCGTGGGTCAGATTGGCATCTTCATGCACAATCGCCGGGCTTTTGCCGCCCAACTCCAGTGTGATTGGGGTCAAATTTTTGGCTGCCGCGCTCATCACAATTTTACCTACGGAAGCGCTGCCGGTATAGAATATGTAATCTACAGGCAAATCCAAAAGCGCCTGTGTTTCCACTGTGCCGCCCTGCACTACATGCAAATATTCTTT
>CAVXLI010000036.1:0-11557 GCA_963762595.1 uncultured delta proteobacterium
TCATTGCGGGTGCGCGTCTGCAAACAATGACGGATAATATTATCGATGCGGGAGATGGATTTTTCCTCGTCCGGAACAAATATCCGTCGTAGCCTCGGTTCAATCGGCATCGGTTTTTCCTTTTTGCAGAAAAATTCGCGGCGCTCTTTTACCTAAAGCGCAAAGAACTTCATAGCTGATGGTTTTGGCCTTTTCGGCAATTTCATTGGCGCTGATGTATTCTTTGCCCTGCCTGCCCAAAAGAACAACTTCATCGCCCACGTCGCAGTCGGGAATATGGGTGACATCAATCGTGCACATATCCATGGAAATCCGCCCGACAATAGGCGCACGCTGGCCGCGGATTAAAGCCTCTCCCTGATTGGAAAGAATAAAGGCGTAACCGTCTCCGTAACCGACCGGAATAGTCGCAATGCGCGTTTGTCTTGCTGGTAACGTAGGTGCTGCCGTAGCCAATGCCGTAACCTGCAGGGAAATCTTTTAATAAAACAACGCTGGTTTTAAAAGACATCACCGGAGCAAGCTTGGCTTTGGATTCAGTTTCCTGCTGAAGGATAAATGCCGTAAGTCATAAGTCCCGGACGCACCATATTCAATTTAAATTCGGGATAATTTAAAATCGCGCCGCTGTTATCTATATGCCGGATGGGAATGTTTATTCCCAAGCGCTGAAGATCGGCAAGTAAATCCGAAAACAATTGCCATTGTTTATCATTGTAGGGAATCATGTTTTCGCTCGAGGCAAAATGGCTGAAAATTCCCTCCAGTGTAATATTGGGCAATTTGGATATTTCCAGGATAAGCTTCAGCGCTTCACTGTGCATTGTTCCGCCGCGTCCCATGCCGGTATCCACTTCAATATGCACAGGCAATTTATGGCCGGATTTTTCCAGCGCTTTATTGCAGCTTTTTGGCAAAAGCCACATCCGAAACCGACGGCGTAAGATTGTATTTGATTATTTGTTCGATTTCCGCCGCTGTTGAAGGTCCTAAAATAACAATGGGCGCTTCGATGCCGCTGATTCTGAGCTGAACGCCTTCATCGGCATTGGCCACTCCCAGCATCCGCGCGCCGTTTTTTAGGGCGATATGGGATATTTCTATGGCGCCGTGCCCGTAAGCATCGGCTTTGACAGCCTGCATAAAATCAACTTGCGGCCCGATCAGTCTTTTTATTTCTTTCAGATTACCGATGAAATTATCAAGATCAACTTCGACCCAGCTGCGATATTTCTGTTCTGTCTTTAACGGCATATATATATTCAGCCCAGCGGATAATTATCACTTCGTTTTCATTGTAAATACCCCGTCCCAAGGCTGGGCCGGCGGCTCTTCTTTCAGGTTCTTGCATCGTTCAATATATATTTTGGAGGCCTCATCGTCCGGTCGGATAGTCAAAACTTTTTGGAAAGATGTAATTGCCTCATTCCATTTAGCGGTGCGATAAAGTGCCAATCCAGTTTCAAATGCGGCAATGAAATCCTTCCATTTGTTTTCATCCTTTTTTTCACCCAAAAGCTCATAAATTTTTACCGGCAATTTTTTACCTTTGACGCGCACCCAGTCGAGTTCACGGCAGCACACGCTATCTTTAACAGCGCTATATGTAAATTCACTGATGATGATGTTAGATCCATATTCTTTGTTGATGCCTTCAAGACGAGAGCCGAGGTTGACCATATCGCCCATTACCGTATAATCAAAACGCATTTCCGAACCCATGTTTCCTACAACCATGTCTCCGGTATTGATTCCTATGCCGATGTTGAGTGCCGGACGTCCTTCTTCCTGCCATTTATTTTGCAGCCTGTGGAGTTCACTCATCATATTCAAAGCTGATAAGCAAGCTCTTTGCGGGTGATCCGGCTGATCTAAAGGAGCGCCAAACACGGCCATGATGGCATCACCCATGTATTTATCCAGCAAGCCTTCATATTTAAAAACAACGTTGGTCATGGCTGTCAGATATTCGTTGAGCAGGCGGACTAATTCTTCCGGCGTAAGTTTTTCAGAAATAGAAGTAAAGCCGCGGATGTCGGAAAATAAAACAGTAAGATCTTTCTTATCACCGCCCAGCTTGAGTTTGGTCGGATCTTTGAGCATTTCATTGATAACGGAGGCGGTCAGGTAGTATTGGAATGCGCCTCTGATTTTTTTCTTTTCCCGTTCTTCCTTGATGTAACGATAAATCGTGATACCAAGATAAATGACAATCATCGTTAAAACAGGATAAACCATGTTGAGCCATATATTGTAGCTCGAAAAAATAAACATGTTTGCCGCCACGAATGCAACCAGTATAATCAGAGCGGCAACTATGCCCGAAACCGCGCGCATACGGGGAATAATCAAGCCGATAGCCAAACCGAAAAAGATAATCGCGCATAGATCGATAAATCCGGTCAATCCGGAATGCTTCAAAAAATTTCGCTGCATTATGTTATCAATGACAGTAGCGTGAATTTCCACTCCGGGGTAGGTGGCACCGAATGGAGTTACGCGCAGGTCATAGATTCCGATAGCCGTGGCGCCAACCAGAACAATTTTATTACGAAAAGTTTCTGCGGGTATTCTTCCCTTAATAATATCCGTAATGGAATAATGGGGAAATGTCTTGGCCGGTCCCAAGTAATTAACCAGTAATCTGCCTGCTTCGTCAGTGGGAATCGTGATATTGCCGATTTTGACGTTTTCCACTCCGTATCCGGTCAAATTTAAAGAAAGCACCGGCCAATCCATATACTGTTGTAAAAGCGATATCGCCAGTGAAGGATAATAATTGTCGCGGAATTTAATAACCAGCGGCGACCAGCGCATAGAGCCGTCGCTGTCGGGAACTGTATTGAAATAACCGCTGTTGGCTGCTGCTTGAGAAAGAATTCTTAAATTAGCTTCCGGCGCATAAGCGTTAATCAGCATAAAATCATCAATATCTTTTTCGGAAAGATTAATTAATTGGTAGCGTGAATTTTTTATCCGGTCGGCGTTTTCCAAAACATCTTTTGAGGTCAAATGGCCAACATCCTTACTGGACAAATGAAAAAAATAACCAAGAGTGATATTTTTTGCGCGCCCGATAGATTCGGCAAAAACGGCGTCAGTATCGGCTGCAACCTTTTTTTTATTTAACAAAGAAATTACAGTGCTATCCTTAACGCCTGTTTTTTTTATTTCTGAGAATAATTCCTCAATCATTTTCAGATTAGAGTTTTCGGGTTCGTCAAACACGATATCAAAGCCGACGGCTCTGGCTCCCGAGACTTTTAATTGATCCGCTAATCTAGCCATGGTGGTTCTGGACCAGGGCCAGCGGCCAAGTTCTGAAATGCTTTTCTCGTCAATGGCGGCGATAACGATTTCGCCGCCAGCAGGCATGGCCCCCCGTGAAGCCATGCGCAAATCCAGAGTTTTTAGTTCCATGAAACGAAGGAGGCGAAAATCAAGGAAAAAAAGAACTAGAGCAATCAAAATCACGAAGAGAGTTATTTTTAAAGGCGTGATCCGGAAAAATTTATTAATGCCTTGCTTCATTGATTGCTCTTTCATTTGTCTTCCAAAAACAATTCACAAATATCTTTTTCCATCATAGTTAAAGCTTAGTACCACAGAATCATATCAAACCATCGATGAAAGTCAAGCTGTCTATGTTCTTCAAAAAATAGAAAAAAATATCAAATCTTTACTTGAAAGAAAAATTTATTTTAATTACAATTAAATAAGTGATACTGGTGAATAACGATTCAGAACATAAAGATCGAGGAGGAAAGGCATATGTCGAAAGCAAAGACCGGAGATGTTCTTAGTTGTGAAGTATGCGGACTTACCGTAATCGTGGATGAAGAATGCGGGTGCGCTGCGGTCGGAGTCATCTGCTGTGAGGAGCCCATGATCAACAAGGGACCGGCAGCGGCAAAGAAAGCAAAATCGACAACAAAAAAGAAAACGGCGAAAAAGAAACCCGCAAAAAAACCGCCGGCAAAAAAGAAGGCAGCTAAGAAAAGAAAATAATTAACCGGTTGAGTGACTTCTCTGTTTTTATAGAGCCCCGTTGTGGGGCTCTATAAGGGTATATTTCTTACGAAAGCGACGGCTATTACATTGATATTTCCGGCAGGAAGTCCTTTATATTTTCTTTAAAACAAATATTTCTATCATTGAGGAAAATTATGTGTGGAAGATTTGTTTTAATCAGTAATGTGGGGCAAATTGCTGAGGAATTTAATTTAACTGACATCACTTCATCTTCCATATCTTCAGGAGATATTCACCCCGGACAGAAAGCCGCCTGCATACTAAGCGAAGATAAAAAGAACCGTTTACTGATTTTGCCGTGGGGATTTTCACCGCCATGGTCAAAGCAGGCAACAAAATCCGGATTGCTGATCAATGCCCGCGCAGAAACTTTAGCCGAAAAGCCTACTTTCAAAGAAGCTTTTCAAAAGAGAAGGTGCCTGATAGCTGCCGATGGATTTTATGAGTGGTCCAAAGAAAAAAAACAATATTATTTTTATCTGCAAAACCGCAGGCCTTTCGGATTAGCGGGTATCTGCGATGAGCCGGAACTTCCGGCAACAGGTTGTGAGGCTTCTTTTGTCATTATTACCACCAGCCCCAACCGGCTTATCTCCCCAATTCATAACCGCATGCCGGTTATTATTCCACGTGACAAACAATCCTTATGGCTGGATAACGGCAGATACGAAAAAAACGAGCTGCAATCCCTAATGACTCCCTATCCGGCGCACGAGATGGAAATGAGACCGGGAGCCTTTATTACCAGGCATTAAGTGGAACCTCCGGCCGGAGCCGGGGTGTTCCAAGTCGCCGGATTCACGCTTTTTTCTCATCGTCCATCTCCTAATAAACAAATCGGAAGTTTCATCTGCGGTAATTTGTCGCCTTCATACAATACTTTTTCCAGGAACAGTCCTGAAGGTGGGGCGGTATACCTGGCGGGGATTTCGGAATAAGATTTGAGCATCAATTCTATATCACGGTAAGTGAAATTGCCGCGGCCGGTTTCTGCGACAACTCCTACTATGCGGCGCACCATTTTCCAGAGAAAATGAGAAGCAACAACACGCAAAGCAATAATGCCCTCGAATTCCTTTAACTCCACTTTTTCCATATTGACTTCCGTAGATGCGTCTTTATCCATCCTTTTATCGGCAAAAGAGATGAAATTATGGAATCCCTGAAAAATGCCGAGCGCCTTCTGCATCTGGCCTAGCTCGAGCTTGTCTTTAACCCACCAGACATAACGTTTGCCAAAAGCGGTGCGCCTCTTCGCGATAAGATATAGATAACTCCGGCCAAGGGCGTTATGGCGAGCATGAAATCGCTCCGACACATTTTCGATCTGCAATACATTGATGCTCGCGGGTAAGTTATCATTGAGGCCGATACGAAGAGTCTCCGTATTAATTTTACTGGAAGTCTTCAAATGGGCTACTTGCGCCAAAGCGTGAACCCCGGTATCCGTGCGTCCGGCTCCTTGAATTTCCACCGGCGCCCCTAAAACATTTTGCGCCGCGCCGATTAAAGTTCCTTGAATGCTTTTAGCATTTTTCTGCGTTTGCCATCCGCTGTAATTGGTGCCGTCATATTCCAAAATAATTTTATAATTATACATTTTCAATGAAACTCGCTGTAAACGAGCACAGCGAAGTTTGAATCGCAAGTTGAATCAATGACACTCAAATTTCAAAAGCAAAGCGTATTGAAACTTGTAAGTCGAATTGATGAAACTCAGATATTGCAAGCGCAGCATAGCAATATCTGTTAGCTGAATTAATCCCGTAAGCGAAGCGTATTGGGACCTTTTAAACATACAATTGTTTGCAGTGGTTCAGGGTTTGTCCTGAAGTTTGATACTACTTTGTTTTGGTTGCTGGTTTTGATTATAAGGCACCAGTACATTCATAGCGTAAATTCTGTTTAGCAAGTAGCCTTCCTGCTGGTCGATACAATTTAACTCATAACCGAGGTGCAAAGTCGTGATCACGGCTTGCCCGATAATTTTTCTTCCCTCCCTGCCGCATAAGTCAGTAGTCTTTATGCCCCAAATATTATGAAAAATAAGCGCACGACCGTTCTGCTGGCCAATGTACAGCATGACATGACCTTTTCGCCAGAGCAGAGTCAAGTAAGGAATTCCTTTTTCCAGAATAATTTTTTCCTTTTGTTCGGGAGTAAGGCCTTGGAGTTCTATGTAATTCCCTACTTCTTTGACCTGGTCTTCTGAATGCCGAGGCAGCCAGATGCCGAAAGGGGCAAAAAAATCTCTGGTCATAGACGAACAATCACGATTACCATAAAGACCACCCCAACCATAAGGTTCGCCGATTAATTCATCGGCAATCTTAGCTGCGTTGGCGTAATTGAAACGCAAAGGTTTGACCGCCGACATTTCCCGGCGAACGAAGCCGTGCTTTATTACGGCATTTGTGTTTTTATCCGTTGCAGCAACAAGTATTTCCAATTTATCCGGCATTTCTTTAACTAAGGGGAAAATATAGCCGAGTGATGTTCTCAGAATGAAATTACCGTCATCATCCAAAATAGAAGTTTGATCCCTGGTAATTACGGCATAATGGCCGGACTCCCATGTTTTTATGAAGCCGGCATCGACACGCGCGACGTCCTCGACGGGTATCCATCCGAAAGTATAACAGCTTTCCACAAGAGCCCATGCTTTATCGGCACTGATATGGCAAACAAATATAGGCGTATTTGCCGCCACGGACGACCTCTGCAAATTATCAAAAGGCCAACTGGAGCTGTCACCTTCGGGGCTATTAAAGTGCGGGCCCTGTGTCGGCAGAACGCGAAAATTGGTGTTTCGCGTCGTAATGGCAAAATATAGCGCATTGGGATAATTTTCTAAAAAAGCATTTTGCTGGAGTTTTTTAATCCAGGCCTTAGAATGTTTTATTTTGTTTTCGCCATAACCGAGACTAATGCTGAATTTTTTAAAATCAAGAGATACCCTTTCGGGCAAAGCATGAAAAGGCTGACGCTGGTGCCAAACAGAAAAGTAAATGATGTTATAGTCTTCATCCATTAACGACTGAGTTTCTGCTGCAAGAATATCTTTTGTCTTGATCGTATCACTCAAATAAGAAGCATGATCTTGACGCAAGTTCACTTACGTCTTTGATAGTATCTGCCTGTTTCAAACAACCGGCCAGCAGAAAGAATATCGGCAAAACAGCAAAAGGAATTCGTATTTTCATAAAAAAATACCTTGATTTAATTTTATAGATTTTTATAGTCTTTTTTTAAGTTTTGAGCAAGATTAAAGAACGATGGATGATTTTTTCAGCAGTTGATAAATAATTTTGTGGCATAAGATATCGAACGCTGATATAAATAAAATGAATATTTCAGACAAGAAGAAAGGAGTTGGTTTATGGCTGTAAAAATCCCCTTAAAGGACTTTGCCTTTTTTAAAGATTTTAGTGATGACCAATTAAATAAATTGGCGTCTTTGGCTAAAGAAGAAAATCATTTAGCCGGTACGCATATGTACCAAAAAGGTGATGTGGCCAGAAGTCTTTACCTGATTAAGGACGGTAAAGTTGCCTTGTTTATGGATGCTGAAATGGGGCACAACAAGCCGCCCATGAAGGTTACGGTGGATATAATCACCAAAGGAGAATCGATGGGCTGGTCTGCCGTCGTAGAGCCATATTTATACACGCTTGCGGCTCGCTGCCTTGATGATACGAAGTTTATTGCTTTTGACGCATTTCAGTTGCGTAAACTAATGGAAGAAGATTGCGCCCTCGGATTCAAAATCATGCAGGCAGTGGCAAAGGTTATTGCTACTCGATTGACCCACACGCGCATCATCTTAGTGGGCGAAAGAGGATTGTCGGTTTTAACCGAATATTAGTTGCTATAATGCTGATTGGAGGGGGAAATATGGCTGATCAAATAATAATATACGGCAAAGTCGGTTGACCCTACACAGACAAAGCCAGGTCGGCTTTCGGCGATAAAGCTCTTTACATCGATGTAAAAGCCAACGCGGATAAATTACCGGAAATGTTAAAAATATCCGGGGGAATACGACAGGTACCCGTCATCGTCCAAGAAGGCAAAGTATCTGTCGGCTACGGCGGTTCCTGAGGCATCTGAATGCCGGTCGGGGATCGGTTTTATTTAAATATACACTAAGCGAGGCCAAACCATGAAAAACCCAAACCTTGATTCAATAATAGAAAAAGCAATTGCCAATGAGGAAGAAGCAAATCAGTTTTACCTGAAGCTTGCGGAAATAGTTACCGATAAATCGGCTAAAGATACATTGCTCTACCTGGCCCAGGAAGAAAAAAAGCATAAAGAATATCTGTTGCATTACCGCCAGGAAAGCTTTATCGGCAATATCACTAAATCCAGTGAAATGACCAACTATAGAATAGCGGAATTCCTTGAGCCGCCCGAGGTCAAATACAATATGGACAGCAAAGATGTATATCTTGTTGCCGCGGAAAGAGAGCTTAACTCTTATAATTTTTATAAGGGGTTGGCAGCCATTCATCCTGACGGAGAAATAAAAGATATGCTCATGAAAATGGCGGCGGAAGAGTTGAAGCATAAAGAAAAGGTGGAGTATTTATACTCTAATACAGCTTTTGTTCAAACCGACGGGGGATAGCCGGCTTGTAAAAAAATAAAGTCTTTTGCCGCTTACGGCAAAAAAAGGAGTTGAAAAGTGGATGATTTTGTACCCAAAAGAATTTTTTTTACAAAAGGGGTCGGCACGCACAAAGATGAATTGCATTCCTTTGAGCGTGCCTTAAGAGATGCAGGAATAGAAAAATGCAATTTGGTGCAGGTATCCAGCATATTTCCGCCCCGCTGCAAAATAACTTCCAAGACACAGGGACTCAAAGGCTTAGTACCCGGCGCCATTACCTATTGTGTTATTAAGCCGCTGCTGCACTAATGAACCTAAAAGGCTTCTGGCGGCATCGGTCGGTTGCGCCATCCCCGCTGACAAAGCATCTTATGGTTATATCAGCGAACATCACGCTTATGGTCAAACTGAAAAACAAGCGGGTGACTACGCGGAAGATCTGGCCGCGGCCATGCTGGCCTCCACTTTAGGAATTGATTTCAATGTGGACGAAAGCTGGGATGAAAAAAAGGAAATTTTTAAAATCAGCGGCAAGATTGTTCGTACCCTCAACGTAACCCAATCAACAATTTGCAAAGATAATCAATACACTACGGTAATGGCCGCGGCTGTGTTCGTCTTCTAAATATTGGCTGATAGGAATTGGCAACAGCAAGAATTGTATGCCTGAAAATGTTTTTAAAAAAGAAATGCCGGATTTAAAGATGCAGGATGTCGGCGGAGCCGAGTTACCCTATCTTTATTATGAGGGAGAAGCTTCACAAATTCTTTTTGCCCATGCCACAGGTTTTTTGCCCTGGCTCTGGCATCCGGTAATAAAACAGCTTGTGCCGCAAAACCAAATTTGGGTGCCGTATATCTGCAATTATCGCGAGTGTGATCCGGAAAAAGGCGGCCTTAGTTGGGATATTATCGCCAAAGATTTATTCAGTTTTTCCCGTTCTCTTAACATTAAAAATCCTTTGGTTGTCGGACATTCGATGGGTGCAACCGTGCTGACTATAGCCGCAGCCGGTTATGGTATTAAACCGCGCGGCATGATTCTAATCGAACCTATTTTTCTGCCGGAAGAATTCTACTCCATGAAAAGCTACCGTGAAAGATCATCCGTTGGCTTCCAAATCGATAAAAAGGACAAACCACTGGAAAAATGAAGAAGAAGCTTGGGCTTATTTAAAATCAAAATCGCTTTTTTCCGACTGGGATGAGGAAGTTCTGGCGCTGTACCTCAAATACGGCATGGAAAAGCAAAAAGAAGGACATTTAAAACTTACCTGCACGCCGGAAAGCGAGGCGGCGATGTTTATGGGCGGCTGGAGCAGAAATCCCTGGCCGCTTCTTGATAAATTAACTTGTCCGGTTCTGGTTGTAGAGGGAGAAAAAAGCGAAAATAAAAACTTTATCGATTTGAAAAAGGCGGTATCTTTATTGCGCTACGGTAAATATAAATCAGTTGAAGGAGCGGGACACTTAATCCCCATGCAGAAGCCCAAGGAAGTAGCTCAAATCATAAAAGAATTTTTAGCGGAAATAATATAAGCGGCAAAAAAACTCCTGTCAAAAGCCGCGCCACTCATATCAAGAAGAATCATTCTATTTGGCTCTCTTTATGCCGGTTAATGCGGCAATCTTTTTCCCTTTCGGCATTCTTTTAATTTTTATTTCCAGACGCATCGCTTCTTTTCTATTCATGCGTCTGCTCATCGTTATTAACTTTGCCGGCAGCCTTGCCCGTGTGTATTTGGAAGCAGTACCTTTATTATGCGCCATCAGGCGCTTTTCGATATCGCTGGTCAAACCAGTGTAAATACTATTATCGTTACACCGTAAAAGATATACTACCCATATTTTTTTTTCAGAAGTCTTTTTTGTTTTCATAGTTGCGCCTTTGTATCATATTGCCGTGCATATTTCTATTTCCGGTGGAGTTGATAAGCACCCGATGTCTCTCAAATATTTGTAAATCTTTTGTTACAACTTCGAAGGTATTGACTAAGCAGTCAATAATAAATAAATATATTCCTATAATAAATAACAACTTGACAAATATATACAGTAATGCTCGAATTATTTCGACCATATAGTCGATTACAGAGTGGAGGCTGTATGCCCAAGATTGTCAACAGAGATAAAAAACGTTCCGAAATCGCCCAGAAGGCTATCGCCGTTTTAGCCAAGAGAGGATTCCAGGCAACGACGATTCAGGAGATTGCCGATGCCGCCGGTCTCGGTAAAGGAACTATCTACCACTACTTTAAAACAAAAGAAGAAATTCTATTAGTAGTCTCCGAACAAATGTTTCGTGAAATGGAGAGATCTTTTGGCGCAGCCCTATTGAGAATAAACGAACCGATGGAGAAGCTCGCCGCCCTGATCGAAGAAGCACTTCATGTAACGGAAGATCTGGAACACCTTTTCATTATTTATACGGAACTGTGGCTAATGAACGTCAGAGGCGATCACTCCGGTGATTTCGTCAGCATCATGAAACGCCTGCATAATGATTTGAAGGATCTCGTTGCCCGAATGATTGAAGAAGGAAAAAAACAGGGATTCTGGTCTAAAGATACCGATTCAGATGCTCTGGCTAACTACCTTATTTCGTCTTTTGATGGAGTCATAGCTCATTACATGATGGACAAAGAAAGTTTCGATATGAAGCGTGTCACTAAAGAATTTATACGATTTCTTCTAAGCCAGGGGGCGGCCGGAAAATGAGCAAGGCAAAAAGCGATTCGGACATTGTCAGAGAAATAGTTTTTGAAGTGCAAGACCTCACAAAAATATATCAAATGGGAGAGGTCGAAGTGCATGCTCTGCGCGGCGCGAATCTGGAATTATTTTCCAAAGAACTGATTGTCCTTCTGGGACCTTCGGGCAGCGGAAAATCAACATTGCTCAATATCCTCGGTG
>CAVXLI010000037.1:0-42721 GCA_963762595.1 uncultured delta proteobacterium
TTTTTAATTCTTTATACTTTTTATAAAATCTAAATAACTCGCTGCCGTCTCTTTCGCTTTTTCAACCTGAGGTACATGACCGCAATCTTTAATGATCACTGTTTTGTGATTTTTCAATCCTTTTTCGAAAACAGGGACACTGGAAACATCATGTACTTTATCCTGATCGCCCCAAAGAATTAAAGTTGGTGCTTTTATTTTCGGTAGTTGTTTTTCGAGAGAAAAATAATCGGGTTTAATTTCTTTCAGGGCCTTTTCATAAAAGTTGCGGTTGGCTAAAGCCTTCTGGACAGATACCTTCTTAAGCGGATAAGGCAAGCTGGGAGGATTAACAAAAATCAATCCCATAATCCTCGGCCAATCACCGCTGTCTTTTAACACAAGAGGGTTTTCGCCTTTCCCCATCATCTTCATTAATACATTTTTTTCCAAAGGCATTACCCCTCCGGCGTCAAACAGCCCCAAACTGATAATTTCATCAGGATAGCGTATTGCATAAATTCCCGAAAATAATCCTCCCATGGAATGACCGACGATATGAAATTTTTTTAAATTGGTTGCTTGAGCGAATTTATGCAATCGGGATATTTGACTGTTTAGGTCATAAAGTTTATCTATGAATTGGGAGCTTTCTCCGTAACCCGGAATGTCGGGTATAACTACATGGTAATCTTTGGTCAAATATGCGGCAAATAGAAGCCAGCTGTCTTTTTCTGATGTATAACCGTGCAAAAGCAATATTGTCTGCCCCTTGCCTCCTTCTAAATAAATAATGTTATGGTCATCAATTTTGACTTGCTTCTTGACAAGACCAACCTTGTTTCTGGCCAGATCAATCATGTATCCGGCTACTTTTTCGGGAAAAGCGTAGTAACCGGCAACAGCAGCCATGATTATTATCAATAAAGCAATTAAAATCTTTTTCATATTGACACCCTCCCTATTATCCCTATATAGAGTTCAATCACTTGTTTTACATAGCACTAATTATGGATATAATCATTAATTTCATAGATTTTTTTATTCATCTTGACCGGTATCTGCCTCTGATCATCGATAGCTTTGGTATCTGGGCTTATGTTATTGTGTTTCTAGTTATTTTCTGCGAAACCGGCCTTGTGGTTACACCCATTTTGCCCGGTGATTCACTTCTATTCGCCCTGGGAACTTTTGCCGCACTGGGGTCTTTGAATATTGAAGCATTGTTGATTTTACTTTGCATCGCTGCCATTGCCGGAGATACGGTCAATTACACTATCGGCCATTATATCGGACCGAAGGTTTTTCATTATGAAGACAGCCGCTTTTTCAAAAAGGAATATCTCGTAAAAACACACCAGTTTTACGAAAAGCATGGCGGCAAAACAATTGTTATTGCCCGCTTCATGCCCATTATTCGCACCTTTGCCCCTTTTGTGGCCGGCGTCGGTGCAATGAGCTATCCCAAATTCATTTTATACAACATCAGCGGCGGGATTGCCTGGGTTTGCCTTTTTCTTTTGGGAGGTTATTTTTTCGGCAACATACCGGCCGTAAAAAGTAATTTTACAGTAGTAATTATCGCGATTGTTATTGTTTCCGTAATGCCGGGATTTATTGAATACTGGAGACAAAAACGTTATAATTCCGATAAGAAAGTGAGCAGTTCAAAATGAGAAAAAGTATGAGCACGAAATTTATTTATTTTATTACTTTTCTGACAATGCTTTTTCTATCGGCGTTTTCCGCAGAAGCAAATAACATAATAAAGATAGGCGGCGATGTAACCATAGAAGCGCAGCAAAGAAGTAAACAATGTAGTTGTGGTCGGTGGCCAGATAACCGTTAACGGCCTTGTAGAAGACAATGTGATTGCCGCAGGTGGATCGATTGTGCTTACCAACAAAGCTGTGGTACGCGGCAATGTTGTTTGCATTGGCGGAGTTGTTGCCAAAGGCAATGGCTCGCAAGTTTATGGTGATATTACTGAAATAAATTCTTCCAATATATCCAGCGCCATTGCTTCTTTCTTCAGCGGAGACTCGGAAGGCTGGCCATTAATTCTTAATTTTATTTATTTGTGTTTTTTTGCCGTCATATTTATCATGGCCCTGCTGATGGCGATTTTAATTCCGCGTCCATTGATTGCAATTGCCAACATCGATTCAAAACAATAAAACGAAATCTTTTTTTTGGGGATTTTTCGCAACCCTGATGATTCCTCCTTTTTTCCTTTTGCTGATAATTTCAATTATCGGCATTACTTTAATACCATTAATATTTGCCGCTCTGTTGCTGGCATTTGTGTTAGGGTTTATCGGCGTAAGTGCGCTTATTGGTAATTTCACCTTAACAAAAATATTTCGAAAACATAAGAAATCTCTAGTACAAGAAACCATTTTAGGATTAATTTTACTTTGGTCGATAGGCTGGCTACCTTATATAGGCTGGATGTTAAAAGTGATCGCTATAACGTTTGGCCTGGGCGGCATTTTGCTCATTCTCTTTAACCGCAAACATCAAAGCGCACCTCTATGAATGCTTCCGAAGCTCCTGTGAAATCAACTACTTCGTAAACCCACTTGCCGCATTTATTTAAAATCTTTTTATTGGTCTAAAAAATTGTGGCTTAATTTTCTTGACACGGTAATGTCTTTTTCCTAATTAAAAGGAATATAAAACAATTTCTTGTCCAAAACAGCCTCCTGCAGATTTCTTTGATATTGTTCTATAAAAGTGAGGCAAGAATTATAAAAATATTATAGCAAACCTCAAAAAGCGAGATAGTATAAATGACTGTCAAAGCTGATCAAAAGCCAATAGAAATGGATGCCGATTTTCCAAAGTCGCTTTATCAAAGGTATGTGCAGGCGGCCATTGTAAGATCAATTGCCGGTTGTGCTATTTTGTTGACTGCTTTGATCGTGTATTTTTTCGGCATTATTCATACCAATAATTTGGTTAGCGCTTGCGTTGCCGTTTTATATCCTCGTCCTGGTGAACCCGCCTGCCCTCTGGGTTCTGAAAAAAATTAAAAATCAAAATCTGGCCGAATACTTTTCTTATTTTATCAGCTTACTCGAAATTATCGGATTTACTGCCATTATCCATTCTTTTGGCGGCATTGAAGCCGCTTTCCTGATACCCATCTACGCGGCTGCTATAGCCTATGTAGGTCCTATGGAACCTCGCAAAACACCTTTCATTATCGCCGGTTTAAGCAGTATTTGTTTTTGTCTTCTGCTTATTTTAGAACACATAGGAATTTTTCAGACTTTGAAAATTGACCCCAATTTTTATATGCCCTGGCCATATCAGGTAGCAATAATGGTTGTGGAAGTACCTTTGTTGTTTAGTGTGGCCTTTGTATCTTCATACACGGCTCAACTATTGAAGAATAGCAGAGAGAAACTGCACCGGCAAAACGAGGAACTTCGATTGGCGTTAATTAAGGCTAGTGAATCTGACCGGCTCAAGTCGGAATTTTTAGCCAACATATCCCATGAACTGAGAACGCCGCTTCATGCCATTATAGGATTTTCGGATCTGCTCAATAATCATTACCTTGGTGAATTGAACGAAAAGCAGAAGGATTCGGTAAAAGATATAAACACAAGCGGGAAGCACCTGCTTTCCATCATTAACGATCTTCTGGATCTCGGCAAAATGGAAGCAGGCAAAATGGATTTGGATGTATCGGAAACCAACTTGAAAATGCTTTTAGAAAACAGTTTGAACCTTTTTGGTAAACTGGCTCAAGGGCGCGGAAATAAACTATTGGCAGATATCGATGATTGTCCCGAGATCATACAGGCTGATGAACGAATGGTCAGACAAATCATTTACAATCTCCTTTCCAATGCCATTAAATTCACTCCGGAGGGAGGATCAATCAAGTTGTCGGCACACCATCTGACCAAGGCAAACAACCACTGGTTAACAAAAAAGGGGGAAATGCTATATTTGCCTAGTCTCTATGGTCACGAACGAATGAATTATAAACACTTAGTGAAAGTTTCTGTAGCGGATACCGGCATTGGTTTAAAGATGGGGGATATGAAACTGATATTCAAGCCTTTTGTACAAATTGACGGATCTAAAAGTCGCCGATATCAGGGTACAGGGCTGGGCTTGTCTTTAACCAAGCAATTTGTGGAACTCCACAATGGAAGTATATGGGTAGATAGTGAAGGGGAAGATAAGGGATGCACTTTTCACTTTGTGATTCCAGTCTAGATTCGGAAATATAATCCCTGCATTTTCCCGTCATTCAGATATGGATAAAAATCTCAAGAAAGGGCTTATCATGGAAGAAAAAACTATTTTAGTAATCGAAGATAATGAAATCAACATGAAGCTTATCAGGGCATTCCTCCGGATAGGCAAGTATCATATATTGGAGGCTAAGGATGCAGAAACCGGCATTCGCCTGGTAAGAGAACAATATCCCGATCTCATTCTGATGGATATACAGTTGCCGGGCATAGATGGATTGAGCGCGACTCAGTTCATAAAGAGCGATCCCGATTTAAAGAAAATTCCTATTATTGCTGTAACCGGCAATGCCATGCATATAGATAAAGAAGAGGCCATGGATATCGGGTTTGCCGGTTATCTCCTTAAACCATTCTCCATTGAAGTTTTTTTAGAAACAATTTCTAACTTTTTCAAAAATCAGCAGGCTGAAAAATAATACCACAAGCAGTCAAAAAAGTCTGAAAGATTAACCAATCCCTACCTGGTGCATATATAAAACAGTCGGTCTCAAAGAAATTCTTAATAAGTTATATAGCTTTCCTTATTACGCGTATTTTTTTAATGTAATTATTTTATTACAAAGCAATTATAACCTGGTTGCGGCCTTTTCTTTTCGCTTCGTACATGGCATCATCCGCGCGCTTCAGCAAGGTCTGAAGCTGATCTTCATCAGGTAATAATTCGGAAACGCCGATACTGACTGTAAGATGAAGGATTTTGTTATCCGCTTCAATACTAGTCTTTGCTATAGCTGAAAGCAGGCGTTCCGCAATTATTCCACCCCCGGCAATATCCGTTTCCGGCAAGAGAATCGCAAACTCTTCTCCCCCCAGACGACCAAAAATATCAACATCGCGCAAAAGGTTTTTACAAATCGCAGCAAGTTCCACCAATGCTTTATCGCCTATCGCATGACCATAGGTATCATTAATCTTTTTGAAGTGATCAAGGTCGACCATGAGCACGGCGAGAGGACGATTATATCTGTGCGCACGCTGAATTTCAGCTGCGCCCGCTTCAGAGAAGAACCTATTATTAGCGATGCCGGTCAGGAAATCGATCTTAGCCATTCGTTCTAGCTCTACCTGAGCGCTTTTTAGATCGAACTCTAGGCGTTCACTGTTCAACATCATAAAACCAAATGTCCAGGCGATACCCAGGAAAATAGCCAGCAGAAAAGTGATCGTTTGAAGCATATTGGAGGCAAAAAAATCTTGCGGAGTGGGAAAAACTTCAGTGAAAAGGCCGCGAGCAAACATAAAAATGCCGTATGCGGCAAAAAGACTTCCGGTAAACCAGTTACCAACTCGTAAATCCGGCGGCACATTGCGGAGCAGTTCTAACGCCACCAGACCATAAATCACCGCCATGAGCAGCGACATGACTATAATGCGCATACTAACATCATCACTCACAAAGGTAAAATATGATTGAAATACCGCATAGAGAACTATAAGAGTAGCGCTAAAAAATGTGTGGGCATTTCTGCCGCGAAAGAGCCGTGTGCCTTCAAGAAAACATATCGCGGCGGTTAAAAGTAAGGCATTTGCCAGCACAATGGTGAAGATATCAGGTATCAGATCACGCAGCGAAACGAAAAAGAATCCTACGGCAAATATTGTGATGCCTGTCGTCCATAGCCCAAAACCTGGATAAGTCTTGCGAGTGAAGAAATTCAGGATCATGGTTATGCTGAGAACGGCCGTAACCGCCATCAACATTATGTTAAGGGTCAATATATCTAAAGAAAATGACGGCATATAAACGCCTCCTAAAGAAATCGTGTTCCCTTGTACTTAAACCGACACATCGGCAGTATTTATGTAGCGATGATATGCAAATTACCACCTTTTCTATTATAGATAATTGTCAGTTTAAACCCACGTTGAAGAGAGCACATCACCGCGTGTACCGACAATAACGGCTTTTAGCGGAACTTTTCGTTTTGCCGAGGCCAGTGCCGTTTGAGCAATTTGCAGAAGGCCTCGGCAGCAGGGAACTTCCATCATAATCACAGTCAGGGTATTTATTTTGGCTTCATCCGCCATTTTATGTATTTTTTCCATATAAATATCCTGCCCTTCATCAAGTTTGGGACAGGCAATCGCGAGGCTTCTGCCTTTCAGAAATTTTTCATGAAAATCAGGAAGAGAATAAGCGACGCAATCGGCGGCAAGCACAATATCTTTGCCGCGGAAAAAATCAGCGACCGGATTAACCAAATGGAGTTGAATAGGCCAGTGAGTAAGTTCGGATTGTTGACTATTTGCCGTTGCGGCTCTTGTCGGGCTTTGAGCTTTTCTTTCGAATATTGCATGCGCCGATCCCGGGCAGCCTTGTGTTGCCTGATCTATTACACTCAGCTTATATGGAGCTGATTTGCCGCCATGAATATTTTCTGCCGTCTTTCCCTTACGGGCAATATTTTCCTTGACCATCTTTTCATCAAACGGCTTTGCTTCCCGCTCTTCAATGGAAAGAGCTCCTTCCGGACATTCGCCCAGACAGGCACCCAACCCATCGCAAAAAACATCGCCGACCAGTTTTGCCTTGCCGTTAATAATCTTTATTGCCTCTTCCTGACAATTCGGCACACACAAACCGCAGCCGGTGCATTTTTCTTCATCGATTTTGATTATGTTCCTTTTCATAAATTGTATTTCTGAATCTATCAGTCTGTTATATTAAATTCCCGTCAAAGATGCTTTCAATAAACACTAAACAGTTTTTAATTAAAATATCTTTTCAGTGCTATTGAAGCTCTCCGCCACAAGCTGCGGAGAGTCTTCGATTCTTAAGGAATAATATCATTCAGTATTCGCTCACTTACCCCGCAACAAGTTACGGGGAATGCGCTCGCTACCGAATTCAAAAACGTCAAGATGCCAGGCGCGCAAGACCTGAACCGCGAAGCGTAGATAGACGTGCGTTGAACGGCGCAGGGTGTAGCGCAACTCCGCAGATTGGCGGTTTTCAATAGCACTATGCCATCTTCTTCATTGCATCCACTAACTCCTGAACAGCGGCGGCTGATTTGGCCAATGCTTTTTTCTCATCCGCGGTGAGTTTTAAAGAAATAATTTGTTCGATCCCATTTTTACCGAGTTTTACCGGTACGCCGACAAATAATCCGGAAATGCCGTATTCACCTGTGAGATAAGCAGCGCAGGGTAATATTTTCTTTTTGTCTTTCAGTATTGATTCGGCCATCTCCACTGCTGCCGAAGCGGGCGCGTAGTAAGCACTGCCGGTTTTTAAAAGACCGACTATTTCCGCGCCGCCGTTGCGCGTGCGCGTTACCATTGCTTCAATACGTTCCGGCGAAATAAGTTCAGTAATCGGCACTCCGGCCACTGTGGAAAAGCGCGGCAGCGGCACCATCGTATCGCCGTGCCCTCCCAAAACGAGAGCGTGTATATTTTCCACGGAGACATTTAGTTCCATCGAAATAAAAGCGCGAAATCGTGCGGAATCCAGAACGCCGGCCATGCCTATTACCCTTTGCTTAGGAAAGCCGCTTTCCTCCATTGCCACGTGACACATGGCATCCAGCGGATTACTGACAATAATCAAGATGGCATTCGGTGAATATTTCACCACTTGATTAGTTACATTCTTTATTATCCCCCTGTTGGTGGCTAAAAGATCATCGCGGCTCATGCCCGGTTTTCGCGGTATTCCCGCGGTGATAATGACTATATCGGACTTCGCTGAAGCCTCATAGGAGTTGGCACCGGTAAGATGAGCATCATGTTTTTCCACTGGCGCCGCCTGTGCCAAATCCAGTGCTTTTCCCTGCGGTACTCCTTCAATAATATCAATCAAAACAACATCGCACAGTTCTTTTTCGGCAAGTCTCTGTGCCGCTGTCGCTCCGACATTGCCTGCTCCTACTACGGTAACTTTAGTATTCATACTCCATTCCCTTATAAAATTGTTTTTTATTAACTTTGGTTCGAGTTTTCTATAATAAAATTTAAATTAAAACAACCGTCAAATGTTCTTTTCTCTGTTGCAAAAATGAACACTGTAAGGTAAAAAATGGAGTAATAACTGGAGAAAAAAATGAAAAAACTCTTTGGCACCGACGGGATTAGGGGAATTGCCAATGAATATCCCATGACCGCGGAAGTCGCCCTCAATGTGGGGCGGGCTATTGCTTACCTGTCCAAAAGAAAAGGACATTTTCCCCGAATCCTTCTTGGCAAAGATACCCGCCTCTCCGGAGATATGTTTGAAGAAGCGATTATTGCCGGTATTTGTTCGATGGGTGTCGATGCTATTTCCGCGGGTATCATTCCGACACCGGGAATAGCTTTTTTGACCAAGAGCATGCGAGCTGACGCGGGCATTATGATTTCCGCCTCCCACAATCCGATGCAGGATAACGGCATAAAATTTTTCAACAGTGATGGTTTCAAACTATCCGACGAAAAGGAAAATCAAATCGAAGAACTTGTTTCTGCCGAGAACATACACAAGCTTCAGCCCACTTCCAAGGAGTTGGGCAAATTATCGCGGATGGATGACGCCACAGGACGCTATGTGAACTTTCTCAAACAGACATTCCCGCAGGAACTCAACCCGGAAGGAATCAAAATCGTTCTGGATTGCGCGAATGGTGCGACCTATCGTGTTGCTCCTGCCGTTTTTACGGAGCTGGGTATTGAAGTTACTGCACTGTTTGATCAGCCCGACGGCAAGAACATCAACCTCAATTGCGGCTCACAACACCCTGAAAGCCTGGCCGCGGACGTAATACGTCAAAAGGCCGATGCGGGCTTTGCCTTCGATGGCGATGGTGACCGGGTAATCGCTGTTGATGACAAAGGCAATGTTCTTACCGGCGATAGAATTCTGGCCATCTGCTCAACTATCCTCAAAAAAGAAGGTAAGCTGAAAAATAATTTAGTCGTTCGCACGGTCATGAGTAATTTAGGATTGAGTGTTGCTTTTCAGAAGTTAGGAATTGATTCTGTTTTTGCCGATGTCGGTGACCGTTATGTTCTCAAAGAAATGCTGACGCGTGGAACCATCATCGGTGGTGAAGATTCCGGCCATATAATCTTTTTACAGCATCATACCACCGGCGATGGCCTGATTACCGCCCTGCAAGTATTGGCCGCCATGAAAAAAGAAGGAAAACCGCTATCCAAGCTTGCCGGCATCATGACGGTATTTCCGCAACTGCTTATAAATCTCGATGTAAAAAAGAAACCAAAAATTGAATCCGTACCGGAAATTATGGCCGTTATCAAACAGGTTGAAGATAAACTGGGCGACAAAGGCCGCGTCCTGGTGCGCTATTCCGGCACGCAGAATATGTGCCGGGTTATGGTCGAAGGCCCGACAAAAAAAGAGACTGAAAGCTACTGCCGCCGCATCGCTGATGTCGTGGAAAGGATGCTGTGCTAAATTTATAAGGAAACGTTTTATACATAAAGCAACAGCTTACGGTTCCCTATTTATACGGACTGTATAATCATTTTGGGCCATCCAAAAAATGACATTATCAAAAGAACAATTGAATATTCTTTCTGATACAATCAAGCGATATTCATTCCCTCCTGTATATTTTGACTTCTTAAGAGACTGCCCTTTACAAAAACCAGACATGTTTTCAGTTGAAGGTCATATCAGAGATGATCTTTTAAGCGGTAACCCTGATTTGGTAAAAAATGGTTTATCTAATGTTTTGTATTGGGGCTTCGCACAGGTGGGTTACAGGAATCTTCGGGTAGAGCTTTTTAGAACTCAGATTACCCATGGACAGTTATATGATGCAGCACAACTTTTTTTAGATATGCATGATGATGGCCTTAAGGAAATAAAGCGAATCGGACTCCCGCAGTTCTCAGGCATGTCTTTTATATCAAAAGTCCGAATGTTTCTTGATTCTGATAATTATGTAGTCCTAGATCAACAGATTCTTAAAATGAATACTTATCCAGAAAAAACATTATTGAAGAATATCGCTTTCGGCCCTAAGGAAACTCAAATACGTATTAGTGAAAATAACTGCCATGTTTATTTAAATTGGTGCAAAAAATGTAGAGATATCTCAATTACATTTTATAAAGGTGAACATCGAGCTGTAGAAATAGAAAGGGGCTTCTTTACATTAATCCAGCGAGGACAAGGAAAAATTGCTACAGAAATATTATCAAGAGCGTAGTTGCCCAAAAGCTATCCATGTGAGCTGACATTGAAAGCGTTTTTGCTATTAAATCTTGGCGAAGCGTAAGATAAGCGATTACAAGTGTTTGAGCTGAAGGCGAGTTTTGTAATCGCCTGAAGCGAGCCTTAGATTTACCCAAAACGATTTCTGACAGCGAAAAGAATTTTTGGGCAATAGCATTTTTCGGCTGTCGCGTAATAAGCCGTAGAGCCACAGTTGAGGGGATTCGGAGCATTTGGATGTCCCTTCAAATACTGCATCCGGTTTAGTTAAGTATTTTCTGGATTCCGGCCTTCGTAACCTGAAGGTCATCTGCGACCGGAAGGACAGCAGAAATTATTTTTCTACTCTGATCAGCATCGCATCGCCCTGCGCATGCCCCGAGCAAATACCGCAAACACCCCAGCCGCCGCCGCGGCGTTTCAGTTCATAACCCAACGTCATGGCGATTCTGGCTCCGGTTGCTCCGATGGGATGGCCGATAGGCAACCGCCCCGCCGTTGACATTCACCTTTTTAAACATGTCTTCTTTGGACATGCCCAGAATCGAGCGGCAACTCACCAGCGCCACCGCGGCAAAGGCTTCGTTGATTTCGATGACATCCATCTGATCGAGCGTCATATCGTTTTGTTCCAGAATTTTCTTAATGGCCAATCCCGGAACGGTCGCGATATCTTTGGTCGGCTGCGATACTTCGGCATAATCAACAATGGTAAAGATCGGTTTAAGACCCAGTTCATCGGCTTTTTCTCTGCTCATCAAAAGGCAGACATCGCCGCCGTCATTTACGCCCGGAGCATTACCGGCTGTCACACTTCCCGGCTGGCCGGTCACGGTGCTTAAATGACCGAACACCGGCGGAAGTTTCGCCAGACCCTCCAATGTCGTCTCCGGCCTTGGTCCTTCGTCTTTATCCATAACAATTACTTTTTTGCCCTGTTTTACTTCCACAGGAAAAATTTCATCATCGAGTTTGCCTTCATTCATCGCGCGGACGGCGTTCATCTGGGAATTATAGCGCCCACTCATCCTGCTCCTGCTCTGGAAAAACCGAACTCATCGGCCACTTCCGAGCCGTGAATCGCCATGTGCCGGTTATAGAAGGCATCCCACAGGCCGTCATAAACCATCGAATCCACAACGCGGCCGTTGGGCAGAGCCCATCTTCGCGCCCCAGCGCATATCCGGCAGGACAAACGGACAATTGCTCATGCTTTCCTGACCGCCGGCAATACAGATATCCGCGCGTCCCAGAAGAATCATCTGAAAAGCCAGATCAATGGTTTTGATGCCGGAAGAGCAAACTTTATTGACGGTAATGGAAGGCACTGATTCCGGCACTCCCGCCAGAATTGTGGCCTGACGTCCCGGTATCTGGCCGCAGCCGGCGGGAACAACCTGTCCCATAAAGATATAATCCACATCCGCCGGGCTTTACCTTGCCTTCGGTGCGGCGCAGAACTTCTTTAATCGCCAGAGCGCCCAGTTCCATCGCCGAAAAATCTTTCAGCGCGCCGCCTGAACGTCCATAAGGCGTCCGGCAGGCTTCCACACAAACGACCTCGCGGAATTTTTTATGCGGATTTTTTATTTTTCTACCCATTGTGCTGAAATCAGGTTTTCTTTCGCCAAACTTGGCAATTGGCGCATTTTTATAAATTTCTGCTCTTGTTTTCTCCAGTTTCTGCGGCACTTTTGCCATATCAGATCTCCCCCCTTATTATACTTTATAACTATTTAAACTACGGTAATTTTAGCTATCGATTAGCTACCATTTTGCTTTTTTTTACATATAGAATTTATTTAGTCAACTATTTTGGTTCGGAAAACCGTATTTTCCCCTAACAATCAATTTGACGAAAGCGAATTAATATTTATATATCATACAAGAGGGAGGTATTTGATGTTTGAAGGACTTTTCCAACCAATGCACTTAATCATCATCCTGCTGATTGTTCTGATTATTTTCGGCCGGGCAAGCTTCCGGAACTGGGAAGCGCAATCGGCAAAGCAATTAGAGGGTTTAGAAAGCAATGGAAGATCCCGAAAAAAAATCTTCGGAAGAAGCGAAAAAAATTGAAAAATAAAATTAAGGAACAATACGGTTTAAGATTCTTCAATGAATAAACGTTTAACTTTCAGACTTCTATTCCTGATTCTGTTAACCATTTTATCAATTTATCTGTTCATTCATTTTGATCTATATTTATTATTCAAAGACAGAAACAAACTGGTAAATTTCATAACAGTCATACCCTTACGATGAGCTCATTTTTATTTTGCTTCAGATCATACAGGTCGTGGCGGCACCGATTCCGGGAGAATTAACCGGCTTTATCGGCGGCTATTTGTATGGCCCGTTCTGGGGAACTATTTATTCCACCATCGGCTTAACGCTCGGTTCCTGGCTGGCTTTCATGCTGGCTAGATTTTTCGGCGAGCCTCTTTTGGAGAACGTAGTCAAAAAAGAAGTCTTTGAAAAATTCGAACATTTTATGGAACACAAGGGCATGCTGGTTTCTTTTCTGCTTTTTCTGATTCCGGGATTTCCCAAAGATTATTTATGTTACATTATGGGCGTCAGTCGCATTCCTCCTGGACATTTCTGGTAATTTCCACTAGCTGGCCGCCTTTTCGGCACGATTATGCTTTCCATTACCGGCAGCTTTCGCCCGCAATGAGCAATATATTCTTCTAGCCGTTATGTCTGGCTATTGGGTGCAGTTATTTTTATCTTGGCTTATTATTATCGCGACAAACTTCTGGAAATTCTCAAAAAGAAAAAACATTAAGCCGGATAAAAAGCACTCCGAGATCGACTTAAGAAATTTTATAACCAAATGGTTATTACATTGTCCTTTTATCAATTACCCGCGTAATTTTCCCCTTCTGCCGCAAAATACTTTTGGATTCAACCAACTTAACATCGACATTAATACCCGTTACCGATCCAATGCGCTTTTTAATTGTTTCCAGAAAAGATCTCTGCTTTTGCAGCTCCAGAGAAAATATTTTATCCGTAACCTCAACAATAACCTCCAGGCTATCCATCGCTCCTTTTCTTTCCACAACAATCTGATAGGGGTTTCACCCTGCGCAACGCTGAAAAGCGCCTCTTCAATTTGCGAAGGAAAAACATTTACACCCCTGATGATGAGCATATCGTCGGAACGCCGCATTATTTTTTTCATGCGCACTAAAGTTCTGCCGCATTCACATTGAGCATAGTCGAGAGCTGGTAATATCCCCTGTCCGGTAGCGAATCATGGGAAAGGCTTCTTTGGTTAAGTGTAGTAAGCACCAGTTCTCCTGCGCTGACCGGCAGGCAATACCGCTCCTGTTTCCGGATCAATAATCTCCGGAATGAAAGCGTCTTCATAAATATGCAAGCCTTTTTTGCACGAACATTCGCCGGCGACACCGGGACCAATTACTTCGGAAAGACCGTAATTATCAGTCGCGCTCAACAATAGCCTGCTTTCAATTTCTTCACGCATCTTCTCCGACCACGGTTCTCCGCCAAAAAGTCCGACTTTCAGCGAAAGCGATTTGGGATCAATACCAAGCTGTTCAATGCGATCCGCCAGAGCAAGCGCGTAACTGGGTGTGCTGACCAATACCGTCGTTTTATAATCCTGCATAATCATAATCTGTTTTTCCGTGTTGCCGGTACCCATCGGAATTACCGATGCGCCGATTGTTTCCGCGCCATAATGCAGGCCGAAAGCTCCGGTAAAAAGACCGTAACGAAAAGCTATTTGCACCAAATCGTCATGAGTTACACCGGCGGCAGTCATAAAACGCGCCACAAGATTAGACCAGATTTTTATATCATTTTTCGTATAACCAACTACAATCGGTTTGCTGGTGGTCCCCGAGGAAGAATGAATGCGGACAACTTCTCTCAGCGGCACGGCAAACATACCGTAGGGATAGTTAAGGCGTAAATCATCTTTGGTGGTAAAAGGAAGTTTCGTCAAATCGGATAAGGAACGAATATCTTCCGCAATAATACCTAAATCATCAAATTTTTTTCGATAATGGGTAACATTCTTATGAACTCTGTTGATTATAGCCTGAAGTCTTTCCAGTTGCAGTTGTTCGAGTTCATCCCGTGACATACACTCATGTGTCGGATCCCAGATATTCATAATAAAACCTCCCTGCAAATTCAAGCTATTGAAAAATACACATCTGCTGCGTTGTGCTGCGTCCTTCGTCGTTGCAACGTACATCAGAGTACGCTTCACTCTTCAGGTCTTGCACGCCTTGCATCTGAATATTTTTGAACAGCTTAATAAAAGTTTGCACTTTCGCCTGCTTCCGGCATTATCACCGTTCCCATATTTCTTTCTTATCTTTACCCAGATACGCCCGCTGAACTTCTTTATTTTCTAATAAGTCGGCAGCAGTTCCTTCCAGAATCAATCGGCCTGTTTCCAGCACATAGCCGCGATTGGCCAACTTCAGCGCTGCCCGCGCATTTTGTTCGACCAGAAGAATAGTTGTTTTCTTTTCCCTGGATCAGGTTTTCAATAACCTGAAAAATTTCCTGAGCCACCATCGGCGCAAGCCCCATGGAAGGCTCGTCTAAAAGCAGAAGTTTTGGTCTGGCCATGAGCGCTCTGCCGATGGAGAGCATTTGCTGCTCACCTCCCGATAATGTTCCGGCAAGTTGTTTTCGCCTTTCTCGGAGAATAGGAAACAAGGCATAAATCATTTCGTTTGTTTCTTTTCACTTCAGCTCTGCCTGCCCGCGTCTTGTATTGTAAATAGGCTCCCAATTCCAGATTATCCTCCACGGAAAGAGGTTTAAAAACCTGTCTTCCTTCCGGAACCTGAGAAATCCCCATCTTGACAATTTGATGCGCGGCAAGATTATTTATTGGAATATCGTCAAAAATAATTTGACCGCTGCGGGAAGGAATAATTCCGGATAAAGAATTAAGAAGCGTTGTCTTGCCGGCGCCGTTAGCGCCGATAAGAGTGACTATCTCTCCCGCAGTCAGATGCAGAGAAACATTTTTCAACGCATGCACCTGACCGTAGTATGTATTGATATTTTTTATTTTCAGCATAATATTCGTTCATAGTATACCTATATTTCCTAGCAGCCGTCATACCATTTCGCTTTCACAGGATAACGAGGCGGCAAGAAGGAAGCTCCGCAGGCGTATTACTAATACGTCGAGGAAGCCGACGACGCAGCCAACAAAGTTAGCCAAAGAAAGAGAAACGGTATCAACCCTCTCCTAAATATGCGGAAATCAACCGCAGGATTTTCCTGAATTTCCCGCGGCGTTCCTTCCGTCAGTTTTTTCCCCAGATTCAAAACAATTATGGAATCACAAATGTCCATAACCAGGTCCATATCATGCTCCACAAGCACTACTGTTATGCCGGATTCTCTGATTCTGCGGATAAGTATCAGCAAGCTCCGCCGTTTCCCGGCTGTTCAATCCCGCCGCCGGCTCATCCATCAAAATAATCCGCGGTTCGGCGAGCCAGCGCCCGGGAAATTTCCAAAAGTCTTCCCTTGCCGAAAGGTAAATTGCCGGCCATGATGTCCGCCAGATCGGCCATGCCGGTAAATTCCAGCCACTGCATACTTTTCTTCTTAATATATTTTTCTTCCTTAATTTGACCGGGCATTTTGAAAGCGCAACTGAAAATACCGCTCCTGCTTTTGGTGTGAAGTCCAACCATTACATTTTCCAGAACGGTCATTTGCCCGAATAGTTCCACATTTTGGAATGTGCGCACCAAGCCCAGATCCGGCAAGAACTTCCGGCGCAAAAAGCGAAATATTTTTTCCGTCCAAGATAAACTTCTCCTGATGTCTGCGTATAAAGACCGGTTATAATATTGAACAGCGTGGTTTTTCCTGCGCCGTTAGGACCGATAATACCGGTTATCGAACCTCCCGCTATGGAAAGGGAGACATCTTCCAGTGCGGTCAACCCGCCGAATATTTTGGTTATGCCGTTAAGTTTAAGCATTACTGCCGGTCTTTCCTTTCAATTTGGCGTAGGCTATTTTCTGCTATTGACTGAATACCGCTGATCAGACCTCCGGGCATAAACATAGTCATTAAAATCAGCATCAATCCATAAATAACAATATCAAGATCCTGAAAAACGCGCAAAAATTCCGGCAGTATTGTTAAAATTGCCGCACCCAGAAATGAGCCGTAAATACTGCCCAGACCGCCGATAACCACCATCGTAACCAGTTCCACGGAAAAGTTGAACCCAAAGGATGCCGGAGAAATAAAAGTCATGATATGAGCATAAAGGCTTCCGGCAATAGCGGAAATAAGGGCGGAAACCGTAAAAATCTGCACTTTCAAAACCTGGGCATTAACACCCATAACGCGGGCGGCCACTTCCGAATCATGAATGGCTCTCAGCGCTCTGCCGATTCTTGATTGAGACAAATTTATCGATAACAACATTACAATCAGAGTAAATACCCAGACTAGATAATAATTATTCAAATCATTATCAAAAATCCAATGAACCGATATGAAGATTGGGTATGCCGGATAATCCCGATGGACCTCCGGTCCAGCCGACAGTTTCGTTAAAAATAATATACATGATAATGCCGAAACCGAGTGTGGCCATCGCCAGGTAATGACCTTTGAGTTTTAAAATAGGAAAGCCGATAACAAAAGCCAGTGCCGCCGGCACAAACAGCCGCCAGAATAATTACCAGCCAGGGATCAACGGGAAATCGGGTTGTGAGTATGCCGGAAATATAAGCGCCCAAACCAAAGAAGGCGGCATGCCCGAGCGAAATCTGTCCGGCATATCCCAGAAGCAGATTGAGCGCCACGGCCAGCATGGTATTGATGCCGACAAAAACCAGCACATTTAAAAGATAACTGCCCTTTAAGAAAAAACGGCGTCGATCAGCACGGCAGCGCAAAGATTAAAAAAATAATTATTTGGCGTTTTTTTTTGGTCATTGTTTTTCAACCGCAAGCTTCCGGGCAAAAAAATCCATTTCCACGGTATCGCCTCAAAAAGAACTAGAATATTTGATCTAAACCCTTTCCGTTTCTTTTTTCTTGAATAATCCTTCCGGCCGGATAAAAAGTATCAACAATAAAATAATAAAGGCGATGGCATCTTTATAACTGGCAGAAATAAAACCGGCACCCAAAGCTTCCAATAAGCCCAGCAGAAGTCCTCCCAGCACAGTTCCCAAACCGCTGCTCATTCCGCCGATAATCACCGCGCAAAATCCTTTCAGCCCCAGCATAATGCCAACGTCATAGGAAGTCATGGTAAGCGGGGCAATGATTATTCCGGCCATTGAGCCGATGGCCGAGCTGATAACAAAGGAGAGCAGAACCATAATTTTGACATCAATACCGACCAGACTCGCCGCCTGAGAATTATAAGCGCAGGCGCGCATGGCTTTGCCGACAATGCTGTAATTAAAAAAAATTCTGCTGGCAATAATGATTAAAATAGTTACGGCAAAAATCCAGAGATGTTGGGGAAGAATAGTTGCACCGGCTATATAAAGAGGATCGTTGCCCGAAAAAGCGGGCAGGGCATGGGTATCTTTTCCCCAGATAAGCATCGCCGCGCCGCGGATAAAAATGCTCGCGCCGATAGTAATGATGATCAGACTAAGCGGCTTTGCATTCTTGAGCGGCCTGATGGCGAGACGTTCAAAAAAAATACCGACAATTGTCGAAATAAAAATGGCCAGAACTATTGCCGGCACGAGCGGCAGGTTTAAAACGGCCAAGAAAAAAAACGTTAACATTCCACCGAGCATCACAAACTCACCCTGAGCAAAATTGATGATGCCGGTGGCGTTATGAATGATGGCAAAGCCAAAACCAATCAGCGCGTAAATAGCGCCGTTAGAAAGACCGGATAAAATATATTGAAATAATTGCCGGGAACTGTCCATTTATTAGTTACAATTTTAATAAATATTAATGCGGCGCAGGCGTCAATCGCCCGCGCCGCTTATGCAGTTTGACTAATTCATGTCACTTCATCTATTTAATCAGTTTCCAGTCACCTTTCTTAACTTGCACCAGAACAAAAGCGTCACTGGTCAAACCGGCATGATCCTGTGGAGAATAACTGAAAGTTCCCCCGATACCGGCGAATTTTTTTGTTTTCTCAAGCTCGATCACGAATTGCCGCAGGCGAGTACGCCTCCTCGTTCGATGGCTCTCTTGAGCAGCATTACGGCATCCCAGGCATGACCGCCAAAATGATCGCCTTCCACCTTGTAGTGTTCCTTATACTTATTTACATAGTTCATCAGCGCCTTTTTCTGCGGATCGGACTTAGGCAGCTGATCGGCAACGATGACACGCCCGGAAGGAAGGATGATTCCTTCAGCTCCATCACCGGCAAGTTCAATGAATTTTTTGGAAGAAACACCATGACTCATATACAAAGGAATTTTAATTCCCAATTGTTTGGCGTTTCTGGCGACTATGGCCGGACCGGGATTGGTTCCCCAGCAGATAATTGCCTGAGCTTCGCTGTCGCGTATTTTTGTCAATTGAACGGTCATATCCGTATCTTTCGGCCCATACGTTTCATCGGAAATTATCTGCATGCCGAATTCTTTGGCTTGTAAAGTCAAGCTGTTCTCTGCCGGAAGAACCGAATCCATCCGAAACAGTAAGTATTGCTATTTTAGAAATTTTTTGTTTCTGCAAATGCTTATAAATTTTCGTTACGGCAAGAACATCGTTTTGCGCTGTTTTAAATACCCATTTTTTTACCGGGTCGGTTATCTTAATTCCCGCCGCGCAGGAAATAAGCGGTATTTCGGCTTTTTCGACCACGGGAATTACAGCCATGCTGTCACCGGTCGTGCTGGGACCAATAATCGCCACAACCTTATCATCTTTAATCAGCTTGTTGACTGCCTGCACAGCTTTGGTGGCATCACCCTGAGTATCATAGACTATAAGTTCCAGTTTACGACCTTTTATTCCGCCGGCCTTATTTATCTCCGCCACCATCATTTCCGCCGTATTGCGTTCCGGCTCACCCAGAAAAGAAGCAGGCCCGGATACGGAAAATAGCGCTCCAATCTTTATGGGAGGAGCGGCGAAAACTACTCCGGCCATCAAAAAACTAAAAAATAACACAAAAATACTTCTAAAAATATTTTTTGACATACACACCTCCATTATAAAAAATTTAGTCACTCCGAAACCCAAAAAATTAAAAAAGCCACGAACTTTTTTTTCTGCCCGTGGCTTTTAATACGATCTATTTTCGAGTCGTCTCAAAAATGAGCAGATATAGATAGGACAACGTAATAATAACCATAATAGTTAGTATTTAGTGAATCGCTTATTTTGTATCTATTTCTGCTAACCATTTACCTCAAAACTCCTTGATGTTCCCGTAAGATTTTAAATCATAGATAAAAATTCATGTCAAATGAAAAATAACATATTATAATTCATTATATAGTCAATTTAAATTCCTGAAATAGCGCATCTACTTATTCTTTTATACAATCGGCATTCTTATAGTAAATGTAGTCCCCTTCCCTTTTTCACTTTGAAACGAAAGCTCTCCTTTATGCCTCTGCATAATTTCATAGGAAATACTGAGCCCTAGACCTGTTCCCTTACCCACTTCCTTGGTCGTGAAAAAAGGTTCAAATATTTTGCCTTGATTTTCTTTCGAAATTCCACAACCCGTATCCGATACCGTTATCCAGATAAATCCATCTTTACTCCATGTATTGATAGCTATTTCTCCTTGCTTTTTTATTGACTGAACTGCGTTGATCAAGAGATTTACAAACACCTGGGTCAACTGCTGGGGATAACATTTAGTGTGAGGGAAATTCCCATAATTTTTGGTAATGGTGGCCTTATGTTTTAATTCATTCCAAACGATTTTAATACTGTTCTCTATACATTCATTGATGTCTGTATCTTTATATTCCGCATTATCCACTCTGGAGAAACGATTAAGTCCCTGAACGATTTTTTGCACCCTTTCCGAACCATCAAGGGATTCCGTAATCAGTTGTTTTACATCATGCGTAATATAATCCAATTTCAATTCTTTACGCTTTTTCCCGAGCTTTTCGATAGCATCGGTGGCCTTGAGAGATTTGAACATTTCCTCTTGCATTTGGATAAAATCCAGCAAACGGCGTATATATTTATCAAGCGTTCCCAGATTGCTTGCTATAAAGGCCATCGGGTTGTTGATTTCATGAGCCACTCCCGCGGCAAGATGTCCAATGGAAGCCATTTTTTCTTGTTGGAGTATTTTCACTTGAGAGGCTTTCAGGTCTTCATACGCCTTTCCGAGTCTTTCCAACGTGATTTGGATATTTTTCCTGCCCTCTTCTATCTCCCGATTCTTCTTGATCAGTTCTTCCTGATTTTTCCTTAAAGCATCCTCAGCCCTTTTGCGTTCTGTGATATCCCTAGAAACTCCACGGAACCCTGTTGGTTTTCCTTTTGCATCCTTTATAAGAAAAATCGAAGTTTCGTTAAATGTTTTAGTCCCGTCTTTTCTGATAACTTCCACATCTAATACTTTAACCGGTTCACCCGTTTTGTAGAGCGCATTGAAAAGTTGATACATTTTTTTAGCGGTTGCTTCATCTTGATACTGACGGTTATTCATTCCGATCAATTCCTCTCTGGAATATCCCAGATTTCTGCATTCCGCGTTATTAACAAAAGTAAAATTACCGGAAAGATCCAATTCAAAATATCCTTCCTCCATTTCTTCAAGAACGGTCCGGTATTTCTCTTCGCTTTGACGCAGGGCATCTTCGGTCAGTTTGCGATCGGTTATATCCCGTGAAACACCGCTAAATCCGATTATTTTTCCGTCTGCATCCCTTACAAGCGCTGTGGACGTCTCGGCAAACAATTTAGTCCCGTCTTTTCTGATAAATTCAAAATCTGCTATCTTAACCGGTTCCCCTGTTCTGTAGATTTTATTATAGACCTGATACAATTCTCTGGCGTTTGTTTCATCTGTATATTGACTGAAGTTCATTCCGATCAATTCCTCTTTGGTAAATTTGAGATTTTCGCACATTGCATCATTAACGAAGGTTAAATTGCCAGCAAGGTCAACCTCAAAATAGCCCTCCTGGATGCTTTCCAGAATGTTGCGATATCTCTCCTCGCTATGGCGCAGGGCTTCTTCGGTCAGTTTGCGCTCGGTGACGTCCCGTACAACTCCCCTAAACACTATCGGTTTACCTGCTGAATCTTTTTGTAATGATACAGATGACTCAATGTGTCTTTTGGTCCCGTCTTTTCTTATAATCTCAAAGTCAAATACTTTACCGGGTTCCCCCGTTATGTAGATATTCCTATAAGCTTGAAAGCATTTTCTCCCGTTCTCTTTATCTGTATACTGCTTGTAATTCATGCCCATCAATTCTTCTTTGGGGTAACCATATATTCGGTACATTGAGTCGTTTAAAAAAGTAAAGTTGCCGGCAAGGTCTTGTTCGCAATAACCATCGTCAATGCTTTCCAGAATGGTTCGGTACTTTTCCTCACTTTGATGCAGGGCATCTTCGGTCAGCTTGCGTTTGGTGGTGTCGCGAGTAATCCCCCTGAATCCGACCGGTTTGCCCTTTTCATCTCTTATGAGAGATACTGAAATTTCGTTAAATCTTTTAGTCCCGTCTTTCCTGATAACTTCCATCCCTAAAACCTTAATTGGCTCTCCTGTTCTGTAGACTTCACTAAAAGCCCGATATGCTTTTTTTGCGTTTTCTTCGTCTTGATACTGCCGATTGTTCATCCCGATCAATTCTTCTTTGGTATATCCGAGATTTCTGCACTCCGCATCATTAACTAAAGTATAATTACCGGCAAGGTCGACTTCATAATAGCCATCGTCGATGCTTCCCAGAATATTGCGATATTTCTCTTCACTCTTCCGCAATGCCTCTTCCATCTGCTTACGCTCGGTAATATCCCTGAATATTCCTTGAAGAACTTTTTTGCCGCTATATTCGATAACGCATCCGGAGATATCTATAGAAACTGTTCTGCCGTCTTTTCTCAAAACTGCCGTGTTATTTACAGTACCTAAACCTTTTTTGTTTATTTCTTCAAAACCGTTTATTATCTTTTCCAGCTCTTCTTTAGGATGAATCTTGGAAATATTGGCTCCCAATAACTTTTTTCTTGTATAGCCGAGAAGTTCTTCTGCCTTTTTGTTTACTTCCAGTAAATTCCCCTCTTCATTTGCCAGCAGTATTGCATCACTGGCATTATCCAATAGAATTCTATATTTCTCTTCGTTCTGACGTAATGCTTCTTCTGATATCTTAAGCTCGGTAACGTCCCAAATGATTCCCCTAAATCCTATTTTTTTACGCGATGAATCTTTGCGCAAAGATATAGAGGCGGTAACATATCTTTTGGTCCCATCTTTTTTTATAATCTCATATGCACATGCCTTATTGCCTTTTCCTGTTCTGTAGACCTCATTGAACGCCTGAAACAATCTTTTTGCGTTTTCTTGATTTGTATACTGCTGATAATTCATACCCATTAATTCTTCTCGTGGATACCCAATGGCTTGACAAATTGAATCGTTGAAAAAGGTTAATTTACCGGCAAGGTCTACTTCATAATAACCCTCTTCGATGCTCTCCAGAATACTGCGGTATTTCTCTTCATTCTTTCTCAGAGATTCTTCGTCTTTCCTGCGCACATTTTTTCTACGCTCGGGGATATGTGCCATAATTTTCCTCAAAAAAAATAACTCCGGGCAAGGATTTATTTTGAATCAGCAGGAGTCAGGTTTCGAACAGTATTAACGTTTGATTAAGGCTCTTCCAATTCGTCAAATGTTTTATCTTCCAACAAAATTTCGGTAGACGTCCCGGGCAATTCTTCCACGGCACGCAGTTTGGTCTGAATGGTTTTTGATTTCTTCCGGGCGTCATCCACGGAGTTGGTTGCCTGTTCCAAGCGCTTGTGTACGGCATCCAACACATCACCAAATCTACCAAATGCTGTTTTTACTTCACCCAGAACTTTCCAGACTTCACCGGAATGCTTCTGTATGGCCAGTGTGCTGAATCCCATTTGCAAGCTATTGAGGAAAGCTGAGATCGTGGTTGGTCCGGCAATCGTGATTTTGTAGTTGCGTTGAATGCTTTCAAAAAGACCGGGTATTCGGAGAATCTCGGCAAAAAGACCTTCAAAAGGAAGAAACAAGATAGCAAAGTCCGTAGTATTAGGCGGATCTATATATTTAGCATTGATGTCTTTCGCAAATCTTTCAATTCTGGACTTGAGACTTTTAATGCCGGCTTCGATTTCGGCAACGTCTCCGATTTCGTAGGCATTCATAAGGCGCGTATAATCCTCTGTTGGAAATTTCGCGTCTATCGGAAGCCATAGATTTTTTGAAGAATCTTCTTTGCTGGGAATCTTCACGGCATATTCGACAAGCTCACTACTCCCATTTTTGGTTTTGACATTTTGATCATATTGGCCGGGAGCAAGTATCTGTTCGAGAATTCCGCCAAGCTGGTACTCGCCAAGCACACCCTTCGTTTTGACATTCAAAAGCACCTTTTTGAGATCGCCTACGCCAGTGGCAAGGCTCTGCATCTCACCCAATCCTTTCTGTACCAGTTCAAGCCGTTCACTCACCAGCTTGAAAGCCTCGCCAAGTCTGGTCTCGAGGGTATTGTGCAGTTTTTCATCGACTGTCTTGCGCATCTCCTCAAGCTGGCGAGTATTATCTTCCTGAATATGTTTGAGATTAGCATCCACGACAAGGCGCACGGCCTCCATCTTTTGTTCTACTGAATCTCCGAATCCCTTAAGTGAACCGGATAATTCCTCTCTTTGTTGATGGGCTTGTGTCTGGGACTCGGCACGGAATTTTGCGATTTCATCGCGCACCGAACGATCGGTTCTTTCTTGAGAGCTTTGCAATGCATCCAGTTGCCTCTCCAATGGTTTAAAATCAATTGAACCTGAAGAGCGCCTGGACGGCCAAAATTGCAGCGCTAAAACGATAAGTACAAAAAATAAAATTACAGCTAAGAGCAGCATTTCCATTTAATAATACCGGTATATTTTAACAAGAATTAAGATGTATAAGAATTATACTGTATGGTGAGGCCAGCCTTTTTCTTCATTTACCCTCACCATACAGTAATGATTCAATTAAAACACTCTTTGAAAATCTTTATCTTTCATAATAGTAGTGAAGGCGAGATCAACAAGGCGGTAAGAGCGCCTTTCCAAATCAGCAATTTTATCGGTGCCTGCCGGAGGCATCGTCACAGTATATGACTTATCCAACTTTGTTTCACCATTTCTAAACAAGAGAACTTTAAACTTGAACTCCTGATCGGTAAGAGAAGCCAGGATAAACTGAAATTCGGAAACACCTTTAGGAGCCCTGTAATTACCGGGTCCGGGACCGCCCCACCCCCAACCATGACGATAGTAATGCCGATCATCTCTGTATCGATCATCATATTGATAATCAACCACTTTTACGCCGATGTGCCGAAATGCTTTTTGGAAACAAGACGAATAATAACTCTCCAATGTCGCCGTACCTTCATACATATACTTATTATCAGCACTGTAATAGCTCCATGCTTTAGTGTTTTGCGCCTGATTAGAGAAGGAAGAGAAAACAATTTTTTTCCCTTTCATGTAGCTGTAATCACCAGCCTTAAACGAGGGAGCATACTTTTCCTGGCTCATAATAATTTTGGTACTGCCAACGCTGGCGCATCCGGCAAGAAAAAATCCGATAATACAAACAAGAACCATACTATTTAAGATACGATTTTCTTTCATATTTTGAATACCTCCCTTAAAAATTTATTTCTACAGCATGAAGAACCAAATCACATGTTAATATAACGGCCAATAGACGAATGTGTCAAGCGAAATGACTAACATTAATATTGTCTTTGTTCGGCTACTTATCCCTTCTGTAAAAAATGACAAAGGGCATTTCAAAATCAATTTTCAAACATATTTGTAAGTTGCATAATTTACGGCTTTTGGGTATAAACGCAACGTCTACATAACTTGACAGATCAAAATATCGGATAAATCAAGGTAAATCATGGCGGATAGAATTGAAGTTGGTTTTAAAGAAGGTATTCGCGACGCTCTTGGGCGAAAAAACCAAAAAGCGCATTATCGATAATCTGGCGCTGCCAGTCGAAAAAGTTGCCACTATCGAAGTATATACAATCGCCGGAGAGCTTAACGGCTTTGGAATTGCAGAAAGCTGCCGCAGGGCCGCTTTCCGATCCGGTTATTCAGGAATTTTCCATTAATCAGCCGCTGGCGAAAAATTTTGACTGGCTCATCGAAGTCGGCTTTCGTCCGGGTGTAACCGACAATGTCGGCAAAACAGCCCGCGAAGCAATCACCTTATTGCTTGGCGAAAATATCGGCTCGCGTAAAATCAGCGTTTATACATCCCGCCAGTATTTAATCAGCGGCAAGATCTCACAGGCCGATGCGGAAAAAATCGCTTCCGGTCTGCTAGCCAACGATTTGATCGAACGCCATCAGGTCATCGCCCAAATGATTTTGATTTTAACCGACGGCATGCCCGCCTATGTTCCGCAGGTGCTGGGCAAAGACGAGCCGCATGTGGCCGAAATCAATCTGGCGAAGGTGGACGCTCAGGGTCTTTTGAAAATCAGCCAGGAAAAACTTCTGGCCCTGAATCTGGAAGAGATGAAAGCCATTCAGTGCTACTATCAATAATCCCACCGTAATCAAAGCCCGCAAAAAAGTGGGGCTTGAATGAAAGCACGACCGATGTGGAGCTGGAATGTCTGGCGCAGACCTGGTCGGAACATTGCAAACATAAAATATTCAACAGCAAGATAGATTATTCAGACGGCCGCAACAAATTAAAAATTGATTCTCTTTTCAAAAAATATATCAAAGGCTCGACGGCCAAAATCCGCAAGGCCAAAGGAAAGAAGGATTTCTGTCTTTCCGTTTTTGTGGATAACGCCGGTGTAATCAAATTCAACGACGATTCCAATCTGGTTTTCAAGGTGGAGACGCACAATTCGCCATCCGCACTCGATCCTTACGGCGGAGCGCTCACCGGTATTGTCGGCGTCAACCGCGATCCGTTCGGCACAGGCATCGGCGCAAAACTGATTTTCAATACCGATGTGTTTTGCTTTGCCTCGCCCTTTCACAAAAAGAAACTGCCGCCCCGCATTCTCCATCCGCGCGCGTATTTACGAAGGCGTGCGCGAAGGCGTGGAACACGGCGGCAACAAAAGCGGCATTCCCACGGTCAACGGCAGCATTGTTTTTGATGAACGATTTTTAGGCAAACCTCTGGTTTACTGCGGAACCGCCGGCATCATGCCCGCGAAGCTCAATGGCAAACCAACGCACAGAAAAGAAATCAAACCCGGCGATGTGATCGTCATGACCGGCGGCCGAATCGGCAAGGACGGCATTCATGGCGCGACTTTTTCTTCCGAAGAACTGCATGAAGGTTCGCCGGTCACCGCCGTGCAGATCGGCGATCCGATCACGCAGAAGAAAATGACGGATTTTCTGCTGGTTGCCCGCGACCGCGGTCTTTACCGCGCCATCACCGATAACGGCGCGGGCGGTCTTTCTTCGTCCGTGGGCGAAATGGCCACCTATTCCGGCGGCTGCGAAATTGATTTATCGCTGGCGCCCTTGAAATACGCAGGTCTTCAGCCCTGGGAAATTCTGGTTTCCGAAGCGCAGGAGCGCATGACGCTGGCGGTCGATCCGAAAAAAGTAGAAGAGTTTCTGGAACTGGCCCGCAAGATGGGTGTGGAAGCCACAGTCATGGGCAAGTTTACCAAGTCCGGAAAATTTCATGTTCTCTACGGCGAAAAAACCGTTGCCTATCTGGATATGGAATTTCTGCATGAGGGCGTTCCACAGATGAAACTCACGGCCAAATGGAAAGCTCCGAAAAATGCCGAACCGACTTTTGCCGAACCGGCCAAATTTACGGCAAAGCCTTTGTCCAGATGCTTTCGCGTCTGAATATCTGCTCCAAAGAATCGGTCGTGCGCCAGTACGATCATGAAGTTCAGGGCGGCTCTGTGGTCAAACCCCTGGTCGGCGCGCAAAACGACGGCCCATCGGATGCGGGCATTGTCCGGCCGCTTCTTGATTCCATGGAAGGCGTGGTTGTGGCGCACGGCATCTGCCCGCGCTACAGCGATATCGACACCTACCATATGACCGCCTGCGCCATTGACGAAGCGGTGCGCAACGCGGTGGCCGTGGGCGCTGATCTTGATCATCTGGCGGGACTGGATAATTTCTGCTGGTGCGATCCGGTTAAGTCCGCAAAAACTCCCGATGGCGAATACAAGCTGGCGCAACTGGTCCGCTCGAACATGGCGATTTACGATTACACCACCGCTTTTGGCGTGCCCTGCATTTCCGGCAAGGACAGCATGAAAAACGATTACTCCATCGGCAAAACAAAAATATCCGTGCCGCCGACGCTTCTTTATTCGGTCATCGGCAAGATCAAAGATGTCCGCAAAGCCGTGACGATGGATGCCAAACGCCCGCAGGATCTGGTTTACATTATCGGCGAAACTCTCGATGAACTGGGCGGCTCCGAATGGTTTGCCGAGCATAATGCCATCGGCAACAAAGTGCCGCAGGTGGATGTGAAAAAAGCCATTAAAAAATATCGCGCCCTGCACAAAGCTATCCAGGCGGGACTTGTCGCCTCCTGCCATGATTGTTCCGACGGCGGATTGGGTGTCGCACTGATCGAAACCGCGTTTGCCGGAGGCTTCGGAATGAATATTGATTTGAAGGATGTTCCTTACCGCGGCAAGAAACGAAACGATTATATTTTATTTTCCGAGACGGCCAGCCGTTTTGTAGTGACCATCCATCCCAAAGATCAAAGCAAGTTTGAAAAGATCATGGCCGGAAATATCATCAGTGAAATCGGCTTTGTCTCAAGCGACGAACTCTTCCAGATAACCGGACTCAATGGCAAACTGATTATCAAAGAAAAAATCAGCAAACTCAAAGACGCGTGGCAAAAGCCGCTTAATTTTTAGACAGGATTTTATTTATGTCCAGCAAAGTAAAAGCGATCGTATCTGACCGGCAACGGCACCAACTGCGAAATGGAAATGGCGCACGCCTGTAAACTGGCCGGCGCCGATGAAGTGCGATATCGTTCATATCAGTGAATTGCTCTTCGGCGAAAAGCGTCTGTCTGATTATACTTTTCTGAATCTGCCGGGCGGCTTTTTAGACGGCGACGATCTGGGCTCGGCCAAAGCCGGCGCCAACCGCTTTCTGCACGCGCGCCATCGCCGGCGCCAATGAAATGCTCATCGACGAGCTGCTCAAATTTATTGCTGCAGGGAAATTAATTCTGGGCGTCTGCAACGGCTTTCAGCTGATGGTGAAACTGGGATTGCTGCCGGCGCTTAATGGCAACTTCACTAAGCAGAGCACAACTCTGACCTTTAATGATTCGGGACGTTTTGAAGACCGCTGGGTTTATCTCAAAGCCAACGCACAAAGCCCCTGTGTTTTTACCAAAGGCATTGACGTTATCTATCTTCCCGTGCGGCATGGCGAAGGAAAATTTGTTCCGGAAAGCAACGCCATTCTGGAAGAAATCGAAAAGAAAAATCTTGTCGCCTTTCAATACAGCACGGTGGAAGGAAACATCACAATGGACTATCCGGCCAATCCCAACGGTTCAATTAATGCCATCGCCGGAATTTGCAATGAAACGGGCAGGCTTTTCGGCCTGATGCCGCATCCCGAAGCTTATCTGCACCGCACCAATCATCCCCGCTGGACAAGGGAAAACCTGCCGGAAGAAGGCCAGGGACTGGCCATTTTCCGTAACGCGGTCAACTTTATTCACAGTAAAGAATTTTAGCAGGTGGAACGGATTGATTAAACGGAATGCATCAGCCGATTATCTTATTTGGCTTTCTTCCCGATGATATCGATAACCGTAATTTCCGGTGGCGCAAAAAGGCGTACAGGTGGGCCCCAGGTACCGGTTCCTCTGCTCACATAAAGTAACCTGTTTTTTTCCCAATTCATAATATCCGTAATTGTGGGGGAAAAAAAAGCGTGTAACCAATCCGAAAGGAAATATTTGTCCGCCGTGCGTATGCCCCGAAATTTGCAAGTCGAATTTCTCCCGCTCATTAACATAAGGCTGATGCTTTAAAAGCAAAACAAAGTTATCACTTCTCTCGGCCAGGGATTCTTGAAAACGGGGATTGCCTTTGGTCAGACCAAGTCTGCGGCCGGTTATATCATCCGCACCGAATATATTTATTCCGGCCACTTTTACGACGTCATCGCGCAGAACTACAAAACCGGCGCTGCGAGTGAAGTTTAGCGCGCGTTCGATTCCGGCAAAATATTCATGATTGCCCATAATTGCATATTTGCCATACTTCGGGCTAACAGCGGCCAGGAGCTCCGCTTCCGGCATCATATTATTGAGTCTCGCCGTCCAGTAAATCTCCGGTGGAAACTAAAATATCGGGACTGGCCTCTCTTACCCTATCGAGAATAACCTGCAGACATTTTTCTCTGATAATTATTCCCACATGCACATCGGATATCTGGACGATACGGATTTTGCCGTTATTTGGTAATGCCTGTTCGGCATGAATTTCCAGATTTTTCACCCTGATTCTCCGGGCGTCAAAAAAGCCGTAAACTACAAAGAGAAAGGCAAGGAAAACCGCTACTCCGAAAGCAATTGTATTGAGGTGGGCAGCACTTGGACCATGCCCAACGAGCTTATATAAACATCGAGTGATATCAAAAGTAATGCTCAGAAAGAAAAAGAGGAAAACAAAAGCCATCCAGATATAACCGATATAGGCAATAATCCGCGCCAATGTTTCCAGATGAACGGCTTCAATGAGCCTCACGGCGACCGGGGCAACGATCAGCAGTATCATTACAAAGATGATTATAGCCTGCGAGATACCGGAAAAATGGAAAATGTTTATCGCCCGGGAAAAAGACATAAAAATTAATTCCGCCGTAAAGGCAGAAAAAAACCAGAAGAAAAATAATCATACTCAGCTCCATACTTGTTTAACCCACTTTTTCGAGGCTAAAGGAAAATAACAGGGAAGTCAATATTTAAGGTAGTTCAGCCCAACGTAATAACTTGACAAGGGGATACCCCTTAAGATAAATAACGCATCTCTTGTCGGAATAGTGGTTCAATGGATGCCGATGTAGCTCAGCCGGTAGAGCAACTGATTCGTAATCAGTAGGTCACCAGTTCGATTCTGGTCATCGGCTCCAGTAAGTATTAGGCAACTCATTTAAAACCAACTAGTTTGCCGGTTTATCTACGCTAGAACTGAACTGTTATGGCCGTTGTTATTGTCCGCAAAACTTCTTATAATTACGATCAACTGAAGCCCAGTCTTTTTTGAGATGATGGATACACTGGCCGGTGACAAGATCAAGACGGGCAGCCGCATTCTGATTAAACCCAATATGCTTAGCGCCGCGGCACCGCGAGACGCTGTGCTTACTCACCCTTTAATTATTAAAGCGGCAGTAGAGTATGTTCTGCAAAAAGGCGCCCGCCCGCAGGTATCCGATTCTCCGGCAATCGGTTCTTTTGAAAATATCCTTAAAGTTAATGGCACTAAAGATGCTCTAGCCGGTCTGGATGTAATTTGTACCCCTTTTAAAAACACTGTTCAGATCGATATTGGAAAGCCTTATGGCCGCATTGACATAGCTAAAGACGCTATGGAGGCAGATGCAATTATCAATTTACCCAAGCTCAAAACACACAGCCAGATGCTTTTAACCTTGGCTGTGAAAAATATGTTCGGCTGTATCATTGGTTTTCAGAAGTCACGCTGGCATATGCGCGCCGGTGTCGATTCAATGGAATTCGCCCGTCTGCTTACCGCAATTCATCAGGCTATCCAGCCGATCGTATCGATACTGGATGGAATCATGGCGTTGGAGGGCGAAGGACCCGGCAAAGGAGGAAAACCGCGGTATGTCGGCGTTTTGATGGGCAGCTGCGATTCGTTTGCTCTGGATACTACTGTGTGCCGGATGCTGGGGATTGATTACCAAAATGTGCCGGTATTGAAAATCGCCAAAGAAACTAATTTAATCAACTACTGCGAAATAGAAGGGGATTTGCCAAACGTGTATGATTTCGAACTGCCGGAAACCAGCGGGCTGATATTCGGTCCGCGTTTTCTGCACAACTTTCTGCGGCGGTATACGACACCTCTGCCTGTTTGCGACAATCATCTGTGTAAACAATGCAGCCTATGCTGGACAATTTGTCCGGGCCGGGCCATCCAATCTTTGGAGGCTGGAGTTGAATTTGACTATCAAAAATGTATCCGCTGTTATTGCTGCATAGAAGTTTGTCCGCACGGGGCTCTGCATTCGAGGGAAACTATCGGGGGGAAAATCGTGAGCCGTTTGATTGATAAATCCAGCTAATTTTTTACAAAAATTACTACACAAAAATGCGTCAATAGTGTAAAAGTAAGTGCACTTTTTTAAGCAGCTGTTTAATGATTCTTTCGGGCCATACTGGTTTATCTTAAGTATAAGCCCATAAGGAAGCTGTATTTATGTTAAAACCGGACTTTACCCGATATTCACTGGCTTTAGTTGAAGACGATAAAATTATTTTTTCTTCGGAAGAGCATGGATTAAAGCCTCTTTGGGATTGTCTGGAGAATTACCGTCACGAGAAGAAAAGTTTACTCTTGCATGATAAAGTAATGGGGCTTGCTGCGGCTAAACTGGTTTCCTATTCCGGAATTATATCGGCTATACAGACGCTTTTGGTTTCCCAACCGGCAAAAAAGCATCTGAAGAAAAACCGCATAAAAATAGAAGCTGAAACAACTGTCGCCAACATTTTGGCCAAAGACAGGCGTTCGATATGTCCAGGTGAAATTATTGCTTTAAGTACTGACGAGCCTGATGATTTTTGCGCTAAAATAAAGAATATGTTGGCAACTTCTAATTTTTAGAACCGCGAACCAGAATAATAATTTTAGCTGAAACTTTTTTATTTCGTGATATTTTAATAAAAGTAAGGAGGGTATTATGATTGAATTATCAAATAGAGAAACAGTTGCTATTCCTCTTTCAGACAGCACTGTAAATAAAACTAAGGCGTCTTTTTGTCTTTCCGACGGCACATCAATCAAGGGGATATTAAATATAAGAAAATACAATCGCCTGTCTGATTTTCTCAATTCTAAAGAAACTGAACCTTTTTTGGCAATTTACGATGCGCTGATGAATGGAACAAAAACCAAAGTAGTAATTGTCAATCGTGGGCATATAGTATGGGCCGTACCGGAAGAATAATTTTTCTTTAGCTTCAAACATTGAAACGGAAATTGATGATATCGCCGTCCTGGACAATGTATTCCTTTCCTTCCAGGCGCAGGCGGCCGGCTGATTTTACCTGCGCGGCGGATCCGCCGTGCGCGATGAAATCATCATAGTACATGACTTCGGCTTTGATAAAGCCTCGTTCAAAATCGTTGTGAATGGCTCCGGCTGCTTTGGGCGCTTTGGTCTCCACAGGAATCACCCAGGCTTTGACTTCATCTTCGCCGACGGTAAAAAAGGAAATGCGCCCTAAAAGAGAAAAAGCCGCGCGGATAATCCGGCCAAACGCCGGTTCGGCAATGCCCATTGAAGCCAGAAATTCTTTTTGATCGGCGGCATCCAGTCCGGCCAGCTCCGCCTCAATTTTACAGCAGATACCCATGACCGGTTCTGATAATTTTGCTTCTTTGCGCAAAAGCATCGGCAAAAGAAAGATTATCTTCGGCACATGTTGACCACGACCAGTTCCGGCTTAATTGTCCAGAAAGAAAAACTCCGCAGTGTAAAAACTTCCGCAGGCGTCAGTACCGCTAGACGCTCAGCGGTTTTCCCGCTTCCAGGCATTCTTTTAATTTGGGTAAAAGTTCGTTTTGCGCCATATCCTGTGGCGTAAGCGCTTTTTTGGACATTTTGGTGAGGCGCTCCAGTTTCTTTTCAATGATTAAAAGGTCGGAAAGGATCAACTCATCTTCCAGCTTGCGGTAGGCTTCGATGCTCAGTTGACACATCGGGCAGGGAAAATCCGTCAACCACATGCAGAATGCCGTCCGCTGCCGCTTAAGTTCTGCCGGATGGCTTCCCAGGGATGCTCGCCCACGGCATGGACATCCACAAAAGGAACTTTGGCCGGAGATACTTTTACCGGTTTGTATGATTTCGACCAGCTTGTCAAAACGATCATCCGGCACGGACTGCCTGACCGCGCACGACGGTTTCGTTGTGCAGACTGGCCGCTTTTGACACCGGTCATGATTTCAAATAATGTGCTCTTCCCGCTTTGGGGAAGCCCAAAATACCCATTTCCATTATAGAGAATTCCTTTCTCTATTCTCTTCATCGCTTCCCGTAATCGGTCATCCGGCACGGTGAGCGATATGCGGACAAAGCCTTCGCCGTATTGGCCGTAAGCCGTTCCGGAAGCAACCACAACGGCGGTCTTATCAAACAAACGGTTAGTGAATTCCAGCGACGTCATGCCCTTGGGGCACCGGCACCCACAGATAAAATGTGCCGCGCGGCGGATTAAAATCAATGCCGATTTTTTTCAGTGTCTTCAGAACCAGCTCGCGTCTGCGCTCCATACAATGGCTAGCATTTCCTCGATAAATCCGCTTCGTTATTGCAAGGCTTGAATTCCGGCAAATTGAACGGCATTAAAAATTCCCGAATCCGTATTTTCTTTGACTTTGCTGATGGCGGCAATCAGTTCCGGATTGCCGCAGGCCATGCCCAGCCGCCAGCCGCACATATTAAAAGGTTTGGAAAGAGAATTCAGTTCGATGCCGACATCTTTTGCGCCTTGGCGCCATCAGGAAACTGATGCGCTTCTGTCCGGCAAAGACTATTTCGCTGTAGGGATTATCGTAACAAATGGCAATGTCAAAGCTGCGGGCAAAGGCAACCAGCTTATTTAAAAATTCCAGAGTGGCGCAGGCACCGGTCGGATTATTCGGATAATTCAGAAACATGGCGGTTGCTTTTTTGGCAACATCCGCGGGGATGTCTTCCAATACCGGCAGATAATTATTTTGCGGCAGAATGGGAACATTATAAGGAACGCCCTCGCCCATCAGGATGCTCGAGCGATAGGCCGGATAGCCGGGATCGGTCATCAAAACGATATCGCCGGGATTGACGCGCGCCAGAATAAAATGATGACAGCCTTCTTTCGAACCGATCAAGCCCCAGAATTTCATTTTCGGGATTCAGACTGACGCCATATCTTTTCTGATACCAGCGGGCAACTTCCTGGCGAAAAGCCAGCATGCCTTTTTCTTCGTCGGTGGGATAGCGATGATTCAAAGGGTCACGCGCTGTGGCACAAAGTTCATCAATAATCGAATCCGGCGTTGCTTCCACCGGATCGCCGATGGCCAGCGAAATCACATCCACGCCGTCGGCTTTGGCCTTGATTGATTTTTTTTCTCAACTCCATAAACAGATATGGCGGTATTTTTTTTAATCTCTCCGCTGTTTGCAAGCTAATCCTCCTCAGAAATTTAGAACGTTCCGGTTATTTATACGCTTCTTCAAAAAGAAATCCCTGATAGACTATTTTTACTTTACCTTCAAGATAAATTTCCTCAAAACGGTCATCTTTTCGTGTAAAATAAATGCGCAATGTTTCGCCGCTTTGCACAGTCACATCGACCGGTGAATCCACCAGATTCCCGCGCGGCTGCGGCGAGAACCGAGGCAACAACGCCGGTGCCGCAGGCCAGCGTTTCATCCTCGACGCCGCGCTCGTAAGTGCGCACTTTAATTTTATGCCGGTCAAGCACCACGGCAAAATTGGCATTGGTGCCTTTGGGTTGAAAACAATTCATGACGGCGGATTTTACGTCCCCATGTCAAAAACGGCGCACGTCTCCAGATTATCCACAAAAGTTACTGCATGGGGAACTCCTGTATCGACACATGTCCAAAACAAATTCCCGACCGTCAAGAACAATCTTTTCCCCAGTATCTACACGGGACGGATCGGTCAGTCTGACTTTGACGACATCGTCATTAACTTCGGCGGTAATAATGCCGGCGATTGTTTCAAAAGACATTTTCTTTCCGGCAATGCCTTTAAGATAAGCATAACGTGCCACACAGCGGCTGCCGTTGCCGCACATTTCCGCCATGCTGCCGTCGGAGTTAAAAAACTGCCATTTGAAATCGACAGATCTTCGATGGTTCAATCAAGAAACAGACCATCGGCGCCTACGGAAATTTTACGCTCGCAAACTCGGCGGGCAAAGGTTGGTAAATCGCCTACATTCAGAGACAAATCGCGGTTGTCAATAATGATGAAATCATTACCGCTACCGCTCATTTTATAAAATTCAATCATTTTTGTTTTAGTTTTCTTCATTTTTCATATTCCACAATTCTTTAACGCATGCTCAATCACCTAAAATGACAACTTTATTGTAAGTGTCTACCATGATTCCAAATTTGATTCAATGAGTTATCATACGCTTATGCAGGCATTTAATTGGAGAAATGTTTTAATGGAAAAATGCCAGGAATTATAAGAAGACTTCACACAGGACTTAATATTGTTGACACATTAACTTGCGTTTATATCAATGATCGCCGAGGAGGGGAAAATATGGAACTTAAAACTCATAGCATTTGCAGGCTTGTCAAGAGCGAAGACCTAAATCACCATGGAACTCTATTTGCAGGTAAGACAGCCATGTGGTTTGTGGAATCGGGATTTATCGCCGCGGCAAGTCTTACGCATCCCGAGAACATCGTCTGCGTGAACATACACGGCATGCTTTTTACCAGGCCGGTGCGCAATGGCCAAATCATCCGTTTTGAAAGCAAGGTTGTTCTGACCGGGAAAACAAGCCTTATTTCGTACGTAAGAGTCGTGGATAACAGCAGTAATGAGTTTTATCTTGACGGTTTTATCAGCTTCGTGCATGTGGATTTGAAAGGCAAGTCGCTACCGCATGGAATCGAAATTAATTCTACAACCCCTGAAGATATTGTTTTGCAGGAAAAAGCAAAAAACTTGAGATGAAGAGTTTGTTTTCTGCTGATGTCCGAAGTATTACTGCATTTTACGAATTCGCACTTCTATCTCTGTAGTATCTCTGAGCAGATAAGTCAGTTTTGCCGTATCCGTATTTCCGTAGTGATAGGGGTAAAGTATTTTGGGAAGGAAAGCCTTTGCCGCGTCGGCTACCATTTCTGGAGTCATCGTATAGGGAAGATTCATAGGTAAAAACGCAACATCGATACCCTTTAAGCTTTTCATTTCCATAGTGTTTTCCGAGTCCCCGGCAATATATACACGCTTGTCGCCAAACGCAATAACATAACCGTTACCTGTGCCCCGAGGATGGAAAGGAACGCCGGGAGATCTCATATTCACTAAATTATAACCGGGAATCGCTTCAATTCGCAGGCCGCCGATAGTCCGGGTATCGCCATTTTTCATAATGGTTACGCCAGATATTTGCCTGGCGACTGTTTCCGTGGTAACTATTTTTGTTTTAGCAGTTTTAATCAGGTTGATCGCCTTGAGATCAAAGTGATCCGGATGCTCATGAGTTACGAGGATTAAATCGGCTTTGGGCATTTTTGTGTAATCGGCCATCTGCGATACGGGATCGACATGGATGACCATCCCGTTTATGGACATCATTATGGTCCCATGCCCGATGAATGTCAGGACAAGTTCTCCCCTTGAGGTCTTAATTATGTCGGATTCAAACTTTTGCTCCGCCGCAAACGCCAGCGTGAAACACACAAAAAATAAACTTATTAAAGCTAATTTCCCCATAATTGCATCCTAATTCTCCGATCGATGAACAAATATTATTTTATTTACCTTCCCCTATTGGCCCGTTTATAAATTTCTGCTTACAATTTATCAGGATTTTCAAATTAAAATCCTCTTGTTTAATTATCTTTTCCAAGGCGCGCCAGACCGCCCATGTAACGGATACAAACATCGTCCAGCGGTTCGATACAGAGGCACTTTAAATAAGATTTGACAAAGCCTTTGAGAAAAGCCGCTGCGGGAAGCCGCTTAACTTTATCTTCTTCAATGCTGATTAAATAATCCATGCGTATTTTCGTTTCTCCGGCAATCTTTTCGATAGCCACACCCAGTTCATTTCTAATTATCTTAAGATCAGCGCCGCTAATTTCCTGCTTGGATAAAATTTCATTAATGCGCTTATTTTGAGCGACTTTTTCCTTTAAGGTAGATTTATTATCTTTAAGCACAGTTGCCTTACCCCATTGCCTGCTGGCGTCATAAATACCCGCTGATCTTTTAGCCCCCGCTTTGCCCCCCACATTGTCGAGAATTCCCAGCTGAATAAGTTCCTTATCGTAGTTTCTTCTTTCTTTTCCGTTGATGAGGGTTAGGTAAGCTTTTTCCAGAAGGTTAAGTATCTCTTGTCTTTCTTCCAGAGAAAAAAAAGAATAACTGACCAGAGAGTCTGCCCGATACATTTGCATAGCGGCATTATAGGCATGGCGAATTTCAAAAAATGCCGCATCAGGGGTAACATCCAAAATTTCATAATAATTCAGTGTCGGCAAAATTTTTTTTCATAAAAAGACCTCAAGCGCAATATTTTTATAAATACTTTATAAAATTGATGCCCTTAAGAATAACGCATCAATAATTGTTCGCTTGTAGAATTAACAATTCGTTTGCTTAATTCCCGCAGATCATAAGCCGTGCGAGTGTAAGGATACCGATCCAAAAACGATACCCGCTGGCACACGGCATCGTGAACGCGGTCATCGAAAGCAACGTTACCGGCAAAATCAACCTGGAATCCAAGATGTTTTTCAATAATTTTACATATTTGCGCGCCTAGCGCGATATTATCCTGCTTGCGCAACTGGTTGAGAACAAGCTTGAATCTAAAAGAATTGAAATCATTTTCCAGTTGTAAACTTTTTTCCGGGTGCGCTCTTTTAACCGCCTGCATAATGCAATCCGGTTTATTAAAAGAGCCTTCGCCAAACTGTTGCACAACTTCTTCTTCCAGCGCTCTAAAATCAGCCGCGTTAAAATACTGACGAATCCGCCGGAAATAAATGGAACGAACCAGCCGATAGACATTTTCAATAGAAGTAGGTTCCGGCGTTGTAATAAATATACTGTTTTGTGAAATCAGAAAAAAATCAAGGGTATTAAAAGAAGTGCCGGCGCCCAGATCCAGCAAAATCCACTCGTAATTCAATTTGGATATGGATTTGAGGGTTTTCACTTTTTGTTCGTACGGAAGATTAGCGATATCCAGATTATCGTGAGCACCGCTGATTAAATAAAGATTAGGTACTGGGGTTTCCAAAATGGTGTTTTCTAAAAGGGGGATTTTCTTACGAATGAAATCGGAGAGGCACTTTACCGGATAAGGCACATCCACCAGGGTGTGCAGATTGGCCGCGCCCAAGTCGAGGTCAATCAGGAGAGTTTTTTTCCCCAATCCTGCTAAAACGCGGCCTAAGGAACTGGTCAGGAAACTCTTTCCTGATCCACCTTTGCCTCCTCCAATTGGCCAGATATGCACCATACGCATCCGCCGTTTAATTTTTTTAACTTTACAGATATATATGATAAATTAGCAATATTCAAGTATTAAGTTAATTTTTTACGGAATTTTTTCCCGGCTGATAACTTTCTTGACTTCTCCGACATTTACTCATAAAAATTGGCATCATTTCTTTAAGAACGGCCTTAAATATCTATGATCAATAGCGAACCCAAAATAAAAGTTGCCTTGCTGCAAAGTTATAAAGAAGCCCAAATAAATTTAAATGGCCGCTTTCACCTGCCTGATGGCCGTAAAATTACTGGCCATTTAGGAATCCGGGCCGAAAAAGAACAAATTGTCCTTATTCAATCTTCAGGCATGCCAATTATCAAGCAAAAGGAAATCTTACTTTCAGCTCAAGATGGAGCAACATTTACCGTATTTGACGTACAAATCGGCATTGATTTTCACTGGCAAAGGAGCCAGGAGCAATCGTTTCGCGGCGATCTGTTTTTGTCTGCCAATTCGGCTTCTTCATTTGATCTCATTAATGAAATTCCCCTGGAAGATTATCTAGAAAGCGTAATTTCTTCGGAAATGTCCGCTCAGGCTCCATTGGAATTTTTAAAGGCGCAGGCAATTGTCGCCCGCAGCTGGCTTGTCGCCATGCTGGAAAGAAAACAAAAATACGGCAGTAATTCCAATTTCGAAAAAGCAAGTGAAACTGAAATAATCAGCTGGCATGACATTAACGATCATAAAGATTTTGACGTCTGTGCCGATGACCATTGTCAGCGTTATCAGGGCATAACGAAAATAATCTCCGCAAATGTCGGTGAGGCAATCCGGGCAACGCGAGGATTGTTCCTGGCTTACAAAAATAAAATCTGCGACGCCCGCTACCACAAATCCTGTGGCGGCCAAACGGAAATATTCTCCACCGCGTGGGAAGATAAATCTCTTCCTTATCTGCAAAGCGTAACCGACCATATAGATACTCACACACCAATTGTATCGGAAAAAGATGCTGAAAATTGGCTTAGCGGGAAACCACCCGCTTACTGCAATACCGCGGATAACGAGATATTAAGCCAAATACTGCCTTCGTTTGATCAGGAAACTCTTGATTTTTACCGCTGGCAGGTCATATATAAAAGGCAGGATTTGGAAGAAATTATCCGCAGAAAATCGGGCATTGACGTAGGCGAGTTGAAAAATATAATCCCGATAGAGCGCGGACCTTCCGGCAGAATTAGTAAACTGAAGATCGAAGGCTCCAAACGAGCTATGTTGGTCGGAAAAGAACTGGAAATTCGCCGCTGGCTTTCCCCCAGCCATCTTTTAAGCAGTGCCTTTATTGTTTCTGCGGACAGCGCGGCCAATGGAAAAGTTGACCGATTTATTTTATCCGGTGGAGGCTGGGGACACGGTGTGGGTCTGTGTCAAATTGGCGCGGCAGTCATGGCAACTAAAGGATTTAAGGCACCGGAAATTTTAGCTCATTACTTTACCAAAGCAAGCCTGCAGAAACTGTATTAAAAATTTTGATGAATATTTCTCGGATCAAAAAAATAGCAATTAAAGAAATCATAATAGCGGATTGATCGGAATTCAATGCGACTTTTCAGCGCCCAACAATTAGCTTTTAAAAAAGGTTATCCTTGGTTTTGGGTTCCTTCACTTTATCTGGCGGAAGGAATTCCCTACATCATCGCGATGACCGTCAGCGTTATTTTATACAAAAGACTGGGGCTTTCCAACACCGATATCGCTCTTTACACAAGCTGGCTTTATCTTCCCTGGGTAATCAAACCACTCTGGAGTCCGTTTGTCGATTTTTTCCGCACCAAGCGTTTCTGGATTTTGGTCATGCAGCTGGCTGTCGGCGGCTCACTGGCCTGCGTTGCCCTGACTATTCCCGCCGATAATTTTGTCCGTTACACTCTGGCCATGTTCTGGATTATGGCTTTTAGTTCCGCCACTCATGATATTGCCGCGGACGGTTTTTATATGCTGGGGCTCGATACGCCGCAGCAGGCTGCCTTTGTCGGTGTGCGCACCGTTTTTTATCGAGTTGCCACAATTGCCGCCAAGGGCGGTCTGGTCATTATGGCCGGTATGCTGGAAAATTACGGCTATCCGGTAACAAAGGCCTGGTCGATTACCTTTATCGGTGTGGCGGCATTTTTTCTGGCTCTGTTTATTTATCATTTTTTTGTCCTGCCTTATCCTGCCGCCGATTGCAAAGCGCCGCGCGATAAAACCAAAAATTTTCTGGCGGAATATTTTCGCATTCTGACTTTATTTTTCCGGCGCAAGGATATTCTCGTTATTATCAGTTTCTTTTTGTTTTACCGTTTTGCCGAGGCGCAACTGGTGAAAATGGTCGCACCTTTTTTGCTTGATGCCCGCGTAAAAGGCGGATTGGGGCTTTCCACTGCCGAAGTCGGCTTGATTTACGGCACGGTCGGTGTCGTGGCGCTGATGCTGGGCGGGCTTTTGGGCGGCTATGTCGTTTACAAAAAAGGCTTGAAATTCTGGCTGTGGCCGATGGTATTTATCATGCACCTGCCGGATTTGATTTTTGTGTATCTTTCACATGCTCAGCCGGAGAGCTTGTTGGCTGATCGGTTCCGCCGTGGCGCTCGAACAATTCGGTTACGGTTTCGGTTTTACCGCTTACACGATGTATATGATCATGGTTTCGCAGGGCGAATACAAAACCGTCTTTTACGCCATCGGCACGGGCATTATGGCGCTGGGCATGATGATTCCCGCGATGGCCAGCGGCTGGATTCAGGAAATGCTGGGTTATAAAAATTTCTTTATCTGGATTTTGATTACGACTATTCCCGGTTTTATTGTGGCGGCGCTGGTGAAGATTGATCCCAGCTACGGAAAGAAAGTAAATTGAACATGCGAACGGAACTCATAACTACAGCCTTTATCCTGGGCGCAGGGTTGGGCACACGGCTGCGTCCGCTGACAGAGAAGATTCCGAAGCCGCTTTTGCCGATTGGCGGCAGACCGATTATTACGTACGCAATGGAGCATTTGCGCTCCATTGGCGTTCAAAGATTTATTGTCAATACGCATCACTGCGCTGAAAAATATGCCGAGGCTTTCCCGGAAGGAAGCTGGCAGCGGCATTCCGATCACTTTTCGCCATGAACCTATTCTTTTGGATACGGCAGGCGGAATCAAAAATATTGAAGACCTGATTGCCAATGACGAACGCATTATCGTTTACAATGGCGACATTATCACCAATATGCCGATTGCATCGCTGATCGACCGGCACTTTGCCTTAAAATCAACGGTTACGCTGGCGCTGCGCAGCAACGGCCCGCTGCTCAATGTCAACATTGATCAAGAACGGTTTCATCTGCGATATGCGGCATACTTTGAAAAATCCGGGAATTCAGAGTTGCCTTTTTGCCGGAATTTATATTATCGAAACAAAGTTTTTACAGCGACTGGAAGCAGGTCGTGTGGAATCGATTGTCCTGCCGCTGATTGATATGATTAAAGAAAATCCCCATTCCGTCGGCGGCATCGTTATTGACGATGGTTATTGGCATGATGTGGGAACACTGGACGAATATGAAAAATTAAAAAAAGATTTTCAGGATAATCCTCAATTATGGAATCTG
>CAVXLI010000038.1:0-43386 GCA_963762595.1 uncultured delta proteobacterium
CGGCATCCCGCTCAAACAGATGGCCATGTGGGAGGAGGATAGCGGCAGAGGATCTGGATGCTGTTGCCGAGACTATTCCGGTGGGTTACGGTGACGGTTACGCTTTTATTCTTTCCAATCAAGGAGAGGCTTTAATCCGCGGCCGGCGTGCGCCTATTGTCGGACGGATTTCTATGGATATGTGCACGATTGATGTCACCCACATTCCCGATTGTGCCGTGGGCGATGAAGTTGTTCTTTTGGGCAGGCAGGGCAAAGAATACATCAGCGCCAATGAAATTGCCCAAAAGGCAAAAACTATCAGCTATGAAGTTCTTTGCGCTTTAGGTAAAAGAGCGCCGCGAATATTTTTGCAAAAAGGGAAAGCCGATGCGGTTGAACCTAGACTACGACGAATATTTGTTCCGGACGAGGAAAAATCCATCTCCCGCATCGATAATATTATCCGCCATTGTCTGCAGGCGCGCACACGCAATGAAGAACTGGGCAACGCCATTTATTACGAAATGTTTGAAACTCTCTTTGGCAAGGAAGACCGCCAGCTCGAACTGCGTTCTTGCTTTCGCTACAACATTCGTATAGCGCAATTACCGGAAGTAAAGGAAAAAACTCAGCATTGCCAATATCCTATTTTCGCGTAACCACGCATATCGAATATAAAAAGACGATCAGAAACAATATCTTTATGATCGGTTGCGCTTCGAATAATTCGCAGTTGGCCGCGTTGTTTGAAGATCCGCTCTGCGAATACCGCTGGCTTTTGAGCAACGGCAAGGATTTGGTAATGGAGCGGGATTTTACCGTCGAGCAGTGTGCGCATTGATAATGAAGATATTCCCATTATCGAAACAAAAAAGACCAAGCGCGGCTATGAAGTCTGGTGCGGCTCTGAAAAGCTCAAAGAAAAAATAAACAGTGAAGTCAAAATTGAAATAGAAATTGCCACCAAGCAGGCAAAGGACAATAAAATCTTTCCTGTTTATCTTGTTTATCCGACAAGGGGTGTGGAGATTAACTTCAATTACGAAAAAGCTAAATTAAAAAATGTCAGGGAAGAAAGCTTTTTTGCCGGAAGACATCCCCAACCTTCCATATCGGAAAGCAAAGGTAAATTCATCGATATTAAGATATCCGACAAAGAATGGATTTTTCCCACCAGCGGCGTAATATTTATCTGGGAAATCTGATGGCGTTTGCATAACTGTATGAAACTAGCAGTTATGTCATTCCGGACGTAGATGACCTTTAGGTTACGAAAGCCGGAATCCAGTATTATCAAGTATTTCCTAGATTCCAGGTCAAGCCTGGAATGACGAATAGAAGGAGTTTTACAAAGCTCTACATTTACATGCCTTGCGTCTTGAGCTTTTTACAAAACCATGCCCAATTGCCGATTATATTACATTTTTTAGCTATTTCTTTCTTTCCAGTAAGAGCCACACTGACAGAGCGGCCAAAACTACAATGGCAATCGCGCTGGGCCAGACAGGGATTTCAATCCCTCCGGCAACTACGTTGACTCCCAAAATAACGCGGCACAATTGGGCGCACGCTAACAAAAGGAGAAAAATTGCTGTTACTAATGATGCGGGTCGTTTCATGATTCCTACCTCCCTATAAAATCATCTTTTAGTTACTTATAATTTTATAACTAGACACCCTCCGTCTTAATTTCCAGTTTTTTCTGATGCCTTTCAATAGCCAATTGAATTAGTTTATCCAGAAGGTCGCTGTATTTAAGGCCGGTTGCTTCCCACAGTTTGGGATACATGCTGATGCTGGTAAAGCCGGGAATTGTGTTTATTTCATTGAGATAAAATTCATTGGTTTTTTTATCCAGAAAGAAATCAACCCGCGCCATGGAACTACAGCCCAGCGCCATATATCCTTCAACGGCAGTTTTCCGAATTTTATCGGCAAGATGTTCTTCAATTTGCGCCGGAATTTTCAGCGCTGCGCCGTTGGGATCAATATACTTGGCCTCATAGGAATAAAATTCATGATTGGGAATTATCTCGCCCAGTATTGATGCCGCGGGATTATCATTTCCCAGAACGGCGCATTCAATCTCGCGGCAATCGATGGCCTTTTCGATCATGACGCGCGTGTCGAACTGAAAAGCAAAATTAATCGCCTCCGAGAGTGATTCTTTTTCCTTTACCTTTTTTACTCCGACGGAAGAGCCGGTGCAGACCGGTTTGACAAATACCGGAAGCCCAAGCTTATCCAGTGCGCTCAGAATAATAACTTTATGTTTATCCCTCCACTGTTGTTTATTGATGGTTAAAGACGGCACAACCGGAATATCCGCTTCTTTGAGCAATCTTTTGGCTATATCTTTATCCATGCCGACAGCCGAGCCGGTCACATCCGCGCCGACGTAAGGCACCATCGCCAGTTCCAGCAAACCCTGCAGGGTGCCATCCTCGCCGAATGTGCCGTGAAGAACGGAAACACAACATCTATAACAACTTCTTTATTTTTGTTTTTGATATTGTAAAGATGCAGTTTATTTTTTTGCTCAAAATGATTAACCAGCCACTTGCCGTGCTTTTTCAGAGATAGTACTTTGCCGAAATCTTTATGCGGAATTATTTCCGGCTTTTCCTGCACATACCATTTGCCGTCTCTGTCAATACCGATGGCCGTCACTTCATATTTGTTTCTGTCCAGCGCGGAAACAACCGATGCCGCGGAGCAAAGCGAAACATCGTGTTCGCCCGACCTGCCGCCGTATAAAACGCCGATTTTTATTTTGTGATTTTTTGCGCCATATTTATCCTTACAATTATCTTATGGGCATATATTGTATTATTTTCATTAGATATACGCCCTGACGCGTTGAAGATGTCAATTTAATTTTGGTTTTTGGCATTATCCGTAAATACACTGCCCGTCTTGACAGCAATCGGTTAAATGCATATATTATTTATGAAATTTAAGTATTATTTGTTGGTGATTTTATGTCTCAATATTTTAATACAGCGCAGTTGCCGATGGCCAATAAGGCATTTAACGATGCCGAAAAGCTGGTGTCGCGTCATTTTAGATTGAGCGAAGATCAATTTAAAAAAGAATAAGTATGATGTAAAAACACTTGCTTATTTGGATCAACATGAAATAAAAGACGGCGCTTTTGCTCATCTTTGCAAATATTCTTATAAAAAGCCCGATGGCTTGGCTGAAAACGGCAAAGACGGTTTTGATTTTTACCGGGTGTGCCTGCAGGATAATATCATTCTGGATGCGGTGGAAAGGGCAAATCCATTTGTAAAGCTCAGCCCCTTGATGCTTTACATTGCCGTGCATGAATTGATTCATGTCTTGCGTTTCGGCAACGGCGAAATTGATTTTGACGCGGCCAGAGAAGAAAAGGAAAAAGAAGAAAATATTGTGCACAATTTGACTAGAAACACGCTGCAACCGGTCAAAGCAGCATGATTTGGAAATAGTTTTAGAATGTTTCAGCAATAATTTTAAAATTGGTGATTTAATTAATTAATATAGTTGTGAGGGAGGTTTTTAGTATGCCTATTTATGAATATAAATGCCAGAAATGCGGCAGACAATATGAAGCATTTCAGGGAATTTCCGATCCGGAATTAAAAAGCTGTAAGTTCTGTAAGGGAAATGTCCATAAGTTGGTGTCGCTTTCTTCTTTTAGTTTGAAAGGTTCAGGATGGTATGCAACCGATTACGCCGGGAAGAAGGCTCAAGCGTCAAAAACTGAAAAAGCGGAAACCAGTCTGAGAGTTCTCAACCGCTAAAGAAACCACAAGCAAAGAAGAGTACGCAGAGATTAACGAGATAAAAAGCAGCAAGGAAGACGTTGATTCATTGCTGGAAATAAGGTTGAAGTTCACGGCATAACTTCTTCCGGAACAGTGGGGCAAATAATTTCATTGTGCAGTTTTTCAAAATAATTCAAATCGCTTGTTCCCAATGGATTAATTACAAAACGCGGAACAATTTTCCCTGCACCCAAAAATAACGATTATTTATCATCGGGGCATAGAGCGCCATGTTGAAACTTATGAAGTTATTTGCGTACAAATAGCTAAATACTTTGGCTAGTCCGGCAAGAAGTTCAGTAAAATTAGCTTCCGTTAAATCAAAAAAAGATGTTTTTTCCTGAAAAATAAAATCGATTTCTCCGGCCATACCCTTCGGCGCAAAACTGGTCAGCCAGCTAATAACGCCGGTATTGGCAATAAATCTTTCTTTTGCATCTTTTTCCAAAGCAATCAAATTATGCCACAAACTTTCACCGTTTTCCGCCGCCGCGTAATTTTGGGCGCTGGCTAAAAGGCGTTGCATAAAATTAGTCGGTTTATGCCCGACAATCGTCTGCAAATGCGGATGAATCAGCCCGCCGCCGGCCGGCGGCATATAGTTCCAGTTAATCGAACAGTATTTATAACCTAAATTCATTTCGGCGATACGGTGAAAATAATCGCGGCAAACGTCAAAACCATGCTTGCATGGTTTGCGGTGTCAATTCATCCAGCGGAATAAAATGCCGTGACGAAAAAATAGCCACAGTGTTGTTTTGATCGTAAGGAAAGGCGTTGGGAAACAGACAGGCTTCTCCCCGTCTGAAATTTTCCTTCCGCAATAATATTCGGCTGTAAATTTCGGAGTTGTTTTTTCAAAAAGATCGGAACAAAAAGGACATAACGATTCCGGTGATTTTTCCAGATAGAAATCCAAATCCGGTTTTTGGGCCGGGCGGACGCGGTAGGGCAGAATGCGGCAGGCCACGCCGGTAATTTCATCATAGCGCAATTCAATGGTGATTTCTTTTTCCTCAAAACCATTAAAAGGATTAAGATAACGGCCGGTTGTTATTTCTTTTTTAAATCCGACGTCTTTCATAGATTTTCCTTCCCGGTATTGTTTTTGAATATTCATGTCTGGCGGAATCTGTTCTTTGATCTCTTTTCAGGCTTCTGAAAAGAAACTTGTCGACATTTCGCTGGGATAAATCACCTCCTAAATTTTCTTTCAATACATCCAGAGGAATTTCCATTCGCGCGGCGCTTCTATGTCCGCCGCCTTTACCGATTAATCCGAAAGCCCTTTGCGCGATCGCGCCGCAATCCTGCCTGTAACCGTCACCGCGAAAAATAATGATGAATCTATCGCCGACGATTCCGGCCACAACAACATAGTAAGTGCCGATTAAACGCAAATAAAAATCAGCCATCTGAACGCAAACATCGGCGCTTTCAACATTCCCCAGATAACAAACCCGCCGGCCGCGAAAATTATTCATGTGATGATAGGCGTGATCATAATATTTCAAAAAACGGCCCGGTGTTTGATTAAGTTCGATGCGGCGGATCAACTGCATATTGGCGTATTTTGTATGATAGGTGTAAGCGCTGATATCTTCGAAAATAGTGTCACGATCAAAATTGTCCGTATCCGTTTTGATTCCATAAAGAAGAGCTGTGTGCAGGTTACGGGGAATTTTCACGCGGGAACAAAGCAAATATTCGGTTAAGATGCTGGATAAAGCGCCGTAGTTAGGCCGGATATCTTCCAGATCGGCGCTTGCCATTCGCCTTCGCGGGGATGATGATCGAAAACAATATGCGGCTTTATAAAGCTCAATGCGCTGCTGAAGAAAAGAAGGTTGGGCATCTAAAAGCGCAATTAAACGGTAAGAATTCAAATCCACTTGATTGATTAATTGAATATAAAGACGCATGGAAGAAACAAATTCAATATTTTGCTGTCTGACCAACGGTTCCGTGGAAACAAAAGCACTTTTGGCCAAGCCTTTTGTCCGCTGGATAATTTCGCGCAGAGCCATGGCCGAAGCGATAGCATCGGGATCAGGACTGCCGTGCATCAGCAAGAGCTAAAGAATCATCAGGCTGAACCATCTCCATAAGCTTTTTAAAATTTTGCTCTGTTTCTTTTTTGATGGGAATGGATTCTATTTTCATTCTTTGAGTTTGAATGGAAAACTGCCGGTTAATCAACTTAATAAATAAAAATTTTACCGGGATGATCGGCAACAACTTCACCGACAATAGCGGCATCAGCAATTCCGGCACTGCGCATTTTTTCCACAAGGCTTTGCGCCTGCTTCCCGGGCAAGCTAAAAAATAATCCTCCGGCAGTTTGCGGATCAAAAAGAACATCAAAAATCCAGTCCGGACAGGTATCCGCCTTTTCAATTTGATTAATGCGGAAATTTTTATTGCGGTAAAGACCGCCGGGAACAAAACCTGTTTCCACCAATTCGCGTACTCCTTCAAAAACCGGAACGGCGGCTGAATTTATGCTCATGCCGACATCACTGCCTTCAATCATTTCACAGGCATGTCCTAAAAAACCAAAACCGGTTATATCGGTGCAGGCATGAATATTACCCTCGGCAATCATTATTTCGGAGGCTTTTTTGTTGAGTTGGGTCATGCAGGATATTGCTTTTTCTAAAAGTTCGAGGAGCATTTGCCTGCGCTTTTATCGCCGTGCTGACAATGCCCGTACCTAATGGTTTTGTCAGAATCAAGCTGTCACCGGCTTTGGCGCCGCGATTGAATAAAACTTTGTCCGGATGAATTACTCCGGTTACGGAAAGACCGTATTTGATTTCGTTATCTTCAACGCTGTGTCCGCCGATAAGCAAAACACCGGCTTCGCGCATTTTATCCAATCCGCCGCGCAAAACTTCCCGCAGAACGGATATATCCATTGTCTTGATCGGAAAACAAACAATATTCATGGCGGTTAAGAGGTTTGCCGCCCATGGCGTAAATATCATTGAGCGCGTTGGTTGCGGCGATTTGACCGAAGATAAAGGGATCGTCAACAGTGGGAGTAAAAAAATCAACCGTTTGAACAAGAGCAAGATCGGCGGAAAGTTTATACACTCCCGCGTCTTCCGCGTGTTCAAATCCGGTCAGCAAATTCGGATCTTGAAATCAGCGGCAAATCGCGCATGATTTCGGACAGGTCACCCGGACCTATCTTACAGGCTCAACCCGCGCTCTGCACTGTCTCTGTTAAACGAATAACTTTTTTTTCTTCCATTTTCCTCTTTGCCAATCTATTTAAATATTTTCAGCTTATTATTTTTAACACATACGGATGTATTTTCCAACCGGAATTCCATTGGTCATTTAATCCTAGAGCTATCGTAAAAACCTGTCCGGATTTTTTATTGATTTATTTACTGCAATGAGTTTAAAGATAGAACATTAAAAAAAGAAGGTAAGCACAATGTCCATAAGGTATTACAGCACAAATCGTTATTTGAATAATGTTGCGGGAATTACTCCTTTTACCGGAAAAGTTTCTTTTAAAGAAGCCTTGCTTACCGGCCAGGCTCCGGATGAAGGCTTGTTTATGCCGGATGCAATTCCGCATCTTTCTTTAAAAGATATTCAAAAGCTGAAAGGTAAACCTTACCGGGAAACTGCGCTGCTTGTTGCCAGGGCGTTTCTGTCCGATGAGTTTTCCGCTGAAATTCTGAAAAATGTGGTTAAAGACTCTTACAACTTTCCCGTGCCTCTGGAAGAAGTATATCCGCAAGCCTACGTGATGCGTTTGGATCAGGGACCGACGGCATCCTTTAAAGATTTTGCCGCGCGCATGATGGCGAGGCTGATGAGCCATTGCCGCCCGAAAGGTGAACGTATCAATATTCTGGTGGCCACATCCGGCGATACCGGCAGCGCCGTGGGCGAGGCTTTTAAAGGAGTGGCAGGAATTGACGTTACCATTCTTTATCCGGCCGAAGAAGTAAGTCTCCGGCAAAAAAAACAGCTCGACACCATCGGCGGCAATGTGCAGGCGCTCTGTGTAGAAGGCAAATTTGACGATTGCCAGAATCTGGTCAAGCAGGCTTTTGCCGATCCGGAATTGGCTAAATTTAATTTGTCTTCGGCCAATTCGATTAACTTCGGCCGGATTCTGCCGCAGATAGTTTACTATATTTACGCTTACGCCCAGCTTGCCGCACCTGGAGAACAGGTGATTTTTTCCGTTCCTTCGGGAAATTTCGGCGACGCTCTGGGCTGTGAATACGCGCGCCGCATGGGCTTGCCGGTGGCCAAACTCGTCATGCCCACCAATGAAAATGATGAATTCCCCATCTTTCTGGAAACCGGAAAATATAATAAAGTTTCTCCTTCGCGAGCGTGCATTTCCAACGCCATGAATGTCGGACATCCCAGCAATCTGGCGCGGTTCTTTGAATTGTACGGCGGCACTGTTGATCGTGTGGGACAATGTTCACCGCTATCCCGATCTGGAAGAAATGCGGCGATATATTTTTTCGGTAAGCGTTACGGATGAGCAAACCAGAGAAACCATTCAAGAGTGTTTATAAACGCTATCATGTGATTTTGGAACAGCATGGTGCCGTGGGCTGGGCAGGACTGGAAGAATATTTAAACAAAACCTCGAGACAAAAATATGGCCATTTGTCTGGAAACCGCTCATCCGGCAAAATTTCCGGAAGAAATTCAAAAGCTTTTGGGATTAACATTGACCTTTGCCGGAAAGCATGAAAGACATTGATCAAAGAGAAGGCAGCGCCGTTTCTATGACAAATAATTACGATGATTTTAAAAATTATCTGCAGAAAAATTTAAAGATTAAAGAATAGATATGATTTGGCGCTCTTTTTGGCTGGACGCGTTGGGGAAAGTGACCGAAATGAAAATCGCCGTATTTGCCTCTCACTTCCGTTAACTAATTCTATCGTTGATGACTATTTTAGAAATTTATTTTCAATTAAATCAACAATGCTTTTGATATCATTGATATCAAAACAAGGAACGCCAACATCCAGTTTTATATCCGAGGCAATCGCCAGCAGATTATCTTCTTTTCCGCATAAAGGCGTACGCTTCAGCTCAGAGCGGAAAACTTCGATTTTGGGGAAAGGGTTGCCCTTGTAACCTTCGGCAAGAATTATATCCACCCTTTTAATATATTTGTTTCTGATTTCATCTAGCGACTGGTCACGGTCTACGTCTTCAATCAAAGCTACCCGGAGAGGAGAGGAAATAACTGTTGTGTGGGCGCCGGCTTTTTTGTGCCGCCAGCTGTCCTTGCCTTCATGGTCAATTTCAAAACCATGAACATCATGTTTGACGGTAGCTACACGGTACCCTCTTTTCACCAATTCGGGAATTAATTTTTCCAATAAGGTTGTTTTGCCGGCATTGGATTTACCGACAATGGATACTATGGGTATACTCATACTTTATAAATATCCTAAATATCGTTTATAGATTTGCTCTCATTACATACAGAGATACGTTTAGTTTAATTCATAACATATAGATGTTGCTTTGCCCATTCGAAGATGCGCATTATTGCCTCATAGTTTTCACATATCCCCTTCCGCGGTTAGTTTGTTTTCTTGATAAAGCAGCTTTCATATATTCAATATTTTGTCTGAAGAATCTTCTTAACAAATGTTTATTTATACTATATCATTTTCCAATACAAATAATTATTATTAGGCTGACTAGAATCAATTGGAGTGTACTTGTCATAAAGTTCTGAGGAGGTTAAGGGGCTATGACAGTTAGATCTAATTTGGCTACTAAATCTAAATCATCCGTTAAAACCAAAGCAACTGTTAAACCTAAAGCAGCAGTAAAAATGAACAAAAAAATTAGTTCCAAGCAAGCAGAAGAGACGATACGTCAGTCCGAGGAGAGATATCGAACCATAATAGAAGAGATGGAGGAATGGTATTTTGAGACTGATCTTGCTGGCAATATCCTCTTTTTCAACGATGCCATCACCCGTACCTTGAGATATCCCCAAAAAGAGTTAACCGGGCTGAATTTTAGAGCTTTCATCAAACAGGAACAAGCAGAAGAAATCTACAAGGTATTCCATCAAGTCTATGAAATAGGCGAGCCAATCAAGAATTTTCCCCAGGAATTTGTCCGACCGGACGGTAGCGTAACCTTTGCTGAGTTCTCAATTTTTCCCAAGCGAGACCAGAGAGGCAAAATTTTTGGATTTCGGGGTGTCGGCCATGACATTACCGAACGTAAAAGGACGGAACAACAACTCAATTATATGGCTACCCATGATATCCTAACCGGATTGCCTAACAGAATGCTGTTTATGGACCGTCTTAAAATGGCTCTGGCTCATGCCAAGCGCAACAAACAGAAACTGGCGGTAATGATGCTTGATCTGGATCGTTTCAAAAATATCAACGACACACTGGGACACATGGTGGGTGACCGGTTACTAAAAGAGATCGGCCTCCGGCTAACCGGTCTTCTGCGCCAAAATGATACTATTTCCCGCCTGGGAGGTGACGAATTTATGATACTGTTGCCGGAGATAGTGCGGATAGAGGATCCCGCTGAAGTTGCAGAAAAAATTATAAAGACCATTCAACAACCATTTACATTCGATAGCCATAAACTTATTACAAGCACCAGCATAGGTGTTGCCATCTACCCTGATGACTGCCAGGATATGGATTCTTTGATGAAAAATGCCGACATGGCTATGTACTCTGTTAAAGCTCATGGCCGGAACAGTTATCAATTTTTTACCAAGACCAATTTTGATCAATCCGGGTAATGGTTTCGAAGGTATCTTGTTTTTTGAAGTAACGGTTTAATGTTTTAATAACAGCATAGATATCTTTGATATCTCTTGACAGAAAAAGCGTTTCCTGTTACTAAATACACGTAACTTGAAGATAACTTTAGATAACTTTAAATTTTATGGGGAAGTGCTTCAATGTTTTACGTAAATGCTCACTCAATTGCCAGTCCGTTTATCTTACTACAACCTGCAAGCAAGAAAAAAAGTATCCTGAGAATTACCTTTCAAACAAATAAACTAGTATTTAATGTTTTGCGCAGTGGTGAAAAAATTCGATATATTAATTAATTGCATTTATTAAAACTTTGCGGGAGGGATTATAAATGATTAAGATATTTATCTGCTTTTTATCAACGGCTTTCACAACCGGCCTCTTTTTTATGGCAGTGGCAAGTTCTGTTATAGCGGCGGAGACAATTAAAATTGGTGCCGTTTTGCCATTGGCGGAAGTGATTGGTAAAGATGCATCAAAATCAATGCAATTGGCCGTAAAAAAGATCAATGCTGCAGGCGGTTTGCTGGGAAGGCAGCTGGAATTAATAATAGTTGACGATGAAATGAAACCGGATAAGGCAGTGGCTGCTGTAGAGAAATTAGCCAATAGTGACAAGGTCGATATACTTGTCGGCGGTACGGCCAATGCCACAACTATGGAACTAGTGCCGGTTTTAAAAAAATATAAAAAAGTGGTAGTTTGGTGCGGAGCTTCTTCAGCAAAAGTCGAAAAGGAGCTGGAGGGGCAGAATTGGTTTTTTCACCTTCAATCTTGGGATTATCAACTCGGCGCCTATTATGAAAGGTTATGGAGAGAAGTAATACAGAAATACCCTAATGTTAAAAGAAAGAAAATATTCGTAGCTTATAAAGAAGACCCATTTGGTTCCGACAGTTACAGTGTTGGTAAAATTACAGCTGATGTTTATCGGAATGTAATTCAGGGGGAGGCTTATAAAGGCGCTGCTCCGGGCGGTAGTGTTTATTTCTTGATGTTGAAACATGCCAGACAATTTGGGCCCGATGTTTTTATATGGGATGGTTCGGAAAAAGACGTCAAACCAATGCTGGAAGATGCTAAAAATATAGGATTTGCCCCTTCTATTTATTTAGGAGCTCCTTTGGTATGGCCTGCCGACTTTTCTACTTTGGTAGGTTCCGAAGGTGTTATGTTTTACAGTTACTGGCACGAATCAATGAAAAGCAAGTATAAAGCAAGCAGAGATTACGGCGATGCTTTCAGCAAAGAGTTCAATGAATCTCCGGCTACATACTTCGGCCCGCTTGCTTACACCAATATAATGATTGTCGCTGAGGCAATCAAAAGAGCAGGTACTTTGGAAAGTGAAGCCTTGATTAAAGCCTTGGAGGCGACAAAATATGAATCTCCGCTGGGTGATACATTTGTTTTTGTAAAAAGTATGAGCATTAATCATCAAGCGGGAGCTAATCCGAAGCTTATGCAATGGCAAGGTGGAAAAATAAAAATTATTTGGCCATGGGAATTCGCCACGGGCAAATTAATTTATCCGTTTCCTGCTCAGGGTTTTAATAAAGCCGCCGCTGTTGAGATAGAAGAAAAGAAAAAACCGGCTCCAGCCGCTAAACCACCCGCTAAAGGTGCTAAAGTCCCAGCGGCAGGAAAGAAGAAAGAACCAGTCCCGGCAGTTAAACCACCCGCTAAAGGAGATAAAGCGCCCGCGGTGGAAAAGAAGAAACAACCGGCACCGGCTGTTAAAAGTGATAAAACTACCGAAGAAGTAAAACCAGCAGATAAGTAGATTTCCTTTTTTATTAATTATGATCCTGTTAATTACGTAAATATTTTTAAATATTTAGGAGAGGATCTAAATGAAAAAATTATATGGGATCATAGGCTTAATTATTGCCGCCTTTTTCATAACCACAGCAATATTTACAACAACGGCCATGGCTGATGAAATAATTAAATGGAGGATGATTTCTTGCTGGCCGGTTTATTCATCTCTCTGGCAAAGCTCAACCCGCCTTACTAAAAGTATATACGAACTCAGCGGCGGCCGCCTGCAAATTACTGCACATCCGGCAGGGGAACTTGTTCCGGCAGCGGCGGTTTTTGATACAGTTTCTAAAGGCGCCGTGGAAATGGGTGTGGATTGGGCTACTTATTGGGCGGGTAAAAATTCCGCATTCGACCTTTTAGGTTCATACCCCATGACGCTCTCGCAGTATGATGTAATAAACTGGTATGTCTTTGGCGGTGGACGGGATATCTTTAATTATATGTACGGCAAATACAATATGATTTATTTCCTTAATGGTATCACTCCCGTCGGGTCGGGCATTCGTTCCCGTATGCCAATTAAAAGCCTGGCTGACCTTAAAGGAAAGAAAATTAGAATGTCCGGTAAAGCCGCCGGATATATCTTACAGAAAGCCGGTGCTGTCCAGGTTCAGACGCCGGCTAGCGAAATTAGTCAACAATTGGCCACAGGTTCCATTGACGCTGCCTCGTTTAACATCCCTAATGTCGACTGGAGCCTTGGTATGGGGGAAGTTACCAAATATAACATTGGCCCCGCATGGAATATGCCATCAGCCAGTGGCGGGGTGATGATTAATAAAGACGCCTGGAACTCTCTACCTCCTGATTTGAGGAAAATCATTGAAATTGCCTTAGCCGAAAATAATCAATATCATACTGCTTTGGCTGAATGGGATAACATATCAACTATTGCTAAATTTAAGGAGAAAGGCGTTAAAGAGACCAAGTGGTCGGATAAGGATTTAAAACAAGTAGAAGAATGGACATGGGAATTTATCGTGGAGGAAGCAAAAAAAAATCCCGATTATGATAAAGTTGCCACCTCCATGTTCCAATTCTTAAAAGATTTTAAAGAGGTGCGTGACTACGAGGTACCTTTTGCCCAGGGGAGAAATCCGTCCACTTTTCCTAAATTGCCTCATTTGAAGTAAGGGTTTTTTAGGATGGCTTGCCGCAGTTGTAATTTGCAGCCAGCAATTAAATAGATTACGAAGGAAAAAAGAAAACGGACAACAACAAATTTTATTACAGGTGATTACTGGTAAAATTAATAAATGAGATGAATTTTTAAAAGGAGTATAGAATGAAAAAAATCCATAGAATTATGTGCGTAATTATAGCCGTCATTTTCATGATCATGGCAATATTTATCGCCCCGGTCTTTGCCCAAACAATAAAATGGCGGCTGGTTTCCTGCTGGCCGGCTTACTCATCTATCTCGCAAAGCGAGAAACGCTTTGCTAAAAATATTTATGAGCTTAGCGGCGGCCGTCTGCAAATTACCACTCATCCGGCAGGTGAACTTGTTCCTTCGTCGGCGGTTTTCGATACGGTTTCTAAAGGCGCTGCAGAAATGGGAGCGGATTGGGCTACTTATTGGGCGGGTAAAAATTCCGGGTTTGACCTTTTAGGATCATTACCTCTGGCGCTTTCCCAGTATGACCTAATTAACTGGTATGTCCATGGCGGTGGAAATGAGATATATAATTACATGTATGGTAAATATAACATGATTTATTTCATTACCGGCGTTACATCCATCGCGTCGGGTATCCGTTCCATGTAAGCCTATCAAAAACCTGGCCGATCTTAGAGGCAAGAAAATCAGGATGGCCGGTAAAGCGCAGGGCTATGTCCTGCAGAAAGTTGGAGCTGTTCAGGTTACGACAGCACCGGGAGAAATTGCTCAGGCCCTGGCCACCGGAGCCATTGATGCTGCCGCGTTTCAACACTCCCAATATTGACCTCAGCATTGGCCTGGCTGAAGTTACTAAATATAATATTGGTCCCGGATGGAATCAGCCCTCCAGCGTTGGCGGAGTGATGATTAATAAAGATGCCTGGAACACTCTTCCTCCTGATTTGAAAAAAATCATTGAAATCGCCGCATATGAGAATCTCCTCAATATGAGTACTCTGGCTGAATGGGATAATTCTCTTGCTCTTAAAAAGTGGCAAGAAAAAGGTGTCCATAGTAACCAAATTTTCCGCGAAGGACTTAGCCCAGATAGAAGAGTGGGTATGGGAATTTATTGCTGCTGAGGCTCTGAAAAATCCCGATTACGATAAAGTTGCCACTTCCATATTCCAATACTTAAAAGATTTTAGCCTTGCACGAGATTACGAAGTGCCGTATGCCCAGGGACGAAATCCGGCGAAGTGGCCCAAATTGCCCAATTTGAAGTAAGGTTTTTAGGCATGGTTTGCCGCAGATTTAATCTGCGGCAAACCTTATAAATAATCCAAAAAAAAGAGGAGCATAAAAATGGGAGGGGATTTCTTAGTTAGATTATCTAATTTTCTTGACAACATCAATGAATGGACAGGCAGAATTTTTTCTTGGCTCGTTGTGCCGTTGACCATAGTAATTATCATTGAATTTATTACAAGGTCATTGAACGTGCCCAGAATCTGGACGTTTGAATCAATCAGTTTTATCTTCGGTGCTCACTTTATGCTGGTTGCCGGTTATGGTTTGCTTTACGGTTCTCATGTTCGCATTGATCTTTTTACCAGCCGTCTATCCCAAAAAGCACAGGCATTTATTTCAATTATTTGTTATATTACGGTTGTTTTTTCCGTTCATGCTTGTTTGGCTTTATTACGGCTGGGGCTATTTTTATTCATCGTGGTCAACTTTAGAAAAATCGGTGAGTTTTTGGGGGCCAACTTTATATCCTGTTAAATTCGTAATTCCGTTAGCGGCGATTTTCTTAATATTGCAGGGTTTATCGGAAGTAATAAAGTCCATTGTAACAATTAGCATATTATCAGAATTATCTGAGGAGGTGTTCGAATGAGTGTGACGTTAATAGCGCTTTTAATGCTTCTCGTCGTCATCATCTTTTTCTTCCTCGGGCATCCATTGGCTTTTGTCTTGGGAGGAGTGGGAACCATATTCGGCTTTTTTATGACAGGGCCAGCTTTTTTCAACACCTTTATGGACCGTATTTTCGTCGGTATCATGGGCAATTTTACGTTGGTTGCCATTACACTGTTTATTTTTATGGGTAATTTGCTGACTATTTCCGGCATAGCTGATAGACTATTTGAATCTTTACGCTATTTCCTGGGACCAATTCGCGGCGGTTTAGGCGTCGCGGTTTTGGCTGTTTGCATTTTGTTGGCCGCCTGTATTGGAATAGTCGGCGCATCCGTTGTTACAGTGGGCCTGCTTACCGGCCCCATGCTATTGCGTTATGGTTATCAAAAAGAGCTGACTATGGGCATGATTGCCGCCGGGGGAACGCTGGGTCTTATGATACCGCCCAGTATCATGCTCGTTGTCATGGGCGACCAGGCAGGCCTCGCTGTAAGTAATGTTCTGGCGGCAGCTATTGTTCCGGGTTTTTCTCTTGCTATTCTTTACATGGGGTATGTTCGTATTCGCTGTGGTCTCCACCCCGAACTGGGTCCGCCAATACCCGCGGAAGAAATTGCCCTGATGCCTTTCGGCGATAGATTAATGGACTTTATTATTTATTCCCTGTTGCCTTTAGCTTTAGTTGTAGGCGTAATGGGGGCAATATTTTTTGGTTTTGCCTCGCCCACACAAGCAGCAGGAATCGGTGCCAGTCTGGCTTTCGTTTTAGTCTTACTTTATCGGCGTTTTACCTGGGAAGAATTCATGGCCTGCCTTTACCAAACGGCAAAAGCAAGCACAATGGTTCTGATAATCATGGTCGGAGCATCTTGTTTTACCGGGATTTTTTTAGGCATGGGTGGTGGAACAGCCATAGTAGAAACATTGACGTCTGTCGGGCTGGGTAAATGGGGACTTTATTTTGTGATGATGATTTCGTTGGTTATTCTGGGGTGCTTCATCGACTGGGTCGGCTTAATATTCCTTACTTTTCCTATATTCCTGCCGATTGCCAGATTAATGGGGTTTGATATGGTCTGGTTCGTTATCATGATGGCCATGTACCTGCAAATATCCTTTCTTGCCCCGCCTTTTGGCTACGCGCTTTTTTATTTAGCGGGTATGAAAATTGAGGGTATAAATTGGGGGCATATCTATCGCGGTGTTTTGCCTTTTCTTCTTTTACAGTTGATTGGATTGATGATTTTTACGTCGTTTCCCGATCTTGTTCTTTTTCTGCCGATGGTTTTATACGGGTAAACAGAAACTCTAATATTCAGATGCAAGAGGGCGAAAGATAACCCGTATCAGGTTATCTTTCGCCCGCTCTTTAAATACTTTTAAAAATTAAAATATATTGGCGCATTTTTTTCCGGTTTTGTTCGAAATTTCTTCCCATGAAATGGCTTCGTTCTTAGCTTATGACAGAACAACTCTTTAAGAGCGTTATCTAATATCACTTATCGTCTGACTATAAATCAAATTCTACATTCTGATGTAGAGGGTTATTCACTTGACTTTTTTTTATACGCAATTTAAGTTTTATTCACCTGAAACAGGCCGCAAAGATTAATGCTGATTTATTAAAATGAATAAAAGTAAACGTATTGTTATAACCGGATTAGGAACATTAAATGCTATCGCCAATAATGTTCCGGACTTTGTGCATGCATTACAGAAAGGGTTTTTGCGGCATTAAGGCGATAGACCTCTTTGATACAGCGGAATTTCGCAGTAAAAATGGCGGCCAGATCAAAAATTTTACCGTTCGCGATTATATTCCCCGGGATTATTCGCTCAAAAGAATGTCGCGAGCGGATATGCTTTCTTTTGCCGCCACTCTGGAAGCCCTGCGCGATGCCGGTCTTTATCCTCTGCCGGATCAATTAAAAGAAGAAATGGGTGTGGTTATTGGCGGTGGTTCCGGCGGACTTTGGGAAGCGGAAAGCTTTTATGATGAAATATTGAAAAAAGGAGTTCAGAACGCACGGTTTTCCAAGCTTTCAGTATTTATTGTGCTTCTTCTGCCGATCGGATTGCTTCCGCGTTAGGGCTTATGGGGCCTAAAACAACTTTTATGACGGCATGTTCCGCAGGCGCTACTGCAATAGGATACGCGCGAGATTTGATTATTAATGGTCATGCCTCCATCATGCTGGCCGGTGGAGTAGAACCTATGTGCCGGATTACTTATGCAGCTTTTAATGCTCTGAAATCTGTTGATCCGGAAGTCTGTCGGCCTTTTGATAAAAATCGCGACGGTCTTTCTTTAGGCGAAGCAGCGGCCATAATGGTTTTGGAACCACTGGATGTCGCTTTGAATAGAGGAGCAAAAATTTATGGGGAAATTTTGGGCTACGGTGTTACCTGCGATTCTTTCCATATGACTGCACCTGATGAGCAGGCCTCCGGCGCCGTTCGCTCCATGCAAGCTGCGTTGAAAGACAGCGGCCTTTCCATTGATGATATTGATTATATCAACGCGCACGGCACGGCCACGGCGGTTAACGATGTTATGGAGACAAAAGCAATTAAAGAAGTGTTCGGCAAACGTGCTTATTCAATTCCCGTAAGCTCAACTAAATCCATGCACGCGCATACTCTAGGGGCTGCAGGAGCGTTGGAAGGAATCGTTTGCGTGCTTTCCTTGCAAAATGGTTTTATCCCTCCGACGATAAATTATCGTGACAAAGATCCCTTATGCGATTTAGATTATGTAACCGAAGGCGTAAGATATACTCCTTTGCGTACAGTTCTTTCCAATTCATTTGCTTTCGGAGGAAATAATACTACTGTAATTTTCGGCAAATATGCCGAGGAGGCGTCGACGATGAATAAAAATCACCGGACGCATAAAGCCACGAAGGTTGTTGTTACCGGAATCGGCATGGTAACTCCTTTGGGTATCGGCAAAGAAGAATTCGGAAGGAGACTTTTTGCCGGCGAATGCGCCATCGATGAAATAAAATCTTTTGATACGAGTTCCTTCAAATCGCATTTAGGCGCGGAAGTAACCGATTTCGTACCGCGTGATTTAATATCCGTAAAAAACCTGCGCCGCATGGACAAAATATCTTCAATGTCAACTGCTGCTGCACGCCTGGCTTTGGATGATGCGGGAATTAAGATAAATGAAGAAAACCGTGACCGCGTTGGTATTATTTTGGGTACTTCTTTCGGCGCGACGGATGTAACCGTTCAGTTTGCGGGAACGCTCCTGGTTGAAGGTCCGGCTTTTGTCAATCCGATTTTAGTGCCGAACACGGTTATGAACGCTCCGGCAGGGCATGCTTCCATTGAGTTGGGATTTCGCGGTGTCAACACAACAGTAACACATTTTGCTGTTTCCGCCGAGACTGCTCTGACATACGCCGCAGAAGAAATCCGGCGCGGCACTGCTGATTTTGTGCTAGCCGGCGGAGTGGATATTTTATCAAAATTTTATTATGAAGCGTTGACAAAATTTCGTAGTCTCTCTCCCCTGGATGGAAGTAGAGAAGCGTGCCGGCCATTTGATGAAGCCCGTAACGGAATTGTAGTCGGAGAAGGATGTGGCATAGTTTGTTTGGAAAGTAGGGACTCCGCAGTCACAAGAGGCCGTCAGCCTTACTGTGAAATAAAAGGATTTGGATTGGGGTCATCACCTACGAGTCCTACCGCATGGCCGGATGAACCGGCAGGTATAAAACAAACAATCAGCCGGGCGTTGGAAAATGCGGAAGTTAGAGCACGCGATATTCAGGCTATTTACGCGGCCGCCAACGGCGGCAAAGTGCTGGATGCCGTGGAGGCTGAAGCTTACGCTGAAATTTTTATGGATTTGGAAAAACAACCGTCGATTACTTCTCTCAAAGGTGCGCTGGGAGAAAGTTTTTCCAGTGGAGGAATAAGGGCTTGCGCTTTGGCTTTATCCATGAAGGAAAATGCTATGCCTCCGACTGTCGGACTGGTAAAGCCCATCAAATCCATCAAACCATTGGAGTTTGTTGCTGGTGCAAAAAAAGAAATGACCATAAGAAATGCAATTCTTGCCGGTATTTCTTTCGGCGGGACTTATGTGTATTTGGTTTTTGCCAATTGCGATAAATAGGGGGAAGAAATTTGAATATCGGAGAGTGGATAAGTAAAAGAGCAATAATTCAACCGGATAAGCCGTTTTTGACTGAAAAAAACAAAATCTACAATAATCGGCAATTTAACGAAAGGGTGAACAAAACGGCACACGCATTGGGTCATTTAGGGATAACAAAAGGAGATCGCGTGGCCATATTGATGTCCAACTGCAGTGAGTTTCTCGAAATATTTTTTGCGTGCGCAAAAACGGGCGCAATTATGGTTCCCTTGAATTTCCGGTTAGCGGTGCCGGAACTTTTATACATTCTTAGTGATTCCGAACCTTCCGTTTTAGTTTATTCTTCCGAATTTGCTCCCAAGGTTCAGGAAATTAAAGCCGCTGATCTTTCACTTCAGCGGTACTTGTGCCTCGGCGGAGAAGCACTTAAAAACGATTCCGTATTTTTAGATTTTGTAAATGGTTTTCCGGAGTCAGAACCGCTAACGGAAGTAAATGTCGATTTGAGTGATCCTCTTTTTATCATGTATACTTCCGGCACTACCGGCGATCCGAAAGGTGCAGTATTAACTCATCAAAATATTCTGTTTGGAGCAATTCATTCTCTTTTGGGTTACGGCGTTAACCGGTCTTATAAATCACTGGTTGTCGCGCCGCTATTTCACATCGGAGCGCTGGCCGCTTCCGTAACTCCCATTGTTTACGCCGGGGGCAGTATCATGATCAGCAGTTTTTACAATGCTTCGGAAGTTCTCAAGACTATCTGCCAGGAAAAAATAAATTATATGTTCGCCGTACCTGTTATGTTTCAAATGATGACGGAAGCGGAGGAATGGAAGGATGCCGATCTTGCGCATGTTCATTTTTTTATTTCCGGTGGCGCTCCGATTCCTCTGCCGGTAATAAAGAAATATCAGGAGGAAAAAAACGTCGGTTTCGTTCAGGGATACGCGCTTACAGAAACAGGACGGCTCACTTCACTCGATCTGGAAGATTCTATCAGCAAAGCGGGTTCTGTCGGCAAAGAAGTATTTCACGTGAACTTGCGCATTGTTGACGAAAAAGGAAATAATCTACGGCCAAACGAAGCCGGAGAAATTATTGTACAGGGACCGAATGTTTTTGCGGGTTACTGGCGAAAAGACACTGCGATCGTATCAGCCTTGAAGGATGGTTGGTTTCATACAGGCGATATGGGGCGGCGCGATGAAGACGGTTTTATTTATATTGTCGGCAGAAAAGTGGAAATGATTATATCTTCCGGTGAAAATATTTATCCGGCGGAAGTGGAAAGAGCCATCCAGTCGCTGCCGCAGATCAAGGAAGCGGCCGTGGTGGGAATGCCCGATCAAAAAAGAGGCGAAGTAGTCGGTGCTTTTGTCATCCTTCATAAAAACCTCCAAATTACAGAAAATGAAATTTTGACCGCGCTACAAGGGAAAATCGCTCATTATAAGATTCCCAAGAAAATATTTTTTGTTGATGACTTTCCCCGCAATCAAGCAGGAAAGGTCTTAAAAAGAATCTTGAAAAAACCGTCTTGAAGATAATATAAGCGGAAGCGTATCGTGCGAAGCTCTAATGGGAGGAACAGGCGAGTCAGGTGGAGGACAAAAAGGAATTCGCTTTATTGCCAAGACAATATTGCAATAAATTAATCGCAAAAGAGGAAGTATGAAATTTAAATTGATTTATCCGAAGTGGGAAAAGTTAGACCGGCAAACGCGCTTTACCTTGCCGCCGCACGGGCCGGTTGTTTTGGCCGCCGCGCTGCCTGATTATGTGGATGTGGAATTTATTGATGAAAACATACAGGAAATTGATTTCGATCAGGCGACTGATTTTGTCGGTATTTCCGTGATGCTGACCGCTCAGATAAAACGCGGCTGGGAAATAGCCGATACCTTCCGCAAAAAAGGCATCAAGGTTATATTCGGCGGTATTGCCACAATGCTGCACGCCGAAGAAACCCAGCAGCATGCCGATTGCTGTTTTTCTGGGAGAAGCCGAAGGCCGGATGGAGCAGGTCTTTGACGGATTTTAAAAACGGCAAACTGCAAAAAGTTTATAACTATATGCAGGATTTCCCGCCTATTGAAAGTGTCGGAACAGCAAGACGCAGTATTTTAAACCGCGAGATGTATAATTATCGCGGCGTGCAGATGGTCGATCTGGTGCACGCCTCCCGCGGCTGCCGGTTCAATTGTTATCCCTGTTGCGTTAATTTTCTGGGAGGCAGAAGTTTCCGTCCCCGCCCTTTGGATAAAGTTGTCGAAGAAATGGCCAGCATCGACAACAACAGGCTTTTCATCGTCGATAATTCTCTGGCGCAGGATAAAAAATGGGAAATGGAATTGTTCAAGGAAATGATTCCGTCTGAAAAAGAAGTGGTGCTGCCATCCCATTGAAGATGACGATAAGGTGCTGGATCTGGCTGCTCAGGCCGGCGCGTGGTTTGTTTATCAGGCAATTTTTGATTCATCCGATTTCATCCGTGACCGCATTAAACGTTATCACGATTACGGCATCGCTGTGGAAGGCAGCATTCTTCTGGGGCTCGATTATCACACCGAAGATTATATAAAAAAGCTGGTTGATTTTCTGCTGGAAGTTGAGCTGGATATGGCGGAATTTACGGTGCTCACTCCTTTTCCGCATACCCGGACTTTTGATGATTTGCATAATGCCAAAAGAATATTTTCCTATGATTGGAATGATTACACTTGCGGAAAAGTTGTTTTTCAGCCCAAATTATTGACCCCGGAACAATTGCAGTCGCTTTATTATTATGCCTGGGATAAATTTTATGAGGAAGAACCGCAAAATTATAAAATGTTCAAGATGCTGAAAAAAGTTATGGATAAAGAAAAGGCGGACGGCACTTATAAACCGCGCGTGCGCCGAATGAGTTATGACCAGGGAAAGGAGATTTTAGCTAATGAAAAAAAATAGCAGCAAAGGCCGCCGTGGTTATCGACGGCAGCCATGTCAGCTTTGATGATATTATTGCCGTGGCGCGATACGGGATACCCGTGCAAATAAGCAAATCCAGCAAGTTCGTAAAAATGATGGAAAAAACGCAAAAAATGCTCATGGAATCCATGCGCAAAGGGAGTTCCCGTTTATGGTGTGACAACCGGTTACGGCAAATCATGCGGCAAACGCATGCCGCTGGATATCGCCCTGAAAAACGGCGTCAACATTTTTCGTTTTCACGGCTGCGGCACGGGAGAGCCCATCGGCATTGAAGAAACAAGAGCGGCCATGTTGTGCCGCATTATTTGTCTGGCGCGCGGTTATTCCGGCGTGTCCGTCGCCCTGCTTCAGCAGATGGCCGATTTTCTAAATCACGGAATAACGCCTGTGGTTCCCTGCGAAGGTTCGGTCGGCGCGTCCGGCGATTTGACGCCGATGTCCTATATCGGAGCCTGTCTGATGGGCGAGCGCGAAGTTTTTTATCGGGACGAAATAATGTCCGCGGCCAAAGCCATGAAAAAGGCCGGACTAAAGCCTTACAAATATCTGCCCAAAGAGCCTCTTTCGATGGTTAACGGCACAACGACGATGACGGGAATAGCCGCCATAGCTGTCGAGAGAGCCTGGCGAATTTTATCCGCCGCGATTTACGCCACGGCGCTTTCCATTCACGCGCTCAAGGGAAACGCTCAGCATTATCATCCGGTGATTTCGGAGGCCAAACCTTTTCCCGGCCAGATGTTTGTTGCCGCACAGATTATCCATCTTTTAAAAACCAAAGTATCGGCGCGTCAACTGGAAGATGATGCTCTGGAAACTCTGCAGGATCCTTATTCTCTGCGCTGTGCTCCGCAGGTGCTGGGTGTTTTGTATGACGCGCTTGAGCTGGATAAAAAAATGGGTGGAAATTGAAGCCAACAGTTCCAACGATAATCCCATTTTCGATCCCGCGACCGGCGAGGTTCTGATGGGCGGCAATTTTTACGGCGGTCATATCGCTTTTGCCATGGACGGACTGAAAGCCGCGCTGGCTTCTGTTGCCGATATGTGCGACCGCCAGATCATGCTTCTGGTCAATCCGAATTTAAACAGAGGACTGCCGGGCGATCTGGTAGGAAATCACAGCGAAAGAAAAGGGCTTGCATCATGGTTTTAAGGCCATGTCTATTTCTTCCTCCGCGCTGACGGCGGAAGCTCTGAAAGGCAACCATGCCTGCGGCTTCGTTTTCCCGCTCCACCGAATCGCATAATCAGGACAAGGTCAGCATGGGAACAATCGCGGCACGCGACGCTGAAAGAGTTTGCACGCTTACGGAACGCGTTGTGGCCATTCATCTTCTGGCGGCGGCGCAGGCCTGTGATATTAAGAAACAATATCAATGTAAGGCCGCTTCTGGCCAAAGCTGCTGCAAAAAATCAGATCAGATCAGCGCGCCGCTGATAGAAGACAGGCCGATGGATAAAGACATTGAAAATATGTGCACGGCAATCAGATATTCCGATTTTTTTAGGATAAAACCATGAATAGAAAAACAAAAAAGTTTTGAAGTGAAAATAAGAGTGCCTTTTTTCGATCTCGATCCCATGCAGATAGTCTGGCACGGTAATTATCTGAACTATTTTGAAATCGCGCGGGCGGCGCTTTTCGAGCATTACGGTGTCGATCTTTATTCTTTCTATGAAAAGCATAAATTAATTTTTCCCATTATCAAAACTTCGACAAAGCATATTTTCCCTTGCGCCACCGCGATGAAATCATCTGCAAAGCGACCCTTGTTGATGCCAATATAAAACTGATTGTTGATTTTGAAATAAGACAAGGTGGCGGATGGCAAAGTTTGCGCCCGCGGCCGCACGGAACAGGTGACAGTGAAAACACCGGAGATGGAAACTTTGTTCAGTATACCGGAAGAAATTCGCAGTTCTTTTGGTTTCTAAAATGGAAGAATTATTACAAAAATCTTTTATTGCCGGCGTGGAACGTGTCGCCGCCTGGGCGGATTTGCTCGATTCGATCAATGTCTTTCCCATTGCCGATGGCGACACGGGAAGAAATCTTTCCATCAGTCTTTTTCCTTTGCGCAATGTTCATCCCGATAAATAAAAAATTATTCAGCAACTTCTTTTTTCGGCGCGCGGCAATTCCGGCAATATTGCCTCCAGATTTTTTTCGGCGTTTTACGCGGCCAAATCCGTATCCGAACTTGCGGACTCGCGCAGTAGAAGGGCGTTTGCGGGCTTGGAAGGCAGTGAGCGATCCCTGCGCGGGCACCATGTTGACATTGTTTGATGCTCTGGCTGAAGTTTTGCCCTCCGCGGGAATGATTCCGAATCAAGAAACAATAGCGGATCATTATTAGCCGTCTGGAAAAAGCCGTCCATGAAACCAAAGAAATACTGCCGAAATTAAAAAAAGCCGAGGTCGTTGATGCGGGCGCTCTGGGAATGTATATTTTCTTTGAAGGATTTTTCTATTCTTTGGCGGGGAATGGAGAATAATCATCGTCCAGTGATGCAAATATTCAAAGATCGTCTGCGATATTGCGACTTCCTTCCGGGAAGAAGCGGAATCGGGTTACTGCGTGGATTTTGTCCTCAAATCGCCAATCTTTTCCAAAGAAGAATTGGTGAGAATTACACAAACACAGGACAATGCAGTGATAATTCCCGAAGGAGATATTTATAAGATTCACCTCCATACAGAGGACAAGGAAAAGATGAAAGCTCAAATCGGCAAGCTGGGCAGCATGCTGAATTGGGAAGAAGACAATCTGGCTTTGCAAACCAGGGAATTTATGAATGCCAAAACAGGACAAATATTGCACATCATGACCGACGCCGCCGGTTCCGTGACACGTAAAGATGCTAAAAAATATGGTCTTACGCTCTTGAACAGTTATCTCACAGTCGGCGAGAAATGTCTGCCGGAAACTTATTTCAATCCCGAAGAACTTTATAACGCAATGCGCCAAGGTATAAAAGTATCCACGTCACAGGCATCCGTTTATGAAAGGCATCAGATTTATGAAAGCGTATTGAACAGGTTTGAAAAAGTTTTATACTTGTGTGTCGGGTCTGTTTTTACCGGCAATTATAATGTAGTTATGGAATGGAAGAAGAAACATGATCCGCAAAACAGGATACTCGTCATTGATACGGGCGCCGCTTCGGGAAGATTGGGTGTCATTGCGCTCGCGGCCGCTCGTTACTTAGCCGAAACAAACGATATGGAAAAAACTTTTGCCTTTGCACAAAGAGCGGTGCAAATTTGTGAGGAATATGTGTTTCTTGATAAATTGCAATACCTGGCCGCAGGCGGAAGGCTTATCCAAAACCGAGCGCTTTTTTTGGCGACATGCTTAAAATGAAGCCCGTTATTTCTCCTCAACCGGAAGGAGCGAAAAAAGTCGGTGTGGTCAGAAATCAGGAAGAACAGTTAAAACTGGCCCAAGAACGTCTTGCTGTTTCGTTACGAAGTGATTCCGCTGCTCTTATTATGCTGGAATACTCCGATAATCATGATTGGGTAAAGGAAACGGTCAAAAAAATGGTGGAGGAACACTATCCGCAAGCGGAGGTTATTTTGCAGCCGTTATCATTGACATCAGGCGCGCATATGGGGCCGGGGACGTGGGCGGTGGCGTTCCTGCCGCAGATGGGCTAGTAATGAGTAAAGCAGAAGAAAAAGAACCTGCGCATGCAATTAATCAAAAAGAAAGGTTTGCTTTTGTCATCCCTGTATACAACCATGCTGATTCGGTGGCGCAGGTTATCAAGGATGCGCAGGCATTACACTTCCCCGTCTTTGTTGTTGATGACGGATCAACTGATGACACCCCTGACAGAATTGCCGAAATTAAAGGAATTCACATTATTTGTCATAAAAAAAATATGGGTAAAGGTGCGGCCATTATGAGTGGATTTATAGCCGCCTCTTCTGCGGCTGATTGGGCGATTACGATAGATGCCGACGGCCAACATTATCCGGAAGACGCCTTAAAACTAATAGCCGCAATTTCTGGAGGAATGCGCCCCATTGTAGTGGGGGCAAGAGAAGGTATGGTTGGTGAACATGTCCCCTGGACGAGCCGTTTCGGCCGGAAATTTTCTAATTTTTGGGTATGGATTTCCGGCGGTCCTGCTCTTTTAGATTCCCAGAGCGGTATGCGTATTTATCCTCTGCCCCAAGCACTTTACCTGGGAACAAAAGCGCGGCGATTCCAATTTGAAGTAGAAATATTAGTATGGGCCAGAAGAAAAGGTGTGCCGGTGGTTGAAGTTCCGGTGCGCGTTAAATATAATCCTGCCGGATCAAGAATCTCCCATTTTCGTCCTTTTATCGATTTTTTACGTAACTCTTCAACTTTTACACGTTTGATTTTCAGCCGAATATTTTCTTTGCGATAGCTTAATTAGTTGCATATTAATTAAGCCATTTCGGCATGCTCATATTTTATCTTCTGATTCTCTCAGGGGTTTTTAACTTGCCAGTATCCAGGAAGTATGTTTATAAAGGTGTTCCGTAATGTAAAAAACTTTATAAGTTTATTGGTTTTTATGTCACTTAGCAAATATAGAATTAAATGGTCGATTGTTCTTATCGTTAGCCTGATTGTTGCATCACTTTTTCTCTGGGAATCCAAAAACTTAAAAATCGAAACCGATATCTTGGAATCAATGCCGCACAATGATCCGGTGCTGGCCGATGCACGCCGGATCATCAGACATTTACCCGTACAGGATAAGTTGTTTATTGACCTGGATCAAGAATCTCCCGACAGAGATCGTCTGGTTAAAACTGCATCGATAGTAACGGATAAACTCATCAAAAGCGGTCTTTTTACCAAAGTCGGTATAAGTGACGAGGCGAGAAATTTTCCCGAGCTTATAGCGCATGTAGCTGATAGTTTACCCCTTCTTTTTAGTGCGGAGCAATTAGAAAAAGAAATAAAACCGCTTTTGGAGTCTGCTAAAATTAAAGAGGCTCTTGCCCAAAACCGGAAAAGCTTGGAGCAACTGGAGGGAATCGGCCGCAGTGAAATGATTGCCAAAGATCCAATGGGATTTTCCGGCATTATTTTACGGCAGTTATCCGCTTTACTTCCTTCCAACAAGGCTCAGTTTTATCAGGGTCAACTGATTTCTGAAGATGGTAAGCATGCGCTCATTATGGCTAAGATTGCCGGATCAGGGACAGATACATCGATCTCCGCTAAAATTGAGAAGCTATTGAAAGATATCGAGCAAGATTTGAAGTCCAATCAAGCTTTGGCCGAAGATAAATATATGATGACTTCAGTCGGGGCGTATCGCGCGGCTCTGGATAACGAAACAATTGCCAAAAGAGACACGCGGCTGGCAATAATTTTGACAACTTTGGGCATAACTCTGTTACTGCTTTTTGCTTTTCCCCGTCCTCTTATCGGTCTTTTAGCATTACTTCCTTCAACAGTGGGAGCAATTACGGCATTATTTGTTTGCTCTTTTTTGTTTAAGTCCATGTCGATGCTGGCTGTCGGTTTTGGTGGCGCCATTATGGCTTTTACAGTTGATTTGGGGATTACTTATCTGCTTTTTTTGGATCAGCCTCACGAAACTTACGGAAAACGAGTAGCACGGGAAGTTTGGTCGGCGGAACTTCTTGCCGCGCTGACAACGGTCGGCGGATTCCTTCTGCTGCTTATCAGCGACTTTAAAATTCTGGCGGAAATCGGCGTTTTTTCCGCACTGGGTGTTACTTTTGCACTGATGTTTGTTCATTTCGTATTCCCGAAAATTTTTCCGGCGATGCCGCCAGCATCACGTCAGAGCAATCAGTTTTTAGTTACCGCTATTAAAAAAATCTCTTTTTCCTCATGGTGGAAGCTGATTGCTGCTGTTATCTTTGGTCTGGTTATGCTTTTTTTTGCCAGACCGATTTTTAATGTCGATCTTAATGCCATGAATTCCATGAGCAGCGACACCCTGAGTGCTGAGAAGAAAATACAGCATATCTGGGGTGATCTTTCCGGTAAATGCTATGTTTTTCTGGAAGCCCCTACTATTGGTGAATTGCAGAAAAAAAATGATCAATTAATGACGTTGCTATCCGCTGATGTGCAAAAAGGAAAATTATCCGGTGTATTTCTTCCTTCAGTTTTGTTTCCTTCAACGGAAACAGGCCGGATAAATTTAGATGCCTGGCGCAATTTCTGGGACAATAAGCGTTTGACCAAACTGAAGCGTAATTTAGATTCGGCAGCGAGAATAAACGGTTTTGCGCCCGGCGCTTTTGAACCATTTTGGAAAATCATTAAAAATAAAAATCCGCAGGCTGGGGAAGTACCGGAAAAGTATTTCGAAATGTTGGGAATCGCCAAAAGCTCCGCCGGGTATACACAATTGAGCTTAATTGGAACGGGCAAAAATTACAATGCCGATGACTTCTTCTTACGTATTAATTCTGCTGAGCTCGCTAAAATATTTGATGCCGGGTTGTTCAGCAAAAGATTGGGGGACTCCCTGAAAAATATTTTTGTGGAAATTGCGGTAATTATCAGCATTGGTATTGCGCTGGTCGTGTTTTTATTTTATCTTGATTGGCTTTTATCTTTGGCTGTGCTTGCTCCCATTATCTTTGCTCTGGTCGCCACGCTGGGAACACTCAAGATTATCGGTCACCCACTGGACATTCCCAGCATTATGTTGTGGGTTGTTATTATGGGTATGGGGATTGATTATGCAATTTATTATGTCTGCACCTATCAGCGCTACCCTGACGAAAATCATCCGGCGATGCATACAATCAAATTAGCCATGTTTCTTTCTGCTGCTACGACTTTAATCGGCTTTGGAGTGTTGGCTTTTGCCGGGCATGCCTTATTGCACAGTATCGGACTTACTTCTCTTTTAGGAATCACTTATTCCTTAATTGGTGCTTATTTTATTTTGCCGGTTTTGATGAAGAAAATATTTGCTCCGTTTCAATACCCTATAGGCGAATTTACAGTCGGTTCACTAGAGCATTTGAAGCGAACGGTTTTACGATACCGGCATCTGGCTGGTTATCCACGGGTATTTGCGCGGTTTAAAATGATGATTGATCCGATGTTTTCCGAGCTTCACCAATATGTCCAAAATCCACGCCGGATTATCGATATCGGTTGTGGTTATGGAATTCCTGCCGTCTGGCTTCTGGAAATTTATCCCACGGCCCGAGTATATGGTCTGGAGCCGGATGAGGAGCGTGTGCTTGTCGCTGCTTATGCTGTCGGCAATCGCGGAAGCGTGAGCGTCGGCCGAGCGCCCGATTTACCGCAACGTTGAAGACAATGTTGATTATGTGCTGATGCTGGATATGCTGCATTTGATATCCGATGAAGAACTACAACTTGTTTTGCAGCGTATTTACTCTAAACTGGAGGTGGGTGGAACTTTGCTTATAAGAGCGACAGTCCCATCGAACAAAAAAGTTCCCTGGAAGAGGTGGATAGAAACTGCTCGTTTAAAACTGACTAATACGCCGGAATGTTTCCGCGAAGAAAAAGAAATTGCATCTTTTATGGCAGGGGCTGGATTTATAGTTAATGTTTGTGCTTCTTCAGAAGCTTCCGTGGAAGAAAAATGGTTTGTCGGCAAGAAGACTTCCTGAATAAAGACTTTAGATTACATTGTATGAAAATATTATCTTACCGCATAGCAGTTTATTTTTCGCAGCGTCTAGGGGTGTGGTTTTTTCGCACTTTTTCCTGGTTTATCTCCACGTGGTATTTTTTTCTATTTCCTGCTCGCGTCGCGCACAGCCTGAAGTTTTACCGAGCACTTTTCCCTGAGCGAAATTTCCTGTATCATTTGTATTGTGTGTGGAAGCAGTATCATAACTTTACCAATGTCTATATTCATCGCTTTATTCCCTGGGCAGCAGAAGAAGCACAATTTACCCGCGAGGGCTGGGAACATCTGGAAGCGGCGGCAGCCAGCAAGACCGGTGCGATTGTAGTAATGTCGCATATCGGCAATTGGGAGCTGGCCGCACAGCGGCTTAATCAAAAAGGACTGCCGGTTATGCTCTACCTGGGCGCCAAGCACAAAGAACAAATTGAGAAAATACAGAAGGAAAAACTGGCCCAAAGCGGAATTAAAATCGTGGCAACATCGGAGAAAGAAAGTTCTCCTTTTGCCCTCTTGGAAGGGATCAATTTTTTGCGTGAAGGTGGAATCGTTTCCATGACCGGCGACCGCATCTGGGGAGAGCAACGGGCAATTAAAGTTAATTTCCTAGGTCATGAGGCAAATCTGCCTGATACGCCTCATTTGTTTGCCTTAATGTCGGGCGCGCCACTGATGACTTTTTTTGTTGGTCAGATAGCCTCCGGTAAATATCATATTGTTGTATCTCCAGGGAGGAAGGTTGTAGCCGCATCACGGCAGGATCGAACAAACGTGGTTCTGGCCTCGGCGCAGGCCTACGCTGACAACCTGGAACAAATGGTTCGTAAACATCCTTTCGAATGGCATCACTTTGAACCGTTTCTTGGTAAAAAAATAATGTGAAAACTAAATAATTGATATATAATTATTTTCTTTTCATCCCATTAATTTTAGAATAAGAAAAATCATAATGATCAGCAGGAGACGACAATGAAAGTAAATGAAGTCCCCCAGGATAACGTCCCTCAATATTATGAAGGTCTGAAAAAAGGGCACTACGCGCTCAATGACGAGGGGAAATATGTCATTGTGCCCAGTATCGGCTGGGAGGCCGAAGAAGTCATCAACGGTCTGGCAGTTGATGAACTTACGGCCAATTTGGAAGAAACCAGAAAATCTGTGCTCGCAGGTCAAAAAAGCACTCTTTGTTATCATATGGAAGTGCGGCAGATGACACCGGAGATTCTGGCTCAAACGGTTGGCATTGCCAAATTCCGGGTCAAAAGGCATTTCCGGCCGGATATCTTCGAAAAGATCAAAACAACAGTTTTGGAGAGATACGCTAAAGCACTGGCGATTACATTGGACGAATTAAGAACTGTACCGAAGTAGTTTTAATAGAGTCCCCCTTAGCTTCGCTCGTGGGATAATTCGACTAACAAATTTCAGTACACTTAGTTTCTGAAATTTGAGTCTCATTAGAAAGGTGTCCATTTTATGACAACAGAAATTCTGGCTAACGGTAGACCTTATATCCATCGTCAATCCGCGCATTGTGAGACAGGCGTTACGTCCGCCCTTTTTCGGGATAAGGGGGTGGATATTTCCGAGCCGATGGCTTTCGGCATCGGCAGCGGTATTTTTTTCGGCCATCTGCCGTTTGTTAAATGGACCGGACTGCCCATCAGCACTTACCGGACTCTGCCGGGCACAATTTTCCGTAAAACAGTAAAGAGACTGGGTGGAGAAATTGTCAGACGACGTTTTCGCAATCGGCAAAAAGGCATGGATGAGCTGCGTCGTGTGCTCAAAACGGGACAGATTGTCGCAGTAACAACCAACATCTACTGGCTTTCGTATTTTCCCAGGCGTTTTCGTTTTAATTTTAACGGACATAACTTAGTCGTTTTGTATGAGACCGAAGGTGGTTTTCGTGTGAGCGACCCGGGATTTGAGCAACCGATAGATTGTTCAACTGAAGATATGGAACGGGCGCGTTTTGCCCGAGGTCCTATGGAGCCGCGTGGTTATATGTATTATCCCAAATCCGTCAATCCCCATCCTGATCTGCGTAAAGCCTGCATTAAAGGTATGAAGGATTCCTGCAATGTAATGCTGAGAATTCCCCTGCCGATTTTCGGCGTCCGCGGTATCCGGTTTCTGGCCAAGAAAATCATCAAAATTCCGGACACGCTTGGTTTTCACGAAGCCTGTCGGCAATTAGCTCATGTCGTTCGCATGCAGGAAGAGATCGGCTCGGGCGGCGCGGGATTCCGTTTCATATACGCGGCCTTCCTGCAGGAAGCCGCCGGACTTTTCGGTTCTTCCGAACTTGCCGAATTATCGAAAGATATGACGGCTATCGGTGACATTTGGCGTGAATTTGCCGTTGTGTCTGCCCGCATCATCAAACAGAGGGGCGAGTCCCAAGAGACATTTGCCAAGGCGGGCGGATTGATGCTGATCTGCGCGGGGCGCGAAGAGGAATTTTTCAAAAATCTCGATAAAGTCGTAAGAAAAATCAAGGCCTGAACGCACTTCATATTTTAGCGATTACATTTTACCACAGTGCTGGCACTGCGTATTTATTGCAAAAGTTTTCCCTTTCCATCGTCGATGGCCGATGAACCCGCTTTGGCGATGCAAACGGCGCAGGAAAACCTTCGCGAATAACTAAATGGCCGGATAATTGGCTGCCGGCGAAGACCTCTATGGCCAGTATGACCCGTCTGATTTTACAAAGACCTTTTGATTGGCATCATTTCGAGCCGTTTCCTGGTAAAAAAACACTAAAAAATCAGAAAGATTCCTCTCGTGTAAAATTTGCTTTCCGCCCTGCGAAATATAGTATAAGATGAATACAAATTATTATAATCAGCAGGAGCCGGCAATGAAAGTAAATGAAGTTCCACAGGACATTACGTACTATGAAGGTGAAAAGCGCGCCTGTTATGCACTCAACGATCAGGGGAAATATGTTATTGTGTCCAGCATCGGCTGGAGCGCCGAAGAAGTCGTCAACGGTCTTGCTGTAGCCGAATTGGTGGCCAATCTGGAAGAAACCAGAAAAGCCGTGCTCAAAGGAATAAAAAGCCCGCTTGTTTATCATATGGAGCGACGGCAGATGATACCGGGAATTCTGGCTAAAACAGCGGGTATAGCCACATTCAGGGTGAGGAGGCATTTTCGGCCGGAGATATTTGCCAAACTTAAATTATCGGTTCTCGACCGTTATGCAAAGGCTCTGGCGGTTAAACTGGAAGAATTACTAACAGTGCCGAATAGCGGAATAAGGAAGGAAACAATTCATTCATGACCATCGAACTAACGGCCGGCGGCAAGACTTTTATTCATCACCACTCGGCTCATTGTGAAAGCGGCGTTACGTCTGCCTTGTTTCGGGATAAAGGTGTGGAAATATCGGAGGCAATGATTTTCGGTATAGGCAGCGGCATATTTTTCGGCCATCTGCCGTTTGTAAAATGGGTCGGGCTGCCGATCAGCACTTTCCGGTCTCAACCCGGGGCGGTTTTCCGCAAGGCAGCCAGGAGACTGGGAGGAGAATTTGTCACTAAACGTTTCCGTAATCCGCAAAAAGGTATGGATGAGTTGAGAAGAGTACTCAAAATCGGGCAGATTGTGGGTCTCACGACGAATATCTACTGGCTTTCCTATTTCCCCAACCGTTTCCGTTTTCAGTTCAACGGTCACAATATAGTTGTTTTACGCGAGATTGAAAACGGCTTTCGCATCAGTGATCCGGTGCTTGATCATCCGGTGGATTGTCTGACAGAAGATCTGGAAAGGGCGCGTTTTGCCCACGGCCCGCTTGAACCGCACGGCTTTATGTATTATCCTAAATCCATCCGGCAAAATCCTGATTTGCGCGCAGCTTGTATCAAAGGCATGAAGGATAGCTGCCACATGATGCTCAAAATACCTCTGCCGATTTTTGGCATCCGCGGCATACGATCTCTGGCCAGAAGAATCATTAAAATGCCGGAGAGGATCGGTTTTCACGAGGCCTGCCGGCATCTGGGTAACGTTGTCCGTATGCAGGAGGAAGTCGGTACCGGCGGCGCAGGTTTTCGGTTCATGTATGCCGCATTTCTTCAGGAGGCGGCCGATCTTTTCGGTTCCGCTGAGCTTGCCGAGCTATCGCTGGAGATGACGGCCATCGGTGATATCTGGCGGGAGTTCGCTGTGGTTTCGGCGCGCATTATCAAACAGCGGGGCCGGGATGAAGAGACATTTGGCAAAGCGGGCGGATTAATGCTTCTCTGCGCCGACCGCGAGAAGAAACTTTTCAAGAATTTGGACAGAGTCGCAAGGAAACTCAAAGCATGAAAGCGGTAGAAATTTCCTCAGTAAGTTTCTCCTATGATTTGCCGATTGATAAAGCAGATGCGGGGACGAATCACTACGCGCTGAGGAATTTTTCCATGTCTGTGGAAAGCGGTAAAATCCACGCTCTTTTAGGGCCAAACGGCGCGGGCAAAACGACGCTTATGCGTATAATTACAGGGCAACTGCGCGGTTACTCCGGCTCTGTGTTTATCTATGAAAACAAAATGCCGGACGAAAGGGCTCTTATTTCCTTTGGATATGCCCCTCAACCGATATCTTTGTATACGACGCTGACTGCGGAAGAAAATCTGCATTTTTTCGGTACCATGGCGGGCCTTTCCCGGAAATCTATCAATGAGCGGATGGTCAAGGTATTGGAAGAAACGGAGCTTGCCGCGTATTCAGCAAAATTCGTATCCACATACTCCGGTGGAATGCTGAGGAGATTGAATCTGGCGGTGGCGCTTTTACATTCTCCGAAATTACTGCTCTTGGATGAGCCTACGGTCGGCATCGATCCACAGAGTCGCAATCACATCTATGAAACACTGGTAGGGCTCAACGCAACTGGGGTGACCATACTACTTTCTACCCACATCATGGAAGAGGCCCAGCGGCTTTGCTCCCGGATAACGCTGCTCGACGAGGGCAAAGGCATTTTTTCCGGCGAGATGAAAGAAATTGACAATTTGGAAAAGTTCTTTCTGGAAAAGACAGGAAGGGGTCTGCGTGACGAATAAGACAAAAACAGATTCTTCCGCTTGGGTAATTTTAAATTGATTTTACGGCAACTAAAAGAATTAATTAAAAAGGAAATGCTGATTCTGCTTCGCGACCGGCAGACGATTCTGCTTCTTTTCCTGATGCCGGCGGCGCTGATATTTTTTCTGTCACTTGCGGTGGGGGGTATCTTTACCAGTGTGGTTACCGGTCGAAGCATCCCGGTGATTATAGAAAACAAAAGCAAATTGGCCAAGGCAAATCTGCTTGAAGAAAAAATCGCCTCCGATAAACTCGTTCAACGCATTGATTGGCCGCAGGGCATGGATATTGACCGGATTTTCGAATACGGCAAAGCGCAGGCAGTGGTTATAATTCCCAAAGGCTTTGACGCGGGAGACAAGCCTGTGGAAATTTATTTTGATCCGGTGCTTGATGCCGGTTACAAAATGGCTTTTCGTTCTTTGATGACCAGCTTAACAGTGGAAGTGGTAATGGGCATAGATAATCTGGATGCCGTGGTTGCCAGCTTGATCGTGGAAAAATCAAAACCCAACAGGGATTTTCCCAGTCCTCTCCAGCAAACGGTTCCGGGCTTTACAATATTCGCAATGTTCTTCATTGCCATTCCCATGTCTATCGGTTTTTTTAAGGAGAAAAGAGATGGCACCCTCCAGCGCATTTTTACTTATCCGGTAAACACGAATTTAGTCACCCTGGGGAAAATTATTCCATACTATGTGATCAATGTGATCCAATTTATTCTAATGCTGATCGTCGGTTATTATTTAATGCCTCTCATAACGAAATTTTCTCTAAATCTGGGCGCGCATCCCTGGCATATGGTGCCGGTCACATTGGTTGTTGCCGCGGCAACAACCGCTTTTGGCGTTTTGGTTGCGGCGCTGGCACGAACACCGGAACAGTCTTCAACACTGGCTGCTACCGGAGCCATATTGATGGGCGTAGCGGGGGGGATTATGGTTCCGCACGTAGTCATGCCGCTGATCATGAAAAAAGTGGCGATGATCTCGCCGATGTATTGGGCGCAGCAATCATATATGGACATCTTTCTGCGTGATGCGTCATTCTCGACAATCTCGCCCAAATTAATTGTCTTGACGCTATTTGCAGGAATCTGCTTTTATATTGCCGGGAGGAAAGTTAAATGGATGTAAGCCAAGCTTTAAAAGAATTGAATGTATCATCGAGAGAAGAACTAATTTATAAGCTCAAAGAACTGATTATCAAAGCGTGTGACGTTAAAGATGTGAAACCGGAAAATATACCTACCGATGTACCTTTTATCGGAGGACCGGGCCCGCTGAAACTGGATAGCCTCGATGCCATGGAAATTGCCATGGAGCTCCGTTATCAGTTCGGTGTGGAACTAAAAAACGCGTCAACCGCTGCAAAAGCAATGCAGTCATTTGATACATTGGCTGATTTTGTCATCAATGCGCCGAAGGTTAAAAAGTGAAAAAGAATGATATTTATGTGCGCGGTTGGGGCGCCGTGACCTCGCTTGGTTGGAGCGCGCCCGAATCGGCGCAGAATTTGATTGCGGGAAAAGTAACGCCGGCAAAAGCGGGCAGTTCCTCCCATCTAATAAGCCGTGAATATAAAGCCTTTGAAGTTTCTTGTTCGGGCAATCCTCTGGAGAAAACTCAGGCTATGCTGGATAGCGCAATTACCGAAGCTATATCGCGGGCGGGACTATCTCCAGCTGAGATTGCCGAATCCGCTTTACTGGTGGGAACGACATACGTCGACTACGAGCAGAACCAGGCGAGTAGGGACCCCACGGATCGTCCTCACGGCGAACAGCTACGATACGACTCTGATCGCGCGCCTGAATCGCACGTCGTCGAGCGGCAGAGCTCACGACGTCGCTCGAGGCGGGCTACCTGAACAGCGCCGGTTCGGCGCCTACGACGGCTGGTGGATGGGACTGCGGGCACGATGGCGTCCGTGACGCGCAATGCGCTGACGGTCGACGTCGAGGAGTATTTCCAGGTCGCGGCGTTCGAGCGGACGATCCCGCGCGACGCCTGGGACGCCGCCGAGTCGCGCGTCGAGTTCAACACCGGCCGCGTGCTCGACCTGTTCGCGGCGCAGGCGTGCAAGGGCACGTTCTTCGTGCTCGGCTGGATCGCCGAGCGGCACCCGGCGCTGGTGCGGCGCATCGTCGCCGACGGCCACGAACTGGCGAGCCACGGCTACGACCACACGCGCGTGCACCAGTTCGACGCCGGCGCAGTTCCGCGCGGACGTGATCCGCACGCAAGGGCATCCTCGAGGACATCGGCGGCGTGCCGGTGCGCGGCTACCGCGCCCCGAGCTACTCGATCAACGGCAGGAACCTCTGGGCGCTCGACGTGCTGCAGGAGACCGGCCACGTCTACAGCTCGAGCATCTACCCGATCCGCCACGACCTGTACGGCATGCCGGAGGCGCCGCGCTTTCCGTTCCGCCTGCGCCCGGACGCGATCCTCGAGATTCCGGTGACGACGGTGCGCTCGGCGGGCGAAACTATCCCTGCGGTGGCGGCGGCTATTTCCGGTTGCTGCCGTACGGCGCGTTCCGCTGGATGCTGCAGGCGCGTCAACGAGCAGGACCGGCAGCCCGGCCTGTTCTACTTCCACCCGTGGGAGGTCGATCCCGGCGCAGCCGCGCGTGCAGGGCGCGCCGCTCAAGTCGCGGTTCCGCCATTACCTGAACCTCGACTCGATGCACGCGCGCCTCGAGCGCCTGCTCGACGGACTTTCGACTGGGGACGCATGGATGAAGTCTTCGGCGCTTGAGCAGAGCTCCCGCCGCGGCGAGTCGACCGGTCGGCAGGCGGAGGTCCGAGCGGCGCTGCGTCCGTCCGCCGTTCGCGCGAAGCCGACCGCGCCGCCTGGAACGCCTTCGTCTCGTGCGCACCCCGACGGCACCTTCTTCCACCTCGCCGACTGGCAGGACGTGCTGCAGCGCGCCTTCGGCCACCGCACCCATTACCTGCTCGCCGAGCGCGACGGCGAGATCGTCGGCGTGCTGCCGCTCGCCGAGGTCAAGAGCCTGCTGTTCGGCCACGCGCTGGTCTCGACGCCGTTCTGCGTCTACGGCGGCATCGTCGCGGCCGACGACGCTGGCCGCACGCGGCGCTCGAGGAGGCGGCCTGCGATCTCGCACGCAGCCTCGGCGTCGATCACCTCGAGATGCGCAATCGGCAGCGCCGCAGCATCCGGACTGGCCGTGCAAGGACCTCTACGTCACCTTCCGCAAGCCGATCGACGCGGACTCCGAGAAGAACATGCTCGCCATCCCGCGCAAGCAGCGCGCGATGGTGCGCAAGGGCATCAAGGAAGGACTGCGCGCCGAGATCGACGACGACGTCGACCGCATCTACGACATGTACTCCGAGAGCCTGCGCAACCTCGGCACGCCGGTGTTCTCGAAGCGCTACCTGCGACGATGCTGCAAGGAAGTCTTCGGCGAGGCCTGCGACATCGTCACGATCCTGAAGGGCGACCGCGCCGTGGCGAGCGTGCTCAACTTCTACTTCCGCGACGAGGTGCTGCCGTACTACGGCGGCGGCACGCAGGAAGCGCGCGCCGTGGCCGGCAACGACTTCATGTACTGGCAGGTCATGGAGCGCGCCCGGCGAGAAGGGCTGCCGGCATCTTCGACTACGGCCGCAGCAAGCGCGGCACCGGCGCCTTCGACTTCAAGACCTACTGGGGCTTCGAGCCCGAGCCGCTGTACTACGAGTACTTCCTCGTGAAGCGCAAGGAGATGCCGAACCTGAGCCCGACCAACCCGAAGTTCGGCAAGGCGATCGAGCTGTGGCGCAGGCTGCCGCTCAGGCTCACGCAGCTCGTCGGGCCGCCGGTGGCGAAGTACCTGGGCTAGGCCGGCGACATGTGCGGCATCTACGGAATTCTTGCGCTCGACGGCAGCGCCGGCATGAACCCGCGGTGCTCGCCCGCATGGGCGACGCGATCGTGCACCGCGGACCGGACGACTCCGGCGCGCTTTCCGACGGCGAGCTGCTGCTGGGCATGCGCCGGCTGTCGATCATCGACGTGGCGGGCGGTCATCAGCCGATCGCGAGCGAGGACGGGCAGGTCGTCGCGGTCTGCAATGGCGAGATCTACAACTTCCGCGAGTTGCGCCGCGAGCTCGAGGCCGCGGGCCATCGGTTCGCGACGCACAGCGATTCCGAAGTCGTCGTCCACGCCTACGAGGAATACGGCGACGCGTTCCTCGAACAAGCTCGACGGCATGTTCGGCTTGCGCTATGGGATCGCCGCCGCCGCCGCCTGATCGTGGCGCGCGACGCCATCGGCATCAAGCCGATCTACTACCGCCTCGACGGCCGCGAGCTGATGTTCGCCTCGGAGGCCAAGGCGATCCTGGCGGTGCCCGGGCGTTCCAGGCGCGCCTCGATCCGGCTGCGCTCGCGCAGTACCTGTCGGTGGGCTACGTCTGCGCACCCAACGCGATCTTCGAGGGGATGCGCAAGCTCGAGCCGGGCACGGCGCTGATTGCGGAGGGCGGCCAGGTGCGCAAGCACCGCTACTACCGCCTGCCGGCGGAGATCGACCGCAGCCGCAGCGAGCAGCAGTGGGTCGAGGCCGTGCGCGCCGAGCTCGAGCGCTCGGTGCGCGACCAGATGGTCAGCGACGTGCCGATCGGCGCGTTCCTTTCGGGCGGCGTCGATTCGAGCGCGGTCGTGGCGTTCATGAGTCGTCACAGCTCGCAGCCGGTCAAGACCTATTCGATCGGGTTCCAGGGCTCGACCGGCGCGCAGCTCTACAACGAGCTGCCGTACGCGCGGCAGGTGGCCGAGCAGTTCGGCACCGATCATCACGAGATCGTCGTGCAGCCGGACGTGGCGACGCTGCTGCCGGATCTGATCTGGCACATGGACGAGCCGATCGCCGACGCGGCGTTCATCACGACCTACCTCGTGTCGAAGTTCGCGCGCCAGGACGTCACGGTGATCCTCTCGGGGGTCGGCGGCGACGAGCTGTTCGGCGGCTACAAGCGCTATCTCGACGAGCACTATCGGAGCCTGTACCGCCGGATCCCCGGCGCCATCCGCTCGGGCGTGATCGCGCCGCTCGCGGGGCTGCTGCCGAGCGATCGGCACAGTCCGCTGCTGAACCAGATGCGGCTCGCCAAGGCGTTCATGCCGGCGGACTCGCTGCCGTTCGAGGAGCGTTACCGGCCTACATGCAGGTGTTCGACGCGGCCGAGCGGCCGGGATGCTGCGAGCGGCGTACCGGCCAGGTTCGACGACTGCATCGCGCGCGGCTTTGCCGATGCGCAGACCGACGGATCCGCTTGCGCCAGTTGATGGACGTCGACTTCGCCACCCAGCTGCCCGACGACCTGCTGATGCTGACGGATAAGATGAGCATGGCGGTGTCGCTCGAATGTCGCGTGCCGCTGCTCGACCAGCGGCTCGTCGAACTCGCGCGCACGGATGCCCGGTCGCGCTGAAGGTTCGTGGCGGCGAGCTCAAGCACTCTGAAGCGCGCGTTGGACGGTGTGCTCCCGAACAGCATCCTGCATCGGAGAAGCGCGGCTTTGGTGCGCCGATGGGTGCGTGGCTGCGGGTCGAGCTGGCGCCGATGTTGCGTCGACGTGCTGTCGCGCGAGTCGACGCGGCGCGTGGTCTACTCGACCCGGACGCGGTCGATCGCACGATCCGCGAGCACGAGTAGCAGAAGGCCGACCGGACCGATCACCTGCTAGGCGCTGATCAACCTCGAGATCTGGTGCCGGCTGTACCTGGACGGCCATAGCGTCGCGGGCGTGACCGACCACCTAAGGCGCAGCCCTTGACCGGCATGAAGAGTGCTGTTCGTCTGCCACCGAGTGCCGTTTCCGCCGAAGCGGGGCGGCAAGATCCGGCCGTTCAACATCATCCGGCATCTTCACGAGCAGGGCCACGAGGTCACCGTCGCGTCGCTGGCCCGCTCGGCAGGCGGAGTTCGAGGAGGCCGAGGGCCTCGAGGAGCATTGCTCCAGTCGGCTGATCGAGGTCGTCGACGACCGGTTGGCCTGGCCGCGGATGGTGGCGTGGCTGCCGACCACGCGACCTTCGAGCTTCGGGTATTTCTACTCGCCGAGGCTGAAGGCGTCGCATACGCGGAGTTGGCATCGGAGCGCTTCGATTTGATTTTCGTTCATTGCTCCTCGGTGGCACCGTACGTCGCGGATGCCGGGCCGGCTCGAAGATCCTCGACTTCGGCGACATGGATTCACAGAAGTGGCGCGAGTACTCGCAGCACAAGCCGTTCCCGCTCTCGGCCGGCTACTGGCTCGAGGCCGTGGAAACTCGACGTACCGAGCGGCGCTTGCCGCGCAATTTGATCTGGCCACGTGTACGACGCGGAGGAGATGGCGTCGCTTCGTGGCGCCCGGCGTGGACCCACCGACTGGTTTCCCAACGGCGTCGACGTGAGTTTTTCAGCCCGTCGGCGCAGGCGTACGACCGGACCTGGTTAGTTCGTCGGCCGCATGGACTACTTCCCGAACCAGGAGGCGGTGCTGCACTTCTGTCGCGGACGCTGCTGCTCCGAGAGCGGCGCCGAACGGGCACGCTCTTCAGATCGTCGGCGCGGATCCGTCGCCAGACGTCAGGGAACTGGGCAAACTTCCCGGCGTTACGGTGACGGGTTCCGTGCCTGACGTGCGGCCTTACGTCACGCGATCGGCGCTGACGTCGCTCCACTGCGGATCGCCCGCGGGACGCAGAACAAAATTCTTGAATCGATGGCGATGGGCGTGCCGGTGGTTGCAGTGACAGGCCGCACGTGGTGTCGATGCGGTGCCTGGCGAGCATCTGCTGGCCTACGACTCCCGCGGAGGAATGCCGACGCCGTCGTCGAGTTGCTCGGATCGCGGAACGTCGCGCCAGTTGGGAGAGATGGGCAGGGCGCGCGTGCTGTCATCACGGTTGGCGCGCCTCGATGCGTCGGCTCGATCGATGATCGCCTCACAGTTCGCTAGCGGATTGCAGCGAAAAAGGCGCCATGCCGATATGAAACAGACAGCAGGCATGAGAATCAGTATCTTCGGTCTCGGCTATGTCGGCGCCGTATCGATGGCGTGCCTCGCCCGCATGGCCACGAAGTGGTCGGCGTCGACGTCGATCCGCCGAAGCTCGACCATCGGCAGCGGCCGCTCGCCGATCGGAGGAGGGAATGGCGGAATTGATCGGCGCTCGCGCAGTGGGCGCGCGAGCGTGACGGCCAGCTCTGACGTCGCCGTCGCCGGCTCCGATGTGCCTGTCGTTCATATGCGTCGGTACGCCGTCAGCCCCAACGGAGCACACGATCTAACGGCGTTGCGCCACGTTTGTGAGCAGATCGGCGCCGTGCTCAAGAAGGGCGGGCACCACACGGTTGTGATTCGTTCGACCGTTGCGCCGGGAACGACCGAAGACAGTGGTAGGCCGGTATCGTGGAGCGCGCGTCGGGAAGGCCGAGGGGACAATTGCAGATCTGGCTTCCAGCCCGAATTCCTGCGTGAAGGTGTTTCGATAAAAGACTTCAACAATCCGCCGATGACAATCGTCGGCGGAGTCGGCGCCGGCGTACATGCGGTTCGACGCCTGTCGAAAGAATTGCCGTGCGATTTCATGGATCGACGTCGATCGGCACCGCAGAAATGGTGAAGTTCTGCTGCAACGCGTTTCATGCGGTCAAGGTGGTGTTCGCAACGAGATAGGACGCCTGTCACGGGCTCGGAGTCGACGGCCGTTCAGGTGATGTCACTGCTTTGCCGTGACAAGCAATTGAACATTTCACCCGCGTACCTGCGTCCGGGATTCGCGTTTGGCGGTTCGTGCTTGCCAAAGGATCTGCGCGCGCTTTCATACGTGGGCAAGATGAATGACGTGACGACGCCGATGCTGGCAACGTCATGGGAAGCAATCGGGCGCACATCGATCACGCGTTTGACTCGTGACGCAGTCGGGCAAGCGAAGATCGGACGATCGGCCTCAGCTTCAAGCCGGCACCGACGACCTGCGCGAGAGCCCGTTGGTGACGGTCGCCGAGCGCCTGATCGGCAAGGGCTACGACCTTCGCATCATACGATCCCGAAGTCAATCTCTCGCGGCTGCTCGGCGCAAACAAACGCTACATCGAGCACAGC